>CAZCDS010000052.1:0-47506 GCA_964497585.1 uncultured Syntrophaceae bacterium
CAGCTCCGTTCACGAGGCAACCCATAATGGTACCCCTCAGCACGCAACTTGGTATAAGAAGGAGGAGCACTGCGAAACGACCATCTCCCTTAAGGTCCTTGCATTGCTTTGCGGTACGGCGCTTCTCCACAACCGGATCGTACCCATGCGATCACCCCTCAGCCAACCTGCGGCAGGGCACCAATCTCCCGTCATGTGACGGGAGCCTCAAAGCAAATGGGATGACAAGAGTTGCATATTTTCTTGCAACGGGATCAATGGCCTGCTCTGCAACGAAGCGTTATCAATTGTGAGACGGGGTCTCTCTTAAACGGCCTTTTGCTGCGAAGAGGCTCAGGTACTGGCCGTACCCCTCTTTTTCCAGGTCCTCCTTGGGCACAAAACGAAGTGCCGCAGAATTTAAGCAGTATCGCAGGCCTGTGGGTGGAGGGCCATCTTTGAAGACGTGGCCCAAATGAGAGTCAGCGTGTTTGCTCCGAACCTCCGTCCGAACTGTGAAAAGACTCCTGTCCTGTCGTTCGACGATATTGTCCGGCTCAAGGGGCTTGGTGAAGCTGGGCCATCCTGTGCCGGAGTCGTACTTATCGAGTGAACTGAAGAGCGGCTCTCCGGAAACGACATCCACATAGATTCCAGCTCTCTTGTTGTTCCAGTACGCATTGTGGAATGCGGGCTCCGTGCCGCCTTCTTGAGTCACTTCATATTGCAGGGGAGCCAGCTTCTTTTTCAGCTCTTCTTTGCTCAAGGATCTTTTCGGATCATCCTTCTTGTCAGGTTTAGCACTCTTCATCGCATGCCCCCATATTCGTTCAATAAATTGGTCTCTGCCTGATCTATACCGGTAATACTTGTACCGCAGCGGGTGCTTCTTGTAATAGTTCTGGTGATACTCTTCCGCCTGAAAGAACGGAGAGGCCTTGATTACTTCAGTTACGATCGGCTTGTCAAACCTCCCGGATTCGGCGAGAGCTTTTTTTGAGCTCTCTGCCAACCTCTTCTGTTCAGCATCGTGGTAGAAAATGGCTGATCTGTATTCCGGCCCCCGATCGACGAATTGTCCCCCGGGATCCGTAGGATCTATTTGCCGCCAGAAGAGCTTAAGGAGGTCGGAATAGGACACCACGGATGGATCGTAGGTTATCTGCACTGCCTCAACATACCCTTTTTTCGCGTAATCCTCATACGTGGGATTGGGGCCCGTTCCAGCCGTGTAACCGGCGAGCACCTTGACAACGCCCTTCAGTTTCTGGAAAGGTGGCTGCATGCACCAGAAGCATCCACCGGCAAAAGTGGCTTTCTTGTAGTTTGTCCTTGCCCCCGCCTGAGTCCCCAGGAGAGCAAGGAGAACAACGCCTATGAAAAAGCTTTTCAGTAGTAGGGTATTCATGGTTCCAACCTCGACTTCCGCACATTCCTTGGGGGAATGTAATCATTTTGGCATAATATGCAAAGACATTGAGGGCTCGGTCTTCACCCAGGTTCTTCTTCCCTTTCTTAAGTCACAGGTCCCGCTTGCGTCACGCGACTAGCTGAAAAGAGGAGGGAAGCGGGACGCCTCACCCAGTCTCATCGCGGTTTCTTAGACTAGGCTATCTCACTCTCGGACCGACAAGACGCCGCGTTCTCCTCCGTCTTCAGGCCGGTCGGCAGAGCCAGGGAAGGATTTCCGGGCCCTGCTGGTTTGGTTTGCTCGGCGAGGTTCGGCCAGGTGAGCCGTCACCTGCTGATTCGCCCTTACTTTGTTTTCGTCATGCCCTTTTCGTCCATCATCTTCTCTTTTGTTTTCTTCATGTCCGTCTTTTTGCTGGTCTTGTTCATGTCGTCCGACATCTTCTTGGTTTCATCCTTCGTCGTTTGCATTGGCTTCTTCATCTTTTCGTCTTTCGCCATCCCTTTCTTGGTATCCATCATCTTCTTGGAGCCCTCGGTCATCGTTTTGCCGGTCTTTTCCATGTCTTTTTTCTTGTCCATCATCTTCTCTTGGGAGGAAGATTGGGACATATCGCCCTTTCCCGACATGTCGTCACTTCCTGCCAGGACTTGACCGCTCAGCAGGAACGCGCAGGCCACGATGACCAGCAGGGCCGTGGGAATAATGTCGGATGCCTTGAAACGCATGCCCATGAAACACCTCTCGAGAAAGTCTTCACCGGGATCTCTTCCGGCGACGGCCACCCTGCTTAGGCAGCGGTCGGTCCGTCCTTGCACTTGAGTGTACGCATCGTATGTAAAGGATGATTAAAGCAAGTATAAAGGTTTGGTAAAGTTCGAACCTCCCAGGACATTGCTTGCCCCCCTGGACAGCAATTGAGAGAGACAGACGCCTGTCGAACCCGCCACCCTCGATATGCACTCTGGACAAAGAAGACAGATGGATGCGCGTTCAGATGACACTCTCTACAGAAAGTACCCGCCGGAAACGTTTATGCCGTACCGTCGAACAGGAAGAGATCTGCTGTTACGCAACGACCTTTCGCACGAAAGCGCGCGTGAGAGCGTTGCCCGGGACACCAGGTACTGGAGAGATCGGACCGCATGGAACTCTGTTAGGACACACTCCTGATCATGTCTGCCTACAGTGTGGCAGGACCGCTTTGATGAAAGATCGCATCAACCGCGTGACAATCCCTCGCAAAGGAAGACCGGCGAAGAATATCCTGGAACGAAATCGGCAGCCGGCCATTCTTTTCTCCTTGCGTCTCTGAAATATTGCATGCGCACATATTTGGTGATACAAGAAAGTTCACAAAGGTGAATGCTGTCACCACTCAGTCTGAGACCGTGTGGGCCGGACCTCGCGCTCGTAACTTCCAGCGTACAAGACTTTTGCGGATCTGCTGGACTGGCATACAGAGAGCATGAGGCTCGTGAGACTCGCATTGCGATTCATGACGAAACCAGATCCGCTTGCAAGCAAGTGCTCTCATCCTGACGACAAGCTGTGAAATACTTGCCACGTCGTCCGCCGGACCGAGTGTTTATGCAACCATGCATGTGCAGGGTTTGAGGAATCTCACGCTGAAATGAGGAGAAAGGTCGAGACTGACCCATGCAGCCAATTCTCATAGTTGAGGACGATAACAAAACGGCATCACTCGTGGCCCTGTACCTGGAAAAAGAAGGATTCCGGACGGTTATTGCCCACGACGGGGAGCAGGCCCTGGAGCTGGCGAGACTTCACCGACCCATGTTTGTCATACTTGATCTGATGCTTCCCCTCGTGGACGGTTGGGAAGTGTGCAGGCAACTTAGACAAACGTCGGATGTTCCCATCTTAATGCTCAGTGCCAGAGAGGAGGAAATTGACCGGGTGTCAGGTCTAACCCTGGGAGCGGATGATTATGTCGTTAAGCCGTTCAGTCCCTTGGAATTGGTTGCACGCGTGAAGGCGATTCTGAGAAGGGTTCGATCGGAACGTTCCCCCCGCGTTGGAGTATTTTCTCTTGGAGACCTGGTCCTGGACACAGAAAAGCGAAAGGTGACTGTGAAAGGCCGACGGGTTGTCCTGACGCCTCACGAATTCACCATATTAAAAAGCCTCATGTCAGCGCCCGGAAAAGTGTTTACGCGTGACGAACTCCTTTCGCGGCTTTATCCGATGGACGAAGTAACGGTGGTAGACCGGGTCGTGGACGTTCACGTTGGCAAACTCAGACAAAAAATCGAGATTGATCCATCCAATCCTCGATACGTGTTGACGGTCAGAGGCGTGGGATATCAGTTCTCCGAGGACACCGAACTGTCGGAAGGAGGATAGAACAATGAAACAGAGCCTCCTCTGGAAGCTCCTCGGGATCAACGTTCTGGTTATCGGTTTTGTGATGTTTATAGTCTGGCTTGCCGTCGACTTCCTCTCGGCAAATTACTTTGTCACTCTGATGAAACATTATAACATTTCTCCTGTTTCCAGCCATCGGATGTTTGTCGATTCGGTACACAGATACCTCATATGGGCTAGCCTGGCAGCGGTTTTTCTAGCCGTTATGCTGAGCTTCATTCTGACAAGAAGAGTACTGGGCCCTCTCACCCGCATGGCCGACATAACGGTTCGGCTGGCTTCGGGCGATTATTCCAGCAGGGTACCGATACGTTCTCACGATGAAGTGGGCCGGTTGGCTGAAGCATTCAACCATATGGCCGAGAGTCTCAACGCGGTCGAAAATCTGAGGAAAAACATGTTGATCAGTGTGGCCCATGAACTCCGCACGCCTCTCACAAACATTCAGGGATATCTGGAAGCCTTGCTGGACGGAGTCGTGCCTGCCTCTCGGGAAACGTTTGAACTGCTTTTGGAGGAGGCGTTGCGGCTCGCGGATCTGGTGGAGAGTATTCTTCGGCTATCCAAAGCGGATGCAGCGAGGGCTGATCTGCACAAGGCGGATATCCGCGTTGCGGAAGTGATAGACCAGGTGCTGGAAACGTTTCGAACACAATTGCAGGCCAAACACGTTACTGTAGAACGCCGCTATGGTGAGGGTGATATTCCGTTGCGGGCTGACCCCGGGAAGCTAACGCAGGTGATGAATAATCTGATTCACAACGCGGTCCAGTACACCGACAGCGGGGGGATCCTCCGGATTTCCATTGAACAGACAGATGGAGCAGTCAAGGTCATGTTCGCCAATTCCGGTGGCGACCTGTCCGAAGAGGACGTTCCGTTCATCTTTGAACGTTTCTATCGTGGCGAGAAATCGCGGTCCCGTGAACACGGTGGCGCGGGAATCGGCTTGGCCATCGTCAAGGAATTGATCGAAGCGCACGATGGGAGTGTTGGAGCGGAGCTCGCCAACGGCGAAACACGCGTCTGGTATTCCCTGCCGAAGTAATCAGAGCCTGACATTTCGGACGACTGGGGTTGTCAACGAGGCCGGGTTTGCTTGATACCAGTTGAGTGGTATCAGGTCGAGAAGCACGGATGGGGAAACCGGTTGACGATTTTAGTATTGGTATGATAGGATCGATAATTAGTGACAAAAACCTTATTGAGTGGTTCTCAGCTTGCAGCCCCATTATCCAGGGATGGGGACGTCGGTTTTCCTTCACAGGAGGAAGGCAACCATGCGAATCTTAGGCTTGGTTCTAATGATCGTCGGAATTGCCTTTGAGATCTTACTTGCACTAGCACTGCTTGGCGGGGGCAAGAATTTATTCTGGGGTTTCATATTTGCTGGCGGGCTGATCGCCGGAGGCTGGAAACTTAGATCATACGGCAAGGGCATCAGACAGGAGGAACCCGTAGCAGCCCCGGCCGAGGCAACCCCCAAATCACCGCCGCCACAGTCTCCAACAGCGGAATTGCCCATCACCCAGGACGTATCTTTCGCGTTGGTGCGCCAGCGGGCGCGATGGCGGCGCACAACAGCGATCATAATCGCTTGCGGCCTAGTGTTCTTCTTGGTCTTGGCAGAAGGCATTCCTTTAGCCGTATCGACTCCAACCAGGCACGAACCATTCTCCTTTTTGATTGCTTCGTTCGGCCTATTCTTGGGGCTTTTTTTCGCCGCGGTTCATGTGTTCCAACGCGAACTGCCCGTGCGGAGAGATCTCCGCGATGCCACCTACCTCCGAACCAGCGGTCCCGTGCAGGTAGTCTCCGTGTTAGGCGGCTGGTTGTTGCGACTGGCCGATCGAGCGTTCTTTGTCTATCGTCCTTGGTTGAAAGTCCTCCTTAATCTCAGATGGGCGACGGTGGACTACAGCAGGCATGCGCACGTGATCTTCGAGATACGGGATTCGGCCGGTCAAGTTGTTTACTCGGCCATCCGTGCTATTGAGTAAGATGGATTTGAAAGAATGGCTTGTCGCTTTTCCCCCCCTTTGGTGATATTGTCTGCAATTATGCCGCGGTCTTGCCATTTCGGGGCGTTTGACTCAGAATCCGGTCGCTCCACAGTCCTCGTGGGACCCGAAAAGACCCCGAATGGTCCCTCAAGAGGCAAGAGGCAGGCAAAATCGTCGTCAAGTTGATGAAAACAGCCCTTTTCTCCTTGTTCCGAGCGTACTTCATCCTCAGCCACTCCGTCAAACGTTTTTCCAGCCTGGTCATTACTGGAACACAGCTTGGTAATGTCGAGCCAAAGGAAACGCAGAAGCCACGTGAACCTGCCAATTCGGACTGTGATACCCGACTTTCGCTCCGACCTTGATCAGACGCTTGATGAACCACTCGATTGATCGTTTGACCGCCTCTCCCGAAAGGTAGAATTGCCGAAGGATGTGCAGGAGGTTGTACGCCGGCACTCCCATGAGCAAGCGGGCCTGATTGGCCGCGAACCGGCGGCAACTCGTCTTGTCCCAGCGCAGCGTGTCCTTCCCCTCTTTGATCCGGTTCTCAACGTCTCCCCGCCCGTCGTACACCTTGACCACTTTCCCGGCAGGGAGCTTGGAAGTGGTCACGATGAATCCGATCCGTGGGAAGAGTTCCCCGTCGGCCCACTCGATCTTGGCGACCGCTCTGCGCTCTTTGTCCCATGTCTGTGGCCGGTACCGCAGATCAACCAGCCTGATCTGAATCCCGCTCTGGGGAGGCCGCCCCACGGGGCGGGTCAGGTACGGGTCGAGCAGCCTGTTCAGGACCGCATTGGCGGGGAGCCTGATGAGGTACGTGACGCGTTCTCCTTCGCAATACTCGTACACCGCTGGATCGGCAAAGGCCGCGTCGCCCCGTAGCCAGAAGAGAACGAACCGTGAGCGATACCGCCGCACAATCGGATCGAGAAATTCCAGAATGCCGTCGGCCAAGTGAACGTTGCCCGGTCTGAGCTTCGCCCCCAGGCAGTCCCCATCGCACCCAAGATGCCGAAACGCTCGTCTATCTCCCTCAGCAAGAGAAAACCTGTGTCCGAGGCGATCTTGGCCCCTTGAAAATCTATCATGATGGAACGGTCAAATTGTGGGCGAATTGTTTCTTTTGGCTCTTCACCACTTTCGTGCATCCGATTACCCTTAGCGCCAGTTCATTTTCCTGACCATATCAAATGGTTGACCGCAAGAACATACTTTTTCTTGTCTAGCCGCGGAATAATCCGGGGTTGAATCGACGCATTGGATTCTCGCTAAGGTGCTCTAGTCGACATAGAAGTTGTAGTGGACAACCATCTGGTTGGTCTTTCGCCGGCCATATTCAACGGCGTTGCCATTCGGGGAACGGGCACGCAGGAAGTGCAGTTCAATGAGCAACGTTGCTTTTTTCAGCCACTTGCGAACCTTAGGCGCCTTGGGATAGCGGACGCTATCCGTAATCATGTGGATCTTTGTGCTGCCCTAATATCGGACCAACTGATTGAGAAAAAGGAGAGAAGTGTCTGCTTTGAAGCCCTCGGCGAGCCGGCGTGCCATTTTGCACTCTCGCCGATTCATACCGCCCCCATCGCTTTCTTGCTTTTGATTACAGGAACTTCGAGAACCACTGTCCCGATCCTTGTGACGGCGCAGCTTCTATGGGCGGCGCCGACCTGCCGAAACACTGCTGTCTCCTGATGCAGCGCTACATCTGAACAAGCCCATTGTCTTTGACATGCTCAGCGAAATCACCGATAATGTGAAACCGCATAGGGGAAAGAAGGCTGCATAATCAAACCCAAGTGTAGTTTATGGACAGGGAACCGTTCACGTGAGTGCCAGCAAGACTTTGCAGCGCTCTTTGCGGTCGCCTGGCAGGGCCAAAAAGGTCGTGATGGCAGGAAACGGTTAGGATCGGCTCTTTCGGAGGACCGCCCACGGCCGCGGTTGTCGGCAAGAGCACGCGCCAAGGGTCCCACCAGCGGGAAATACTTCTAGATGGCTGTTGGAGTGCATCCTTGATAATACTCCACATTATGGGAGGACTGGGCAACCAGATGTTTCAGTATGCGGCGGGAATGAGCCTCGCGATACGACTGAACACGCCCTTCAAGTTGGATGTGAGTTGGTTCGCACAGCAGCAAAAGCGTTACTATGGTCTATCCTATTTCGACTTGTACCCCAGTTTTGCCACGTCAGTGGAAACGGACCTCCGTGCACGGATCGTGGATGCCGGATACGCCATAAGGTATGTCCCGGATGCGTTCATGCACCACAAGCACGCCCCGAGCCTCCATTATCGAAACGAGCAGAGAGGCCTCTTTGACAGATTCGCACTAATTAAGAATCATGCCTACTTTGGGCTCAAGTTCCCTCAGCACTCCAAAGACGACCCTCTGGAAAAAGTGCTCGTCGACTCACTCGATTTTGCTGAAGAGCATCGGAAATGCATTGACAATGACTGTAAGAGAGGCATCCTCACTGAGGAGGACGTCAAAAGGTTCTCCTCCTATGCCGAACAAGCCCTATTCGAAGGGCTGCGGGGGGGACTCTTCCGAGAGAGAAAGCTGCTAAGGCCTGAGAAGATCACGGAATACTCCTCTCCTTACAAACCGTTCGGGACTCTCATGGCTCCGAAGGAAAAGATCTCGCTTTGTATCATCAACGGCCTCTTCGATTCCCCTGAACGGGATTCCGGGACTGCTTTCGATCGTGAACTGGCATTTGCAGCCGCCGCGTTGGGGCACAATGTGCATGCGGTAACCCTTGGCTCTCATGAGATCAGGGTAGACTTTGAAGAGGGCATCTGGGTTCATCATGTCGTTCCATCCGGCCCGAAAAAGCCTCCACCCCTTTGGCTTCCCCACATTCCCGAAGGCCTCTGGGAACAGTCCCGTGCAATGTATGAAGAGGCGGTCCGTCTAAGCGAGCGACAGCAAATTCACATCTTCCAGTGGGCTATCAACGGATTGGAGGGAGTTGCGTCACTGATCGAGCAACGTTTTGTGAATGTGCTGTCCATGCTCTCGATTTCGGAAACCGCATCGTGGCAATACAGCGAAAAGGAGCGATCAGCACGTATCAAACGATCGAGGGAAGAACGTGCAGGCGGAGAGATTCTGCCTGGAGAACACGCCGTACTTGCTGGTTCACGACCGTTGCGTGGTACAGTCGGTCGGCAGAAGATTAGGGCTGACCATTCCCGACTTGAGGATCTGCTTGGCGGCTTCGGAAAGTGAGAACGTGAACTCCCGCAGCGGCCGGTTGATCGCGTCCTCGATTTCTACGGACGGATAGTCCGGCTGAGGTATCGGTCCGGTATTGACAGTAGCACGGTGCCGGCTAATTGAAAGAAACCACAACTCCCGGTCGAGTTCTGTGGCAGAAGAAAAGGAGGGTCCGCAGACAGGCATGCAATCCGAGATGACGAGGGTTGGGGAGTCTTTGTCCCCGGGAGCGACGACTCACCTGCGGACCACCGCATTTGTGATTGCCGTGACGGCTCTGTGTTGCGCGTGTGTTACCTTCAGTTCTCTTCATAGGTATGGGAACGCGGACGTGATCGTGCCGGTCCTGGTAAGCACACAGCTCTGGAGTCCCTTCTACTGGGGTTCAAATCGCTTTGGAATGTTGGTTCCTCTTCTCGCAACACCCTTTCACAATCCATTTGTGAACCTCGCTGCACAGAGCCTGATGAACAGCTTTTTTGGGATAGCGGCCTTTTTCCTGATCGCCCGCCTGGTCTATGCACGCGATTACTGGCCTGCCATCGGGGCCGCAAGTGGGGCCAGCTTTGTCTGGCTCTATCCCAATAGCCAACTGGTATCCTACCTGATTGCTCAGCCTTATGGTCCTGCCTTCGCGCTCTGCTGCGTCGGGCTCTGTCTGATCGAAGATGACGCGAGGAGGACCCGCGCCACGCGGGTCGCTTCAACGGCGGTCGGATCGGCTTTTGTACTTCTGGGCTCGTGGGTCTCTCCGAGCCCTTTTCTCACGCTCGTCCCGATCGTATTTCTAACGTGGCTCAGCCCCCAGTTCACCGCAGTCTATCGGAGACTCAGGGAAGTCGTACATGGGCCTCGGCGGAGGGACCTTGCTTACGAGGCCGTCCGCGAGGTCTTCGGCTCCCGCTCTTTCCAGATGATTGCCATTCTTACAGCGGGATTTCTCTGTTCGTACGTGGCTACAAGGTTAAGTGTTCACCATCTCGACTATCCTCCTCTGCCTTACCGCGAGTGGCCAGACGGCTGGTGGAGACTGTTTGGAAATTTCAGTCAAGCGGTTTTTCCTAGTTGGAGGACCGCGTCTCTTCTCTTGTTATGGCTGGTCATTGGACTCTGTTCCTATTTATTGCGAAGACGTGCCGGGACATTGGCGTTGGCTCTGAACGCATCCGCGGCCATTCTGGCGGCTGTGGCATGCGAACTCTTGATAATGGGCAGCCTGGCGCATGTGAAGGAGAACGGCAGCGCTGCCAGGTACATGACTGCAAGCCTCGTGCTGGTCATTACCTTAATAGTCGGTGTCGGGCTGACTATGCTTCTTGATGAAGGCCGTCGGCTCGGGATCGGGTGGGCCAACATGGCCGCTTTGGCAGGTCTGGTTCTGGTAACCCTTTTCAGATTTGGTCTCCCGTCCGTGGTGGAAATGCGAGAAGTACTGAACGAGAAATGGGGCGGGTATACTCAAGACGTGATCGAGGCTCGTTGTTCTCATTTTGCAGGCGACTACTGGAAGGTCTGGCCGACGGTCTTTCACGTTAACTGGACACTTTACGAACACGGCAACTCCAAACGAATCTGGGGCATCAGCCATAGGAGTCGGGACACGCTTCACCTTTGGATGCGGGAGTCGGAGGAGGCCTATCGGATCGGAGCGGCCTTCGATGACGACCAAGCAGAGGCCCTACTGGCACGGCTCTTTCCGCTGTGCAAACGAGTCAAATCTCAGCAGCTTGACAACATTTCAGTGTACGAACTTAGGAACTGCCCGAACCTTAATGTACCGGTCCGGCTTCAGAAAGATAGTTTCCGCATCGCAAAGGAGTGCTCCACAGACGCCGAAGATACTTTGGCGGTGTGCCGTAGCGCCGGAGGTAAGCCGGGCACAGTGATCTATGGCCCATACGCGCTGCTCCTCAGGGGCACTTACGTGCTCGGGATACGAGGGAATGCCCGCAACATCGATCAGGGGAGGGAAGTTCTGGCTGTGGCCGACATCTGTCGGGATATGGGGAAAGTTGTTCCCAGGAAGAGGGAAATCCGAAGGTCGGACGTCAGCAACGATGAGTTCTCGATAGCTATCCGGTTTGAGGTGAGGTCAATTACCGACACGTGGGAGTTCAGGATCCATTTCCTTCCCGTATCCGATCTGACGGTGAAGGAGATGACCCTAACCATGGTGAGCCGGGACTCAGCAGCGCCTGCCTCTGGGAAGTGCGCTGCGGACCTCGTCCGCAGGCTCCATCATGACAACCAGGCCATCGATACGCCGGCGTTGGTGTCAGGGAGATGAACTGAAACATGGGGGCAGGCTTCCGAAAACTGGTCTTATTCATCGACAGGTATGGCCGCAGCGATGGCCTTTCGGAATCATCCATGCCCCAGTACCGCGGTCCGGCCGTGTTGATCGCTCGCATGTGCTTTGCATTCGCACGTTTGATGTTCCGTCCGGCTCTGAGGTCCAGAATTCGCTATGCGATTCTGGGAGTCGCGGCTTCACATGTTGGGACTGACAACCCCCACGTAAAGGATGTCTCTACAATTCACATCATGGGGTACCTGAGAGCCGAGACGGGACTGGGAGAATCAGCGCGTTCTTCCATCAGGGGCTTTGCGAAAGTCGGCATCCGTACGAGCCTATCTGATGTTCCGTCGTCCTTGGGGGTCCCGTGTGCTGAGCCCCTGGAGATGGCCGACGGGCCCTTGGAGGGATCCGAGATTAACCTCTTTCACCTGAATCCGGACGGGTTGCTGGGTCAGTTGCCGCAGCTTTTGGGTCGTTTGGATGGGAAATACAATATTGGATATTGGGTATGGGAAGTCACGAGATGGCCGCGACAGTGGAATCGTGCCTTTGACGTTGTCCACGAGATTTGGACCCCCACGACGTTCAGTCGGAACATGATTGCCCGCCATACGGACATGCCGGTGGTGCGGGTGCCGCACAATGTCGCCCCAGAGATCCCTGAGAGCGTCACCCGAAAATCCCTGGGGCTCCCTGAAAATGCCTTCCTGTTCCTGGGCATTGTTGATTTCAGGAGCCTTCCGGAGAGGAAAAACCCCATCGGAGCCATTGAGGCCTACTCTCGCGCGGTCGGGCGTACCCCGGCGGACGTCTTTTTCGTGCTCAAAACAGCTAACATGGCCGTTCGACCAGATGTGAGCGCACATATCGAGCGATTCCGCAGCCTCAATCCATCCCTTATCCTGATGGAAGGTTACCTGGATCGGTTGGTTCTCAACGGGCTCATCAAGTGCTGTGACTGTTTCGTCTCACTCCATCGCTCCGAGGGCTTCGGACTTCCTCTTGCCGAGGCAATGTACATGGGTAAGCCCGTCATCGCCACCGGGTACTCCGGTAACATGGATTTCATGCACGAAGGCAATTCACTCCCGGTCAGGTACACTATGGCTCGGCTGGAAAACGATATGGTTCCCTATCCAAGAGGCTCGGAGTGGGCCACACCCGACCTTGACCACGCCGCGGAGCTTATGCAACGGGTCCTGAGTGACGAATTATTGCGACAGGAGATCGGAGGGCGGGCCAGGGAGGAGATACGTAGGGACTTCTCTCCCGAGGTAACGGGAAGACTCATGGCTGAGCGGCTGGATCTGATAGTGAGAGAGAGTGTTGCCACGCGAGACCCTGTTTCACAGACCTGATATCAGGATACGCGAAGAAAGGTGCGGATACTCCGAAGCCTGCACGTTTATCCTCCCCAGAGGAATGCCACACCAGAGTAAAGATCCACGTGCATAGCACGTGGATCTTTACTCTGGTGTGGCAAATGAATTTCAAGGCGCGTTGGCATCACGAGGCGGGGACAGCAACCCCTGATTGTGCTCGTGAAAGGATAGGAGTTTGCCCGCTCTTGACTTTTCTTCCGACTGACACATTGTTGTACGAAGACTGTAGGAGAGAAACGAGAATGCCCTTTCAACGGTCAACAGCAGGATTCATCTTCGCTATCACGATTTCCGCGTTTCTCGGAAGCGGACTGCCGTGTTGGTGGGCTGACGACTGTTGCGTAGGCTGCAGAGTGATGTCCTCCGGCCCGTATGTCTCTGCGGTATCTCCTTTCGGGACATTATCCCATACGGAGTTCTCCAGGAGCAGATGCTACTTTGCCGGCCATTGCGGTGATCGGACTGACCGCGCGCTGACGGTTTCAACCTCACCGATGACCGAGATTGCGATGCACATGGTGCCGATCACCTCCCACGGATTCGAATCAGCCGCTGTGTTTCCGTCTTCCCGCTTTTCCCACTCGGAACGAGGTCACCCCCCACCACTTGGCGGCGAATCGCTCGTCCAAATCAAGTGTTCTCTTCTTTCTTGATTCATTCTATCATGATTGAGCGGACTCCCCCTGTGGAGTCCTACTCATGCATGGTTGGTTGCCCAGGAATTGTATTACCGAGGGCATCCGGCTGATCGAGAGGAGTGATCGTCATGGCCGCGAAGACCTCAAATCAGAAGACCACACGGTACGGGCTGTGGGTAGCGGGCATAGTCCTGATACTGGCGGTGTTTGCGTCAGGCTACTATGCGGCGCTGCTCCTATCCCCCGAGCACCGGCAAGCCGAGCACAAGAAACCTCATCAGAGTATATCAGTTCGTAAAGATCATTCGGCCAATGAGACCGCGAGGCTCCCGCAGAAAACGGCTAATCGTCTCATGATGTCTCAAGCGGCCAAGAAATTGGCTGAAGTGGAAACTGAAGAGGTCAAGCGAGACAGAGCCTACGTCCGTTTGCGAATGAATGGGATGGTCTTCCACGATGAGACCAGGCTCGCGTCTCTCACATCTCGGGTGGACGGTCGTATCGACAAGGTGTTTGTGGATTTCACGGGATTGACCGTCCACAAAGGTGACCCGGTGGTAACACTCTGGAGTCGGACTCTCATCACCACTCAGATCGAACTGTTTGAGACGATTCGGAGCCCTGAGTTCGATGAGTCGGTCGTCAAAGGAGCTGAAGAAAAACTCAAGCAGTTCGGTCTCACTGACGATCAGATCAAGAAGATCAGACGGGAAAAGAAGCCGGACCTCTATATCACTTTGACGGCCCCCATAAACGGGATCGTGATGAAAAAGAACGTTAACCTCGGCGATTTTGTCAAAGAAGGCACCGTGATGTACGAGATCGCCGATCTGTCAAAGGTTTGGGTAAAACTGGACGCCTACGAGACCGATCTTCCATGGATACGATACGGTCAGGACGTTACCTTCACCACTCCGGCCCTCCCGGGACGGACGTTCCGAGGGCAGGTTACTTTCATAGATCCTGTCCTGGACATGGCGACTCGAGCGGTGAAAGTGCGTGTGGAGGCTGACAATCCCAATTTGAGCCTCAAGCCTCACATGTTTGTCACCGCGGAGATAGAGGCGGAGGTTGATGACAAAGGCAGGGTTATCCGTTCTGAATGGACTGGAAAGTACATATGCCCGATCGATCCCAGGCAAGTCTATGCTAAGCCAGGGATTTGTCCCACCACAGCCATGCCCCTCAGAACGGCCGAGTCATATGGTTATGCACCGGACAAGAATCCGACGCTGCCTCTGGTGATTCCGGCGACATCCGTACTTTACACAGGCGAGCGCTCACTTGTCTACGTTGAGGTCCCTGACCGACCGATGCCCACGTACGAACCGAGAGAGGTGGTTCTCGGCCCCAGGGCGGGCGATAAATATGTAGTCTTCAGCGGTCTGAGAGGGGGTGAAAAAGTCGTAACCAAGGGCAACTTCAAGATAGACAGCGCCTCACAGATACTCGCAAAGGCCAGCATGATGAATCCTGAAGAGGCCCCGCCTCCGCGTCTTTCCGTGGGTCAGGTAGAGCAGGCCTTTCGCGAAGAAGCCCTGGCAGCGTCCCCGATGTTCGGGAAAACACTGACCCGCGTCTTCGCCTCATATTCCAAGCTCAAAGAAGCTCTGGCCTCAGAACATGCTAGCCGTGCAAAGGAACGTGCGGCGAAATTAACCAAAGTTCTGAAAGACGTTGATCCAGCGCCGCTGGACGGGGGAGCTCGCCGGTTTTGGAACCGACTATCAAAGACAATGATTGGGAGTCTGGAAGGACTTTCGCACAGCCCTGATCTCCAAACCCAACGCAAGGCATTTCGGGGACTTTCGGAAAGCTTGGCTACGGTTGCCGTGGGATTTCGAAATGTTCTGGAGACTCCGGTTTACCTCTATCGATGCCCAACCGTGTTCGATAATCAGGGGGCATACTGGATTGAGGGGAAGAAGGGTTTTGTCAACCCGTACCTTGGAACCAAAATGCCTAAGTGCGGGGAGTTGGTGGCCAAAATTCCCCCGGACGAATCGCATCTTTCTCGGCAAAATTCCATTGGGCACGGGTCGTCTCACGCCAATTCAACAGGTGCGCACCGGAGAAATGAATCCGGGTCGACAAAAGCGGCTAATGCAAGCCACGGCAAGGCGGAAGTGGGCTCTCAGTCCATGAAAGAGGACAAAGCTCATGGCTCGGGTTCGAAGCCTTAAAGGAGGCTCACCATGTCCGACCAGAACGGCAATAATGATATGAGACGCGACAGCGTTGAAGAGGGCCTCTTTGCAAGGATGACACGCTTCTTTCTGGAACAGAAGCTACTCGTAATCGTATTTATTGTTGGTGTCATTTTTTACGGACTGGCTACGGCTCCCTTCGATTGGGAAATATCATGGCTGCCGAGGAGCCCGGTCCCGGTGGACGCGATCCCGGACATCGGGGAGAACCAACAGATCGTCTTCACCAATTGGCAAGGGAGATCTCCCCAGGACGTGGAAGACCAGATCACCTATCCTCTCACCGTCTCCCTGTTGGGCCTCCCCGGGGTCAAGACCATCAGGAGCTTTTCCTACTTCGGGTTCTCATCGATCTACGTCGTCTTCCGAGATGACATTGATTTCTACTGGTCTCGCTCGAGGATTGTCGAGAAACTCAACTCCCTGCCCGCCGGAACACTTCCCGAGGGTGTTCAGCCGTTTCTCGGCCCGGACGCCACCGCTCTGGGCCAGATCTATTGGTACACCCTGGAAGGGGATGGTTTCGGACTGGATGAGCTGAGGACCGTTCAGGACTGGTATGTTCGGTACTACCTCCAGGCTGCGGAAGGTGTGAGCGAGGTGGCGTCGGTGGGAGGATACGTCAAGGAATACCAGATAGATGTCAACCCGGATGCCATGCGGGCGAATAAGGTCACGCTGATGGACATTTTCGGAGCTGTCAGAAAATCCAACGTCGACGTGGGCGCCCGGACCATAGAGCTGAATCGTGCGGAATACGTCGTCCGGGGGCTGGGCTTTGTTCACTCGGTGAAGGATATAGAGAAAGCGGTCGTCAAGGTTAAGGACAATGTTCCGATTACCATCAAGGACGTAGCTACCGTGTCGCTTGGACCCGCTCTGCGTCGGGGTGCTCTCGACAAGGAGGGGGCCGAGGCGGTCGGAGGTGTCGTGGTCGTGAGGTTCGGCGAGAACCCCTTGAAAGTAATCAAGAACGTCAAGAAAAAGATCAAAGAGATCTCGCCCGGTCTCCCATGGAAAATACTCTCCGACGGAACTACCTCTCAGGTCCGGATCGTACCTTTTTACGATCGTACCCAGCTCATCCACGAAACGTTGGACACGCTCAAGCGTGCGCTCTCGGAAGAAATCCTGGTGACGATCATAGTCGTGATCGTCATGGTGAACCACCTTACAAGTTCGGCCCTGATCTCCGGGCTACTACCACTTGCCGTTCTCATGACGTTTATTGGAATGAAGCACACCGGAGTTGAGGCCAATATTATGGCCCTCTCCGGTATAGCCATTGCCATCGGGACAATGGTGGACATGGGAATCGTCCTCAACGAGAACATCTTGCGTCACCTGAAAGAGTCAAAACCGGAAGAAAGCCGCCTGGAGGTCGTACATAAAGCGACGTCGGAAGTAGGTGAAGCGGTCCTGACTGCGGTTGCCATCACGATCATATCATTCCTGCCCGTCTTTGCTCTGTCCGGCGCGGAAGGCAAGCTTTTCAAGCCCGTTGCCTTCACCAAGACCTACGCGCTGGCCGCGTCCCTGATAGTTGCGCTCGTGGTCATACCTCCCCTCGCGCACATCTTGTTCAGGAGAAAGCCTCTCAGTGCCAGGACTCGCGGCATAGTAAACGCTGTGACCTTTCTCGTCGGGCTCGGTTTAGGATACTCCTATTCCTGGTGGATAGGGGGAGCGATAATGCTTGGCGGGGGATACAATCTGATTGCACTGACGCTCCCCAAGTCCATTGCCGAACGACTCCCCAAAGTGGGCAATTTGGCAGCAGTTGCCGTAGTGGTATTCTTTCTAACCGAGCACTGGCTGCCCTTGGGACCTGAGATCGGTTTGATACGCAACCTGATCTTTGTCGCGGGCCTCATTTTCGGACTGTTGGCTTTGATGAAGATATTTCAGTGGCTGTATCGACCTCTTCTTGTGTGGTCCTTGGATCACAAGCTTCTTACGTTTGGTGTCTCAGTATTTCTGATTGTGTTAGGCGCCTCCATATGGATCGGATTCGACAGCGTGTTCGGTTTTATTCCCCGGGCCGCCAAGGAGATGGGAGTCGGTAAGAAACCGGTGGTGGTGAAGGCTCATACAGCCGATGTCTTTGGCTTCGTACCCAAGGCCCTGGAGTGGTTGGGAACTGGCAAGAAACCGCTGATGCTGGCTCAGCACAATCACGGGAGCATGACGAAAACCTACCCGACTCACAAGATGGGCGTGCCTTCGGATGACCCCGTTCGCAAGACGTGGACATGGCAGTTCCTGGCTCGGAAATTCCCGGGGCTGGGCAAAGAATTCATGCCGCCTCTGGACGAGGGCTCGTACTTGTTTATGCCTACGACCATGCCTCACGCCTCCATCACCGAGGCCCTTGATGTGCTGGAGAAGCAAAACATGGCGATCAGGGCTGTTCCGGAAGTCAGCTCCGTGGTGGGGAAGCTCGGTAGAGTGGATAGCGCTCTCGACCCGGCACCCATATCCATGTTCGAGACCATCATCAACTACCTTCCCGAATACAAAACCGATCCGGAGACCGGAAAGAGGGTAGTTGACCCGGTGACGGGCAGGCCGATTCGAAACTGGAGGCCGAATATCAGAAGCTCGGACGACATCTGGAAGGAGATCCTCAAAGCCGCTGAAATAGAAGGAACGACTTCAGCGCCGAAACTTCAACCTATCGCGGCCAGAATAGTCATGCTCCAAAGCGGAATGAGGGCTCCCATGGGGCTCAAGCTTCGGGGTACCAGCCTTGAGAAGCTTGAACGGGTAGGACTTCAAATCGAGCGTTTCCTGAAAGAGGTTCCTTCCATTGAACCGGCGTCCGTAGTGGCCGAT
This sequence comes from uncultured Syntrophaceae bacterium, assembly GCA_964497585.1. GTDB lineage: Bacteria > Desulfobacterota > Desulfomonilia > Desulfomonilales > Desulfomonilaceae > CAZCDS01. The sequence goes on from CAZCDS010000052.1 coordinate 18,370, forward strand.
CGAGTGGTCGGCAAGCCGTACCTGGAAATAGAAATCGACAGAGACGCAATTGCCAGATACGGCGTCAACATCCGTGACGTCCAGGATGTTATCGAGATTGCCGTGGGCGGCAGACGAATAACTACGACGGTTGAGGGACGGGAGCGCTATCCGGTGAGGGTCCGGTATCAACGGGAGCTGCGAGATTCGGTCGAAGGTCTGGAAAAGGTCCTCATTGCGGGATCCGGAGGCGCTCAGGTGCCACTGAAACAGGTAGCGAAAATAAAGTACGTCCGAGGTCCCCAGGTGATCAAGAGCGAGGATACATTCCTTGTGAGCTATGTGATCTTTGACAAGAAGCCCGACAAGGCGGAAGTCAACGTCGTCCGGGATGCGCAAAACCATTTGAGGCACAAGATTCAAACGGGCGAGCTGAAGCTGCCACCCGGTTTTTCCTATGTCTTTGCCGGATCGTACGAGAACCAGGTCAGATCGGAAAAGACCTTGAGGGTAGTGGTACCGATAGCTCTCGTCCTGATTTTCCTCATCCTTTATTTGCAGTTCCGCTCGGTACCGACCACGCTTGTCGTCTTCTCGGGGATTTTTGTAGCCTGGGCAGGTGGCTTCATGATGCTCTGGCTGTATGCGCAACCCTGGTTCCTTGATTTCAGCGTCTTCGGCGTCAACATGCGTGATCTCTTTTCCATAAGACCGTACAATCTTAGTGTGGCTGTCTGGGTAGGATTCCTCGCTCTCTTCGGGATAGCTACCGAGAATGGGGTCATCTTCTGCACATATTTGGATCAGGTATTTAAAGGCCGAAAGACCGAATCGATTGCCGATGTGCGCCAGGCCACGATAGAGGCAAGCATGAAGAGGATCAGGCCGGCCCTGATGACTGCGGCAACCACTATCCTGGCACTCATCCCTGTCCTCACCTCCACGGGAAGGGGCGCAGATGTCATGGTCCCCATGGCTTTGCCTTCCTTTGGTGGGATGACAGTAGCCCTCATTACCGTTTTGGTCATCCCAGCCCTCTATTGCTGGACGAAGGAGATAGGGTTGAAGAAGAAACCCGCAGCCTGATAGTATGAACAGGTCTCTGAAAACAGCGACAGGGGTTGGCATTGCCTGGAGCATGAGAACCTGCATTATTCCGCCTACTGTCGATCCTGTTGATTCTTGGGCCTCGACCGTTCGATCAAGTGGATCTTCTCCACCGCAGCTCTGTGACCACGTGACAAGTCGTTGCGCTATACGCTCTTCGCCCAATCGCGTACCCCGGGACGACTCGGAAAAGAGGACATGTTTCCCCCATGGATTTTGACAAATCTGAAAGGGAGAGGTATGTTCAACTTTTGGGAAAAGAGGCGCTGATCTGGAGAAAAGGAAAGAATTCGGGTCGCAGGGCGACATACGGAAGCGCAGCGAGGCCGATTCGGGGATCGAGATCCATCCGAAAGCTGGTTCATGAGTCAAAACCGCCGGTATTCGCGAGATCGCGGAATAATTTCGCATGGGATGAGGACGTCGTGTGCTTGAATGCAGCAGTGACCAGGTTTGTGTAACGGGCCTCGCACTGCTCGCATCGCATGGAAGTCTCGATCTGCGACAGGGAGAAAACGACAGACATATGTGCCCAATCAGATTGGACAATCTGAACTTCGAGAGGACGATGGCGCTGCAAACGACTGCAAGTCAAGCATGGGGAATGCTGGACTGATGCGAAAGACATCAATCCGCGCAAATCGGATAAGAATTATACTGATACTGCTCGCAGTGCTTTCTGTACTTGTGAATAATGGATACTGCGAACGCGCGAAGAGCGCTACTGTGCATCCGGTCGGACAATGGATATGGTCGCGTAGTGATGAAAGAGTCTTTTTGGAAGCCCGAGAGGCGCTGCCGGACCTCGTCCCGGGCATTTGGGTCGCCACAATAACAGCTTCCCATGGTGCTATTTCCCAAAGGCTCGGCTGCAGTCCGGTGATAGGGAAACCGATTCCGCCTGTAGCGATTGTCGTGAGGATCGACGATAGTCTCCACCACTTGTGGACAACAAGGGCGGCAGACCAAATTGCCGTCGATATCGATGCGCGGCTTCATAAACTCATGCGCCTTTTGGCTGCTGCGGAAGTGCGGATAGGGGAAGTGCAGCTTGACTATGATTGCCCTGAAAAAAGGCTGCGTGCATGGGCACGAGTGGTTCGTATTGTCAGCCTCGGTAGCTTGCAGGGGAGACCCGTGTGGATCACGAGTCTCCCAGTGCATCTCAAAAATCCCAATTATTCGATGTGGTTCCGTGGGGCGGTCAAGGGCCATATATTGCAGCTTTTTGACACCGAGGTTTCATGTAACGAAGAGACCCTGCGCAGGCTTTCCGGTCAACTTTCCAGGCAGGGCGTGCCGTTCCGTATCGGCCTAGGAGCATTCGAGCGTCGTGGCTTCGGTAAACGAACCGACCATCAATCCTGGTTTTCTGCTCTTCCATCTTTCGCGGCAATCCCGGGATATAGAGGAGTCTGGATTTTTCCAGGAGGTAAGAAATGGCTAGAGTTATTCTATCCTTTTTCCGACATCTATTGAGAAAGCGTGTATTTTTTTCTCTATCCTCATAATCCTGGCCTGGACAACCTTCGAGTCGAAGGTTACCATCGCATGCCTGTACTGCCCTGGCAAAGCCGGGTACAACTTGGAATTGACGACGTCTTTCGGCAGGCTTTTGAATTTACTGATTGAAGATGTAAGCCCTTCATGTGATTCGGAAAGCATAGACGCTTTTCTCTTTCTTTATCCATTCAAATTAGTGAAGCCAGAAGAAATCACACCTCTCTGGAATTTAGTCTATGAGAATCGGACTTACTCTGACTCATTTTCGCCGCCAAACACGACCACCCTCAATTTAGCTCTTCGGGACGGCGACTGGGAGACTGCTCACAAAGAAGCCCGAGAGATCGTTGACCAAGTACTCGACATGCCGGGGACCGTCGCAGAGAAATATCAGTCGCAGCTAATTAGAGCAGTGGAGTTCCTTGAAGTCGAGCCGCTACTCCAAAGAATAGACCCTGAGCTAATGAGATCCGCTCTCTGGGGTTGGAGCGAGCCATCGGCAAGAAAGAGCAGGGATCTTCCGCCTGAAATACTTGATATTCTGGAGATGAGACGTCTCGACCGAAAGAAGGCCGATCGAATTATTATGGCCACACCCAATCATCCCAGAATGGCGACGCTAAGGTTTGTCGCGCTACGTAATGAATTCGCCTGTAGGATACCCGACGGGTGGCTCCAACATATTCAGAAAGAAGTGGCGGAAGAGACGTGGAACAAGCTGGAAGCTTCGGTGGATAGTTGGTTGAAGGACTATCCGCAACACCCATTGGCCGATCTGGTCTTACTCTGGAAGACACGGATTTTTTATTTCAAGGGAGATGTCGATGCAGCATGGAAACAACTGCTTTCCGTGTATCCTCGCCGGTTGCCGCGAGTGCTTTACGAAATGAGGTACCTGTTGGCGCACGATTGGAGGTATAGGCACGCGCCTGAAAAAAACTCGTATGTTCAAATGAGTTTCCACGCCACAAACGATCCCTTGTTGTTTTCTGCTTTGCTAACCACACTGCATATCGACCCAGAACAATGGGATCAATGGTGGAGAGTTACGGAAGAGCACCTTAATCAACCATGGGCGGTGAACCTACAAGAGCGGCTCTTGGCCGAGGTTCCTCGACTGAGTGAACTCCCTTCTTTATTTCCAAAAGAATCCCGTAATCCATCACAATTGTGGGGCCAACTGAGAGCGGTAGCGCTCATGAAAGCAGGCAAATGGGAGGAAGCGGAAAAGCAAATATTCTCACTTGCTCCGGACGAAGAACAGGCGCTCCTTGCCGCAGCGTTTTATCTTCGCCGTGGTCGGCCTTTGCAGGCTGCGCAGGTACCAAATGTGCCCAAACTCATCAGATTATACCTCGTAAGAGTGATCTTTGACGAAGAAGAATTAAGGTATTTGAAGACTCAAGTGAAGAACACGACCCTTGAGAAAGAGACAATCCGCGAGCTAGGACTGCGACTTACTGAAAGAGGCAAGTGGTTGGAGGCAGCTTGGCTAATCCGCACGATCGACCCGGCGCGCAGCGAGCTATGGGAAGATGTCGCACGGCTCATGATGGATAATTCCGATCGCGCGCTTCTGGAATTGGCGCGATTGTTTAGGGACCACGCAGGCAAGCTCTTCTATGACCGTACGGAGCTATGGCATCCGACTGTACGAGGACGATACTGGCGTCTACGCATGAGTAAGAAACTTCCTACCAGCCGCACTGAAAACGAGGAGTTCCCCTGGTCGACGGATCGGGAACTGAGGGGAATCGAAAGGCATTTCGAGGGCAATGCAGAATGGTGGTTGGCTCTTCAAACTTACGTCGATTGGCTGACTACCGCCGCGCCTTCGCCTCAAATGCGAGCAGTAGTGAAAGAAGCGGACTTCTGCTACAACCGGCTCATCAGTCCCGGCTTCTGGAATTCGGCGTTTTGGTCCGGATATTTGAGTGACCATCCTGTTGTCAAAAGGCTCCGGAAGGAGGGAAGGAGAGCAAAGCGGAGATGATTGGCTCTGCCAATGTAGTATATATCCCGGATTAGTCGGTTGATAAACAATGAAAAGTATGTTCGTCCCCTCAACCATTTGATATGGTGGTGACAATCAAGTGAAGTTGACGGTAATCGGATGTCCGCGAGTGGTGAAGGGGAAACAGAGGCAATTCGAGCTGAGTTTGATCCTTCAATCATGGTCGATTTTCAGGGGGCCAAGATCACCTCGGACACGGGTTTTATTCTGCTGAGGGAGATAGCGGAGCGTTTGGGCATCTCGGGTCCGATGGGGACTGAGCTGGAGGACACCAGGTCCTGGGTTCACAGCAAACACGCTCAGCTTCACATGCTTCGGCAATTCTACCTTTCGGGCGACGAAGTCAAGCGGTCGATGGAATGGCTCATCAAGCGCATGATCAAGGTTGGAGCGAAGGTCGCGTATCATGGTCGAAAGTGGCAAGTTCATGAGGCGACAGCGTTCCCGTTGGCTCATCACTATCGGGCAACGTTTGCGTGAAGGCACCCGGTCAGGATTGCATTTGACCGGGGTGCTGAGAGAGTGGTATGCTCCAGTCCAGGAAAATGAGCACTGATCTGGCAACAAGGCAGGAATTCGGGTCGCAGGGCGACATACGGAAGCGCAGCGACGCCGATTCGGGGATCGAGATCCATCGGAGATCGGTTTTGGGGTTCAAGAACGACCAGAATTTCAAGGATCGCGGAATAATCCGGTAGGATATCCATCAAAATCACGGTAGCTGTGCGAAGCGGCAAACCTTTCGGCGAGACGTTTGCCAGCTTCGTGGTATCCGACAGCAAATTGGGCAAGATCGTCAACGGGATTATTACGGAAATTGAAAACCACATCACCGTGCGAAATCTCCGATTGAAACACCTGAAGCTTAGCCATGTAGGTCGTGGATCTCGCGATTACATTCCGACACGGCAATCCGCGGGTAATCTGTCATGAAAGTAGAACGTTATTCAGGGACGATACTCTCGATACCCACCGATCATCATGAGCTGTTGGCGCTGTTTCACCACATTGTCACCCATCGGGACCATCTGGAGAACAAACCGGTCCTCTTACGTCTCCATGGAACCCTCGGCAATCTTCTTGATGATACCGAGCATTTTCTTCCTCCCATGCTCGCGGTCGCCGGCTATTCTTCGATGACGGTGAATACGCTTCTCGCGAACCTTGGTCTGTTCTTTGGCTTCGGCATTTTCGAAAGAGTAATTCCCCAGATAGACGCGGCGTGTGATTTTCTGAGGAGATCGGGCTTTAAGAGGATTGTGATAGCAGGTCATGGACTCGGGAGCTGCATGGCCTTGAGGTATGCCGCACTGAGGAACGACCCGGAGAAGTATCCCGATCTGGCGGGGGTGATCGCCATCGCAGCGCCTTATTCTCTCGCGGAAACGGTCCGAAGGAAGTGGGAGCGATTCGGGAGCGAACCGAGCTACGAAAAGGTCTATCAGAGGGCCAGACGGATCTTCGAGCCGGAGCCGGGAACAGAACCCGCGGACGATGAGATTATCCTGATCAAGAGGGCCCACGGACCGAGTTACCGCCCTGAGGACACAGAGATATACACGCTAAGGACGTGGTGGTCACTCGCCGGCCCCCGCGCTGAAGGCACGCAAAATTACCAAAATATAGCCAGGATCAAGGTGCCCATGCTCCTTGTGTATGGCCTTCACGACGATATCATCGATTATTGGGAATTTGACGAGCTTGCAAGAATTGCGCGCGATTCCGGCAACGACAGTGTGACCCAATTCTCGCTCGCGGCTGATCACGAGATCGAGGAAAAGCACGACGAGCTTGGGCAGGGAATTGTGACCTGGCTGAAAGAGGAGCTCGGGTAATAATGGACAGAATTCAATACTATGAAAAGCATGAACTGCTCAGACTCGTGACACGAGATGGCTTCGTGGTGAACGCGCTCCTGGTCACGAACAAAGAAGACAAAAGAGATGATGCGCTCCGGGCGCCTATCCTGTTGCAGGTGCACGGTCTTCTCGGTCATTTTCTCGCTCATGGAACCCCGAGAGTCCTGCCGCATGCACTGCTCGAGCGCGGGTTCGACTCATTGAGCATCAACACCAGGCTCGCCACGGCCGGTCAGATCACAGGCCAAGGGATCTTCGACGACACGATCAACGATATTGATGTAGCCGTACAATTCCTCGAAGGCGAGGGATTCAGCAATATCTTTGTCCTTGGCTACAGTCTTGGCGCAGCCATGGTGGTGAACTGGGCCGCGAGCCGTCAAAACGAACGAATCAGGGGCATTGTCCTCGAGGGCGCGGTCTACTCGGGACCGACATCGCAGAAGAAGAGATTCACGACATGGGGAAGCGACCCGAGTTACGAAAGAGTATACGTCCGGGCCAAAGAGTTGCTCGGAGACGATCCGCACGATAGCAGGGACGATCAGACCTTTGTCGCCTACCAATGCCGTGGCTCGGACAGAACACCCGGCTCGAGTGAGATATTCACGTACAAGACCTGGTGGTTCATGAGCGGACCTGAGGCACGTAGGGCCATGGTGCATGAACACATCGACAAGATCAAGATTCCCATACTCTTGGTGCGCGGTGAGGCTGATTTCCTCACGGAGAGCTGGGAACCGGAAGCACTCGCGGAGATTGTGCGAAAGGCCGGAAACAGGAAAGTGCGAGTGAAGCAGATTCCAAACGCCCGACATGACTGCATGGAAAACCCCGAAGCAATGGTGAGTGAGATCACAAAGATGTTCCTCGAACATTCCGTGGATCCCTACATCAGACAACCTGCTGCAAAATAGATCTTCCACGCTGTTTCAGTAGTTTTGGCCAAGACTCTATCTGACATTCCGCGTTCAAAATTCTACCTGTTTCAGAGACGTTTCCGCCGAAATAGTCTATCTAACCAACAACATCGAGCTGAAATCCATTTACGTGTTGTAGAGCCTTTACTGTCCTTGTTTTGAACCTCCCAGGATGCGTGCAGCTCCTCCTGGGAGGTTTCCATCCACAGGCTCAGGCGGTCGAACCCTTGTGACACAACAACCGGAGGTTACCACCGCCTGCTTGTTGGGGCCGAACATACATGGCTGCCATTTTTCGCAACCGGCTTTGTTCCCTCGTCTCAAAATCTCCCTGCCGGCCACGCGTACTGACTTGAACGAACCAGGGCGGCACCAGCCAACAGCAGGCGGCATCAGACATGTCTAAGTGCCTCCATGACTTTCCGCGCAGCCAGATTCCTGGCCACCATGACACCTGTGAGGCCGCTGATGAGCACAGAGACAACGAGCGCGACCGCGACCGTCTCCAGGGAAAAAGTGACAGGTATGGCGACCGAATGGAGATTCATTGCGGCTGTGTGGCTGATTCCCGCGGGAACCGGGTTGAGATTCCAGGGTGTCGCGAGAGTGATCTTCATGCTCCCCAGTCCCCATGCTCCCGCGTAACCCAGAGCCACCCCGGCCAGTGCGCCGAGCAGACCTACAAAGAAGGTCTCTGCCATTAAAGCGACCGTGACGTCGATTCTTTTCCATCCCACGGCCTTCATGATCCCTATTTCCGCTGCTCGTTCGTTCACCGAGCCTAAGAGAATCCTGTACGTCACTATTGCTGCAAACAAGAGCGACAGGATTCCCATGGTCGTGGAGAAGCTGCCCGAGATTGCACTGAATCCTTTCATCATCTCCCCTATATTGTCTGCGCTGGACACAATTGCTCCCGGGAGCACCCGTGCAACCCGCTTGCGAACAACGTCGGGGTCCGTACCTGATTCGAGCTTCGCGAACAGCATGTTTGAGCTGTCTTGCTCGACACCCCCAAGTGCCCTGGCATCATCCATGGGTATGTACGCGTTTGCGGAGGAGACATTACTGCCTTCCTTTTGTAGTACAATTCCCACGATGGAAAATTGCCTGCCCCCTAGCTCAATACTCTCGCCCAAATGTTTTCTATTGAATCTGGCGAAATGCTCTTCAAGCAGGACTTCGTGCGCACCACCTTTGAGCTTTCGTCCTTTGAGTAGCCATTCTTGCACCTTTGCCGCGCCGAGTGCCGTGTCCTCCGTGTCTATCCCCTGGACAATCACGAATCCCGTGCGGGATTGATTCCAGAGCAGTAGGGACCCGCTCACCGCCTTGATACCGGCTATACCTGCGATCCTTTGCACATCGCGGCCTTGAATGGGTTGATTGGAAACGGGCAATCGAATCCCGTTCCCTTTACTGGTTGTTTCAGTAGTGGACGGCACCTGGATTGTGATGTCTGCACTGAGTTGGGAAAACGGCAATCGGACGAGTCTCTCGTACCCGTCCGACAGGGTCGCGAAAGCCACGTACAAAGCTATCCCCACGGACATCCCGGCTATTACCGCACAGGAGCGACCCTTGCGGCTGGCCAACTCGTGGAGAGCATACGTGATCATGGTCATACTGGACATGGGCATACCTCCTGGTAGGTCCTGTAAGCGCTTGAAGCAACCTTCTAACGAGCCAGTGACGTGAGCACTCGATCCAGATCCTCGAGAGTCCATTTGCCCTGGTATTGATACGGACCCGCTCCTGTCGGGAACCCCATGAACGTCACCTTCTCGTTGCCGAAGTCATACGTATGAGCGCCGTTGATGTAGATCAGAAGAGGCACGTGTCCTTGAATCCCCTTTCTTTTCCTGAAGTCCTTTCCTGAGCGCCTGTCGAAATCAAACCAGAGGGCCTGCACCTTACCGGCGTGTCGAGCGAGAAGAGCTTTGAGATTCCTGATGGTTGGCTGCATGGGACCATGATTCATGAACAGGATTTCCACTTTCACGGGTTTTAGGGCGCTGCAATTCTCCGTGGCCGATCCCAGGAAAAGCACGGCCGCAAGAACGAGAACCGAAATTACGAAAAAACCGGGCTTGAGTCTCATGATTCGGTCACCTCCCCGTCGGTCATGAAGAAGGAACGGTGGGCATATTGGGCCACCTTTTCATCGTGCGTAACCATGAAAATGGTCAGCTCTTCATCTGCATTGAGCCGCCTGAGCAGCTCGATGATCTCGTGACCGGTCTTGGAGTCCAGGTTTCCGGTTGGCTCGTCACAGAGGATGAGGCTCGGATTGTTGATCAGAGCCCGTGCGATAGCGACGCGTTGGCGTTCGCCTCCGGACAACTCGGACGGCAGGTTTGCAGACCTTCTTTCTAGTCCGATTTTCCTGAGCAGATCCATGGATCGTTCCTTTCTCTCCTTCTTGGGCACACGGGTCGGGTAGAGCGGGAACCCCACATTCTCCACGGCCGGGAGCGTCGGGATCAGGTTGAAGGTCTGGAATACGAATCCAACCTTTTCTCGGCGCAGCAGGGCCAGTTGGTCTTCGTCCAATTGTGCCAGGTCTTCACCTTCAATGAAGACGTTTCCGTCAGTCGGGCTTTCCAGGCCTCCAATGAGGGCGAGAAGCGTGCTCTTACCCGAGCCGGACGGACCGAGTAGGGTGACAAACTCGCCGCGATTGACACTGAGGTTGACGTTTCTCACAGGCTTAACCCCATCAAAATATTTGCTCAACTTCTGTGTAAGTATGATCTCATTCATAGCGAAGAACCTCCGCAGGCTTCAGATTTGCTATGCTTCGGGCCATGGCCCAGGCGCTTCCGACTCCGATCAGGAGCGAGGCGAAAAGGGCTGAAAGGAGAAGCAAAGGAGAGATAGACACGGAAAGGCGAACTTCCCGGGTGAGCTGATCACTGCCTCCCGGCAGGAAGTGAGGTCTGGGAGCCATCTCCCACGGAATCGGTATGGCGATGGTAACATGGGATAGCGCTTCCGCTGCGACGAATCCCAGCAGAACCCCCCCGATCCCGCCGAGGATAACCGTGATGAGCGTCTCTGTCCCGATCTGCTTAACGATATCCATTTGGGTCCAACCGACGGCCTTCATGGTCCCGATTTCCGCCCTTCGTTCGCGGACGTTTGACGCGGTCGTCCGAGCCACGAGGAGAAACGCCACTACGAGAGCAAGAACCGATATCATCCAAGAGAATCGGTCCGTGAGGGCAAATACTCCTCCCAACATCTGCTCGAAGGAGGCCGGCGTGGACACGGTTGCCTTTTCCCCCAGAATCTCCTTGATCCGTTTCCCGAGAGCTTCGCTCTTATCCCTGTCGGCCATGAGAAAGAGAAGGTTGGCGTCATGTCCTCCGAACTTGTAAAGGGCTTTGACGCCCGGCGAATTGACCGCAAGGCGTCGGGCGTCGGGCAGAGTCACATAGACCTGGGCGGTAGCCACCTGACTGAGGCGAGATGAATCGACTATCCCGACGATATCGAACTCGCTGCCTTGAATATCCACCGTCCGTCCCACTGCGAGATTTCCGTTTCGTGCAAAAGACTGATCGACGACCGCCTTTTCCCGGTCCCCTTTGGCAAGAAATCTCCCGGAAACGAGAGCTTTCTTCAGACGTGCCGGCCCGGACCTGTCAGCAGGATCAAGCCCCAGGATGATCCGAAACTCCTTCGGCTCGAAGTCCCAGATCAGCAAAGCCTGACTCACTGACTGTACCCCCGGCAGTCGAGAAATCTCGCGAACTTCATTGTGGTAAATGGGAGCCACTGCGCAGGGGAAGACAGGACCCTCCATCTTCTCGGGGATGTCCCCCGCACGCTGCACCGTAAGCGTTGCCTCCATGTCTTCAAGAGGAGTTCGAAAAGCCTTCTGAAAAGAAGCTCCTGCCGCGTTAACCACGATGAGAACCCCAATTGAAAACGCTATGAGAGACAGGCTGACCGAAGTCCTTCGCCGGCGGCGGGAAAACTCGGCCAGCACGAAATTCCAATGGATCATGAGAAACCCCTTCCATGAAGAATTGTTCAAACCCGTCGAGACTGTGCACAGCGCCATCTCGCGCACCCATCAAGCGCCTCCCACGAAAGAGGATGGGCATTTTCCACCAGGTGCGGACATAGACCGGAACTCAAGTGCGATCTCGTGTTCATGGGAGGACGCAACTGGGGTTTTGTCCGGCAGCTCCGTACCGTTCCGTAGGAATCTCAGGGAAGCCCTCTCTGTGTCCGATGCCCTTCCCCGTGCCCGACGCTCGTCTTTGGACGGAGACGCTGACCCTGCCCCTTGCTCGAAAAGGGGTTCGCAGCCGCAATATGGTCAACGACTACGTGTGAGGGTCTCGATGACGGACTCGGAGCCCTGTCCATTTACAGAGCGGGCGGGAATACGTCGAAGACTCTCAGGTCGCTCTCCATTATGGAGACGCACGTGTACACGAGGATCTGCGCGGTGTGCACAGGCCGAAATGCGCCGAAGGCGGGGAATCTCAAATCAGGAGTGATTGATTCTGAATGAAACGGGGAGAAGCTCGTTCGCATGCATCGATAGGTCTTTTGGAACGAGCATCCTGAAGGGGAAGTCTATCGACCGAGGAAGTGTCTGCCAAAACAGCAAACACCGACACGTTTTCCAGGCCCAGGTTCAGTAGTGAACGGACCGGGAAGAATTTGAGTTTTCTGAGCAGCTCATAACGCGCTCTTGGCGCTTGTTGTGCCCCACAAGACTGAGAAACGGGGCAGGCCCTTCCGCAGGCCGGGCCGGTACGTTGACAGGCTCCCGCAACCACTGGACACGAACCGGTCGCCTTCCGAGGACAATTCACCTTTGTGAGGTAGCACTCGGGCAGCGGGAATATGGAGCCCGCCATCAGGACCATAGCCAGAAGCAGCGTTAGGCACTCTCTTCTCATAGAAATATTGTGCCACCGCGTAACTGGACAAGTCAAGAGGATTAGAAGTATTGATCGTGTTTTCGACGATACTGCAAGAGGGTGGGATGCATTGGACAAAACCCCTATGGCCGGAGCCCCAACGTGCCCTCTCACGGGGGGACGCACCAAAGAAGGTTACAACGGTTAGCACGACGCCATGAAGGAGGTCCTAAACCGAGTCGGCCAGGGGCGCGGGCATGCTTGACTGGAGGACTCTCGTGAGGCATGCTCAGAAAAAATGGGTCTTTCCGCGACGTGACGACCGTTCTGTCTTTGTGGGGTCGTGCAAGGGATCATGAGCAGCCTTATCCGACTCATAGGGACCACGCCGGCCCACCGAGTGATTCTTGCTCCAGAAATGCCGACATGTGCGGGATTACAGATCAGGCGTGAATACGACCTGGCTGGGAGCTCCGACAGGTGTAGGAAAAATGAGCGCACAAGACAGGCCCCGAATACTCGTGGTTGACGACCACTCAACCGCTCTGAAAGATGTGTCTCAACTCCTCACAAACGCCGGGTGTGATACGTTTGAGGCTGGTACAGGCGCGGAAGCTCTCCGCCTTGCGAAAGAAATAAAGCCCGATCTGATTCTGCTGGACGATGACCTACCTGACATCCAAGGCATATCGGTCTGCCAAGTAATCAAGGTAGACGAAGACTTGGCCGGCATCTACGTAGTCCTGCTCTCAGGAATGAAGACGGAATCTGATATCCAAGCGGAAGGCTTAGATGCGGGGGCTGACGGTTATATCACGCGCCCCATTCCCAATCGTGAGCTTCTCGCCAGGATCAACGCGATGCTCCGGCTTAAAAGCCTTGAAAAACGATCTGCCCAAGCCCTCCACTTTACCCAGACCGTATTAGCCACGTCGCCGATCGGCATAGCCACGTTCCGATACGATGGTAGTATGATAACGGCTAATGAAGCCCTACTTGCCCTCATTGGACATGACGCGGACGACATCCCCAAGCTGAATCTCAAAGAAATTGAATGCTGGAAGGAGTCCGGGTTGCTGGAGGAGGCCAGGCCTGTCCTCGAAGCAGGAACGGACCTGTGCAGAGAAATCATCGTCGAGAGGCCCCGCGGAGAGCGAGTCTGGCTCGATTGTCGGCTGACTGCATTTGACTCCGGTGACGAGAGTGGGCTCCTGTTGATTGCTAATGACATCACGGGTCGCAAGAAGGCTGAGGAGCAGTTGAAAGCAAGCGAGGCTTTATTGAAGGCCACCGGCCGCATGGCGAAGGTCGGTGGGTGGGAGTTCGATCCGGAAACCAGCGACGTTCACTGGACAGAGCAAACCTATCATATTCACGAGGTTCCGTTGGACTATCACCCACCACTGGCCGAGGCCCTCAGTTTCTTCCATCCGGAGGACCGCCCGAATCTGGAGCGCGCTTTTCAGAGAGCAATAGACCACGGCGAGCCATACGACATGGAGCTGCGATTTCAAACAGCCAAAGGGAGAAGTCTGTGGACCCGCACCATATGCAAACCGGTCGTTGAGAACGGAAAAACGGTGAAATTGATAGGAACGTTTCAGGACATCACCGACCGCAAGAAGGCACAAGAGGCGCTGCAGGAGAGCGAGCAAAGGTTTCGCGCAGTATTTGACAACGCGGCCGTAGGGATCGATGTCTTGGACAGCGTAGGACGTTTTGTCGAGGTGAACTCCGCTCTAGCCAACATGCTGGGCTATACGCGGGAGGAATTGCGTGAACGCACTCTTGCTGAGCTGACCCATCCTGATGACTTGGCGGATTCCAAAGAGAAGTTTGATTTGCTGGTCAAAGGCAAGATCGACTCGTACCGATTGGAAAAAAGGTATATCAGAAAGGACGGCAACGTCGTATGGGGCGACGTGGCAGCGTCGGCCCTCAGCAATCCCTATGGAGAGCATCAGGCAACTATTGGCGTGATCTCGGATATCAGTCAGCGCAAACGAGTTGAGGATCTCGTCCGTTTGCGTTTAGAGCTGCAGGAATTCGTGGCCTCTCATTCTCTTGAGGAACTGCTTCAGAAGACATTGGATGAAGTCGGTACGTTGACCGACAGCCCCATCGGGTTTTACCACTTCGTCGAGAGCGATGAGGAAACCCTTTCACTTCAGGCCCGGTCGTCCCGAACCATCAAGGAGTTTTGCACGGCTGAGGGCAAGGGTATGCATTATCCTGTCTCCCAGGCGGGAGTTTGGGTGGATTGCGTCCACCAAAGGAGACCGGTGATCCATAATGATTACTTATCGCTGCCCGGTCGAAAAGGGTTACCTGAAGGACACGCGCCTGTGATACGCGAACTTGTTGTGCCCATCATGAGATCAGGCCGAATTGTGGCCATACTTGGTATAGGGAACAGGCCTTCGAATTACACGGAGGAGGACGTCGACACAGTTGCCTACCTTGCAGATGTCGCGTGGGGGATAGTCGAACGCAAGAGGGCAGAGGAGCAAGTCAAAGAATCTCTCAAAGAAAAGGAAATCCTCCTGAGAGAAATCCACCACAGGGTCAAGAACAACCTTTCCCTCGTATGCAGCCTTCTCTCCCTGCAAGCCGGCTATGCCGATGAAACACATGCCAGATTGTTTCAGGACTTGGAGGCGAGAGTGATGTCCATGGCTCTGGCCCATGAGAGACTCTACCAGTCGGACAGTCTGGCAAACCTCAACTTGGAGGACTACATCGGCGGCTTGATTGATCATTTGGTAGGCTCCATACGCCTGAGAGCTCCGGTCCAACTCAGGAAGGAGATACATGACGTCTCTTTTGGACTTGATACTGCGATCCCCGTTGGGTTTATCGTGACGGAATTGGTTTCAAATTGTCTGAAACACGCGTTCCCGGACGACAGAGAAGGTGAGATCACAATATCGCTCCGGTCGCTCCCTAATAACCAATTCGAGCTTGAGGTCAGCGACAACGGGGTTGGGATACCGGAAGAGATGGACTTGGCCGATGGGACGTCATTAGGCATGGACTTGGTGGATGCCTTCGTAACCAAGCTGAAAGGCAGTATGGAAATATCCAGAGACAATGGGACGCAAGTGAGGCTCAAGTTCAAGGAGATCCAGCGCGCAGTTCCGCAAATAGAGTGCAGCTGGGGGGTTTCCGGCAAGCCTGCCATACTCTGACCAACGTACTAATCCGCTTGAGGGCCGGCATATGTGCTCCCAGGTCGATTCCTGGGGCCGCTCGGCCGATTGAGAACCCCCGGTATTCATTATACTATGCGTTTCTCAGGCCTATTGAGGCGGGGTTTTCATGGAAGAAACGAGCAGAGGCTACGTGTTTACGGGCGAGGGAAAAGGGAAGACCTCCGCTGCCGTTGACCTCGCCTGGCGTGCCATCGGGCGAGGTTTGAAGGTCTTTATGGTACAGTTCCTTAAAGCTCCTGACACCTCGGGAGAACAGTTTGCGGCAAAGGCCTTCGAACCGATGTTCACCATAAGGCCGATGGGAAGGAAGGGATTTATCCGCGGGCAAGGAGGCGACCCCCCTCGACAAGTCCTTGGGAGCGCGCGCCCTGGGTGAAGCGCGAACCCCGATGCTCAGTAGAGAATATGACATGGTCATCCTCGACGAAATCAACGTGGCCGTAAACCTGGGACTGGTCGCGGTCGGAGACGTGCTGGATTTCATGGATGCGAGACCTGACGCCGTGGAGATCGTCTTTACCGGCCGCGACGCTCATCCCGACGTAATCGAACGCGCCAATTCCGTCCTCGAGATGAAGAAGATCAAACATCCCTTCGATCAAGGAGTGGCCGCGACAAAAGGTATCGAATACTAGCAGCGCCTGTGAATCCCTCCATGGAAGATACTCGAGTCGCGGAACTCTTCCGGGGCGCACGTTCCTCTCTTCATGAGTCACATTGCCAGGCTCGCAAGGGCTGCCAGTCCAAACCCTGCAATGACGGCACCGGCGATTTTGTTGATCCAGCCCAACCTATTCGGGCTGACACTCTTTCGGAAGAGACTGACTCCGAAGCTCAGAACCAGCCACCAGAGAGCTGAACCGCAGAAGATTCCACTAATGAGAGTCGTTGCGTCCACGTACGTGCCCGGAGATATGCCCACTCCGAGTGAAGCGAACACCGCGGCGAATGCGATAATGGTCATCGGATTGGTAAGCGTGAGGACAAATGTTGATCCAAAGCTGCCCAGAAGACTTCTTGCGTCTCCCGATGGGGAGCGTTGCTCGGGGTCGGCCATAAAGTTCCTGATCCCCAAGTAGATCAGGAAACAGCCGCCGATCAACCGAAACCAGAATTGTTGACCGATCAGCGCCTGACCCACGACGCTTATGCCGAAGCCGCCGATGCATCCGTACAGCCCGTCCGCAACAGCAGCTCCCAGTCCCGTTGCAAGGCCTGCGACGAGGCCGCCCGAGAGCGTTCTGACGATACAGAGCAGGCCGATGGGTCCCACCGGCGCGGCTATGGAGAAGCCGATCACGAGGCCTTTCAGGAATAAGAAGAGGTTCATCGGTTCCGATGCACTGAGCGCTCGAACGAGTGACGGGAGTCTCCGCTTGGGATCTCCCGTCGCCCTAGCCCGTGTATGATACAGGTAGTTGCGAGTTGTCGCTATTCCGGCTTGAGCACCTGCGTTGTCTTGGAATGCTCCCTTATGGCGCGGTCGCTAAACCACCAGTAGACTTTGTCGCCGTTCATGTAGGCTCGTATTTGGTCCTTCTGATGCGGTTCGAAGGTTCGGCCCGTGACTCCTCCGGGCAGTACGGCCAGCACCTTTTCATCGTCCCCCAGGTCGGCCACCATCCGCAGGGAAGCCGGTACGGTGACGGCATAGGGCTTGTTGAAGTTGTACATGGCCCGATAGAGCGTCTCACAAGATCCTCCCATGGGGTAGCGCCCTCCGCCGAGCAGAGACTTCCCGAACCCCGACCGCCTGATGGGATTGAGGAACTCGATCTGGTGGAGTTTGCCCCATGACCAATCTTCCGGGTCGGCGCCCAGTGATTTCTCCAACGTTTTCCGAACCTGGAGCCCTGCCTGAGTGAACAACTCGTTCCTGGTTTCCGTGTGACCCTTGGTGGCGACGTTGTCGAACCACGGTGACGTGCCCCCAAGCACCATTTGTTGGAGTCTCTCATACCAGAAATTGCGGTTGCCCAGCATGGCTCGGGTCAACTTCGGCCCCAGCTCATCTTGAAAAACGAGCACCGCGAAGGCATTGTAAACAGCCTGAAATACCAAAGGAGCCGCCTTGTCCTTGTCGTCCCGGAAGTCCCATTGGGCAAGTATTCGGCCTATTTTTTCCATCCGGTTATTCGTCTTGAGGACACGAGCGATCACCGGGGCGATCTGCTTGGCCATGAGGTTCACGGTGTCCCGCTGGAACTGCCAGTTGTCGGCAGCCGAAGTGACCTGCGGTTTGCTGAGAAGCTCTTTGAGCCTTCGATAGCGGTACGAGCCCGCCGCGTACGACGAGTAGTAGTAGGGATAATCCTTGGTTACGACATAATGGTTGCAGGTACCGACCCATCCCCGACCGGGATTATACAGATGAGGCATTTTGTCAAAGGGTATCCAACCCTTCCAGTTGTCCTCTGAGTCCACGACCACGTGAGGAATCGCCCCGTCGCCGGGGGACCGGATAGGGAGCCTGCCCGACGTGTGCCATCCGATGTTACCGTCTTTGTCGGCAAAGACGAAGTTGAGCATAATCAGATTCACTTTTCGGAGAGCATTCCGCACCTCACTCACTGATCGTGCCCTCAAGAGTCCATCGAGGCCGAGTTCCGGCCCCATGGTTTCCGCGGGCGCCCACCTCAGGGTGATCACCTTGTCGGTTTCGGGCTCAGGAAAAAGCCCGGAAATAACAGGCCCTCTTCGGGTGAATCTGATCCGGAGCTTCTCTTTTCTGAATCCGTCCGCCGCGTCGGGGTCCTTGATGCGGAGGGTCTCTTCGACGATCTTGAAGGGAAGCGATTTCTTTCCCTCCAAATACCTTCCCGGATCTTTGGGATCGACTGTCTCAACATAGAGATCCTGGGAATCGCCGTAGGAATTGGTGACTCCCACCGCGACGTATTCGTTCCTGCCGACGGCCATTGCCGGGACGCCGGGAATCGTTACTCCGACCGCCCTGAACTCCGGGGTGATCAGCCCGCACGGGTACCAGATTCCCGGCAGAATCCTCGGATCGAGGTGCGGATCGTCGGCCACGATGGGTTTCCCGCTTTTGGAGAGACGAGGAGCCAGTGCCCAGTTGTTACTCCCGATGGCGAGAGGACGTTCGGTGAGGTAGTCCTGAAGGGCTTTGTCCGCAATGAGATTGAGCCTGCCTGCGGGCGGATGCTCCTTCAGGGCGGCTGCCGCGGATTTTCGTGCCGGTTCATCGGGATTGACGTTTATTGGAAACAGTTCCTTGGCCTTTTGCGGTCCGAGCTTATCCACCAGCATCTGAGCGACGATTTCGTGCTGGATGTTTCCTGACGTGTCCCAGCACATGAAATATGCAACCGACAGGGAATCTGAAACGGCCCATGGTTCCGCGCGTATGCCGGCCAGCTTGAATTCCAGGGGGATCTCTTCGGGCCTTGTCTTGATAAACGCGTTCACACCGTCGACATATCTCTGGAAAAAGCGCCGTGTCTCCTCATTGAGCGTCGCGGCGTGCTTCTTGGCGATGCGGTGAATTCCGATGGTTCGCATGCGGATGTCCACCCGTCTGCCCCGTTCACCGGCCAGCTCCGAAATCCGGCCCTGCGCGACCATCCTCATGAGTTGCATCTGGAACAATCGATCCTGCGCAGTCACAAATCCCTGGGCTACGAGAGCATCCTCAGGACTGTCCGCACGTATGTAGGGCATCCCCTTTTGGTCACGCGTGACCGTGACGGATTTCTTTAATCCGGGTAGTACGAGCGTGCCCTCCGTCTGGTAGCTGTTCAGCCGACGGAGGCCGTACGGGACGAGCAGAATGCACGCGACAACCAGAATGACCGCAACGAAGAGGAGTTTCCATCGACTCATAAGCTGTCTCCTTTTCCCGAAACCGTCTTTTCTCTTCCGCAGGATAAGCGAATTCCCGTAAATTTAGGCGCGGTTGATCCGGGTGGTTTCTCTGCGCCGGCGCGGACCGTGCTCCCAAATCATGTCACAGTCTCATATCACAGGTCGGGGCCTCGAAACGGCAAAAGATTCGGGGAATCTTCGAAAAACTCGGGTGCGGCCCGTTGGAGGCACGAATTGGGCGGGGAAGTACGACGATGCGTGCGAACTCCTATGAGATGCGCCTTGCAGAGTCTCTTACTTCCCGACATGATAAAGCACGGACACCGGCATGCGGAGTCATCCCAACGGTTCGAGACCGCAAAAGGTCTTTTTTTTGCGAGACGAAACGATTATCCTCGGAGAGGAATGGCACCATTCGGAGAGAATCTATGAGATCAGTTTGCCTGGCAATCAGGATTCTAGGCCTGGCATTGCTCCTTACCGGGCCTTTGGAAAATTGCATCGCGCTGGACCGGCCCTTCGGCAAGAAACATAATTGCGTCTGCGCGGAACTTCAGGGGTATCTGGATTACCTGAACCGGTCTCCTCTCTATCTTGTGAATTCACCGGTCCCGGAGAAATATCGGCCGAGGTTGCTGGCACGCAAATGCGGGACGACGATTTCTCCTGCGGCCTACGAGCGAATGATGGTGGCCATCCGTGCCTATGTCTACTACTGTTCCCAGGCTTCTCAAAAGGAATGTCTGGTCAGTCGACGGGCCATGCGGGAAATATGCCCTAGAATGGAAATCGGATTTTCGGTTCCTCCACCACCCGGGACACGGGCGGATTGTTATTACGCATGTAAAGCGAACTGTCCTCGCGCGAAGGACCCGCAGGGAGACTGGGGCGACCTGGCCATAGACCCCAGATGCCTTCAAGATTGCAGTGAAAGATGTAAGAAATCGTTTGCGCGATAGGCCGCGAGGAGCCGGAAACGTGGCGAAGTCACCGCCCGGGAAGACCTTCTGGCTCATGTCCTTGCGAGCAAAGGACGTGTATGGCTCGTATCAAGATGAGGCGAGTGGCGACTCCCTCGTGCAGTACGCTCCTAATATCGCATCTCAGACGTCTCTTGTGGAATTGGAGGAGTTGTCATATCGCTTCCTGAAAGCTCGTAGGAGGATGATCTTGAAGCGTTCAGTGATTCCCCTCTCCACGCGACTTTCACAAGGAAGATTGTAACTTTCCGATAATACTTGAGACTTTCTGTGTAAATATGCGCTCATAATTTCTTGTGGTCAGGTACCCTCGAACGCCCATTAAGGCCGCCGCGATGCCTATTGCGACGAGGCTCCCGTCAAGGAGAGTCCAAATCCCCACGCCGAAAAAACGCATGAGGCCAAGGCCCAGCACTATCAATGCCAGACCGGTGCGAATGAAGGCAAGCTCCGTTCTGCCTTTGGCGAGAACCGAACGGTATGTGGACAGAATCGTGCGGGTACTTGCAAGGTCGTTTCTCTCCTGGGCCAAAGTGGTTCGCTTTTGGGAAAGGTCAGTACGTTTGGAGGCCAGATCATTGCGTTCACTTGCCAGCTCAGTCCGGTTTTTCGAGAGACCTGTCCTCACGTTTGCCAGTTCAGTGCGTTTTTCAGCAAGTCCCGTCCTCTTTCGCGCAAAGTCCGTCCGTTCTCCTGCGAGGTCGCTTCTCTTTGTCGCTAGCTCGGTGCGGTTCTTCGAGAGGCCTGTTCTCACGTTTGCCAGCTCGGTGCGCTTATCAGCTAGCTCAGTTCTCTTTTGGGAAAAGTTCGTCCGGTCTCTTGCGAGGTCGGTTCTCTTTATCGACAGGTCCGTCCGCTTTTCGGCCAGAGAGGTTCTTTTGGTTGCCAAATTCGTCTGATACTCTGCAAGTTCGGTGCTCTTCGCGCTGAGTGTCACTTGTTCTTTTTGCAGTTGAGTGCGTTCTCCAGCCAAAGTGGTACGCACTTTAGCGCTTGCCGTCCGATCCGAGGCCAGTTCATTGGTCTTTCCAATCATGTTTACCATGCTCTCGGTGAGTCTGTTCTCTTCTTCGGCAAGCTGAATCAGGATCTGCATCACGTGTTCTTCATCCGTGCGTGTGGCCATTGCAGGTTCCTTTCTTCCTGTAAGTAATCTACGGAAAAGTTGCTATCAAAAGTTATCCCGCGATCTCACAAATGAGGGTCGTTTCACGCCAAGAAACACCTGTCCCTGGCTTTCGGCCTCCTAATCCGTGCGGCTGCGCTTCCGAAAATGCTCCAGCGGCTCCGATTCCCGCCCTTGTGCCGGATTAGCGGCTCTTTTCCGAGAATTTCACGCTAGCACACCGCCACTCCGGCAGTCAACGGTGAGGTTGATGGTGTGCCTTCACCCAAATGCAGCCCAATCGCGATGGAACAAAGGAAACGCCAAAGCCACATGGAAATACAGTCCGAGGGTTTTGCAGGGCTTTCGCTCAGATTATATTGAGTGTCAAGAATTCTGTCTTATTGGTGGTGGCCTATGTTGCAAGAACCTGCCCACTTCATCGTGCAAACGAGCGAAGCTAAGGGAAGCAGTTTGCCGAAAAAAGAGCCCTCCGCAATCTTTCCCCAAAAATTCTGGCATTGCTTTTGGCAACTGCTATGACCGTTGATTTGGTGGCGGTGAGGGCCAGGCTCAAGGGTCGTTGCGCCAGGCGCCGGATCATCGGGGCAGGGATGAGACCCGGCCGGAGCTCCTCGATCCGGTCCGGATTATCTGCGGCGTCCCCGACTCTCGCTTCTTCGGCCTGATTTTTCTGGGGAAACTTCTGTTGACAGCAAGACCCCGGTTGGTACAAAATTGGTTTGTGGTCCCATCGTCTGGAGGCCGAGGACACTGGCCTTTCACGGCGGAGAGGGGGATCGATTCCCTGGGGGACTGGCGCTTTAACCGACCAAGATCGCAGGGAGGCAGAGACAGCCAGTGCTTTCGTGATGCCATGTTGGTCCGCAGACAGGGCCCCGGGGGGCCCCTTTCAGATCGAATTCCAAATCCTAATGAGACGCTCCATCTCCTTGGTAATGGTTTTTATCCTGTCAATCTGCGGGCAATAGGAAGCATGAGTGAGAGAGTTATTGAAGCGGTTGACTCGCAAGATCTTATGTCTGTAGATGATGTGAAATCGGATGGGGAGGGGGGCGCTAAGGAACGCTCCGGTTATTTTTGTCAGGCATCCGAGGAGATATATATGGAACTTCAAAGTCTGAAAGACTGGCTCGTTCCGATTTCGACTTTTGTAACCCTTATGACCGCATCGATTGGTGGTTGGTTGTCGCTAAAACAGTATCCACTGAAAGTAAGCGTGGAAACCAGGCTTGCGCAAAGCGCGCAACTGGAGGCGGACATAAAACTACTCAAGCTCTTCACCGAAATCATGGATATTGCGCACGCGCGACGAGGGTGTCAGGTTTCCGAAAAAGCGATTGAGAAAATTTTGACTCCCGAGAAGATGAAGGAGTTGGGCTTATCCGCTACGAATCTCCAAGATATTCTCGCGAAGTCAGTGGTACAGTTACCTGTTGGAATAGCGGCACAAGATGCCGCTATCTGCGCTATCTGGGTGTTGGGACGACGTCACGACGCTCTCATGCCCGTGTCGATTCAGGCTCTTGAATCTCTAAGGGCGTTTAAGGGCGAAGTCGTGAAAGGTTATTTGGAAGATCTGAAGGCGAATTACACTGGTAAGAATCTAGCTTCCACTGAGTCCAAGGACTGTGGTAAGGAATAGGGGTCACCCGTTAAAAGGCCCTATGTCAAGGGAAAAGGGTAGCCCGCTGCAACGAAAGTAATGTTTCCTCGCTCAGGTACAGTTCATTCGGGTACTGGACCGCTATGAGCCTGCTCCTCGCCTGTGCCGGGACTTCGGGTTTTGGTATCAATGATTCTTCACCGCGCCAGTGCCCATCAGGATTGAGGGATGTCCACGAGGTGTAACTCCCCCTTCCGCAAAAGCGGACCAGAAAACCATCGGTTCCATGCCTTGTCCAATCGTGATGGGACAAATCTGATGGTTACGGGCCAACCCTATGGTGGCTCACGCCAACTGATTAGGCAAAGAGTCTCTCCTTATCGAAGGCAACCTGGTCCCTCATGATATGATAGGCTGCCCGTGCGAGTTTGTGGGCTAACGCGCTCCGGGCGACCATGAAATTGGTGTTGGCGGCTTTCCGATTGTACCAGCAACGGATACTCTCATCAAAGCGTCGGGCCATCTCCGCAGCTTCGGAAAAGGCCCAGGCCAGATACTTGTTCCCGTTCTTCTTGTTGCCGCTTCCCTTCTTCTTGTCATTACCGGTCCAACGCGTGGGGCCTTCCGACAATAGCAAGCGTAGTTCCCCGCCCCGGCGAATCGCTCAATGGAGCCTGTCTCGAGTATAATGGTGAGGCCGAGAATTACGCCGACCCCGGGGATGGTCAACAGACAGCTAGGTTCTCCTGGGAACGAGGAAAATTCCCCATTAATCACCCCTCATTCATCAGATCTTGGTGAACTTTACCTGTCCCTCAGCGGCGCGAGCCGCGAGATCACCAGCCCGGCCAGATCCATCACCTGGAGCTTGTCTTGAAGCTCTTCGGCCTTCACCGCGTCGTGAAGCATCCTCGCACAGCCGGGACAGGCAACTGCTAGAATGCCTGCTCCTGTTTGCGCGGCTTCTTTCGCACGCACCCGAGCCGGGCTGTCGGACCCCGTACCAATGACGTCGGTGAACAGGTTTCCGCCACCTCCTCCACAGCAAAGTGCGTTCGATTCCGACCTATCCATCTCTTTTACCACAACGCCGGGTATAGCGGTAAGAACCTTCCTGGGCGCCTTATATACCTTGTTATGTCTACCCAGATAGCAAGGATCGTGAAACGTAGCAATGACCGCAGGCAGCGATCGATCAAAGTCTGCTTTTCGGATTGGGGTTCCCAGGGCCTGTGAATAATGAACCACTTCGAACTCACCGCCCATCTGCGGATATTCGTTTTGGAAGGCATGGTAAGCGTGGGGAGAAAGCGTGATAATCTTCTCTACGCCCAGCCGTCGAAATTGCTCAATATTGTTCTTGGCAATCTCTTCGAAAAGTCCCTTTTCTCCCATGGCTCTCACATCGTTGCCGTCGCTGCGCTCTTCGGGGCCTAATATCCCGAACGACGTTCCCAATCTGGTCAAAAGGCCTGCCACCGATCGTGCCATCTCCTGCCCGACTTCATCGTAAGAGCCCACACAGCCCACATAGAAGAGATATTCCTGACCGGAATACTGCTCCAGACCAAGCCCATCAGCCCATTTCCCGCGGTGGGCCTCCGGGAGCTTGTAGGGATTGCCATGCAGGTGCACGCTCTTGAAGTAGTCCCGAACCGCAGGCGGAACCATGCCCTGTTCCACCAGCTCTTCTCGGCCCGCAATAAAGGCATTTAGAATATCGTCTTTGAACTTGGTGAATACACAGTGCTCCACACAGTTGGCGCACGTAGCGCAAGAGAACATGATATCCGCCAGGCGAGGGCTGGTCCGGATGTCTCCGTCGAGCCAGGCCCGCAGAAGCCACATGCGGCCGCCCGGGGAATACGTTTCGAAACGAGAGATCAGGTATGAAGGACAGTTTAGGTCCAAGTAGTCGGCGGGTAATTTGCAGTAGCCGCAACGAAAACACCGATGCAGAATGTCGGAATATTCCATCAGTCCAACTCCCAATTGCCGGGGTTCATGATGTGGTTAGGATCAAGCGCATCCCTGAGTCTTTTCATCAGTTCGTATGTGTTTGGGGACATCCGTTCGAGAATCTGTCTCTGGGCCGGCACTTCGGCTTTCCACGGAATACCTCCCATTTCCAGAGCCACCCGATTGGTTTCTTCCAGAGCCCCCTGAGCCCGCTTTACATCCGATTCGTCTGCTCTGTTAAAAGGATATGAAAAATAGAACATCATACAGTGGCCCATGCCGATGATTCTTGCTCCGGTGGAATATGTTGTTCCGCAGCGATGTGAGATGTCGAGCCCCGCCCTATATGCCTGTGGAAAGGTCTCAATGGACATGATGGCTCCGACGTACTCGAAGCCTCCACCCTTGGCGACATCCGCGAAGCGGGTCAGTTGAGACGCAGGCGCTTCCAGAAAAGTCTTCTTCATGGGCGGCGGGATCACCATGAAGCCTCCTACCTTCTCGTCCATGTACTTGGTCAAAGACGCTCGAATCAGATTCTTCTTCCAACGGAGCTCCTGCTTGCTGTCTGCGGAATATGTGACGTTCATATGAACGAAGCCCTCTGCCCATACAGGTTTTGGGGCCATCCACGCAGTTATGTCCTCGGCTAGGCCCACGCCGGTCATCTTGTGGAGGATGTCCGGAACGAGTTCAGGATCCTCCACCACAAAGATCCCTATGTCGGTGAAAGATCTGGCAGGAAAAAGCTTAATAGCCAGTTTTGTTACGATGCCCGTTGTACCGGTCCACCCTAAAAAAAGTCCGGCCAGATCGGGGAGAGGCGCTCGAGAGACCCATTGCGGACTGGTAGAGCAAGACCCAAGCAGAACAACTTCTCCTGTCGGCAACACGGCTTCCATTCCATTGACCTGCTCCGAATGAAACCCTGCGGTGTGAGACAAGTGCCCGGAACCGTGAATCAGCACGTTTCCACCAATTGTCGCGATGGGTGGGGCATCCGGAATGGAATGCTTAAGACCCGGGTGGTGCTTCTTCAGATAGGCTTGGAGCATTCCTTGAGACGCACCGGCTTCGACTACTGCGTAACGGCTGGTTTCATTGATCTCGATGATGCGGTTCATCCTTTTCATATCCAAGACCATGCCCCCCTTCAATGGCCTGGAAATGCCCGACAAAACCAGCCCACCACCCAACGGCACCACAGAAATCCTTTCTCGGTTTGCCAGGAGGACCAGTCTTCTGACCTCCTCGGTGGAGGAAGGCATGACCACGAAATCCGGATCGCAGGGTTCCATGGTTCCCTGATCTCTCGAGTAGATGAATTTCTCCTCTGGTTCGTTTGAAACGTACCGCTCACCAACTATCGCTTGCAGCTCCTTATAAATTCGTTCCATCAGAACACCCCCCACCATTTCTCACCCAGAGCAGCTCTGCACAGATCGCTCATAAGTATCGGCATCATGCCGCTCTGTGCAACAGTCTCCCCCATAGTGAAGAAGCAGAACGGGCAGTTAAATACACAGGCATTGGCTCCTGCAGTCTTCATATCTGTAATGTTTCTTTCCACCAGATTGTCGGCCAGTTCTTCCCGTTGCTGAAGCCTTATTACTCCTCCGCAACAGAGAGCGTTTTCGTGGTCGTATTCCCGCTGGACCCTTTGGACACCCACACGTTCGAAAATCTCGTCAACCCAGTGTTGAGTCTCAGGTACAAGCCTGTTTGAACACGGACGCTGATATGCGACCTTCATTCCAAGCGGTTTGATCTGATCTTTCAATTGGTCGAGCCTCTTGGTTAGGTACTCGAACAGATGGATCGGTTTGAACGGTACCTCTATGCCGAATGCAGGGGCCAACTGGGTGTACGCCCCATAACATTCATCATGATAGCAGACCAGCTCGTCCGTGCCGCTGTCTTTGACATAGTATTCCCATATGTTGCTGATCATTTCAGGGAGACGTTCCCGGATGACCGAATTCTTGCCAAAGTGAAGCCACATTATGTTACAGAAGATGTCGCTTCCAACAATGGTCGAGACTCCGTCGAACATGGCTCCCTTTATGCATCCCTCCAACATAGGAAAGTAGCAGAGATTCATTACCGGCGGCTGAATCTTCTTCGGGCCTATCCTGCCCCTTGGCTCCATCATTTTGATCTGTTGCTTCATGAGGGGGATGGGGACAGGCCAGGTTTCACATTCTTCTTGACGGTCCACCAGGAGATAGAACGGATGATTACCGTTGGGGCAATACTCTTCACATGCGTAGCAAGTGATGCAATCCTTTAGGACTCTAGAATTCTCACCCCGCAGCAGTCGGAGCTTCTCCTGTTTGGCTGAATCCAGATCCAGCTCCATGTACCTGCACTTGACCAGGCAATCCACGGTTTCACATTTCTCGCAGATGGCCTTGTCATATCTCAATGCATACAAGGCGCTCCTCCTTTCCGCCATCAGCAATCACATTCGCTATTCGTGGGTTTTTGACCCGTTCATTCTCGTAGGCCTGGTTTGGCCGGCCAGCCAATATGTTGTCGCAAACTCCAGCAAATGGGAATTATTTCGCGATCGAACAAATGTCGGTTGTTTGATGTCAGAGACAGGCTGTCTCATGGATTTCGTCCCCCAAATCCGCGTCGCTGGGCTCCCGAAAATGGTCGAGCGACGCCACGTCCCACATTTGCGCGAGAAAAGAGGCTCTTCTGCCAAAACCGGAGTGTACTACAGCCTTGGCTCCGTTGTCAAAGTCCACCATCATATTGGGTTTAGCTGCTCGCCCAAACAGTGTCGGGTAATATCGGAACACCGGAAGACTCAAGCCACCAGAATGCGATTCAGGTCCCTTCTCGTTCGTTTCCGTGATTTGCGAAGAAGAGCGGCCATTGGATGCGAAAAGGGGCCCGAGCCAAAACGCCTATCATATCAGCAAGGTACACCTTCGGCGGACTTCATTCAATTCAAGAGTTGCGAAATAGAGGGCATCCTATATCGAGAAATCCGCTCAGATTTGATCTGAGGGCTTCTGAAAGCGAATCTTATGTCCAATGCCGATTGGAATCTCAGAAAGAGGTATTGACAGAGGTGCCGAGCCTGTGGAAAGTTC
The DNA here is from genome assembly GCA_964497585.1 of uncultured Syntrophaceae bacterium. Lineage (GTDB taxonomy): Bacteria > Desulfobacterota > Desulfomonilia > Desulfomonilales > Desulfomonilaceae > CAZCDS01. Next base: position 46,447 of record CAZCDS010000052.1, read on the forward strand.
GAATAGGGGAGGCTAACTCGGTAACGGCCAGAGAGATGGATATTGCAGTCGTTCCACCATTCTCAGAAGAGCGGCAACGCAGAATCGGGGGCTCAAATCCATGGGACAGCTGGTCCTAGGTACAAAGCGACCCGCATGAAGGAGACGTGGATGATTCCCGTTAGGACATGCTTACCGTTTGACGAACCTGATGCGGTTCGAGACTCACGAAAGGAGCAGACAAGATGAGAAGACACGCACTCGCAATCATTTCCTTTATTGTTTGCTGCCTATTGGCATACTCCCCTGCCCCGGCAGAGGAAAGCAAACAGTCCATTCCTAACCTGGTTGGTACCTGGGTAGCGACGGGACAAGCTCAAACGGCGAAGTCAATGCACTCAGCTACCAAGGAAATACGTATAACAGAGCAGAAGGGACGACTGTTCCGAGGTGTCATGTCTTGGACGGTTGGCGCCAAGCGTGAAGGTGGTCATTATGTCGGCGGTAAGGAGACTGCCAGCGCGTCGGAGAAGTTCATCGGGGTTATCGCGCATGACAACAAGACGATCTACATGGCTGAACAGGACGATACGGGAGTCGACTACTGCCGCTTGATAGGTCCTGACACGTTGGAGAGTGTTTATGTGGAAAGTGGGGCTCATGCAGCAGTGGGACACTATGTGTTTACAAGGCAGAAATGACGCTCTAAAGTGTGTAAAGAATAAGATAATATTGCACTATGTTGATGTGTACGGGAGGATCGGTGAATTGGTTGAATTCCTTTCAAGCCCCCCTAGTTCCTCGTCTCGTTATGGCGGTACCGACTCCTCCCGCCCGTTTTGAGGTCACCCCCTCGCCGACGTCGCCGACTCCCGGTTTGTGACTCCGTGTGAAAATTGCACCAGAATCGGCCATCTTGCTTCGCTTTTTGCTTACAGGCGGTTGCAAAACCGCTGTCATCCTGTACGCGCGCGATATCGCGCATGAAATAACGCCTTGTACTGATTGGTCCTTTGGTATATGGATTTCACCGGAGGTAAGGCCGGTGAGCAGACGTGTGGTGTATTTGACGGATGAGCAA
>CAZCDS010000053.1:0-47005 GCA_964497585.1 uncultured Syntrophaceae bacterium
AAACAGACCACCAGGACAGCGACAATCTTCTCCTTAAAACCCATGATGTTACTCCTTTTGCGGGGGATGGAGTGAGCGCTCAGCTCGCCTCCGGTCACTGTGATGCACCGCGTCGCAAGCGCCGTCCCTCGGGTGAAAACCGAGAAGCCGGGCTGGCCAGCGGAGCCCCAATTTCCCGATTACCTACAGACGAAAGGCAGCCTTGCCACGACTGTTTCCACTCGCTCCATGCCTGATCACACGGATCTCAATCGGTTCTTTCTGAGAGGTTCTTCTAAGCCGCACGGATGGATTTAAACCGCCGAATTGCCCCTTGGTGCCATTGTATCACCATCCGGCAGGCATGAGATTTGAGTTGGATTTGAACTATGAATCCTGAGCGTATCGGTCGAAAACGTCCATGTCAAGCACAAAAAGACTAAGTCGGAAGGTGCTCTCATGGAGGAGAAGACCGTGGGCAGGGGACGCCCTCGGATGCCACGCAGCGCAGCACCTTTCCACATTCTCACGGGAAGGGAAGCAGCCGTTCAGGCTGACGCTATTCCTTCTTTTCGTCGCCTTTGGTTTGGTTCTTTTCGACGATTCTGGAAAGGTCATTCCGTAATCGGTTTACGAAATCTCCTTTGAGTACGAAGACAGCTTTTCCGTCCTCGTGGGGCACAACGAGAGCATTCACGTTCTCCGGAGCTCCAGGCTCTTCGCCGACGGCCTTTTCTTTTTTCTTCTTGAGGTTCTCCGAAGTCACCGGAGCGGCTTCAGTTGCCTTGGTTTCTTTCTTGGCATTGTGGGATTTCTTGTCAATCCAGCTGGCCTTGAGGACGATCGGTTCCTTCTTTCCTTTGGCGAACAGCCTGGCTACCAGCTTTGGCTTGTCCAAGTGGAGGGCCGCAAGATCCTCAGAGCCCTTTTCTTTCAAAGACTTCCATTCCAATCCCTTGAGAGCCCACAGAATACCCGTGACAGGCCAGGTGTCGATTTCCTTCTTGGCAGGTTTCGTGAGAGCCCACTTGCCTGTTTTGGTTCTGGCTGCGGCAAAGGTCTTACCGTCGAGCTGTATTTCTATTTTCTCGATATCCGGAATCTTGAAAGAGAAGAGAGATCGGTCTCTGAGCTCTTCGGGATCGGTCTTGATCCTCTTGAGCACCGATCCGTCTACTTCATAGACGGTGTCTCTCTCTTTGATTCTTGCATAGCGGTTGTGTGAAGCGCCGAGGCTTTTTCCCTTCGAGCCGACCGATTTGCCCAGGAGAAGTGTCTGTCTGAGCTTTTTTCCGGCAAGGGTTATCGTCATCTCCGGCTTTTCCAGGCCGTACGGGTCACCTTCTTTTTTCGGTTTGTCGATAATGGCTTTGGCCTGGAGCCTTACCAGATATCTGAGGGCCGCGTTCACCTCTGATGCTTTGGCTTTTACTTTCAGGGGCTTGGAAATCCTCCAGCCGTCGGGCGGGTCTTTGTCGAGCTGGATTTCCTTGTCGCCGGTCCGCACCTTGATGGTGTCCACGTCCGGCTTCGCGATTGCCACGACGGTCTTGTCCCGCAGGTCGAAGGCGGTCTTATTCAGGCTGTTCTTCAAGGTATCGGCAACCAGCAGAAGCTTCGGGTCCTCGTCCACACGGAGATAGCAGGACGTCTTGGAAGGATTGGCAGCACCGAAGGAGAGTTGGACGGGCTTATCCTTCGTCAGGAGTACGACCGTTAATGACGGTTTTTCCAAACCGAATTCCTTCCAGTTGACGTTTTTGTCTTTGACGAGCTTCTCTCTCTTGGCATTAAGGACCGAGGTGAGGAATCCGTCAACTTCTCTGCCATCGGCTTTGGCCTTGACCGGCTCGGCAAGCACCCAGGTCTTCGCCGGTTTGCGGAGCGTGATCCGTCCCTTCCCCTGAGAATCGATCTTTATTCCGACTATATTATCCCTCTTCAGGTGGACGATTTTCTCGGCCTTTTGTTTGAGCGCCAGGTCTTTGTGTTTTTGCCTCACTTCCACAACATAGATATAGGCTGCAATAACACAGAGTATTAATAGATATATCAATACCTTGAGCGGCTTCATGCGTCAAACCTCCTCAGGAGTCTTCGGGGGAAATCTCCGTGGCATCCAGCGTGCCCAATCCGTCCGAAGTGATCGGTTCAGACCAGGCGCGTTCTTCGTCGGAAAAAATAGACCACTACACCGGCCACGAACCAGGCGAGAGGCACGAGCACCACCGGCAGTGCAAACATGATGGTGGATTGGCTTCCCGTCAGGATCACGGGCTGTGACTTGCGTGACTTGGGCCGTATGGCTATAAGATTCTCCTCTTCCGCGAGCCAGGAGATGGTATTCATGAAGAGGTCGCCATTGCCCTGCAGTCGGAAGAACTTGTTGCTGGCGAATTGTGAACTGCCGATCACCACGATCCTCGCCTTGGCCGGTTTCGGCAAGGCCGAGTTAAGACCTGCACTGCCCGTGCCCTTGCCTTTGCTCGCTTCAGCCAATCGCTTGTTCAACGACGCCATGTTTGTGTAGGTGGAAACCGCCATGACGGGAATTGGCCCTTTGGTTCCCGTTTTCGGATCAAAATTCGCCTTCCCGCTCTTGAGTTGGCTCTCGCTGATGGTCCACGAGAGCGGACCTGTGAGCGCGAGTTCCTTGGCAACCACGTTGGGTACCGGCTTCTTCGGGACTGCGACCGATCGAGCCTCCGGGAAGAAGGATGCAAGCTTGAAGTTCTTGGTGATGGGGAACTTGATGTAGGTAGTAATGACCGGCATGAGGTAATCTCCACCGAAAACGCGGCTCATGCGATCGATCACGATGTCGTCTTTGGTTACAAATCCGTAATGCTTTAGGAATTTCGCCAGCTTGGGGGACTTGAAGGGATTGAGGAGGACAAGGAGGTTTCCTCCTTTGTCCAGATACTTCTTGATCATTTCCAGCTCAACGTCAAGAAGGTCTATCGTGGGACCCGCGATGACGAGCATTGCGGCGTCCTCAGGGACTGCCGGCTTGCGCGTCAGAACGATCTCGGTCGTCTGGTAGTTCTGTTTCTCGATGTGCTCTTTTGCAACACTGAGCCCGTCGGGATCCTTTGACTCGGGCGATAGCTCGCCATGCCCCTTGACGAAGTAGATCTTTTTGATCTCCCCTCTGAGCAGTTTTAGCAGGGCATTGGTAACTGTCTCCTCGTCCGCGGTTGTGATCCGCTCCTCCTTATCGCCAGCCCTGATAATGATGGTAGGGTAGGCATCGATCTTGTTTTTCAACGCGACGGCCCGGTCCTTGTCCGGATCTATGAAGGAGTACGTGAACCCGGAATAGCTGTCACGGTATTGATCGAGCAGGTCACTGGCACGCGCACGCTGCCTGAGTTCCTTGGTCTCGTAGAACGCGAGGACCTGAACCGGCAATCCCCGTTTCTTGAAAGTCTCGACCGCTTTCTTGCTCTGAGGCGCGAGCGTGTACTTGCCGATGTCGGTGAGATCCCATCTCATAGGATGCTGGATGGCGATGTACTGTATTGCAGCGACGATGGCCAAGAAGACTATTGCCCCGACTATCGTGCCGAGACCAAGGACCATCCGTCGTCGTGATTCTTTCGCTATCATATTTTACCCCCGCCACCTGTGCGTCTCGAGAGAGCGCAGCGTCAGAAAGAGAAAGAACGCCGTGAAGAGGACGAAGAAGGTAACGTCCGAGAGCGCCACGATTCCCTTGTCCAGGGCATCGAGGTGTTCGAGGATGGAGAGTTGCTTGATTATTGCGCCCACCGTTTCACCTGTAAACGACGACGACCAACTCAAGATCCAGAAGAAGAGAGCGGCTCCGAACGTGAGGGCCGCAGCGACGATCTGATTCTCTGTGAGCGAGGAGAGAAACATCCCCAACGCCATAAAGGCCGCTCCCATCAGGAGCAGGCCGAGGTAGCCTCCGATGACCGGGCCGGGATCAGGTGGGCCTACGCCGAACAGCAGCAGAAGGCACGGGGAGGTGGATGCCAATATGATCACAAGCAACAGCCATGACGCAAGATACTTGCCGGCCATGACTCCGGGATCGGATATCGGGTACGTCTGCAGGAGCTCAATGGTTCCGGATTTCTTTTCCTCGGAGAAGAGGCGCATCGTCAACAGCGGCATGACGAACAAGAGGATGATGCTCATGTTCTGAATGAAAGGACGAACCACCACATCCGTCAGGTTAATCCTTTGCGCGAGCATAGGCGAGCTGGATGCCTGGAGACTGACCATGCTCATGACCGACATATTTACGTAGAAGAAAAAACCCGAAATCAGAAGAAAAGTTCCTGCCACCGCGTACGCGATGGGGGACGCGAAGAAATTGGCGATCTCCTTACGGAATACTGCGTAGGTGCCTCCCATCAGGCCACCTCCTTGTTCCCGGACGACGCTTCCATGCCCGTTCCTTCCTCCTCCACCGTAACAAGGTCAATAAAGACGTCTTCCAGGCTTGCGTCCATGGAAGTCAGCTCCAGAAGGTCCCATCCCTTTTCCACAACGGCCCTGGAGAGGGCGGGCCGGATATCCAGGTCCTTCTTGGCGTGTACGGTGAGCTCCGTTTCCGAGTCGCGAGGTTCCCTTCCCGGCTCCACCGAGACCACCCCGTCGATCCCTTCGAGGAGCGAGATCGCTTCTCCTGCCGGCGCTCTGATCACGAGGTGGCATCGCGCGGATTTGCCGTGCCGTCTGGTGAGGTTGCCCGGTGTATCCTCGGCCACTATTGAGCCCTTGTTGATGATGATCACCCGATTACAGACCTGACTGACCTCGGGCAATATGTGGGTGGAAAGAATAACGGTCCGATTCTCGGAGAACGAGCTAATGAGCTCCCTGATCTCTCGGATCTGCTTCGGATCCAGGCCGATGGTGGGCTCATCCAAGACAAGGAGCGGAGGGTCCCCGAGAAGCGCTTGAGCAAGTCCGACCCGCTGTCGATATCCTTTGGACAAGGTGCCTATCAATCGGGTCATTGCGTCGTCAATGCCCACGGTACGGGCCACTCGAGCGATCTCTTCGGCTCTGTTGCCGGGAGGAATTCTCTTTGCTCGGGCCACGAAGTCGAGATATCCGCTTACACGCATCCACGAGTACAATGGGGCGTTCTCCGGGAGATAGCCGACCTTCGACCGGATTTTCATCGATTCGGACCGGACATCCATCCCGAGCACACGCGCTTCCCCCGACGATGCAGGCGAGAAACAGGTGAGTATCCGCATGGTCGTGGTTTTTCCAGCACCGTTAGGTCCGAGAAAGCCTACGATTTCTCCCGTTCCAATCCGAAATTTCACATTCTTGATAGCGGGCAGGCGACCGTAGTATTTCGTCAGCCCATCGACTTCGATCATGAGCCGTCCTCCTCAGGAGTCTTCTTCAAGCCAACGCGTTTCGCGCCTCGCTTAGTATTTGTCAAGGGGGAAGCCCCCTTTGGAAGGTATCGGAATTCCCGGACCACAGGCCCCTGAAAGTTCAGCACAAGAGGGATAATGCCGAAAAGTCTTCCCTGAATTCGGATCGCAGCACATCTGCCAGGAGGTATTCGAGGCCGGCTCCCGCGAGCATGTTCATGGAGGTCCGTTCGACTTGCCAGGGGAATCGGCCGCGCTGACCGCTGCGGAGGTTGGAAAGGCCAGCCATGGTCCGCGTAGGCTCGCGGAAGACTGCGCCGGCCGCGAGCAATCTGATCGTTTTCACTGCGTGGGCCACCCGAGAGAAGGCGTCATCCCAACTCAGGTTGGGGAGGACGGGGTCAAAGATCAGTCTGTCGGGGGATAAACCGGCTTCAGTGGCGTGTTGTCTCAATTCCAGCGCGAGCGCGAGCTTTTCCTCGACTGACGGGGGCGCGAACGAACGCTCGTCCATAAGAAGGACCACCACGTCGGTGTCGTGTTCCACCGCGAGGGGCAGGATCTCCCGAACCTTTCGCTCCTCCCCGGAGAGTGCACTGAGAATAGGTTTCTCGTCACACGAGGACAGCCCCGCCGCGAGAACCCTCGGATTAGCACTGTCGAGGATGAGGCCTATGGATGCGACCTCCTGAACCGTCTCGACGAGGAAGTTTATCCGATCTTGTCTCTTCTTCGAGAGATAACCGGGATTGATATCGATGAAATCAGCGCCCGCGCCTTCACATCGCTTCACGAGTTCCCGTATCGGCTTGGGGTCGAGCCTCTCCATCGCGTCCGACACCACCGGATTGAGGCCGTGAAGATTATCGGCTACGAGAAACACGAAATCTGCCCTCTTGTGACAAGCAGTACGGTTGCGTTATACGGCAGAATGATGCGGCAACGTGCGCGGTTTACTGCCGTCGACTCACGATACGGACGCTTTGTGCGCCGCTACCTCCGCGAAGATATCGATCATCTGCTGATGGTTGACTTCGAGCGTATAGCGTGCTGCCGCCTTGTGAGCGGCCGTTGAGGCTGCACTCCGAAAAGACGGGTCCAGGAAGCGCTCCATCGCGGCGGCCATCTCGTCAGTATCAGCGGGATCACTTAGGACCATGCCGGTAACACCATCTTCAATGATGCCGGCAGCGCCGTTGACGACGGTCGTGATGGCCGGCAATCCCGCGGCCATGGCTTCGAAGACGACAAGAGAGCACGCATCGTAGAATGTGGGCAGGATGAAAACGTCGCTCGCTTGGTAAAAAGTCTCCGGCTCTTTAGTAGGACCTTGAAAAGACACTACTTCCTCCAGGTTGAGCCTGTCGACCTGCGAGCGAAGGGCAGGGGAGGGCGGTCTCCCGACGGTGAGTACCGCGAAACGGTCGCGGCCTACCCTGTCCCTCAGCTTCCCTGCCGCCTCCAAAAGGTATTTCACGCCCTTTTTCCTGAAATCATAGGCCATGAAAAGGAATGTCACCCGGTCTCCAAGACCGAGTCCGCGTCTCAGTTCGGTTCGATCCCCGCTGCCCGAGCGTGAGAATCTCGTTGTATCGATCCCGTTATACACAAGACGAATCCGGTCACGCGCCACCTTGAAATAGTGTGCCATATCGTCCCTTACCATATCCGATATGGCAACAATGACAGGTGGTTGATGCATTCGAAAGGCCGCGGATTCGATCCAGGCTCGCGCGTGATACTTCGGGGTAAGAAAGAGCAAGAGGGCCTTCAGGCCACGAACGAAAGAATTCTCGACGGCTTTTAACTTCCTGATATTACTCAGGTAGTGGACGCCTCCATGGCTCTGATACACGTTCATGGTAAGCGTGTTGCCAAAGCCCAGGATAACCTCGAAGTCCTCGTTGGCAACCAGCCTGCGGTGCATGAGTGCGAAGTGAAGTATACGGAGGAACGGCGGAATCCATTTGGGGAGCAAAGTTATCGGGTGAAAGAAGGCCCCGGGTGGATCCCCGTCCCATGAATGCCCGTACAGATGCACGTCCCATCCCTGGGCAACGAGCGTCTGGGCGAGCTGAACAGCGTACGCTTCCGCACCGCCCGCATGAACGCTGAATCTCTCTATGGCCAGTGCAATGCGCATCGGTATTCAGGGGGACGGCGTCTCATCTTCATCGGTCAATCCCTTTTCCCAGGCCTTGGCATGCCTCAAGAAAACGTAGAAGGAGCTGTTCACCGCTATCACAAGCCCCGGCATTCCATCGAGGAGTCCGAGCTTCCAGACGGCGCATTCCAGGAACTTGCCCGCCGCGTGCACGACCCCCCACAGGAGATCCAACTGCGATCCCCGGTTCCTAGAGTGGTTCGCGGCAACTGCAGAGAACCGGTTGATGGTGTTGACCTGATCGGCAATGTCGCGATAGACGTAGTGCAGAATTGGTTTCTCGAGCTGTTCCACTCTGCCAGAAACCTCAAGCTTCTCATGGATACCCTCACCGAACCAATTCCCGCAACCTCGGCGCACAAGGCGGACCTTCCTGTCGGGGTACCAACCTCCGTGACGAATCCACCGCCCGAGGTAACGACTGAGACGAGGCATGGAGAAACCCGCAACATCCGAACTTGCGGTCTCCAGGGCAGCGAGGATCTCCGCGGTGGAGTCTTTCGACAGGGCTTCGTCAGCATCGAGGTTGAGTATCCACTCCCCGCGAGCCTGCTCAAGGGCGAATTGTTTCTGCCGAGCGTAGCCTTCCCATTCGTGTACGACCACCTTCGCGCCGGCATTCGTGCAGATTTCCCGCGTGTGATCCGAACTGCCGGAATCGACCACGAGGACTTCTTCGGCAAAGTCAACGCTTTTAAGAAGTCTGCCGATACGGTCAGCTTCGTTCTTGGCAATGACGGCAACCGTAAGCAGAGGGAGGGAAGCGGACTGTCGAGGAGTCTCCATGGGCGCAGATCATAGAATCAGTTTGGTCGCCTGTCAAATATCGGAATTTTTTGCAGCCCACTCGAGTTAACATAATATATCTTATCGGACGTGCCGGACGAGCGAATTCGATCTGCGGCCGCCGGGCCGTGCCGAACTCAGTCGATCGGATTGACTTGGACTTCGATGCCGATAATTCGGATGATTCCCGCAATGGCCTCGGCGTCTTGCTCCGGCGCGTGAGCCACGACACACGAGCCCTTATGGTCAACCTCCCACGCCACCGCATACGCTTCCTGCTCGCTGATCTCCAGCGCGACCATCGTGATTTCAATCACTTCCTGATACGTGTTATAATCGTTGTCGATGATGCGAACCTCGTACAGTTGCTCATCGTCAGGTGATTCCTCATCGCGGCTCTTGGGCTTGATGCGGATGGGGTTGAACCGCCGACCGGTGTAGCAAAGGATGGTGGCCGCACCCTCGCCGGGCGTGATGAGATTGGCGGAGGGAGCAATGTCTTGCTGGTATTCCATGGAGACAGAAAGCGCGGAGCGCCGTGATGGATCCGCATGGAGCCACCGCTGGAGCCAGGTGCAGAGGGTATCTCGCGTGCCACCTGCGAAGCGCTATTCCACTCTGAGGGTCAGTTCCGGTTGGATCTTCAGCGTCTTGGTGACCGTGCATCCCTTGGCAATTCCCGCGAAAGCCCTTCTTTGCTTTTCGTCGGCAAATTGAGCAGCTACGTTCCGAATGAGTACGTCGATTCGGCTGATCCTTTCCGGCTTCTCCCCGTATTCCCATGAGACTTCGGCTTCGATGTCGGTCAATTCGATGTTGTGTCGCCAGGAGGCCCAGAAGACACCGGTGAGCACCTCACAGGAGGCCACAGCTGCCGCGGTCAGCTCTGACGGGTTCGGGCCCGAATTCTCACCGCCGAACTTTTCTTTGAGGTCCACGACGAAGGACCAGTTGTCTGAAATCACCTCCATCTTTCTGGCGCCGATCTGCTTGAGTGTGAGCTTCATGGTGTCTCTGTCGTTCTTTAAGTGGGCTGAGCACTGCTCTGGCCGGATCAGGTGTCCGATTAGCGCGCACTGGTCCCTGAGTCATGGGTGTGGCCTGGAAGCCGATCAATATCGACCGTCGATCACGGGTGTCCGTCGGGAAAGAGTTCCAGAGCCTTTTCTAGATCGGAAACCCGGAAAATGAAAAGTGCGCAGTCGCTGTCCGAAAACCCTGAGCCGTACGTGTAGTGGATATTGATGCCCGCGTCTCCGAGCTGCTTTGAGACTTTGTTAAGGATGCCCGGCTTATTGTCCATTATGAGGCCCATCACCTCCTGAACCTTCACCTGGTACCCGGCGTTCATCAGGACTTCCACCGCTTTTTGCGAATTGTCCGTTATCATGCGGATCATAGAGTAGCTGGCCGATTCCTTTAAGATCGCCTCGTAGTAGTCTCGCGGAGCAACGCGGCGACCCGTCTGGCCGCGGACATCGTACAGGGCCAGTAGATACTCATTGGCATCCTGGATGCTCATGGCTTCAATATTTACATGCTCTTCCTTGAGAGCTGACGTGAATCTGGCCAGCTCTCCCGGAGCGTCCGCCAGCATGACTTCAAGCTGTTCTCTGATGGACATCTTCTTCTCCAGGCCATTCTCTTTTTGGATACGGAGTATTATGCCCAATCTGGCCGATGGCTCAATAGAAAAGATGAAAACATGGGCAAGCTGAAGTCTAATAAGCTGACATAATTGGTATTCATGCCATGATAATGTGTCCGGATAGCAAGAGACTCCGTCCTGTTTCCGCGATTGTCCGACAGGTATGGCCTGGCGATGGGAGAGGAGCCAATCCGTCGGCCTGGCCATTCTTTCGATTATCTTGAAGCACTGTGGCAACTTCGGCTTTCAAAGTGGCCCGGATGGCGTATAATGAGAAATTCTCAAAAAGAGGTCCGGCCGAAACCGTGGGCAGGGCATGATGCTACGGTAAAGCCGGCAGCTGGCACTGTGTGAGAGACCCCAGCGAACAAAGGATCCGGAGTCAACCGTGCAACAGCCTCAACCGGAACAGCATTTCCTGAGTGGCCTGCTCGGCACGAGCGTTACCACCGCTGAGGGAACAGTCCTCGGGAAGACCCAAGACCTTGTGGTTGATCTGGATCTGGCCGAGCCCGAGGTGATGAGACTCGTCTTCCGCAAGCGGTTCTCCGCGGAGAAACAGGCTGTTCCCTGGAGCGACGTCACCGAGGTTGGCTCCAAACGGATCTCGCTGAGACCCGGCGCGAGCGAGCCGGTTCCGATGATGACGGGCGCGTCTGAGATTCTCTTGCGCGAGTTCCTTCTCGATAAGCAGATCGTGGACACAGACGGTGCGAAAGTCGAGCGCGTCAATGACCTGCAGTTCTTGCGGTCCAATGGAAGGCTCATACTCGTCCAGGTCGATGTGGGGCTCAGGGGTCTCTTGCGACGCCTCGGTTTTGAACGAAGCGTGGTACGGTTCCTCGAATGGTTCTTTGACTACACACTCAAACACCGGTTTATTTCCTGGTCCTTTGCTCAGCCTCTTGCTGACCCGGATCGACTGAAGCTGCAGATTTCTCAGCGAAGACTTGCTTCACTTCATCCGGCCGATCTCGCGGACATCATCGAGGACATGGACGTCCACGAGCGGGCCGCAGTCGCGGAATCGATGAACGAGGAGGTGCTCGCTGAAGCCCTGGAAGAGATGGATCCCAGGGTACAGGTCTCCATCGTGAGCGGACTCGACGAGGACAAGGCCGCGGACATTATCGAGGAGATGCCTCCTGACGAAGCCGCGGACCTCATCGCGGACCTGCCCGAAGACAAGGTAGAGGGTATATTCCGCGAGATGGACGAAGAGTATGCGCAGAAGATCAGACAACTGCTGCTTCACGAGGAGGATGAGGCGGGAGGATTGATGAGCACGCGCTTTCTCGCCTTGCCGCCGGACAGCACCATCGTCGACGCGCTCGCTCATATCAAGCAGAATGCCCAGAAGATTGACGTGATCTACTACATCTATGTGGTAGACAAAGAATCCAAGCTTCTTGGAGTGACCAACCTCAAGGAGTTGCTATCGACCGAGATCTTCACACCTCTGGAGTCGATCATGACGACTCGGCTCATCACCGCCAGGATCGACGACGAGGCCGAGGATCTCGCCGACCTCTTCGGCAAATATGGCTTCAGAGCCGTTCCGGTGGTTGACGAGGAGAACCGGATACAAGGAGTCATCCGATTCAAGGCGCTTTTGGAAATCCTTGCCCCACATCTAGGTCGATAATCGCTCGGGAGACGGCCGCGTGGCGGAATCAATCGAAAACATTGCACCGCTGATGTCGAAAGGCTTTATCAGAAGACGTCTGGTCGGTCTTTGGGCGCTTCTCATACTTATGGGGCCGGGCATCATCACTTCCAGCGTGGACAATGACGCAGGGGGGATCGCGACATACTCGCTCGCCGGTGCGGAGTTCGGGATGCAGATGCTCTGGACACTCGTCCCCATTACTTTTCTCCTCATCATCATTCAGGAAATGGTGGCGCGTATGGCCGTGGTCTCGGGAAAGGGACTATCGGACCTGATACGGGAGCGTTTCGGTGTGAAGTTCACCTTCTACACCATGATTCTGCTGCTCGTGACGAACCTCGGCACGACCCTGGCGAATTTTGCGGGCATTGCTGCTGCGCTGGAGATATTCGGGATTTCCAGATATATCTCGGTTCCTCTGAGCATCATATTGTTAATGTGGCTCGTGGTAAAAGGAACGTACGGTCTCGTTGAGAAAGTATTCCTTACCGCGTGCCTTTTCTTCGTCGCGTACGTGGTAACGGGGTTTCTTGTGAAACCGGATTGGGTGGAGGTCTTTCACGCGGTAACCACACCGACGGTCCGGCTGGAGACTCCTTTCCTGGTCATGCTCGTCGGGCTCATCGGAACGTCGATATCCCCGTGGATGCTCTTCTATCTCCAAGCGTCGATGGTTGACAAGGGAATGGGGATGCAGGACCTCCGCGCGGCCCGCATCGATGTAACGGTAGGCTCCATCGTACTCAGCGTGGTCGCTTTTTTCATCATTCTTGCTTGCTCGGCTACGCTTTTCAAAGCAGGCATCGTGGTTGAGGAAGCCAGCCAGGCAGCGCTGGCCCTCGAGCCGGTGGCCGGGCGGTACTGTGCCTGGCTCTTTGCATTCGGACTCTTCAACGCTTCCATGTTTGCCTCGTCCATCCTCCCGCTTTCAACCGCGTACACGGTCTGTGAAGCGTTCGGCTGGGAATCGTCGCTCGACAAAAAGTTCCCAGAGGCGCCTCAATTCTATGGGCTCTATTGCTTCATCATTCTCATTTGCGGGATATTCATTCTCGTTCCCAGCCTTCCGCTCGTGCCTATCATGTTTATTTCACAGGTTCTCAACGGCGTCGCCCTGCCGATCGTGCTGGTCTTCATGTTCCTCCTGATCAACGATCCTGCAGTCATGAAGACCCACACCAACGGGAGTGTGGTCAACGGGTTGGCCTGGATAGCCGTAGCGATTCTCTTTGCGCTGAGCGCAGCGATGATCTTTTTCATGCTGGCGGGGCCTGCCGGACGGTAATCATGGCAGCTCGAGGAGTGAACGCACGAGCCGATCGATTTGCTTGTTCAAATCCTCACGACTGACACCCGCGACTCTCTTCCCTTTCAATCGTGTCCCGGTACCCGCTTCGAAGAGCCGGGCGTCCAGGTTATACGTTTTTCCCGAATCATCCACCTGGATGGTAATCAGATAGCCTTCATTTATCTTAGATTTCTTGGCCTCCCGGAGTTCACCGGGGTGGCCGAGATTGCTTTTGCCCACCTCGGCGCTCCGATCGGCATCGTATTGGCCAATAAAGCGATACCGGTGCGTGGCAATCCGGTCAGGTTGGAAGCTTAACCACGGGATCGGGTGATTCGACGAGTCGATAATTCGGACAACGACCGGTGTCGTTTGACGCGATGCGACCGATCGGAGACGTGAAGTTGGCGCTGGGCGCGCCTTTATCGGTCCTGCGCCCTCCCCTTTTCCGAGCTTCTCCATGTCATACTTGACCGATCCCGCGGCAGGCTCTCGGATCACTTCTGTCGGCTTGGATCTCACCACAGCGGGCCGCCCAAAAGACAATTGATTGCTCAAGTGATCGCTTGGCTCGGGACGAGTTTTCAGCGCCGAGTCCTTGCGCGAAAGCGGATGGGGCGCGCGGCTCCCGATTTGGCTGCGCCCGGCCTCTCCCGCCCCCCTTTCCGCGCGTTTCTTCGTTTCAACCATCGAAGCCTTTTCCTTATCCCGCTCGAGAGCGCGGGTGCCCCCTGGCTTCGTGCCACTCCGCACCTCGGGTCGCTTTACTTTGTACCGCCGCACACGGATAACACGCGCGGGTTCCGGTTCGCCCGCGGGTGCACGCGGTGGAACAACACCCTTCGCAGGCTCTCCTGCGGCGGGCGAAAGCGGAGCAGTTGGTTCGGCAGACTCCTGGAGTTCGGTCTCCGGTGGGCGGATTCGTCCCGTAGCTTGAAGAGAGTGGACCTCTTCCTGGGGCACCTTTGCCCCGCCACGAGGTGCCGTCCGCACGGCAGGCGGCCTCTGCTTGGGCAGAGCCTTCTTTTCCCCTCCAACCGTGAGCTCACGAGCTTCAGGCGCGGGTACGTGACTGTCTCGGAGGGTCGGTTCCGAAGCTCGCGACTGCTCACGGAGCCCGCCGAACAAAGGAGTCTGAGCGGGATTGGGTATCCTCTTGTACGTCCGCCACATGGGCAGGGCGATCACGAGAATGAGAATGACCGCGGCAGCAGTCGCCAGGGAAAAAGCCGGCGCACGAAAGGGAACGCGCAGCCATTCGAGAAGCCGGCTTACCAGCCCTGGCTCCGGGGTACATACGAAATCCCGTGGACCGTCATGCAGGCGTTCGAGCTGCTCTGTGAGCGATGTCGGCATCTTCGGGACCCGTTCCGGGACTTCAGCCTCGAGTGTCGCAAGTTCCCGTAAGAGTTCAATCTCTTCCAGGCATTGTCTGCAATCTTCCAGGTGGTGCGATATGCTCCCGTCCGGATCGGCCCCCTCGGCCACGTAGCGCCACAACACTGACTCGTCCGGATGAAACGCATCGGGATGGGCCTTGAGAAGGCTGTCTACGCCGCGGAGCGCGTCCAACTCGGCACGGCACTCGGAACACACCTCCAAATGTTCTTCCACCACACGGCGGGCATCCTGATCTAGTTCACCCTCCAGATAGCCAAGAAGCACACCAGCATCCCAGCCCCTGGTGCATTTCCGTTTGTCCTGTGTCACGGCTTATCAGCCTCCTCCGGCGCAAGTGCGGCGTAACTTCGGGCAAGAGCCGACAAGCACCTTTGCACGCGGACGCGCAAGTTGCCCTCCCGAACGCCCAATCTCGCGGCGATCTCTTTGTACGGTAGCCGCTCCTGGTACCTGAGCGCGAGGAGCTTGCGACATGCCTCGGATATGGCCGGAAGTGCCAGTCTCAGCAATCGGCGCTGCTCTGCCTGAATGAGTGACGTCTCCTGGTCCTGCCACGGTGAGGCAACCGCAACGAATTGGTCCTGGCCCGCGCAATCAAGCGCGTCGATGGGAACCGGCCGTGGATTTCCACCGCCCCTCTTCTGAGCGGTATTCCTCCTAAAGCGACTGATCCTGACGCGGCGCGCGATCTCCAGGATGTATGCCTCAATAGGCCTCGTGGGATCGTAGTCCTTCAGCGCCTTGAACAGGCTGAGATAGACCTCCTGGATGAGATCCTCAATCTCGTCGGATCCCGCCCTGCAGTACCTCTCAACCGCGTGTGATATCATCCGGTAGTACCTCGTGTAGAATTCCACCCATGCCTGCCGGTCACCCTGGTTGCAGCGCGCAACCAAGGCCTGAGGTTCATTGGGGGGGACCGTGTCGGGCACGTGATGACCTTCCGCGGGATATCTTGGAATACCTCACATAGTATGACGCGGCCACGCGCGTTTCAATAAAAACGGCGTCCCCCGTACATCTTCTTCGCAAAGGCCATGGTTTCGTAACCGCTTGGAGATCCCTCCTCCCGGACTGCTAGCTCTCCTCCTGTGCCACGAGGACCCTGGTGGGTACAAACGTCCCTGAAAACGATTTGTTGGATTGCGCGGCTCGGCGGTTCTCGATGGCGCATTGCGCGTCCTTGCCGTGTGGGTGGCCCACCAGGGGCGAAGGAGGGAGACCGCCAGGTCCTGCAATGTCAATGTTATAAGAAATTTCATCTTTGATACTAATATGATATACTTATTTCTTAAAGTATTTTCTTGACTTTTCGAGGCCCTTCTCCTATATTTCACAACTGTGAGAACGTTGTTCGGCGAAAGCCGAAGGTTCCCAGCCAAGACCTCATCCCGGGATGGACACCCTCCCTCCCCCATAACCCCCCCATCCAGGGACATGAGGTCATTTGAATCATAGGGCTTTTCTTAGGCCCAATTCTTTTTTCCCAGGCGGCAGCGGTCTTTTTCGAGACCGCTGCCGTCGCGTGCGGCTTCTGATTCCTTGGCCATGAGTCACTTGCCGAGGCTTCCGAATCCGTGATAGTCTCGTGAGTGGTGGGTTTCTTCAAACGCCCTGGCTGTCAATCCATGAAAAGGACAGGGAGTAGGTTATGAAACAGACTCTGGCACGGCTTGTCATCGCGCTCTTCCTGATCGCATGTATACTTTTCTTGCGCTGGCTAAATCACATGTACTCCTGAGGGTGACAATCGGACCAGTTATGAAGACGTAGTCGTGCGCTCGGTAGGCTTCAAACTCTCGTATGCTCTCTTGCAGAACGGCCCTCCCGGTCCAATTCCTGCATCTTCGGCTTCTCTCAGAGACCGAAGATCGAGAGAAGGGCCCCGAGACCTGTACCGGCCGCGTGGAATCCGTCCTTCAGGATAGACACAAGTATCCCACTATCATCGACCACCCAGATTTCGACCGGCCTATTGAGCCAGTGATAGCAGCCTCTTTCGTTCCTCTTGACCGGCCCCACACCTACGAGCCGGATCAAGGTCTTCTTGAAAGCACAGGGATCGGGTACCCGAATACACCCTGCTGAGGCAGGACCGAACCTGTCAGTCTTTATGGCTTCGGGATGAGGATACGCGGCCGGGTCGAATCCGTGTATCCCAAGATCCCGGAACCTCCGACACTTTCCTGATTCGTCGCAGGCGAGCATCGGCGCAAAGAATCCCCCGTACAGGCCGGGGATCTTCTCCTTGTTTTCCCCGAAAAAGAGGACGTCCGGGTAGCAATAGAGATGGTTGATGAGGAATCTGCCCTCGGGAGTCGGAGTCTCTACATCTCCCAAGCCGACCCGCGTATTATAGATGTCCTCGACGCTGCCGTCCGGGCGAATGCCCTCGACAAAGAGATGGTAATTGCCGCGATCGACAATGATGCGTGCGCCCACGAATCGTCTGGAATCAGATTCGTCTCTCTCCCGGATGCTTACTTCGTGCCACTCAGGGAATCCTTCGGGAAGGCAGGGATCTTCAGGAGGGCAAACCGTCGATCCGTCCTCGGCAGAGAGAGGTGAACCTGCCGGGCCGGCCTGCTTCGCACTATCACCTTCCGTTGTCCCATTGCTTTGGACGGTGGGACTTTGCTTCATGCCCTGGCGTTCCGGCCCGACAGGCACATCGAATGCCACAAGAAAGACGAAAAGGAAAAGAAGTATATATCCAAATACGTTGCGACAATTCATGAAATCCTCGGTTCGGACAGCAGCACTATCCTTGCCTATTCTAATGGTTTTCCTTCATGATTGTCAATGACGGGATGACTTCTCCTGCCCAAGCGTTGTCAAGAGAAGTGACACAAGATCCCCGCTTGGGGGCTATCCGAATCCTGTGCGGCGGAGAGATGGTGATTCGAGGGCCGCCCCCGTTGCCCGTCTACTTCATGTGCCTCCGAAGTCGAATCGATGCAAGACGTGGTACTCAGCTCCTGAGGGCTTAAGGATGCTCCGGAAGAGAATGGCGTGGTCCGCGACGAAGGAAGGACCTGAGATATCCATCTTCTGTATGATGGCTGTCTTGAGATCGGAGTTGATCCCGCGAGACTTAACCCTTCCCAGCGTCAGATGAGGTCTGAAGGGTCGTTTCTCTTTCTTGAATCCCAGAGGTTCCAATTGACTTTCGAGCCTCCCTGCGAGCGGAGCAAGAGACCCAGTCGCGTCCTGGAGCCCGGCCCAGATCACCCGTGGTTTGTTTAGAGAAGGAAAGGCCCCCAGTCCGTGAACACCGAGCCGGACCGGCTTCGCATCGGAGAATGCAAGGGAAGCCTGATCTCGGATCGAATCAAGAGAATCCTTGTGGACGTTTCCGAGGAACTTGAGCGTGAGATGGATCCCTTGCGGCCGCGTCCAGCGTACTTCACGCCCGAAGCCTCGGAGTTCCTCTGAGAGATCCCTTAGGAAGAGTGTCACCTCTTCAGGCAGATCAATGGCGATAAAGGCCCTCACTTCCGAGTCATTTTCCCTCATTTCCCCTCCCGAAGCATTCAGACGAATCAGGCACGAAGATGATATACTCTAACACAGCGTCACAAAAACACAGAGAAGACCGAAAGGGAGAGTCTCCCCCCGTTGGCCCTCCGGAAGCCAAACGATCTCAGAGCAGGCTCCCAAGTCCGTATTTTCTCGGCGTTTCCTGGTAGATTTTCTCCGCATCTGACAGGGATTCCTTGAGCTTGCGGACACGTTCAGCGTCGGCCGGATGCGTGGACAACCAGACGGGAATCGGAGGTTTCTTTATCCTCGACAAGCGGTCCCATACCCTGACCGATTCCGCAGGATCGTACCCGGCTTTGGCCATGTACATTTGGCCTATCTGATCCGCTTCCAACTCATGGATCCGGCTGTAAGGAAGCAATACGCCCACCGTGCCGCCGATACCGAGCGCTCCCAACACGAGTCGGCCCGTTCCGCTCAGGCTTCCGTCTTTGTTCTTCAAAGCTTCCTCTCCGACAGCAAGCGCTCCGTGGAGGGCAAGCTTCTGACTGAGGCGCTCGCCACCGTGCCGTGCAACTGCGTGCGCCACCTCATGGGCCACAATGGCTGCCAGACCGGCCTCGTTTTTCGCGTACTTGAGCATGCCTGTGTACACGACAATCTTGCCGCCCGGCAGACAGAACGCATTCGGTGTATCGTTCTCCACGAGCCGAACCTCCCAGTCGAAGTTCGGCTTGTCCATGGATTCTGCTGCTTTCCCCACCCGCTCGGCTACGCGGGAGACGATCGCCTTGAGTCGCTTGTCCGTGGACTCCGGTTCCTTGTCGACGACCTCTGAGAACGCTTTTGCTCCAAGGGAATTCAGTTGTCTGTCGGAGATCATGTTGAACTGGCGCCGGCCGGTGTGGGGAACGCTTGCGCACGCGCACAACGTGAGCAGCAGGATCGACGGAATGATGAGACGGATGAACCTTCCCGAGAATCTCTTCTTGGCTGCGACGCGTATAGGTTGATTAATCAAGTGGTTCATGCTAGTATTATTTTCAATACTTTAACGGGGAAGTTGTTCCCGGAGGTGGCTGTTGAAGTGTGACAAATGCGGATACGTAAGTTTTGACCACAATCTCACCTGCCCCTCGTGCAACCGGGACATGAGTGTCGTCAGGAACAGGCTGCATCTCTTCTTTGAACCGCCCGAAGTCGACTTTGACCAGTACTTCGTACAGGAATCCGGCCATTACCAGACAGCCTCGTCCGCGCCGGCCATGGAGGACGAAGCGGAACTCGATCTGGACACGGCCGACGACGACTTCGAGTTCACCCTGGACGACTGACAGCAATCCACCGCTACCGGTCTGCTCTCCCACAAGCACGTCGTGTGCGTGCGTTCGGCCTACGTACGTTTCCGGGCGGCGATCGTCCTATCCATCTTCCAGAGGGAGCGGCCATTGCCCTCTTTCCTGAAGCACCTCTCTGAAAACCCCCAGCGCCCGGTTGACGACGGGCATCCCACCGTAAATCGCGCATTGGAAGATCACCTCAGAGATCTCCCGCGGATCGCAGCCTACGTTCAGGGCCGCGTACAGGTGGAGTTTCAGTTCGTCCGCTCGCTCGAGAACCGTTAGCGCGGCAACGGTGATGAGCTGGCGCGTGGTGTGGGGGAGCCGCTCCCTCGCGTACATTTGGCCGGTGATGAAGAGCGAGAGATCCTTTGCCAGCCCCTTGTCGAAGGAACGCCACAGATCAAAGGGCCGTTCATCCTTGAAGCCTTCGAAATAGAGCTTTGCCGTGTTTAGTGTTTTCGCCTTGAGATCTTCTTCCATTGGCACCTCGTGGAGAAAGGGTATCTGCTCGTGGTAAACGAGATTTTGGCAACGGACGATTGTCGCAGTTCCGGGCGCCATCCTCCGTCTTGACTGGGTGGAAACCTGAATCACTCACTGGCGAGGACGCCCCAGTGACTTCGTGAAGGAATCTCAGTTACCGACTCGGTCACAGTAAATGGGTATCAGACTCGCGCCACCATGCCGTCCTCAGCCACAATGACCCGCACGGAGACCCCTCTATCATTGCAGATCCTGTCCACTATGGCCTGCCACTCTGCCTGACACCGAGGAATGGGATATGGTTCCCCCGAAATCGGCTCTCTCATGGGAGAAGCCGGGGGGTGCTTCTTGACTGCGTGGTTGGAGGGGTCACCTGGTACCAGGTCGCCCGCGGAAATATGAACCAAATAGGCTCTGTCTTTCGGATTCCAACGGAGAAGGTAATCGAGGGCGTTCTGAAAGCTCATGTGGTGAGGCCGGTTGTGGAGCGGCTCGTTAAGCCAATGACTCTGGAGAATCAGAACGTCCGACTCGAAGAGGATGTCCGGCTCGGTTTCAAGTCCAATGAAATCGGAGGTATACACGAGCTTCGCGCTGCGGTTGTCCTCGATCTCTTCGATTACGTATCCAACGCATCCGAGGGCAAAAGGACCGTGAAGCGTCTTGAACGGCGTAATCTTGGTCTTGAGTCCGTTGAGCGTCTCACCGGGGATGGCCTCTCTCTTTTCGATGAGTGATCCGAGGAGATAGCCAAAGCGCACTTCTATGGTCTCCCAGGTCTTGGCGGTTGCATAGACGGGGATAGGATTCCAGTCTTCTCGCGACCGGCTTCTCCGGAAGCACAGCAGATCGTCCAATCCGAGGTAGTGGTCACCGTGCTCATGGGTGATCAAGACAGCGTCAGGTCGCCGAACCCCATTCTTTCGCATCTGAAAGCGAACGTCCGGGCCGCAGTCCACAAGGATGTTCTCACGAGACTTGACGACGAAACAGGTACGCGTTCGCTCTTCGCCGAGCCTGCTCATTTCCGCGCAAATCATACAGTCACACGAGTACTCCGGAACGCACCACGCGCTCCCGGTTCCCAGGAACTGGATCTCCATAGATCGTCCTTTCCGAATATGAGGGCACAGTCACCTGTATGGAGGACGTATGCGGCAACGAGAACTTTTCGCGAGCGTCCTGTAGACAGTCACCACGGAGCCGGCGGTAATCGGACAATAGCTTGTACACGGCCAGTCCACGGGGAAACGACACACCCTCTCCTCTCGGGCCGAGGGCCTCGGCCTCCGGAGGGTTCGGCCTGCGAAACAGCTCGCAATTCTGGGCACGCAAATGTGCATGTGGTTCGTGGATACGGGGTTCGAGCGCTCTGGAAGGTTTGCCGTTCACGGAGAGTTGAAAGCCCTACTTGCCCCGATAGACTATCAGGCCGTGGGTCAGGTCGTACGGGGACAATGCGACGGTTACGCGGTCACCGAGGAGAACCTTTATTCTGTAGCGGGACATCCTGCCCGACAGCTTGGTGAGTATGCTCCGGCCGTCATCAGTCTCGACCTGATACATTCCGCCGGAATGAACCTTAACGACTGTTCCTTCGACTTTTACGTTGTCATCTCTGGCCACTTGCTCCGCCTTTCCGGGATCGTGGCAACCCAAACACATCGGTGAGCATTACGCCCACAATTAGTCTTGATATCAGGGAGCTGAGAGGAAAATCTACTGCAGTGCCTCCACCCCCCAATAATTCTACATATCACTGCTTTCTCTTCGTTGTCAATTGATCTTTGGCCAGCTCATCGCAGACGCGTTTCAGATCTTCGGGCGTGTCCACCTCGATGGAGTCCTTCTCCGTGACAACTGCCCGTATGCGAAATCCATTCTCCAGAGCCCGCAACTGTTCCAAACGTTCCGCCAATTCGAGAAAGCCCTGGGGAAGCGCACAGAATTCCTGAAGAAAATCGTTACGGTACGCGTAGATGCCGTGGTGCTTGTAGTAGACCGGCTCAACGTCCGGACCTCTCATGAAGGGGATGGTTGCCCGAGAAAAATAGATCGCAAAGCCTTGCTTGTCGACGACCGTTTTGACGGCATTGGGATGAGTTATCTCTTCCTCCCTGACGATTCGGTAGATGAGCGTGCTCATGGGAATCCAGGGCTCCTCGAGAAGAGGAGCTACCACCTCTTCGATCATTCCCGGATCAAGGAGCGGTTGATCGCCTTGGATATTCACCGCAATGTCCTCGGCTTCCAGCCCTACGTGCCGTGCCGCTTCCCCTACCCTGTCCGTCCCGGAGCGATGATCACGGGAAGTGAGAAGCGCCTTGCCTCCGTGTTCCAAGACTGCATGCAAAATCCGCTCCGAATCCGTGGCCGCCCATACCTCGTTCACGAGCGGGGACTTTACCGCCCGTTCGAGTACCCGTACGATCATGGGCTTTCCGAGAATGTCCGCCAAGGGCTTGCGGGGAAAACGGGATGATTCCGCGCGCGCGGGGACGAATCCTACAATTCTGACGGACGACTCGAACATGTCCTTGGTTCTTTCACCGCACGGAATTGCTGCCCGGCGGCCGCAGCGCTCATCGCTAACCCCGCCACAAATCAACTGCAGTCGTGGAATCGCTACAATACCGCTTCTGCAACAGCCTGTAGTTCCATAACGATCTGCCGAATACGCTGTTCGTCATCCTTGAGGGAAACCGGCATGACCACGAGCTTTTCCAGGATGCTGTCACTCAGCGGGAGCATATCCGCGGTGTACTGTACCTCGCGCCCATAAATCGGGCCGCCGAAGGGATGGGGATGATCCCACGCCGTCTTCTTGGCCTGCAAGTGTTCCCAGTTCGGCAGATAATGCCAAAGGTTGTTCTTGAAATAGACCGACGGGACACCTCTGTCCGTGAGACCCTTCTGAAACGCGACCGCCTTTTCCGCACTATCGAGGAAGAAACAGACGTGCGTATGGCTGTCTACGCCTCCCCGGGGTACTTCCCTCATAGTGATCGTGTCGAAGTTCTGCAGGGTTTCTCTGATGAGGACCTGATTCTGGCGCTGGCGTTCGAGCAGCTTGTCGAGCCTGCTGAGTTGGGCGAGCCCGACGGCTCCCTGCAACTCGTTCATCCGGTAGTTGAATCCCAGATAGGCGTGGCGTTCCAGCCCCCGATGGACCTTCGGGTTGTGATCATGGCCGTGGTCCGCGTATTCCGCAGCCCTTATGTAGAGACCCTCGTCGTTGGTGACCACCATGCCGCCTTCACCCGTGGTCAGGGTTTTGTAGAAATCGAAGGAGAAGGTCCCCATGTCTCCCATGGTTCCCGCGGCCTTTCCATCGACCGAAGCCCCAACGGCCTGGGCAGTGTCCTCAATGACCTTGATCCCGTGTCTTCCCGCAATCTCGATGATCTTTTTGATGCGGGCCGGTGAACCGAGCATGTGGACCGGGATGACCGCTCTGGTTCTGTCGGTGATCTTCTTTTCGAAGTCTTCTGGGTCGAGGTTGAGCGTGTTGTCGATTTCCGCGGCGATCGGGACCGCTCCGGCCTCGATGATTGCTTCGAAAGTCGCCACGAAGGTAAAGCCCTGGGTGATCACCTCGTCGCCTGGACCTATTCCCAGGGCCGCAAGAGCCACCTTGAGGGCCGCGCTCCCGGACGTCACCGCGTGAGCGTAACCGGCTCCCGTGAAAGCCGCGAATTTGGACTCAAACTCCGCGACCTTGTGGACTCCTTTCCGTTCCTGCTCGAACTCGTAACGAAAGAGAATCCCTGTCTCCATAACTTCGTTGATCTGTTCCTTCTCTGCCTCTCCTATCCACTCGTATCCCGGCATAAGATCCTCCTGGTTTCATTTGTCCGTGAGAAAGAGGCTCGCTCCGACTGCACATCTCTCGCTTTGGCAGTGCGTGAAAGGTCCTGTTCCGCTTCAAGGCTGGAACCGTCCAACGGGCCCGCTGCCGAGGCAGGCGCTCAGCTATTCCGCGAATGCCCGATCGTAAATCTCCTGCGCCTCTCGTTCTTCCAGCAGCCGGGGATTGTTTTCCACCGGCCTGGTGACCTGGAGAGCCCCCTCTATGAGCCGAGGGACGTCTGATTGAGGAATGTCCAATTGCGCGAGCGATTGCGGTATGTTGATATCCCTGGCCAGGGCACGAACCTCTTCCACTGCCATTGCGCCGGCAGCGGCCTTCGAGAGTCCGGCCGTCGCCTGTCCCATGCTCTCGGCAATCAGCGCGAATTCCCGTTCAGCGGCAGGGAGGTTGAATTCCATCACGTAGGGGATCAGGATCGCATTTGCCAAGCCATGAGGAACCCGGTAATGCCCCCCCAGTGGGTAAGCGAGGGCATGGCACGCACCGACCCCTGCATTCGCGAGAGCAAGGCCGCCAAAGAGACTGCCAAGGAGCATTTTCTCTCTTGCCTCCATGTCCTCTCCGCGGAAGACGGCTCGCCTCAGATTGCCGGCGATGAGACGAACTGCCGTCAGCGCCAGAGCCTCTGTGAAAACCGTCGAAGAGCGACTCGTGACGGACTCGACCGCGTGTGTTAGCGCATCCATGCCGGTTGCAGCGGTTACGTCCGGCGGAAGCGAAGCCGTCAGGTCCGGATCCAGAAGCGCGATATCGGGATACATGAACTCACTGTTGATGCCGCCTTTGGCCTTGGTCCCGCGATTCGTGAAGACAGCGGTAAAGGTCACTTCCGAGCCCGTTCCCGCAGTGGTGGGCACCATGATCGTCGGGACGCCGGGAAGCGGGACAATGTTAAGTCCGACATAGTTTTCGGCCCGGCCTTCATTCGTAATGAGAACCGAAGCCGCCTTGGCCGTGTCCATCGCCGATCCGCCGCCGATACCAATCACCAGATCCGCTTCGATCTCCTTTCCGAGATCGGAAGCCGAATCAGCGTTGTCTAGGTATGGCTCGGGCTCCACATCGGTGAATTCCTTTCCCTTGAGGCCGGCTTTCTTGAGGCTCTTCCTTGCCTGGTCAAGAAGGCCGTGCTCCGCGACTGCAGGGTCTGCAACAAGGAGAAAGGATTTGGCTCCCATATTTGCGGCCACCTCTCCGATGCCGGCAATCCCGCCGCGACCGAAGAGGACGTGCGTCTTGATCTCAAAGGATCCCAGTTGGTCGATCATTGGCTCCTCGACGTCTTCATAGGCGCTCGTGAATGGGGACTGTACATAACAGAAAAGCAACGGGCGGGCAAGCGAAGAAAATGCTTACATTTTAGCTCTCATTATGATAATTCACTGTGGTTCAGAGTAACGGCAACGCCGGGAGGCATCATACTTGCTTGAGATCTTGTCACGCGGCTTTCGGGACGTCCGGGATTACCTCCAGGGGATGCGGACACTCACGGAGGAGAATCTCGCCGAAGCCCTTAAAATGATTCGCGTCTCGCTGTTGGAGGCGGACGTTGAATTCGAGATCGCGCGTTCCTTTATCGAACGGGTCAAGGAAAAGGCCCTGGGAGACATCGTGCGCACTCGTGTTTCTCACCGGGACCGTAAGCTCAAGGTCACCCCGGGAGACCATTTCACCAAGCTGTGCAACGATGAACTGGTCCGCCTCATGGGGCCGGAGGATTCGTCTCTCACATTTGGGAGCAGTCCCGTCAGCGCCTTAATGCTCGTTGGACTCCAGGGATGCGGCAAGACGACCACTGCTGCAAAACTTGCCAGGTACCTCCTCAAACAAAACAAGAAGCCGATGCTTGTCGCCGCGGACGTGTACCGGCCGGCTGCCGTGGAGCAACTCAAGAAGCTCGGCCAGGACCTTGACGTTCCGGTCTACTCCGACGGGGGCCAGTCTCCGCCTGAGATATGTGAGAAAGCCCTCGACGAAGCCCGCTCGCTCGATTGCGACGTCACGATCTTCGACACTGCAGGACGGTTGACGGTTGATGAGCCCCTCATGGAGGAACTCCGGGAGATCCAGGAGCGGACCACACCGGAAAATGTCTTGCTTGTCTGTGATGCAATGATCGGTCAGGAATCGGTCAATACTGCCAAGGCATTCAACGAGCGTATCAACCTCACTGGCTTCATCCTCACGAAACTCGACGGTGACGCCCGAGGCGGCGCGGCCATCTCCATCAAAGAGGCCACCGGCGTTCCCATCAAGTTCGTCGGTATGGGAGAGGCCCTCGATCGCCTTGAAGAATTTCGACCTGACGGATTGGCCTCACGAATCCTGGGATTCGGGGACGTTGTAGGTCTTGTCAAGGATTTCGAGGAAGTCGTTGACGAGAAAGAAGCCGAAGAAGATGCCATGCGCATGCTTCAGGGGAATTTCACGCTCAGTGATTTCCTGAAGCAGATCAAAACCATAAAGAATATGGGGCCACTGCAGGATTTGGTGGAGAAACTTCCCTTCTTCCAGGGTGCAATGCCTTCCGGGGCCGCGGTAGACGACTACGAACTGATCCGCATCGAATCGATCATCAATTCGATGACCGAACAGGAACGCAACAGGCCGGAAATACTGAACGAAAGCCGAATCAAACGCATCGCGGCCGGCTCCGGACGCGAAGAGTCCGACATAACGAATCTCCTGGGTAAGTTCAAGGACATGCGGGACCTTATGGTCGCAATGGGAGGAGGCAAGATCCGCGGCCGGTTGAAGAGAATGAAAGGGCTCAAGAAGATGCTCGGAGGCGGGCTCCCCGAGAGCATGGGGGCCAATATTCCGGGACTCGGGCCGGGCAATCCGTACGGGCTCCCTGAAATGGGCGGAGGGAGCCGGATGAAATCGAAGAAGGCTCAGGACAAGAAAAAGAAGAAGCGCAAACAAGAGAAGAAAGCAAGAAAGAAAGGAAGAAAACGGTAGAGAGAAGGACAATATTTCCCCGCTGAAGTCCGTTGTCGACAGAGAGGCACGCCCTGTCGGCGAGGCGGAATCGTATCGCACGAGCCCGTCGGCACTGCGGGGCCACCCATCCGGACGGATAGTCCCCATGGAGGAACAATATGATTCGCGAACTGATCGTAATGATTGTTCTGGGCTTCCTTAGCGCAGCTCTTACGGCGTACAACAAGAACTACTATGTGAGGATCTTTGACGACATCCTTGGGCGAGAAGAAGAAGGCAAGCTCAGCGAACGGCTCGGAAGGGGTTTCGTGTACGGCTTTCTGTTTCCCATCTATTTTATCCTCGTTGTCTCGCTCCTTATAGCCCTTGTCGCCTTCTTGATTATTGCGGGCATCATCGCGGCTATCATCTTCGTGCTCGTCTGGATTACCGAGAAGATCATACCCAACATGTGGCTCGGCAACATCGTCGAAGCCATTTTCGACAAGATAGGCATTCGCAGCGTTCAGGTCGAGCCTGCCGGCGCGCCGGCTCCAGCCACGGGCCCGCGTCTCGACAGCGGGTCAAGTCCTGCCAGGCCGTCTGCCCCAGCCCAACCGCGGGAGGAAGCGGCTGAAGACTCGGAAAACCCCTTTCCGGGTGGAAATATAAATCGATCCCGGAGGCACTCTCTAGATTAATGCGACTTCGAGGCCAAGCCCACGATTCCGGGGTCCGTGGGCAAAGGTCGTGAGCCATAGTTTTCCGATGAATTACTCTGTCGGGGGTCCACAGATCGACTTCAACATGATAAGAGGATTGCGAAATGATCAGACATCAGGGGCTTGCGCAATTTGTGGAGCAAGCAGCGGGAATGTGCCAGCCGGATCGCGTGCAGTGGTGTGACGGATCCGACGAAGAATATCAGGAAATGCTACGGCTTATGATCCACGCGGGGACAGCGATCAAGCTGGATTCCTCAAGACGGCCCAACAGCATCCTTGTCCGTTCCGACCCAATTGACGTTGCAAGGGTGGAAGATCGCACCTTCATCTGTTCAGAGAAGGAACAAGACGCGGGGCCAACCAACAACTGGGCGGATCCTCGCGAAATGAAGGCAAAGCTCACCAGGCTGTATATCGGCTCCATGAAGGGCCGAACCATGTACGTGATCCCGTACAGCCTGTGCCCAACGGGTTCGCGCATAGCGAGCGTCGGGGTCGAGTTGACCGACTCGCCCTATGTGGTTGCAAACATGCATCTGATGACTCGTGTGGGAACCAAGGCGCTGGAACTCCTGGGAGAAGACGGAGAATTCGTCCGCGGGCTGCACTCAGTGGGCGCGCCGCTTCACAATGCGGACCCTGACGTGCCATGGCCATGCCATCACGAGCACAAGTTCATTTGCCACTTCCCTGAGACACGTGAGATCTGGTCTTTCGGCTCGGGGTACGGGGGAAACGCCCTGCTCGGAAAGAAATGCCACGCGCTCCGCATCGCTTCGGTCCAGGCACGCGACGAGGGCTGGTTGGCCGAACACATGCTCATTCTCAAGTTGACCGATCCGGAAGGTGATGTCAGATACATCACCGGAGCATTCCCGTCCGCGTGCGGCAAAACCAACCTTGCCATGCTCATTCCCACGATACCGGGCTGGAAGGTCGAGACCGTCGGCGACGACATTTGTTGGATTAAGTTAGGCACCGATGGCAGGCTCTACGGAATCAATCCCGAGGCCGGTTTTTTCGGAGTCGCTCCCGGGACGAGTTCCGCATCCAATCCCAATGCGATGCTGACCTGCGCGGAGAATACCATCTTCACCAATTGCGCTTTGACCCCTGAGGGGGACGTCTGGTGGGAAGGAATGAGCGATACGGAGCCACCGGAGATGACCGACTGGCTGCGCCGACCCTGGAAGCCGGGGTGCGGACGCCCTGCCGCAAACCCGAATGCTCGTTTCACAACCCCGGCTCGTCAGTGTCCTGTCATGGCCCCGGAGTGGGAAGATCCCGAGGGTGTGCCCATTAGTGCAATTCTCTTCGGCGGCAGACGGGCCACAGTGGTGCCTCTGGTGGCTGAGGCCTTCAACTGGCAGCACGGCACCTTCGTGGCCTCGTTCGCAAGCAGTGAGACCACGGCTGCGGCTGCAGGTCAGGTAGGTCGACTTCGCCGCGATCCTATGGCCATGCTTCCCTTTTGTGGGTATCATATGGGCGACTATTTTGACCACTATCTCAAGATCGGCGCCAGGACCGATCCTGAGAAGCTCCCGAAGATTTTCTACGTCAATTGGTTCCGTCGCGACGAGAAAGGGAGATACCTCTGGCCCGGATTCGGCGAAAACAGCCGCGTGCTAAAATGGATCTTTGAACGGTGCTCGGGCAAAGCCAAAGCCGTTAACACGCCCATCGGAAGACTGCCCACGCCGGGTGAGTTAGATCTGACAGGCCTCAATCTAGGCGCCGACGTACTGAAGGAACTGCTCGCGGTCGACGTGGACGAATGGCTCGCTGAGGTTCCACTGATCAAGGAGCATTTCGAAACCTTTGGAGACCGTCTGCCCGCTGAGCTGTGGCAGGAAATGGCCGATCTCGAAGAGCGACTGCAAGAGGCGAAAGAGTGACGAGCGCCACTTCGTGTGAATTCCGACGTAATTATCCGTGGATTCCCTCTGTGCCAAGCAGGCCTTCCCTGACCGCCGATAGTGTTGGCTCAGGGTGAATTCGCGGTGTCCGCGTCGTCACCCCCGCTCAAGCCGAGAAGCGGAATGGATCTGAAAAGCCCGGACTCCCGAGCCTGTCCCTGACCCTTCGCTGAACCACCGTTCTGCCAGGTTGTATCTTACCGTTTCGACCATGAAATCGTGTCACTTCCTGAAAACCAACGGTCATTTTCAGATCGAACCATTGATTTTTTCATGGAAAACGGTTAGGACTGACCCTTGTGATCGGGTTCGAGGCGGAAAAGCTGAGGCTTCACACGACCCGAAAGGGATGACAAGGGACTGCTCGAAATCGTGTCGAAGGATCGCAAGGTATTTTCCTTAGAGGCTGGAAGCGTCCGGCTCATTCCTCTGCCGATTGTCGTGGGTGCGCTTATTGTGGCCTGCACAAGCCTTCCCGTCGCCTGCGTGCCTTTCTTGCCATTCGTCAAGTCCACCGACGGAGGAAGCAAGTCGGCTGCCGGATCCGGCACGCTCATTAGGCCGAAAATCTCGCAGGAGCGAAGCAAGGGAGTGAAGCCTCCGAAGCGCGAGCACAATCCTTCGGAGTTGCCTGTGGAACAGGAATTCACGGACATGCCGAGCCGGTTCAAGCGGACCCAAGAAAAAGGGACCACCCCGAAAAAGGGAAAGAATCGAACTGCTTCCCTGATAAAACCACAGAATGGGCTCTCGACAAATTCAGAGAAGGCGACCGTGCCCCCGACGAGACGTGCTTCAGCCTCCCCCAAGAAGGGAGCGTCGGATCTACAAGAACAGAAGAATCCCGGCTCGGTCGCTTCAGAAGCAGCCAAGAAGGCCCACTCCGTTGACATGCGGTTCCGCAAACCCGATCACAAGAAATACGCGGGGCGAATCAGGAACGAAGCCATTAACGTGCTCAACAAGGCCGGCTCCTGCGCCCTTGCACGGCTTTGCAAGGACGATATGACCGGCGAGTGGAACCTTACCCTGTACAGGAAGCAGGACAAGAGTTTCAACTACGTTGTGTACACATGGGACCCCATAGACAAAAAATTTGAGCACTCGTTTGAGTCGGCCCCAAGGCCCCTCAAAGAATGGAAGCATCATCAAAAGTTTGCGGTGATATCCAAGGATTGCAGCATCCTGAAAGGCACCGTGAAATGAGCCTCCCTCCTTCGAAGGTTGGCGCGCCGTTACCTGGAACAGGCTCTCCCTGAGTCCGGCTTCTTGACCGGACCGACGAGACGGGCTATTCCTGTGCAGGAGCATAGTTGGCCCGAGATCTCGAACTCATCATGGAGGATCCAAGAATGCATTCGCAAAACCAACGATCCGTCCACGAGATTCCGGCAGTGAGGCGGTTTGATCTCCGCACCCTGACGTTTTTCGCATTTCTTTCGGCGCTTCTTCTTTTGCCGTGGCTGCCGGCATCCAGTGCATACGCACAGACACGAGCAGAGTGTCGCAAGTGCTGTGAGAAGAAGGAAGCCGACGATTACTACCGCGAGCAATGCAAGCTCAAGTGCTTCCGCAACCCGGCCCACTGCACGGCAGGCAAACGCAGCTCAGCCCCGGCGGTGCAACCGCCCTCAACGCAGCCGGTCAAACAGGCGCAGCCCGCGCGGAAAAAAAAGCGTCGTCGGAAACAGACCGTCACGCTTGCCTTCCCCAAGCAGTTGGAAATCACTCCGGGAAAGGAGTGGGAGGCCGCGGCGCAGATCCTCGCAGTCAATGGAATACAGAGGAATCATCCCCGATTCCAGCAGGCCATGAACGAAGTGACCGCCGTCTTGATTGAATTCGCCCGTGGCAACCCCCAGGGAGGAAACCTCAATACGAAAAAACTCGAGAGGATTCTGGTAAAATACAAATAGGTGCATAGGATACTCCGGTCAGGCTCGAACTCGGCCCGATCGCTTATTGCACACCTTGATTCGGGTCCGTCTCCAGAAGGAGAAGACCGGCTTCATTCATGAGCGTACCCCCCCATAATGGCGGCGCACGATGGTTGGCGCTGTCGCGGACGACCAGAACAGTGATTTTTGCCGTGCTTGTCATCGGACTCGGCTTCGCAAGCTCATCGCAACAGCTTCAAGGCGCGGACATTCGCCCTACCCTTACGCCCTCACCCACTGAACCCACTTCGTCACCCGAGAATCTCTATCCCCGCTGGTGGGGCAAGGCGCCGAAGCTAGGCGCAGTGACGCCATGCAGAGATCCGGGCAAATGTGTTGTGTGCCACCGGCAGCAGGCAAAGATGGATGCCTCCCATGCTCTACCCTGCGTCAAATGCCACGGTGGAGATCCGCGTTCCGACGATGAGGAAAAAGCGCATCAGGGTCTTATCTCGGACCCGGGCGATCTGACACGCGTTCCCAACACCTGCGGGAAGTGCCACCCTGAAGAGGCCCGACGAGTCACGCTTTCCCCAATGGCATTGGCGCCCCGTATGATCAACCATACCCGGTTCGCCTTTGGCGCGCAGAAGAGCCCTCTGCCGAAGTTCGCAACTGTTGCGGAAGACGGCCTGGCTGTGCTTCCCCAGTCTTCAGTCTCCGGCAGCCTCGGTGACGACCTGCTGCGCCGATCCTGCCTGCGGTGCCACTTGTACACAAGGGGTTCCGATCGGTGGGGCGAGCACAGGGGGATGGGGTGCTCGGCATGTCACGTGCCCTACCCCAATAGCTCCGATGGGGAGCCTCGTACTCATGGGCTCGTTCGGAGCGTCGGCGTGACCGCGTGCCTCAAGTGTCACAATGCCAATCACGTCGGCGCGGACTATGTGGGCCTCTATGAGAAGGACTTCGAACGAGGATTCATATCTCCCTTCGTGGAAGGGCGACAGCCATCGCGCATATATGGGGCCGAGCAGCACAGGCTCGCATCGGATGTCCATTTCCGTGCGGGAATGGAATGTATGGACTGCCACACGCTGGATGAGGTTCATGGCAGCGGGACGCCTCCGAAGGCAGCCGTGCCGAACCTTACTATCTCCTGCGAAGGCTGCCACGTGCGCGGAGACCACCCGGCCGTGCTGCGTGAGGACAATGGCGACCTGCTCCTCCTGAGAGGTCCCGGAAGAAAGATCCCGCGGTGGAATCCCGATCTCATCCCGCATCGAATCGCAGAGCACCGTGCAAAGCTCAGATGTTCCGCGTGCCACGCGGCATGGTCGTTTCAGGATTACGGCTTCCACGTGATGCTGGAGGAGCGGCCCGATTACTGGAAATGGGCCCCGACCGCCGCGCAGAATGATCCTCAAGTGCAGGAGATTCTCAACCGATATGTTGGCACGTACGCGGATGCGGTTCCGCCGAAGCGTGGATCGCGAAAGCCACTGCCGGAGGAACAGTGGAAACCCCCGACCACGAGAGATTGGCTTTCGGGGGAGGTACGATCCGGTGCGTGGTTCAGAGGCTATACTGCACGAAGATGGGAAGATCCTCCGCTGGGCCTGGATCATACAGGGAAGGTCTCCATCATGCGACCCATGCGGCAGTATGTGGTCTCCCACGTGGATGCACAAGAAAATCTCCTCCTTGACAGGAAGGTCCCGACCACGGGCGGAGGATTTTCCGCGCTGATATTCAACCCCTACGTTCCTCATACCACGTCTGCGGAAGGCCGGAGCTGCCACGAGTGCCACGGAAATCCCAAAGCGGTGGGATTGGGGGGAGGGCTCACGGGAATTGGGAAGCCCGGATTCAAACCGCTTTGGGAACCAGAGCAGAAGGTCCCGGGGCTACAATTCAGATGGGACGCGCTACTCAAGCCGGACGGCGAGCCCGTTCAGTTTAGCACCCGACCTTCGTCGGGCCCTCTCGATCCGTCCACAATCAAGCGGCTTATGAATCCATCGAAACGGCATCGGGCCGAATGGCACAGATACTTGAATCGCGTGGGTAGATAGCAGGCCGGTTTGGGTAGTGGTATTGGCCTGATGGGTCAGGTGTTGTGCGAGGACCCTTCGTCACGGACCGCTTGGTTCAGGATTCAGGGATTGGATGATTTCCTGCAGATCTTTGAGGTTCCCTCGCTGGAGTCTCACGACCTTGAACCCGGCTCCGCTTTCCCATCGGTCTTCCTTCTCCTCGACCCAACGGCAGAGTCCCTGGAATATGATGGGCTCCGCGCGAAAGTAGTCGTCGGCAGGTATGACGTATGTCCTGATATCACCCACCGCGGCTTTCAGCCCACGGGCGCCCACGCCGTCATCGGTGATGTCGTAGACGAGCCCCGTATTCTCCGGTTGCTCAGCATCGGAGATAGGGAGCAGGAATTCGAGTTGTTCTCTGGACCGTATGCGAAGCTCCGCGACCACTTCCGGAAGGTTCAGTTGCCCGGTGGATCTTCTGAGGAGTTCCGAGAAACTGAGGACCTTTGCGTTAACGAGATTTCTGAAGAGGGTTCCGAGCCCCCTGGGGGTCAGCTTGTACTTTGCCATGAGTTCCCGTTCGGTCATCCCGGACCGTAGATCGGCCAGAAAGTCCTCTTTCCGCACTTTCCCCACGCGCGCCATGATTGCCTCCTCCCCGGTGACGATCACTATCAGAATACCACAGTCACGGCGAACGGTCTGCACATTGTTGGAGGTCTGAAAGAGTGCTGAGACTTTGCACGAGTATTCGGCGGGGTCTGGTTGCTTCATGATTGTTTCCTTCGGTAGTCCGGCCTCTGAGAGGCATCGTGCGGCCATTACCGGCTTGGAGCCAGATGACTCGACTTGCGGGCCCGTCACAGCGGCATCCGGCCCACTGGGGTGGACGGCCGAGTCGTGAGTACGGTAGTCCTTGACAGAGCCGATGCTGAACGATATTGTAAAAAGCTTGTTGAGATCGGACTGCAAGTCCCCCTTCCTGGAGACACCCCAGATGAAGATCACGGATGAAGAAGTCGATTATGTCGCGCTGCTGGGCAGACTGGCCCTGAATCCGGAAGAGAAGAAAAAGTACCGCGGCCAGCTCGATGACATCCTGAAGTACATGGAAAAAATGAACGAGGTGGACACCGAGGACGTCGAGCCCATGGCCGGACCGGTGGAGCTGTACACCCCTCTGCGGGAAGACAAGGTTCTCCCCTCGTTGCCCGTGGAGGAAGCCCTCTCCAACGCCCCGGAACGGACTGGGACCTCCTTTCAGGTCCCCAAGATCATTGAGTAAAGGAAGGCGCCTGTGTCCGAGTTATTCGAAAAAACAGCGACCGACTTGGCTTCTTTGCTTCGGGGTAGGTCGACGAGCTCGGCTGAAATCACGCGCTCCCTGCTCGACCGGATCGATTCGACCGATGAGAAAGTCCGAGCCTTCGTAACCGTGACGCCCGATCTGGCCTTGGAGATGGCTGAAGAGGCCGACCGGCGGCTTGCCGGCGGTGAAGTCGGCCCCCTGACCGGCATCCCCATCGCGATCAAGGACAACATGTGCCTGAGAGGCCAACGAACGACCTGTGGTTCGAAGATCCTCGAGAACTTCGTCCCGCCGTACGACGCGACGGTGGTTCGACGCATCCGCGAAGAGGGCATGGTGATTCTCGGTCTGTCAAACATGGATGAATTTGCCATGGGATCATCCACCGAGACCTCCCATTGGGGCCCCACCCACAATCCGTGGAATCCCGAGATGATCCCGGGGGGTTCCAGTGGCGGTTCCGCTGCAGCGGTCTCTTCAATGGAGGCCCCCGTGGCTGTCGGGTCCGATACCGGCGGATCCATACGTCTTCCCGCCTCCTTCTGCGGAGTGACGGGCATGAAGCCCACGTACGGAGCGGTCTCTCGATACGGTCTCGTGGCCTATGCTTCGAGTCTCGATCAGATAGGGCCCATCGCACGGGATGCAGAGGATCTGGCCCTTGTGCTCAACCTCATCTGCGGCCATGATCCCATGGACTCAACGTCGGTTCCACGAGAGCACCCCGATTTCACGACCTTTATCGACAAGCCGATCAAGGGAATGACCCTCGGCCTGCCTACGGAGTTCTTCAGTCTGCTCGATGATCCCGACGTGGAACGTGTCATCGCAGACGCGCGACAGGTGCTCGAAGGCATGGGGGTCAAGTTTGTGGAGCTTTCGCTCCCGCACCTGGACTACGGTATTGCAGCGTACTACATCATTGCGCCGAGCGAGGCTTCATCGAACCTGGCCCGGTATGACGGGGTCAAGTACGGTCACCGCTCGGCCACGTACGAGGATATGATAGACATGTACTGCCAGACGAGAGCCCAGGGGTTCGGGCCCGAAGTGAAGCGACGCATCATGCTCGGAACCTATGCTCTCTCCTCAGGATATTACGATGCCTACTACTTGAAAGCCGCCAAGGTGAGAACCCTTATCACCGGAGACTTCAAAAAGGCTTTTGAGACCTGCGACGCGATCCTCTGCCCCACCGCACCGTCGCCTCCATTCAAGATCGGGGAAAAGATCGACGATCCGATCCAGATGTACTTGACGGATGTCTTTACCATTCCCGTCAATATGGCAGGCCTTCCCGGCGTCGCCATTCCCGGAGGTCTGTCAAAAACCGATCTTCCCGTGGGGGTTCAACTGATTGCCCCGCACTTTGAGGAGGGTAGACTGGTGCAGCTTGCATCGGCCTTTCAAAAAGAGACCGATCATCACCTGAAAAGACCTCCCCTCTAGGATCGAACCATGGAATATGAGGCTGTTATCGGGCTGGAAGTCCACGCGCAATTGCTTACTGATTCTAAAGCATTCTGCTCGTGCACGACACATTTCGGCGATGAACCCAACACCCACACCTGCCCCATTTGCCAGGGCATGCCCGGAACACTTCCCGTGCTCAACCGCAAAGCCTTGGAATACACGATTCGCATGGCTGTGGCCTGTAACTGCAAGATCAGCCAGCAGAGCCGATTCGCGCGGAAGAATTACTACTATCCCGACCTTCCGAAGAACTATCAGATATCGCAGTACGAACTCCCTGTAGCCGAGGGCGGGGTGGTGGAGATAGAGACCGAGGAAGGAAGCCGAAAGATAAGCCTGACCCGCATCCACATGGAAGAAGACGCGGGAAAGCTTATCCATGACGAAAACAAGCCGGTCTCGTATGTAGACCTGAACAGGACCGGTGTACCGCTCATCGAGATCGTGTCTGAGCCTGAGATCCGGACACCTGAGGAGGCCGCGGAATATCTGCGTTCGCTCCGGGCCGTCCTCGTGTACCTGGGGATTTGCGACGGAAACATGCAGGAAGGGAGCTTCCGTTGCGATGCAAACGTATCAGTGCGCCCTAAGGGGGAAACGGGCCTTGGCGTCAAGACGGAACTCAAGAACATGAACTCTTTCCGGAACGTCCAAAGAGGACTCCAGTACGAAATCGAACGGCAGATCGAAGCGCTCAAGGAGGGCGAGAAGATTGTTCAGGAAACGCGGCTCTTCGATCCCTCCTCCGGGGCGACCGCTCCGATGCGCAGCAAGGAATGGGCGCACGATTATCGATACTTTCCCGATCCCGACCTGCTTCCTTTGCGAGTCGCTCCGGAAATGGTGGAGAAGATCAGAGAGGAGCTCCCCGAACTCCCGGCACAAAAGAAGAAACGATTCGTCGAGGACTTCGGGATACCCGCGTACGACGCGGGGGTTCTGACCGCGGAGCCGGATCTCGCTGCATACTTTGAGGAGACGGTCCGGCTCTTCACCGAACCTAAGGCGGTCAGCAACTGGATCATGACCGAGCTCATGCGAGAGCTGAAGGGCGATGAGACTGGTATCGGCTCATGTCCGGTCACGCCGAAGCAGCTCGCGGATCTCCTCCGGTTGGTCAAGGATGGCACGATCTCGGGAAAGATCGCCAAGACGGTTTTCGAGGAAATGTACGCCACGGGCAAAGACCCCGCCGCCATCGTAGAAGAGAAGGGCCTTGTCCAGATCTCCGACTCGGAGCACCTTGCAGAGTTGGTGCGAAAGGCGCTCGATGACAACCCCAAGGAGGTCGAGAAGCTCCTTGCCGGCAAGAACAAGCTCATGGGGTTCTTCGTAGGCCAAGTGATGAAGGCAACCAAGGGCAAGGCCAACCCGAAGCTTGTCAACGAGATCCTGTCTGCGGAGGTGGCGAAACGGGGGGGCTGAAGATGAAAGTCCGGTTGTTAGCTAAACTTATATTCTCAAAAACACTCCTGTAGGCTGGACTTCGCCCCGAGATGCACTGCTCTGAGGATCATACGTCTTATCAGGAGGTTGTGCCATCGGCCTCGTGGGCCTCCGCGAACCTTCGAGATCGCTGCTCAAGAATGCTTGAAAAAAAGACACATTTGGTGGCATACTAAAAAATTGCGCGTATAGCACCACCGAAGATACGCATGGGGAAGAAATGGAAGAAAACCCCATCAGAATAGTAGTATATCATTGTCGTAACCTCAAGCTTTTCAGAAATGGAGAACAGAGGGAATTTGCCCGCTCAAGGCCCGGACTCAGGCTTGTAGCCGTACCCTGCTCGGGAAAGGTGGAAGCGCATCATCTCCTCAAGACCTTGGCCGGAGGAGCCGACGGTGCGCTCGTGATTGCGTGCGAGGAGAGCGCCTGTCAATACATGGAAGGGTCCATGAGATCTCACAAACGAGTCGATTACGCTCGTTCCTGGCTCGCCGAACTCGGCATCGATCCTGCTCGAGTTGGATACACGCATGTTCCACCCATGGACAGCAGGGCCCTGGATACTCTTCTGAAGGATTTCGGCGAAAGACTGGAACCCCTGGGGAAAGTCCCTTCCGCAGAGACCCCCTCAGATATTCGTTGAGCGTTTGAACACGTACCGGGTCCGGTAGGCGATGCTCGATGAGCGTATCTCGCGCGCCGGACGACCGAGGAGGAACAACTGTGATAGTTGCGGAACGTAAACCTGTGGCGGAAATCAGGAACATGATAGACCGGTATTCTTCCATACTCGTGGTCGGATGCGATTCCTGCGTCGCTGAATGCGCTGCCGGCGGACGCCGGGAAACCCAACTGCTCGCTGCGGCACTCCAGCTCTCCTACAAGACCGACGGGCTCGATCGGGTCATCACGGAAGCGTGCCTCGACAGGCAGTGCGTCGATGATTTCATCGAAGGCATTGCGCATCAGGTGCCCGAGCATGAAGCGATCCTCTCGCTTGGGTGCGGCGCGGGAGTGCAGGCGCTCGCGAGAGTCTATGCGGACAAGCCCATCATACCGGCCCTCGACACGCTCTTTATCGGCGAGACAGAGATGCGGGGAGTCTGGCAGGAAAACTGCGTCGGTTGCGGACAGTGCAAGCTGGGATACTTCGGCGCGATCTGTCCGGTGACCCGGTGTTCCAAGAAGTTGATGAACGGCCCCTGCGGCGGCTCTAGGCAGGGCGTCTGTGAGGTGAACCCGGAAATTCCTTGCGGCTGGCAGATGATCATCGATCGCCTCCGGGCCCTTGGAGAGCTTGACAGACTGACTGAATATGTGCCCCCGGTGGACTGGTCCACATCTCATTGCGGGGGACCGCGACGTGTAGTGAGGGAGGACCAGAAACCGTGAAGAGTGAAAGCCGTCTCGAGAAGATCCTGAGCGCCGGCCATTTTGCTGTTACCGCCGAATGCGGGCCTCCCAAAGGAGCGGATGTGACTGCGTTGGAGGAGAAGGGAAAGCTCCTGCTTGGCCGGGTCGACGCGGTGAATGTGACGGATAACCAGACCTCCATCGTGAGAATGTCGTCGGTGGCCGCGTGCTCCATTCTCAAGTCCATGGGGCATGAGCCGGTACTGCAGATGGTGACCCGGGATCGAAACCGGATCGCACTGCAGAGCGATCTGTTCGGCGCCTATGCCCTGGGAATCCGGAATGTTCTCTGCTTAACCGGCGACCACCAGAGTTTCGGCAACCAGAAGGAATCCATGGGTGTCTTCGACCTCGACTCGATCCAACTCGTGCGAACCGTTCAGGAGATGCGAGAGCACGGAACGATCATCGGAGGTGACGAGATCCAGGGGCCTCCCAGGATGTTCATCGGGGCAGCGGCCAACCCCTTCGCTGATCCCGTGGAGTGGCGGGTCACACGTTTGGCCAAGAAGGTCGCGGCGGGCGCTGATTTCATTCAGACGCAATGCGTCTTCAATGTCGACCGATTCGAGGAATACATGAAGCAGGCGCGTGAGCAAGGCCTGACGGACAGGGTCGCCGTTCTTGCCGGCATAACGCCTTTCAAGAGTCTTGGGATGGCCCGGTACATGTCCATACGGGTGGCCGGGATGGATGTGCCCCAGGAGCTGATCGACCGAATGCAAGGCGTGAAGAAAGCTAAACAGGCTGAGGAAGGAATCAACATTGCCGTCGAGACAATCCAACGGGTACGAGAGATCGAGGGCGTACGCGGAATCCATC
Organism: uncultured Syntrophaceae bacterium; assembly: GCA_964497585.1. Classification (GTDB taxonomy): domain Bacteria; phylum Desulfobacterota; class Desulfomonilia; order Desulfomonilales; family Desulfomonilaceae; genus CAZCDS01. The sequence continues at coordinate 39,430 of CAZCDS010000053.1, forward strand.
TCATGGCCATCGAATGGGAAACCAAGGTGCCCGAAATCCTCAACGCCGCGGGTCTGAGCAAGAGACCCGAGGTCTGATGCGAGTGCTTGCAGAGGGTGCCCCGCGGGATACGGTCTCAAGGTTGGGGGCCGCCTGGAGAGACATGAGCAATGCCAAAAAAATATCATATTGATGTGCAGAATACGCCCCATCGCTATCCGACCATCGGGAGGTCCGGTATTGTCGACTGGGGAGAGGGCTGTCTCAAATGTGCCGTATGCGTCAAGCAAGAGTGCGTTTATGACGCGTACCGCAAGAGGTCCTTCTCTCCCGACATATTCGGTGACACCATCGACGAGCTCTGCAAGAACTGCTTTCGATGCGTGCAGGGATGCCCCAAGCGCCTCATCCATAAGACGCTCAATCCAGAGTGGGAAGCGCTCGGAGACGACGTATACACGCCCGAGACCATTGCAGCGACGTGGGAACAGGCGGCAACCGGCAAAATCCCGGTCTCCGGAGCGGGATACGGCGGGGCGTATGCCGGGCCGGGTTTTGATTCCATGTGGACGGACATGAGCGAGATCGTCCGTCCCACGCGCGACGGGATACATGGTCGAGAATACATATCAACGGTGGTGGACATCGGACGCAGGCCCTCGAAGCTCGACTTCGATGCAAAGGGAAATATCCTGACCGAGTATCCGCCGTCCTTGAGGATTCCGGTTCCCATGGTCTTCGATATCCCGCCCTTCGGTGACTTCTCGCCTGCGGTGTGGGAGGCAATTGCCGGCGCGGCGGCGACCCTTGGCACGCGGACGATCGTCCCTGAGTCAGTGGCTCGTGAGTTGCCTCAATTCAAGTCCTGTTTGATTCCGCTCGTCGAAGGAGGTCATGCGGACCTCCAATGGGCCGCGGGGTTCGAGGCGGTGGAGATCCCCGATTCGGAGACGATTCTCGACCAAGCGGCCAAGATTAGGGCTCGTAACCCCCGGTCGATCGTTTTCATTCGGGTATCCGCGACTACAGGCAACATCGACCGAATAGCCGAGCTGGCCCGTGAAGGAGCCGGTGTGATTCATTGTGTTGCCAGCGAGCGGGGATACGAACCCGATGTCGAAGAGGCGGCACACATCAAGGACATTATTCGGTCGGTCCACGCCAAGCTCATGGAGATCAGCCTCCGGGACGAGGTCACCATTATTGCCGGCGGCGGCATTGCTATGGCTGAGCACGTTATCAAGGCGATGCTGTGCGGCGCGAATCTCGTTACCGTGGCTATTCCTCTCCTGCTGGCCTTGGAGTGTCGGGTGTGCCACAACTGTGTGGAGGGGGGCGAGTGCCCGGTTCGGATCGCTACCATAGATCCCACATGGGGTTCGCGGCGCATGGTGAATCTCATGGGAGCGTGGCACAATCAAATGCTGGAAATGATGGGGGCAATGGGGATTCGAGAAGCCCGCAGACTGAGAGGCGAGCAGGGACGGGTAATGTTCTTTGAAGACCTGGAGAATAGCACGTTTGCACGCCTGTTCCACGGGAAGACGTCTTGAGCGAAGGATTGGACCTGATGCACTACACGAACGTTTGGAGAGAAGTCCCGTCCACGGAAGTAATCAATACTCCCAGTCGATTCCGACGAGGGCTGGGAAAATATGCGGTCGTTGTATCCGACGCCTGCAACGACTGCCTCAAATGCGTCGCGGTATGTCCGGAAGAGGTTTTTGAGTCCAGTGGCGGAAAGCTCCGATCGCCCCTCGACCACCTCTGCCTGGGAATCGCGTGTTCCCTGAGATCCGACAGGTGTATTGTCAACTGTCCGGAGGATGCGATCAAGGTGAGGCTGAATCCTTCTGCGAAGGCCCTGGGAGACAAACGCTGGACCGCGGATCTGCTGATGAGCACGTGGTACATGTCCGAGACGGGGAGGTTGCCCAAGAACGACCTCGAATACCGGATCGGCGGCTCGAACGGCGGCTTTGACAAGCTGCGTTTCCGCTTCCCCCGACGAGTTCCCCGGCCGGATCTGGACAAGGCCCGGATCGATACCTCGATCAGTCTCAACAAAAGGGGGGACGGGCGGGAGGTCATCGACATTGGCATTCCCGTATACGGTGGAGGCATGTCATTCGGCTCGATCAGCAAGATAACGATGTTGAGCAGGATACGTGCCTTTGCCGCGTTCGATTCGTTCACGTGCACCGGTGAAGGGGGATATCCCGAGGCGCTCTATCCCTTTGACCATCACATCATCACCCAGGTAGCCACAGGACTGTTCGGCGTAAAGGAAGAGACAATACAGCGCGTCAGGATCGTCGAGTTCAAGTACGCTCAGGGCGCCAAACCCGGGCTCGGCGGTCACCTCCTCGGAGACAAGGTGACCGAAGCGGTAGCACGCATTCGGGAGACTGTTCCCGGGTCATCCCTCTTCAGTCCTTTCCCTTTCCACTCAGTCTATTCCGTCGAGGACCACAAGAAGCACGTCGACTGGATCATGGCTACCAACAAGAAGTGCCTCGTGTCGGTCAAAGTCTCCACCCCTACGGATGTGGACATGGTTGCTGTCGGATCATACTACGCGGGCGCTCATATCGTTCACATTGACGGTTCCTACGGAGGTACCGGCGCCGCGCCCGACGTTGCGAAGAAGAATATTGCCATGCCCGTGGAGTACGCGATCCCCAAGGTCCACGACTTCCTCGTTCACGAGGGCGTGCGCGAGCAGATCACGCTGATTGCCTCCGGAGGAATCCGTACCGCGTTCGATACGGCCAAGGCCATTGCACTGGGAGCAGATGGAGTCGTCACCGGGACGCCGGATCTCGTGGCCCTGGAGTGCGTCAGGTGCCACAACTGCGAGAGCGGTCGCGGATGCGCACGAGGCATTGCTACGACGGATCAGGACCTTGTGGGTCTGATGGATTTGCAGTGGGGAACGCAAAGAATTGTCAACCTGCTCTCGTGCTGGCGCAATCAACTGAGGGAGATCCTCTACCGGCTGGGCATGAGCAGCGTCCGAGAGCTTGTCGGGAGAACCGATGTGCTCACGCATTTGGACTACAACGGCAAGGCGCCTGACGACGATATCCGCAGGCCGGCTGAGTAAACGAGGTTCAACATGATTGCTAGGGGTTCCTTTGCCGACAAAATAGTGGAGTCACGGATACGCGAACTCGGCCGAATTGAGTATCCTCGCACCCCGAAACGTGAAGACGAAGGCGGCTGCGGTGTTACGGGCTTTGCCGCGAACATCCCCGTGCCGGGCCGTCACATATTCGAGCCGTCGGTACAGATGCACAACAGAGGCAACGGAAAAGGCGGAGGAATAGCCGCGGTCGGATTCGATCCGGACCAACTGGGGGTCACCCGGGAGATCCTCGATTCTCACTACCTGCTCAATGTCTCGCTCCTCGATCCGGTGTGCCTCAACGGGCTGAGAGAAGGCTTTGTCCACGCCTTTTTCGATGTGGCAAAGGAAGAGGTGATCGACCGGGTAGACGATTATCGTGACGTCGAAGGGCTCGAAGTGCAACCGCCCGACGTCTGGCGAGCTTTCGTCAGGGTGAAGCCGAATGTGCTCAAGGATTTCATCGAGCGTAACGGTCTTCAGGGAATCCCTTCGAGACTCGCTGAGGATGAGTTCGTCAGTCGGAACAGTTTCCGGATCAACACGAAGTTCTACAGCTCCGTAGGGGACAAGCAGGCGTTCGTCCTCTCCCACGGCCGCAACGTGATGATCCTCAAGATCGTCGGATATGCTGAGGCCGTGGTCCAGTACTACAAACTCGATGATTTCCGGGCCCACGCGTGGATTGCTCACCAGCGGTACCCCACCCGTGGCAGAGTGTGGCATCCCGGTGGAGCTCACCCCTTCACGGGCATGAACGAGGCTCTCGTACACAACGGTGATTTCGCGAATTACGTCGCTACCTGTGACTATCTCAAGCAGCGAGGTCTGGAACCACTCTTCATGACCGACACCGAAGTCAGTGTCATGCTCTTCGACCTGTGGAACCGTGTGTACGGATATCCCCTGGAAGTGATCATCGAGGCCCTCGCGCCCACGACCGAGTTGGATTTCGATCTGCTCCCACCAGAGAAGCAAAGGCTCTATGATTTGATCCAGTCCACGCATGTTCATGCGTCACCGGATGGGCCGTGGTTCTTTATCATTGCGAGAAATATCCCGGAAAAGAACACCTATCAGCTCATCGGAATTACGGACACCGCGATGCTTCGGCCCCAGGTCTTCTCGCTCTACGACGGAGAGGTACAGGTGGGTCTCATCTGTTCGGAAAAACAGGCCATTGATGCCACGCTCAGATCGCTCGCGTCGGAGGACCCGCGATTCAGCCCCGTCGCCGACCGGTACTGGAATGCCCGGGGCGGTTCCTTCGACGACGGCGGGGCCTTCATGTTCAACGTCGAGCCGGACGGACACGGTGGACGAAGGCTCTCCTGCGCGAACAAGTTCGGACAACCGGTGACCGTGGAGCAGCGAAAGCCGCTGGACATCTCCCGTGAAGTGACACCGCCCGACACTTATCGGGCGGACATCGAACCGGGCGTGGCTCAATTCTGGAAGTCCGGTGACGCGTTTCAGCTCTTCGAACTATTCCGATCCCACGCTGCCTCCTGGGACTACAACACCCTCAGATGGGTGATCGGCAGGCTGGGGCAAAGGGCGCGGCGTCGACCCAACGTGCTCCGCGCATCCATCGAGGCAATGACGCTTCTCATTGACCGTCCGATCCCCGTGGGTGACAAGAAGCGTTCAGCCCTGATCCGTATCGTGCTCGACGAATTCTACGAAGTTCTCAGGTCTTTGCCGAAGATAACGAATGCCGTGGACATCGGCGAGTACAGCCTCGTGGAGTTTGAAACACGCAGGGCGCTGCGGCCTCCACTGTCCGTAGAGCGGGTCCTCGTTATCGATGCGGGAGAGTTCGAAGCCGAGGGCCCCCAATGCGACGCGGTCATGTTGGCGGAAGCCTACCAGTTGGGCTGGAGACATTTCCTCCTCTTCAACCTTCGCGGGCAGCGCTTTGAAGGCTGCGGCTTCGGAGCGAAGAGCGAAAACGTCCGCATCGATCTATACGGATCATCAGGCGATTACGTAGCCAGCGGTATCGACGGCATGGAAGTCCAGGTACACGGCAACGCGCAGGATCAGATAGGACAGATCCTCAAACAAGGCACCCTGGTGATCCACGGTGACGTGGGCCAGTGTTTCATGTACGGGGCCAAGGGTGGGGCCGTTTACGTGAAGGGCAATGCCGCAGGCAGACCCTTGATCAATGCCGCGGGCAACCCCCGGGTAGTCATAAACGGGACGGCTCTCGACTTCCTCGCGGAAAGCTTTATGGCCGGAGATCCGCACAAAGGAGGCGGATTCGTTGTCCTCAACGGGTTGCGAATGGATGAGGACGGTGCCCTGCACTTCCTGGAACGGCCTTACCCAGGTTCCAATCTCTTCTCACTCGCGTCCGGCGGAGCGCTCTTTGTCAGGGATCCCCACCGGGTCATCGTCCAGGAACAACTCAATGGAGGAGAATTCGCGGAACTGGCCGACAGGGACTGGAATCTCATACTCCCCTATCTTGAGGCGAATGAGCGGCATTTCGGGATCACTGTCGAGGAGCTTCTCACCGTGGACGGAGTGAAAAGGAGCCCCTCTCAGGTCTACCGTAAGGTCGAAGCCGTACCACTCGCGGTACTCAGGAAGATCCCCGAAACCGATGACTCTGTATGGGCCGCACACGCTGTGCGGGAAGCCGTCTAACAGTCCGTTTCACGTGTCGTAGGCCTGCAAAAGATCGGAGGGCATGCCACGTCCCCAACGTTTTGGCTACTTCCAGCGGCGAGCCCCCGACGCTGCCGGGATACCGAGCCTTGCCTGCCCCTATCGGTCAACGGTAGAATTGTGCCACTGCATCAGCATAGCAGACAGTTCCCGAGGGATGCGCGGCTAGAGCGACAATAATGAAAAGATCGACGTCGGTTACGAATTGACCAGGTGTCAATTCAAATGAGTGACTTCCAACGGCTGCCGCACCTGGCGGAAAGACTGGCGACCCGGCCACGTACGGGGTATACGTAGCGGAATCTCCCAAACCAACTTGTCCAGCGGCGTTCGTCGTGTTGCTAATGACGGTAAAGGAGATCACGATCTTCTTTGCGCTCTGAGCCTCTGCCTGCGACAAGGGACCCTCGGTAAACGGAAATGCAGCTATATTGTCGAACGGATTGCCCCCGCCTTGGGGCCAGGTGATGCAATCGTCAGGGATAGTCCGCACGGCAAAGAGTTGCAGACCCTGCGGGCCTTCCTGAGTGGTACGTGAACTGACCACCGCGGATGGTTGATGCCAGTTCCTGTGAGTTTTTTGGGTCAGCATCCTTCTCAGATTCCGGGGACTGTGAAAGACGGGCTCGGGCATCGTGAACGGGCTGTCGCCGCTGAGGAGTCTCTCCAATCGGATTCCCACGTTGACGTAGCCGCCGATCGTGTAATAGGTGTCGTTGAGCTTGTCGCGGCCCGCCTCCAATTTCACGCTGAACATCCCATTGCGCGTGGTGGCTTCAGCCCCTGCATTCCAGCCATAGACTTTGGTCCCTACGTCGAACTGGTATCCGGTCAGCTTGAGCCTGAGATCCGGGCCGTCCGGTCCCAGTTCGTGGGAATAGCCAACCTCCACGTCGAAGTTGCCGGGGCCGTTCCTGAAGGCGTTGATCAGACTACTCCGAGAGCCGAAAATGCTACCGTAATAATTGTAATTTAGATCGATCACGTCGCTGCCGGGCAGCAGGGCCGCCAACTCCAGACCGGCTCCTCCCGAACCGTACCAGGTGACTCCAAGTTTCGACGTGTCGTAAAATCCGTTTATCCCTACCAGGAGCGACTTCGCAAAGATCTTGCGGTACCCGCCCCCAAAAGAGAGGTTTATCCTGTCGGGGAATGCACGCTGACTGGTCGTGCTGTCGCCGCCGCGAATCAGTGACCGGAACGAATTCCAGAAATTTACGAATTCACCGTGTGCTTCACCGAATGCTGTCCCGTTGGTCCCCAGGCTGACCGGCAGCAGGTAATCCAGAGTCAACCGACCGGTGCGGACGCGCTCCCCAAAACTATACAGATACCCGATCTCAAGATTCGATATGGGCGGAAGAATATCGTGGAACATCCCGCTGGACAGGAACAGCGAATTCGAACCAGTTGGCAGCCCTGCCGTGGTTCCCGGCATACCCAAGGGACTGGAAGGGGCAAGATCCAGCGGTCCCGCGGTTCGTGGAAATCCTTGCGCCCCGGAAGCGGAGACATATGTAACAAAAAGGAGAAGGCCCAAGACAATCGAGAAAAGCCTCAGGGAACGACGCTCGCGACCCATACCACCCTCCAAAGGAAAGAAACGGCCTGGAAACCCACGTCTTCCCCCCTGACTCTGGGTCCCCAAGTGAACATGCGCTCTGCAGGCTGAATGAAAAAGGTTTTACAACTGCACCAGCAAAGCAGAAAAGAGATACCATGTCAAGCCTTTTGGTGCTCCAGAATCCACCGTCTGATTTTCGCGGACGGATTTTGTACGACCTGCCGGGCATT
>CAZCDS010000054.1:0-46456 GCA_964497585.1 uncultured Syntrophaceae bacterium
CTCCCCCCCACTTACGTACAGGCCCTGGCAATCAAGTACTTCTCAGGACAATATACAAGACACCAAGAAGACGAAGATTCCAGAGAAGTCTCCACCACAGAGCCACAGAGGGCACAGAGAATCCCTCGTTTGCGCCAGGGGGACGTCTCAGCTCCCCGACCCTTGACGCCTCATCGATGGCCCTCCGGGCACATGACCCAACGCTCTGTTTGACAGGATTAACATAGACAAGCGGGTCGCGTCCGGTTTTGGACCTTTCGCAAGTGTCGTCCCAACCTTCCTGCAACACGTGCAGGAAACGAAGATGATCGCTGCTGTCAAGGTAGATGACCCGGTGCCGCCTTTCCCGATTCATCGCATGACCCCCTATTTTTTCCTATTTCTGTTTCGGTCGGCTCACCGGTTGCGGTAACGTAAATCAGCTGATATAGACAACCCATATGGTTTACCCGAAGCCAAGGCGGTCAGTTCATACCTGACCAAGTTCTCACCCACCAGCGTCGGGAGCCGGCTTGGAGGATACAGCTTTGTGGAAACACGCGCAGATCCACCTATGCGGCTCGCGTCTATCAAGACAACGACCTTTTCAGTCTTACCTTTCCAAAACATGCCAGGCCCCAGTCCGCAAGTAGCCTCGTGATAAACGCTGCTCCTACCGTACCGACCCCTGTAACGGACACGTACGCTTGTTACGGCGCGTGACGGGAAGGTCACCTCGCTTATGACGTATCCTGGCTTCGAGCCGGTCCAGGCGGCCACTTCTTGTTCGTGGTCTCCCAATCGACTTTCGACGACATCGCGTTCCTTTAAAACAGCCACTTTCCGACCGTCGATCCATGCGTCAAAAGAGATGAACCCGTGTTTTGTATAGTCATAAGGCCCCCATCTCGGTTTCGGAAAGCCCATCCATTGAGTGCTGGTCTTCCCTGTATTGAAGAAACGAAAAACAGCATCCACCTCGTAATACTGACGTGCCAGTCGGATGACCAACTCTTGCGACTCCATGCGAATCGAGGCAGGCGCGGGCACGCTAATGGCGCCATTGTCCTTCAGAACAATCGGAACCGGGCGGCATCCCAAGGCGCCTGTAGACGCCGGGAACCCGCCGACAATGAATCCGGAAATGGCGAAGAGAACCAATCTACCCAAATGTCTCATTATGCTTCCTCCGGTTAAGCAGCCGAATGGAATGATGCCCAAGAAGGCTCTTCCGGATTCCCCTTATCTCTTCCAGCTCGGCTCGTCCCGGGGTCTTGGAGAGCCCACTCCTGCGCTTGACCATGAGGGGGCGTCGCAGATGAAATACCTTGAATTTCTTTTCCGCTCGTCCGTGACTCATGGATGTTCCTTGGCTCCATATTTCTTGAGCAACTCGACCATCCGCCTGTCGCCGCGAGTTAGCGCTATTCGGAGGGCAGTAGCCTTACCCCAAGGACTCAGGGTATCTGTCGTCCAGTGCACGTCAGCCCCTCTGTCGAGAAGCAGTCGGGCTATCTCCACATTGCCGGTGCTTGCAGCGATCATCAGGGCTGTCACGCGATGAATTCCCATAGCATTCACACTGGCGCCCCCGACCAGAAGCTGCTTAACGACCGGCACGCGCTCTTCCCGCACGGCACGCATGAGTGCTGTTAAGCCGTCCGCGCCCGGGCGATATACATCCTCCCCGGCCGAAATGATCCCTCGGATTTCTCCGGTGGCGCCGAGCGTCGCAGCCGCAGGTGGCGTCACTTCACCACCTCTGGTCTTCAGAAATCTCAAAACGTCCCCATGGTCCAGGAGCGCGGCCCACATAGTTGCGGTGTAACCGTTCGAGTCCTTGGCATTCAGGTCGGCGCCGGCGTCCAAGAGCAGCTTCGCCAGCTCTGCCCGGCCCGGCAGTACGGCCCACATCAGTGCAGTCGAACCGTCACGAGCCTTTGCATTTATGTCGGCCCCATGGTGGAGGAGAAGGTTCACCAAATCTGCGCGTCCCGAGTCCACAGCAAATTTGAGAGCTGTAAAGCCGTTGTTGGTCTTAGCATTCACATCAGCACGTTTGTCCAGGAGCAGCTTGGCCGTATCCAAAAGACCATTGTCGGCGGCCACGATCAGCGGCGTTCGTCCATCTCTGTCCCGCGCGTTCGGATCGGGGCCTTTCTCAAGGAGGACTCGCACCAGATCGACAAATCGGCCTTCTGTGGCTATCATCAGCGGAGAGCGCTCTGTGAGGTGTTCCTTCGCATTTACGTCAGCTCCTCGGTCGATGAGCAGCTTTGCTACGGTCAAGCGTCCGCCTTCGACAGCTCTCCGTAGACCACCTGTGAGTCGTCTTGATCCTACCTTCCCTGTGCCATACGGGTCTAGGAGGTACCTCACAACTTCTACGTGCCCTTCTCGGGCAGCGACCCCCAGCGCTATGTCAAACAGCGGCCTGTATTGGGCGGTGGCGCCCTTGGGGATTAGGCTCTTAACCTGCTCCAGATCTCCACGCTTCGCCGCTTTTTCCAGTTGCTCCTCGAGAGCAGTCGTGGCGCCTACGACACCGACCATGGAGAACAGAGTCAGCACAAGCACAAAGGCCAGCCACCGCGCCTTGACGAATGGATTGGGTTGAATGCTCATGCAGAATCTCGGCCTTGTCAGCAAGATTTCTGGGAAAATCTGGGAACATAATAGTGGTTTTTCTGTGTCCCCCTTTCCCGAGGATGCCTCAGTCACCCCACCGTCTCTGCTGTCCTAAGAAATCTCCACCACCAAGCCTCCAAGACACCAAGAAGACGAAGGTTCCAGAGAAGTTTCCACCACAGAGCCACAGAGGGCACAGAGAATCCCTCGTTTGCGCCAGGGGGACGTCTCAGCTCCTCGACCCAGGACCCTGCCTCGATGGCACTGCCAGCCACATGACGCAACGCCATCCTTGACAGGGTTAACAAAGACAAGCGGGTCGCGTCCAGTTTTGGGCCTTTCGCAAGTGTCGTTCCTGCGTTCCTGCAAGACGTGCAGGAAACGAAGATGATCGTCGCTACCAAGGTAGAACGTCTGATGCCGCCTTTCCCGGTTCATTGCATGGCCCCAGGCGTCTGGATACTCGATTCGCGACGGACGAGGCATTTGACCCCTCCTTCAATTACTACAACACGGATCTCCTTAGGACGCAAGACCGCATTTGCCCCCTGTCCTCTATTGAATGATTTGAACGACGAGTTCCGAGATTTTCCTTTCTCGCGAGTGTGGCATCCCATCCCCAGTTACCCTGTTTAAGAGAGAGCGGGCTTTCAAGACCTTCCCCCGACCGAAGAGCCGACTTGGTCCGATTGCTCCACAAACTCTAACGGGGGAACCGCACAGCAAGATCACCCCTGGACAACCGGAGTCTCACCACCTCCTGGTTAATGGGGAGGAAACAGGGTGTTCAGATCAACGTGTGTCAGGACACCGTTTCTTCGAGACCGTGTCGGCACACGACGAGTCCAACCATGGCACAAAGCTCGTGTTGCACCATCAAAGCCACATCCGCCGAGAGCGTTCGAATGCCGAAGAACCTCACGAAAATCTAATTGATAGCTGGGCGGGCTTTTTTTGTTGACACCGATGCAATCATATGTATATACATACAACTATGACTGCCCGGTCCTCCAAATCGAAAATCTCCCTGCCCCAAACCTCGGGGTACCCGTGCCTCTGTGCTGTGATGAGAAAAGCCGGTCGTATCCTTACCAGGCGATACGATCAAAGCCTTAGGCCCAGCGGTTTGAAGCTGACCCAGTACAGCATGTTGGCCAACATTGAACGCAATCCGGATGTCAGCGTGTCTGAACTCGCTGGATTGCTCGTGATGGATCAGACTACGGTGACAAGGAACCTGCAGGTTCTGGAAAAGCTCGGCTATATACATCTAGAGGCTGACATGAACGATCACCGTATCAAGAGAATAAGGATCTCGGAGGCTGGCACATCCAAGATGGATGAGGCTCGGCCTTTGTGGAAGGAGGCCCAATCGGAAACTGAGGAGATACTAGGCAGGGCGAACATTGAAGGCATTCTGGATAGCTTGCGAAGTTTAGGAGGCTAAGTTTTTTTGAGCAACAATATGTATCTACATGCAAACTGGCCAAAGGAGTGAAGGAGATGTCACTAACACAAGATATCAAAGATTTTGCGCTGGACATCGGGTACCATCACGTCGGTATCACGTCTGCGGACAGCTTCACGGATCACATTGAAGAGGTGCGCTCTCGAGGGGCTATCTACGATTTCTATGTCGAAGACCCCAGACAACTCTTGCAAGGGGCTGAGCCGAAGAGCATCATGCCGTCGGCTCGATCGATTATTTCGATGACGTGGGACTATGCGCAGAAAGCCTTCCCGCAATCTCTGTTGGGAACGATCGGGAGGATTTATCAGGCCAGATGCTACTATGCGCCCAGGCACCGCATCAACGGCGCACGATATAAGCTTATGTCGGATTTTCTCGAAAGAGCCGGTTGTGAGGTAGGAAAGGGAATATTGGTTCCGGAGCGAAGGACCGGGGCTCGAGCCGGTATTACAACGTTCGGCAAGAACAACTTTGCCTATGGAAAGAAGACCGGCTCTTTCATACTTCTCAGCGCTATTGTGGTAGATAAGGAGTTGGAGTACGACTCCTCGACGTACGAAATCAAATGCCCGGAGGACTGCACTGCCTGCATTGACGCCTGTCCTACCGGAGCCATATACGAGCCGCTGAAGCTCGATCCTCGTCGGTGTATCGCCTTCAACGCCTGGTGGACTCAGGACGAGCGTCCCTGTGTCACGAGCTACATCCCTCCTGATATACGGGAAAAGATGGAAACAAGGGTTCACGGGTGCGATGTTTGCCAGGAGGCCTGCCCCCGCAATACGGCAAAGCTCAAGGCCAAGCTTCCGGAAGACCCATTTCTTACTCAACTGGCTGAGGAGTTCAGTTTGCCGAAGATGCTGGAGATGTCAGACCGTTTCTTCAAGAGAACAGTTCACCCCATCATGTACAATTACATCAAAGACAAGAGGTACTTCCGCAGGAACGCCGCCATCGCATTGGGAAATACCGGGGATCCTGAGCACATTCCGGTACTCTCCCGAGCCATGGAAGACCCCGAAGAGCTGGTCAGAGCATATTCAGCCTGGGCGCTCGGCAGAATAGGAGGCGCAAGAGCAAGGGTGGAATTGGAAAAGCGATCACGGTCTGAAACATCTATCTCGGTCAGGCGTGAAATCGAAGCTGCCCTGGAGTTTGGGGCGCTTTAGGGATTACTGAGGGGAAGAGATGATGGATGAAAAAGAAACGTCTGAGACGAAGAAGATCCTGGAATTGGTTCAACAAAAGCAAGAAAAGCAAAGGGGTCGCGTTCGGTTTTGGGCCTTTCGCAAGTATCGTCCCAACCTTCCTGCAACACGTGCAGGAAACGAAGATGATCGTCGCTACCAAGGTTGATGGCCTCGCGCCGCCTTTCCCGGTTCATCGCATGTCCCCACGCGCCCCGATACTCGATTCGCGACGGACGAGACATTTGACCCCTATTTCTATCGTGGAGCGTGCGGTCTGTGCGTCCTCTGAGCTGCCTGCCGAACGACGTTGTCTCAGCACGACTTGAATGGGATGCCTCATCGAACGTGTGAAATGCGCTCGTCCGCTTACTCAAGAATGGTTTTGAATACCCCGTAGACCCTGATGGTTGTCGGACGTCTACCCCATCTCTTAGCTGTCCGCCCGACAAACTCGCCCACGCACTCAAAATCAATCCACCCTTTGATCACGTCGCCCTTCCGGTACGTCTTTTTGTCCAGCGTCAACTTCTGCCGTTTTGTCGTCCACGTACGGGCGCCGACAGACCGTATATGCCAGTACTGACAGGTAAACCGTCCATGCCTGCTCCGAATTCTCAGCCCGTCATCAAACGCCGGAGAATGGTGATAGATGAGGAGATCGATGGTATTCCCATCGAGTAACCTGGCTTCGCAGAATTCGACCGCATGCTTGACATTGGAATGGGTGGAATAACACCTGGCCGTAGATTTCTTGACCGGCCTACCATCCCGGCACGTGGCACATTCTTTACATCCATCCGAACAGGTCCACTCTGGGAAATCGGAGATGTCTTCCACCAGGTCCCTCAGGCCCCTCAGCCACGCCAGCCACGACGTTCTAGGATCATTGAGTATCAACGCCGGCTTACCGTCTCGGCAAATTATGCCATATGAATATCCACGCGGGCAAAACCACTCGTCTGACGTGAAGAACGGATCGGTCAGCTTGGAATCGTAATCAACCTTTGACCACATCTGAGGCCGTAATCCCGACGGAATCCGCCAATCATAGCCAAAGCCATGACTGAGGGCCAACAAGGCCAAGATAGGCCCCAAGAGCATCCATGTGAGAGATCGGATGGTCGTGGAGCTTCTCCGTGACGCGGCCTTCAAAGGTGCCCGGTCGGGTTTCTCTTTGGCCCAATTTCTCCGAATAGTCATGATATGCCCTCAGCCACTTACTCAACGATGGTTTTGAATACCCCGTAGAGCTTGATGGTGCTGGGCTTTCCAGTGGAATGCCTGAGGACGTTCGGAGGACTCATCCAGTGAACGCACTCGAAGTCAATCCTGCCCTTGATCACATCACCTTTACGGTAAACCTTCTTGTCCAGAGTCAACTCTTGCCGTTTTGTCATCCATACAGTAGTCAACAAACTTGCCGCTCTTCTCCTGAACAGGGTCCAGTACTGACACGTAAACATTCCATTTCTGATCCGAACTCTCAGTGCATCATCATAGCCCGGACCAGAATGATGGATGAGGAGTTCTGTCGTATTCACATCAAGTAACCTGCCTTCACAGAACTCCACCAAGTGCTTCCACCCTCCCGAAACGCTTGAATAACACTTGGCTGTCTGCTTGAACCGGGGCTGCTCTTTACGTCCTTCGTCAAGGGGAGTTCCTTTAGAATCGTAATCCGGATGGCGCCACTGATTTGCTTTGAAGAAAGGATCGTTCAGCTTGGGATCGTAGTCAACCCGGGACCACATCTGAGCTGGTTGCCCTCTCGGAGGTACCCGCCACCATTTGGCGCCAAAGCCCTGCCCGAGCACCAATAGGGCAGAGACTGCCCCCAACAGCATCCATTTGAGGGGTCGCGTACTCGCCGAAATCCACCGGCAAGCCGCCTTGAGCGGCGTCGGATCGGGCTTGATTCTCATCTGATTTCTCCAAATCATCTGACTCTTCCCATCTCGTTCGCCCAATGGCTGAAAGCCCAGTGCGGCCCGTCAATCGCCTTCCGCAATTGGCTGATGACCGAACAGCTCTCCGCGGAGGGTTATGATCGCGTCACCGTATGTCATATATTGTCCTCCCCCCATATGGTGGTTCGCTTATCTGTATTTCGGTCGTCTTCGTCTTCGTTGCCGCGTCGGTGTGTTCTTCCTCAGCAAGCGCCAACCGATAACGTCGGCCGTCGAACCTCCAAGTCGATCTCCCGCGGCACGTCGGGCTGAGTTCGATGCACCGGGTGCCAAATCGGAAATCGTAGTAACCATGGTTCTTCGTCTCCAGAATGGAAATATCCTGATATGTTGTGACGCTAAGAATGGATCGCCAGATATTGTCTTTGTTCTTCGCAAGAACTTCAAAGGCGCAGCCTCTCGATCCGCACCACCCTGCGTGCTCAACGAATCCGAGGATCTCAGCCCTGCCGTCCCCATTCAAGTCTTCCAAAGCTATGCCAATGTCGGCTTTCCGTCCCGTAACATCCTCCATCTCAGATATGTTCAGAATCCTTCGCACAATCTCACGTTGCCTTCCATATTTCCCGGAGAAGACGAACTCCACCGGCTTCTCACTCGCGTCAAGAATCGATTGAATGGCTCGTGCATTCGGAGCGTCTCCGGCCGCTGTTGACGAGGAATTATGAGCGAGCACGCTGAAGAGGACGAGAGAAGCCAGTAGTCCAGGGCGCCAGAGCAGTCGTGCACAATGTCCGAAGAGGATTCCGCATCGCGGGACAATACCCAGCGATCCCACCAGGTTGCGACATACGATGCCCATCGTGCTATTCCCTTGCCCCTGCATTTCTTAGCAGGTCGGCTACTCTGTGGTGTTGCTTCGCCTTGGCGTATTTCAGCGCACTCCACCCCCGATCATTCCTTGCATGACGTTCTGCTCCAGCCCTAAGGAGGGCGGACACCATGTGTGTGTCCCCTTTGAAGGACGCCCACATAAGGGGTGTCCAGCCGTGGCTGGTCGCCTGATCGGGGTCAGCTCCATTGTTCAACAGCAGTTGCATCGTGTTAGCGTGTCCCTTAAACACTGCCCACATCAACGCAGTCCAGCCGTACATTGATCTAGACTTAAGATCGGCGCCGCGCTCCATAAGCAGTTGCAGCACGTGTGCGTTACCGTTCCCGGCCGCCACCATGAGAGCCGTCAGGCCCCAGCAGTCCTGGACGTTGACCTTGCAGCGGTTGTCGAGAAGCAGCCTTATTACCTTGTTGTGGCCTCTGTCCGCCGCTAGTATCAGCGCAGTCAGGCCGCACTGATCTCTCGAATTGACATCGACTCCGCGATCGAGAAGTAGCCTCACGACGTCTGCATGGCCTCGTGCAGCCCCACACATGAGAGCAGTTATTCGCTGCCAGCTCCCGGTCCCCTGACCAACTCCTGTATTAAGAAGCAGTCTGAGAACGTCCGTATGGCCCCGTGCGGCTGCCAGAGTGAGGGCTGTCTGGTCGAACTTGTCACGGACATTTACGGCTGCACCTTTGTCAATGAGTAATTTCATAACCGGGAGATTTCCCCGAATACCAGCCTCCATGAGGACCGTGGCGCCTCGAAAGTCCCGGGCATTCATGTCGGCGCCTTTATCGATGAGGTATTTCACAACAGGGAGATTTCCCGAAACCGCTGCCTGCATGAGGACCGTGGCGCCTTGCCAGTCCCTGGCATTCACGTCCGCGCCCTTGTCGATGAGGTATTTCACGATTTCCAGGTTCTTGCTCCTGGCGGCCGCCATGAGAGCCGTGATCCCGACACCGGTCTTGGCGTTCACGTCCGCGCCTTGGCCCGTCAAGCTCTTGACCGATCCCAGATCTCCACGGGCAGCGGCTTCCCTGAGTTGCTTGTCCAAAACATCGGTAACATTCGGTGGCGATTGGGGGAGGGTTTGAGACTGTTGCTTGAGGATCTTGGTACGCGGCTTCTTCCGAGACTTCTTCGCGGCGGGGTGCGCTTTGGTTGCTTTCCACGGGGGTGCCGCTCTCGACTTCGAACCTAGCGCCACTTTGTACGGGAGACGATAAGTCTCTCGCACTTTGTTTGCCTCATAGACCCGGATCACGATCTCCTTGCCGTCCAGTTTCTTGAGCGATGCCGGATCCGACCGAGGGATCGATACGATGATGATCCCAGTTCTTGGCGGCACAACGAATCGCTCCCACTTCTCACGGGGGACATTGGTTAGTTCGGGTATGCGAACGCCTTTGGTTTGGCCGGGTATGCGAACGAGTTGAACGTACCGGAGGCCCACCCGGGGCAGCTCTATGCCCAATGTCCGATCAAGCCCTGACGTGTAGTCAATCGTGACTATTTCTCCGCGGCTGAGGTTGTCGTCGTGGAATACTACTGAACTCTTGTCAATCTTGAGGGAGGCCTTTGCTTGAGAAACCTCTGACGAGGAACGGGAGCTTTTGTCTGCAGCTTGTGTCTGGTGCTGCTCCGGGGATTGAGTCCCTCCTCCTTGGAGGACCGTGGGAAGCAGCAGGAGAACCACTGCCAAGCCCCCGAGCGT
Organism: uncultured Syntrophaceae bacterium; assembly: GCA_964497585.1. Classification (GTDB taxonomy): domain Bacteria; phylum Desulfobacterota; class Desulfomonilia; order Desulfomonilales; family Desulfomonilaceae; genus CAZCDS01. The sequence continues at coordinate 9,776 of CAZCDS010000054.1, forward strand.
CCTCGCCAAGATCAGAATACGCCTGGTTTTGTTGACGTTACCCCGGATCATCGGATTTCCTCTCCCAAGGGTCCTGCCATCTTCGTGGTTCATTCGCCTAACGCCTCAGCGTAAAGAAGACCCTGCAACCAAGGCACAAAGGCACTGAGCATTCCTCCTCTGCCATCTGGCTGCGCCCCTACCAACCGGGACTGAACCCACGACATCACGGTTCCCTGCCGCTTACCGGTCGTCCCGTTATCCGCTCATCCCGTTGGCATCTGCCTGACCCAAGACTTATGGCTCGCCCCCGTGGGCCGTCCTCAAGAGGTTTCGAATTGCGGGTACAGAATTCCGGAATTCCGCGGAATTCTACCCGGAATTCCTTCGTGCATCCATGATCTCCTTGCCCTGATATCCGGTCCCTTTCTCGGCCACAAATTCCTCAAGGGCCGGAGACCACTCCTTTCTCGCTGCTATCTGCCCGATTTCACGTGATCCAGCTCTGACCAGAAATCGGGGCAACCCCCAAAAAGGTGTCCGGAAAGGTCGTCGGCCTGTCCCGGTGGACCGTTACCATCGCTCTTATCTTCACGGGTTGCGTACTGGGAACGAAAAGTGTGACTGTACAAGAAGCCATTTCCCTTTTCGCTTCTCCAATACGCCTGTCCAATTAATGCGAAGCTTCCTCTGCCGATCTGTTTTCGTCGTGCTGACCACGCGAGCTTGGGTTGCAAACCATGCTACATCGCCTTTGGCGCCTATGGAAGTCCCTGTGAGCTTGATGGTCTCGGACTGGTATTGTGAAATCTGGCTTTCGTACGCTTTCTTGATCGCGGCCGGACCAACCCAGCGGTCATCAGGTCCATTACCGAGCATGACCACAGAAGCGTCCGGGGCCAGCATCCCCACGAGTGCCTTGAGGTCCCGATCGGCAAATGCTTGCATTTGACGGTCCAGGAAATGCTTGACCTCCTTCGCCTTCTGGGGGTCGATTCCGCTTTCACCGGCAAACGCGCTCAGGCTGAGACAGAGCGCCAAGGATACTGCGATCAACATGCTTCTTGCCATGATGCCCTCCTTCCCTCTCAGGTTTCCCGTGGTGCGGTTGATTGTCAAGTATTGTTTGGCTGATCGCCGCGAGGCGCCCAGCTTGACGAGGGCACTCGTAGAAAGGTAATCTCAGAAGAAGTATTCTTTTCGGCAACGGGACGACGATTCTTCTGGTGGTGGTCTTGCGAGCCGAGATACGGGACCTTTCTCCAACTCGGACACCGTACCTCGGTCCTTCATTGTTCCTAACACCCCAGAATGGGCGAGGTCGAAGCATGATTCAGGGTGACACGTGATCCTGTTGTGGTTTGCCGTACCCCTGTACTTCTGGCGAGGGCAGAGGAGAAGAGGGGCGGATTGGACAGCCATCCCCCACATGTTCTCCGCCTGCACAGTCAGCAATAGCGGGTTTTTCTCGAATAGGCCTTGGTTCGATTATGAATAGACGGAAACTATGCGTTTGGCTCGCGCTCGGGATGATTGCTCTCTCGGTTCCCGTCTCGGGCTGGGAGATGAAGCTGGAGGGCGAATGGGAATGGCGCTTCCGGTACTGGACGAGAACCGGTACCAACGACATCTTTGGATCAATGGATTCCACCTTTGTGAATCTCGGGGTGAACCACCTTAATACGTGGCCCAACGACCAAACGCACAAAGAGGGATGGGCAGTCAATCCAGCACCCGCGGGTACTGCGGCCCAGGGCAGATTCGGTGTGGTTGCCGGAGAGAACAACTGGGGATCGGACGCCAGCATTGTTGACTTGAGATTCACGCTGTACCCGATCATAAAGGTGAACGATGCGATAACCTTCAGCGCCGGAGTCAACGTAACCTCGCTGGGACTTTGGTCAGGCGGTCAACCCCTCGACATTCTCGGGAACAGGGGGTACGTCAACTCGCTCTACGTTCCGCTCGGAAGCAGACCCGCAGCCGTTGACGTTCCCAACACTGCGGTGACCTTGCAGTGGCTCAAGGCCGTTTTCAGGACCCCAATCGTCGACCTGAGTGTTGGGTACAAGACAAGCCGCATGGGCATGGGCCTGTGGAAACATGAGGAAAACCGGGCGTCGGCCGCCTTCGCTGCGAGGATTGGCCATGGGCCCTTGAGGATCGGGTTCAGTTCGTACTTCTCTCGCCGCAATTCGGACTGGCGAGCTTCCACTGGAATCAACACCGGCCCCAGAGCTCAGATGCGCAAAGAACTCGTACGCATCTATGTGCCGGGGCTGAGAGGAAGTGTCGAATACCGGAACGCATCGTTGGAGGTCGTCTGTGGGTCCGATGTCTATACCCTCGCGCAGACTCCCAATACCACTGCGCGCTACACAGATATCAACCACCCGGGAGTACCGACCAGGGCGGACCTGCTCCGCTATCGATTTCACCTCTCTTCAAGGTACTTTAACGGCAGCTTCTTCTGGAACTGGGAAGTGGACTCCTTCAATCGCCTTCGTTCAGGAAGGGCCACGGCAAATAATGCGGGTACGCTGGTCAATGAAGGAAGAGACGTTCGTGCCTTGCTCGCCGGCATTGAGACAGGAATGCTTTTCGGTCCCAACAGGTTCAGCGTCAACTGTGTGTACGCATCGGGTGACAACCCCAGCACGCGGGTGGATAACGAAGACTCTGGACGAGAGGAACCGGGAGTCAACGACGGGTACATGCGGCACTGGGGCTATCTTATGTATCACATGTACGGCACGGGAACGAACTTCGGAGCGAACGGTTACGGCTTCCCCTCGGACTTTCATCACTTCGGTTTACGACTCGACCGCTCAGTGGCTGCCAACCTCAACGTCTGGGCTCTTGTGGCCTATGCGCTGCGCGATCAACCCAACTCGTACGTTCTCGGCGGAGATTGGGCGTACGGGCTGAGAAAATTCACGAACGACGAACTGCTTGAGACTGTTCCTGGCAGTAGCCTCAATGACAACCTGCCCAATCCGGTGCCGGATCATGCACGGGAAATCGGGTGGGAGGTTGATTTCGGTTTGGACTGGCAGATCCTGGAAAACCTGACATGGAGAACCACCGTCGCCTACTGGAAGCCAGGTAACTGGTGGAGCTACGCATATCCCAATACCGCTCATCTTTTCCGTGTGAACAACGGAGTAGCGCCGAACGCCAACTCGGGGAACAGCTACATAAATACCGACCCGAACGCGGAAAACGCGGCAACATTCGGCCCTGGACGAGATATAGCGCCTCTCTTCGCCATCGAAACGAACCTTTTCGTACAATTCTAATGCACTTCGAGGAATATTCACGAGTACAGGATTCTCGCCGGAATGATTCCATCCTCAGCCACCCTGATGGAGGGAGAACGGGGTCTTTTCAACTGCGAGAGATTACATGAGGCTTCTTGGCGGAATCAAGCCTGCTTCCAAGACCTGCCATCGACCGACGGTACGATTTAGGCCGATTGATCCAAAAGGTGGCGAATGGAATCAGCCGACCATGGGCCTGTACGTGTTGCATGAGCTATCGCTATCGGGCCGTGTTTGGGTGAAGGCACAGGCTCAAGATTCTGTTAAACCTGGGAGTCACGGGAGGGGGTACGTTCACGTTCTGGGAAAAGAGCCGCTGATCCGGCACAAATGTGGGAATCGGGGTCGCTGGACCATTTTCAGAAGTGCGGAGACGTAAAGACATGAAAGGACTCATGAGCGCACATGCAACCAGGTACAAGGGCTAAGGGAAGCGGTTCGGCAAGGGGTCGGTCAGTTCGCGGAGTTCGTTTGACCGGCATTGTCCTTGATCTCTTCAATGAGTTGTCCCAGCGTCAAAGCTGCAGTTAGGACTACGTCGATCCCGAGGGCCTCCAATGAGTAGCCTGCACCTTTGCCACCCAGGTCAGTCCGTGTGAACACTTCATCGACGTCTTCGTCCCGAAGCATTTCAGCTACTTTGACTCCTTTCCGGCGCTTCAGTTCGCGGTATGGATTGACGAGGAACCTGTCGAGCCGGACTTTACCGTCACGAATGTCTCGCAGGATAATTGCAAATTGAGTCGCCTCACCAAAGTGATTCGAAATGTGGCTTTCCAGGTCGGCCAGCCCGTCGCCACGCACATCCACCGGAGTCGCGATGCGGGTAATATTCTTCTGTATCGGTTCGTAATGAACAAGCAGCTTGTCAATATTCGGATTCCAGTCGAGGATTTCCTCTTCCAGGTGAGATATGAGATCGTGGGCGGTCTTGAGGCGCCTGACGTCAAGACTGACGGTTATTTCGACGAATTTGTACCTGCCGGAACTGCGGCCGCCGATGGACCGAATCTCCACGACGTCCGGATGGCTTTCCACGATCATCCGTATGCCGTCCAATGTCTTGTAATCCAGCGTCGCATCGAGCAGTACTTTGACTGCATCGACGAGTATCTCGAATCCCATCTTGGCCACCAGTAGGGCCACAAAGACTGCAACGTAGCGATCGACGACAATGCCGAATGCGGCTCCCACTACGGATGCGAGAATTACCAACGTGGAAAGCAGATCCGTCGACACGTGTTTGGCGTCGGCAACAAGGCTCGGTGAACCGATTTCGAGGCCGACCTTCAATTCGTAACGTGAAAAGAGAAACGCTCCTCCAATGATCGTCAAGAGACCGGCAGCCACAATGGGAACGTGCTGAAGTACGCCCGCAGCTTTCCCGTGCCAGGCCTCCATTGTGATCTCATAGGCCGCAAAGAAGATGAAAAACGAAGAAATCAGCGCGACCAGGTTCTCGACCTTATACAGTCCTTCAGGAAAGGTTTTGGTTCTGCGATCGGCGATGAGAATACCGACAAAGATAGTCAACGCCGAAATAACGTCAGCCAACGAGTGTATGGCGTCCGCCTTGAGCGCAAGGCTACCGGATATATGTCCCAACCCGTACTTCATTCCCATGAAGCCGAGGTTGAGGATGCTCGAATAGATCGCAACGCGCGCGTGGCCTGTCATGGACTCGCTACTCCTCCGTATGTCCCTTTCGCATTGCGAATCGCCGCCTTCGCCCCCTTGGGAATTGCCCGGGATTCGTTCGACGGATGTTCATGCTCCCGCATCTCGGGCAGACGAGCTGTCGTCCGGAACCGAATGGAGCTTCCCACGCATGGTCACATTTGAAACAGCGAAATTTCCGTACGGGCGCGTCATTCATCTCACAATACTCCTGCTCCCAAATTATGCAGTGCGCTACCATCTCGCCTGGGTTCTGGGTCCTGATCGGTCATTGGATGGCCCCTCCAACCACAGAATGGCCCCGCGTTGTCTCCGCCGGTTGCAGCGGAACTCACCGGCCTCCATATCCCTTGAGAAACGGGCTTCTGCCTGTTTCCAAGAGTAGCTCAACCCAAACAAATTAGTCAACCGGCTTGCACATCTGAGCTCGCCGACCCAATAAAGACCCAATGAAGCCTGGCGGTGACGAGTCAAGGGAAGCGCCGGCGCGCAATGAAATCTTAAGCTCAGTTCATGACACGCGTTTCAGGCTCCAAACATCAATACCGGCCTCTAAGGTGACGACGACAGCCTTTGCGAAAATCTTCGAAATGCTCCTGCACCTTCTTGCTTGTGACCAGATCTATTTCTCAAGGAAGAGCCCGCAAACCCATAGATATGATCTTATGACTCTAAGGGGATATGATGAAACTTGGGCAGCGTATAGAGAACCGCCTTTACCGAGGGTGAGGCGAGAGGCAAACGCAGCCAGAAATTACTATGGCACCTGAGGCGATGTATCGGGAACGCACTCGACCTGGAAGGTGATATCATTGCGAAAGCACTGATGGGTAAGATAATCGGGTTTCACAACGAAATGTGCTTTAGAGGCTTTGATCGAGAAGCTCCCTTCTAACAGAGCGTCATAGGAGGTTGCAGCAACAAATGCGCTCCATCGGCAATGCAGCCTATCCGTGGAGATGTACATCTTTCGCTGTACCTCTCCAGGTGATTTCCTCTAAACGCACCCGTGAATCGGTACTCAACAGCAGTTCGGTTCTCGTAGGCGGGGCATCAGTAAGGTGTTTTTCACATTTTTCTCGTTCGGCTGCTCCCCTGGCTCAATGTCCATCCGTAGACTTCAAGTACCGAAGAATTCGCAGCGGGTCAATCTAGAACTTGAGTTTGGCCTCAGTTACAAATTGAGATAACCCTCGACTGGTACGAATGGTTCGCCGTCACTCGACCAGGAGCAGTTCCCTGCCTTCTGCCGTTATGTTGAAGAAAATAAGCTTTTGGGGAAATCGCGTCCCATGGTTTGACAAGGAAAAGAGAATATGCTTCCCCTTTTGGAGTCTTGAGAAATCTGAAATGAAGGAGAAGTCATTTCCACGAGCATACCCTGCCACTGTTTCAGAATTGCCGGGAGGGGCTATGACTATGTTCATGTGCGCTTCGAGGAAGCGCGGACGATTTTCAGGATGGGGCGAGATCTCAGAGCGCTGGACAGTCCGGTGTCAGTATCTCTGCAAAACCACTCATTCCGATCAGCAGCCACTCACTCTCTTTTCCATGTCACGGGACTCTTCAGCGAGGATCCTCTGGCACTGCGGACGAGACCTCACCGGGGAAACCCTCGGATCTCTCGGGAGAGAAGAAGCCCAAGGGAACTTGCTCGCTCCTGGTGAAGAATCCGGAGAATCTTCACCCCTCGGCCAGTGAAAGAGAATCACTCGCAGAGGCATTGAGCTTTAACAAGCTTTGGCTACTGCCTATTGCATGAAGGAGGATCTCCGCCTCCTTTCGGTCTGCGAGACAAGACCGTTGCCGAGGTCCACCTGGTCGGCTGGGTTTCACGGGCCGAAGTCTCGGGGGTCTGATTTCCAAAGGTTCGCCAGGAGAGCAACGGGCCCACGGGGCTAAAATCTTCGCGTACGACAACTCTCCCATCTCTGCCGGCCCGATCGAGAGGAAGCCGACGACAGGAGCAAGACCCGGCAAAGACAGGCATACGGCCCCAGAGAGGGGCTTTTCTTCCTACTCAGAGTCTACGCGCTGCATAAGAGCAGGTACCACCTGGTCGGGTGCCACACCAAATATGGAGTACCCGATTATGCGATGAACCCACCTCTATATTCTCGCGTCTTCCCCCTCCTCTAAGCCAAGAGAAAGGCCATCATTCTGGGATGTTATTCCAAGCCGGCATACGCGACAACTCATTGTGCAGGCCCCGCGGTGTTGGGCACTACCGAGGCATCCTGTCTTTTGGTCTTGTCTGGCTGGATTCTGCGGTGATATCATCTCACAGGTTATCATGAAAGACGCTCAGACTGATCCAGGGGTGAGGCGTACAAATGCCCATTTGAGGCAATTGCCGCCTGAACAGCGGTAGTGGGCACCAGTCACCCGGTGGAGGAAGTAGGAGATGCCTGCTGAGATGGATCGAGGGGGGATCAAGAAGAAGATTCTGGTCGTAGGCGGAGGCCCCTCCGGACTTGAATTTTCTTCGGTTGCTGCCCAGAGGGGCCACGAAGTTGTGGTGTACGAAGCTCGGAATGGGCTGGGTGGCCAATTGCTCATGGCCGACCGAGAGCCTTCCAAGGGCAAGTCCTATGCGGATCTCATTCGGGACTGTTCCGTGATGCTCAAGAGACGATCGGTTAGAGTCGAATTGAATTCACCGGTCGATAGAGAAGTCATCCGCAAAGAAGACCCTGATGTCGTAGTTCTCGCAACCGGGGCGCACGTATCGAGATTCAACTCCATCCCCACACAAGGGGTCAATGTGGCAAGTCTGGAAGATGCTCTGCGCTACGATAAGGTTGAGCCGGGTGCCAGAGTGCTGATCTTATCAGGAGAAAGGGCTGGCCTGGTTACGGCCGAGCACCTCTCGTCCAAAGGATGTCGGGTGTGCCTTGTGGAAGAAGGCGCTCGGTCAGGTAAGATGTGGACATAACAGTCATTTGGCGACACATGGCCTGGATCAAAGAGATGAATGTTCAAACTCTGAAACAACACAGTTTGAGGCAGATCGTGAACGGCAAAGCCATGCTTGTCGGGCCTTAGGGAGAGGAAGTAGAAATTGATGCCGACGTGATAATCCGGGAGGATCCAAGACAATCCCGGCAGGGTCTGGAGCAAAAGATTAGAGATGTCTGCGACAAACTATACATTATTGGTGATGCCGTGCTGCCAAGGTCGCTTACGGAAGCCATTCACGAAGGCTTCAAGCTGGGAACACGGGTGTGAGGGTTTCATCCACAGTTCAGAAAAGGAGTGAGACGTGATCAACATAGAGAAGATTGACCACATATGCATTGCGGTCCGGGATTTGAAGACAGCAACGGACCTTTGGGGAAGGTTCCTGGGAAAGATGAAACCGGATCTTGTCTACAGACACGAAGCTGAGGCAATCGACGTGGCACGCTATTATGTGGGCGAGGTCGGATATGAAATCATGGCCTCAACGCGTGAAGGAAGTGACGTGGACCGCTTTATCGAGAAGCATGGTGAGGGTGTTATGCTCATTTCATTCAAGGTGCCCGACACCTTGGCGGCAATGGGGCTTCTCAAGGAGAACGGGTTTGAAATGATCGATCACGAACCGCGCGCCTGGGGTAATGCTCGCTATGCGTTCTTGAACCCGAAGTTCATGAACGGCGTGCTTGTCGAGGTCATCGACGGCACTCCCGACGAGCCGTCGTCGTAACGGTCCCGAGTTCGCGGCAGCCACAGCGGAGAAGAGACTGCAGCCGGAGACGACCCTCCGGGACTGTGGGCGGGCTGGGAACAAGCCGGAGAACATCAACCGGCGATGCGGAGAATCGAAATTCATTTCGCGTCATTTCGTTTTCTCGGCCAGCCTTCTTCTCTCCTCGCTTCTGATCTCCTTTCTGAGCAGTTTGCCGACTTTCGACTTGGGCAACATATCTCGGAATTCTATGTACTGTGGTACTTTGTATGAAGCCAGTCGATCCCGGCACCATCTTGTCAGCTCGGCTCCGCTTACTCCCCGAGTGTCCTCCTTCAACACCACTATGGCTTTGATTCTTTCTCCCAACTTCTGATCGGGAACCCCTACGACGCACGCGCCGATCACGGCAGGGTGATCCTGAAGTACTGCCTCGATTTCGGAACACGAGACGCGGTAGCCCTTGTGTTTGATGATGTCGGCTCGACGGTCCACGTACGATAGTTCCCCCTCTGCATCGAGCCGAACGAAATCGTTCATCCGGTACCAGACTTCACCGTCGATCTCTACATAAGCCTGGGCGGTTTCTTCAGGCTTGTTCCAGTATTCCTTGGAGATAAAATCCGATGTCACCAACAGCTCTCCGGGCTCTCCAACCGCCACAGGCTCCAAGGTATCCGGGTCTACGACCATCGTCTTTCGCGATGGTAAGGGCATTCCCACCTTCGTGGGTGAGGGCTCTCGGTCCAGGGGACTCATCGCGGTGAAGCCGACCTCAGTCGCGCCGTATACCTGGTAGATAGGCTGATTGAACGTGTTCTTCCACCGATTAAAGATCTCTACCGGCAGGACGTCACCGCCGCTCCAGCAATAGCGCAGGGAACTCAAATCAAACAGGTCGAGCCGATCGTTTTCGAGTATCATGCGATACAGGGTGGGAGCCCCAAGAAACAGCGTCACTCTGTACCTTTGGATCGCATCCAGGATGGCGTCAACCTGAGGGATAGGCATCAAGACCGACGAGTTTCCCATGCCCAGGATCATTCCGAGAATCATGCCTTGCGCCATCTGGTGAAACAGCGGATTTACCATGATCAAGCTGTCCTGTGCTTCGCGAACACGGCCTGAGCCCATCTCTCGTATCTCGTTCACGAAGGATACCATTCCCGCGTGGGTGGCGATGCATCCCTTCGGGAATCCCGTGGTGCCGCCGGTATACAAGATGTAGCAAAGTTGCCGGTTTGGATCCATGTCCACTCTTGGGGGATCGGCTGGGTAGTTACTCAGGAGCTGCCCAAAGAGATGAACGCCAGCATCTTTTTCGATCTTGCCTTTGGGGACTGTGTCGAAAAGAAAGCCAAACGCCTTCTTGTACCAGGGCAACATGTCGTCATAAGTCGTGACGATAACTTGCTCCAGACCTGTCTCTCGAAGGACTTCCTTGACGTACCTGAAATTCGTGTCGAGACAGAGGATCGTCTTGGACCCCGAGTCTTCGATCAGGTACTTGATTTCATGGGGAGTGTAGATTGGGGACACGGGCACCGGGACACCGCCGATCAATTGAGCCCCAAAATAACAGATCAGAAACTGAGGGCAGTTGGGGATGTAGAGCATCACTTTGTCGTCCCGCCGTACCCCCAAATCGTCCAAAGCCGTGGCAAACCTCCGTATTTTGTCCATAAGCTCCCGATAGGTAAATTCTTTTCCGAGATAGATCAGGGCCGTTTTCTCTGGGTGCTTTTCACACGATCGAGAAAATCCGTCGATAACGAATTCGCCGCCTTGGGACATGTCCAGCGCCCCCTATTCCTCTTCCATGCCGAAGTAGGCCGATTTCACATCCTCGTTCTCCATCAGTTCCTGCGCGATCCCTTCCACGACAATTCCTCCGTTCTCCAAAACGTAGCCGTAGTCTATGATAGGGAAAATCGGACGGGCATATTGCTCGCTGATTAGTGTGGTGAGGCCCAATTCCTGCCGAATGTCCACAATAGCGTTGACTAGGACATCCTCCATGACGGGGCTCAGGCCCAGCAGGGGTTCGTCAAGCAGGAGCAACTTGGGCTGAGCCATCAAAGCCCGACCGATGGCGAGCATCTGCTGCTCGCCTCCGCTCAGAAAACCCGCTTCTCGCTTCTGAAGCCTCGTCAAAGCGGGGAATATGGCAAAAATGTAGTCGAGGGTCCTTCGAGCCTCGCTCCGGGTCGCAATAATTCCGCCGATCCTGAGGTTCTCGATGACGGTACTCTCCTGGAATACTCGTCTCCTTTCCGGACACAACACTATCCCTCGCCGCGCCCGCTGGCTCGGTTCCACATCCGCTATTTCTTTTCCCTCAAACAGGATCTGGCCGAGGACGGTAATTCTTATACCGCCCTTCATCTTTTCTTTTCTTGCTGTATCCAGAATCATCCCCGAAAGAGTGTACATCAGGCTGGTTTTACCAGCGCTATTCGCGCCGAACACACCTGTTACCATTCCATCCTTACAGCGAAGGTTTACGTTATTTACCCCGATCGCGTTTTCATAGAAGACTACCAAGTTCCGCACTTCGAGGAGGTTCATTTGGACCTTTCTCCGCCCATATATGCCTTCTTGACTGCATCGCTTTTCATCGTTTCCTTGGGTGGGCCTTCGGCGATCTTTACACCGAAGTTCATGACGAGCACCCTGTTGGCCACTCGGAACAGCTCCCGCAATCGGTGCTCGACCATGATCAGCGTGACTCCCTGCATTGTAAGCTTCTCCAAGAAAGGTACCATACTAGTGATCTCGGACATGCTCAGTCCGGAAAAAACCTCATCGCAGAGAATTACCTCGGGCTTGAGGGCAATGCACCGTGCCAGTTCCAGCCGCTTCTGGTAGCCCAAAGGAAGAGAGCCGGCGATCTTGTACGGAACCCGAGCGTCGCGCTCGAAACCTATTTCCTCAAGAATATCGATGGCCACCGAGTCCAGGTCTCCCAACTTTCCCGTGGCACCCTTCTTGATGCGGGGCGAATTGAGCGGAACGATCAGGTTCTTGAAGGCCGGAAGACTGTGATATGGCCTCATGACCTGGAACGTGCGAACCAGGCCGAGATTGGCGATCTTGTTCGGCGGAAGCCCTGTTATTTCTTTTCCTTTGAAGATGATCCGGCCGCTATCCGGCTTGAGGAAGCCGGTGAGGAGGTTGACCAGGGTCGTCTTGCCCGCGCCGTTGGGTCCGATCACACCGAGTACATCCCCTCGATCCAGGGTGAAACCGACATCCACGACAGCCTTGACCCCGCCGAAGGACTTGCTAACGTCCCGGACATCGAGCAGAGTATCAGCCGCCATGATCACACCTTCTCCCAACGTTCAAACTGATGATATCTTCGTTCGAGGTAATTCATCAGGCCTTCGGGTTTGTAGAGGATGAAGATCAAAAGGATGGTACAGTAGAGCACCACTCTCAGTTGGCCGAATCCGCGCAGTGCCTCGGAGAGCGGGGTCAGGATCAACGCGCCGATAACCGGACCGGTGAGGGTTCCCATACCCCCCATGACGGTGGCTGCGATGGGCAGGATGGAGAAATCCATGGCAAAGAGCGATAGGCCCAGCCACCCATAAAGATGCGCCTGATAGGCTCCCGCAAAGCAGCCGAAGAGCGCAGCGATAAATACTGCCAGGACGCGATAGCGGAATATGCTGATTCCGGACGCCAAGACCGCCTGATCGTTGTCCTTGATACCCGTCATGATGAGGCCCACGTCCTCAGTCACCAGCCGCCTCAGACCGAAGAGGGCCACGAGCACGGCGATCAGAATCGCGTACTGCTCCACCCAGTTGTTATAGAGGATGTCGAGGCCGCTGATTCCCTCCGTGCTCCCGAACAGGCTCAGCGCTACAATGATGTTCCTCGCGAAAAGCGGCAGCATGAAGGTGATAATCGCGAAGTATATGCCCCGCAGTCTGAGACAGGGCATTAACGTCAGCGTGCTCAAGAAGGCGCCGATGACCGCCCCGAGAGGAACGGAGACCACAGGGGGAAATCCTGCGTACGCATTGAGGAGACCGGCCGCATATCCGCCAAAGCCGATGAACAGGGCCCCGCCCAGGCAGACCAGCCCCACAAACCCGGCCAGGAAATCAAATCCCAGAGACAATATGGCAAAGATCCCCGCTGCGCAGAGCACTCGTTGCCAGTAGAGGTCCAACACAAAAGGCATCACGAGGAGGCCCACGATCAGGAGCAGCCTCGGCCCCAGCAGGTATGCCATCTCCCTCCAAGAAGCAAGGCTGTACAGTCCCTCACTCCGGACTTTGACACTCCGATCCAACCTTTTCTTTCGCCGGTCCGGTGACGGCATCAAACCCGCTCCTCCAGCTCCTTTTGCTTGCCCAGTAACCCGGAAGGTTTCACCAACAAGACCAGGATGATCGTTCCCACCAGAACCACGGATTCCCAAAGCGCCCCGAAACAGTACGTGCTCACTTTCATGGCGAATCCGACGAGAAAGGACGCGAGAACAGTGCCGGTCCAGCTCCCCAGGCCCCCAATGATGCATACCGCCAGAGCGTACACGAGGACATGGTATCCCGCCTCACAGGTTATGTTTCCCAGAGGCAGAATGATCACCGCAGCCAGTCCGGCCAAGGCTGACCCAATCGCCAAGGATATCATCGCCACCCAATCGGAATTTACTCCCAGCATCATTGCGGCCTGTTCGTCCTGGGCTATCGCACGCAGCGAGAGACCGATCTTAGTATGATGCGTGAAGATCCACAGAGCCGTCACCAGGACAACGCCCGCGGCCACGACAATTAACCGCTGATAATCCACGAATACGTTGAAAAGCTCGATTTTGCCTGCAAAGAAGGGTTTCAAGACATAGTTCGGCCCGATGAAACCCTTGAAGCCGCCGATTCCCTGGAGCCGCAAGCCCTCAAGGATGATAAGGCCCACAGCGAACGAGGCAATGATCTCGGAAGTGGGCATTCCTCTCAACCGGATCAGCACGAACCGATATATGGCCAGTCCCAGGACCGAGGCAATGACCAGGGATACGAGAATGGCAAGCCCGTAGTTGAGGTGCAGGTCGTTGACGAGTGACCATGTCAGGAAACCCACCAGGACGTAGATGGATCCGTGAGCGAAATTCGGAACCCGACTGACTCCGTAGACCAAGCTGAAACCTATTGCCATGAGGACAAAGGTCAGACTGTTGATGGCTCCATATATGAGCACCGTCTCCATGCTTCGCCTCCGCCACAAGCTTGCCGGTCGCCCCAAGGCCGAGAGCCGACCTTGGGGCGATGCAGACTACTTCTTCTTCATCCACGGTGGCAGCTTGATCTCCCCCATTGCCGCCGCTTTGGGGAAGATCTGGACTCGTTGCCCGTCCTGCCACTGAACCCAGCACCCCAGCACGCTCTTCTGGGGGTCATAGCCATAGATGATCTGATGATTCTTGTCGAAACGAATGGTTCCTCGAACCGCCTTCAGGTCCGTCTTCTCCAACGCTTTGATCAGCGCGTCGTTGTCCAGACTACCCGCCCGTTCAATGGCATCCTTGAGTACATACATGGCCTCGTAAGCGCTTACGCATCCTGTGCTTCGGGGAGGCACCTTCCAGCGCTTCTTGAACGCGTTGTAGAATTTCATCGCTTTGGGGGTAGCCTTGGTGGGCACGTTTCCCGTTTCAGAAAGGGTGACTATGGTATACGCGCACTTGCCGTCGGTGGCCTTCCAGAAGCCGGGATCTTCGGCCGCGCCGATGAATCCCATGGGGAGCGCGGGAACTTCCAGGCTACTCCACTGCTTAAGCAAGATGGAGGTTTCCGGTGAATAGGCCCAAACGAAGAGTATCTGGGCGCCGGATTTCTTGCATTCCGTCAAAGCGGAGGAATAGTCCGTCGTCCCGATGGGATGCTGATCCTTGCCCACAATCTTCCAGCCGCCTTTACTGGCCAGTTTCTCCACGATTCCCGCAGCCTTACGGCACATAAGGCTGTCGTCAATTGACACGTACATCTTGTCGAAGCCGTACTTCTCCTTCATGGATCGCAGAAGGTCCAGGGCCTCTTTGATGTACCATTTGACGCTGCCGCTCTCCCGGAACGAGAAACGGTACTTCTCCCTGTTGCTGGCGACCTTTTTATCCCAACTGGGGGTGTAGCAACCAATGCTGACCACATCGACTTTCTTATAGCGGGAATACAGATCCATGGCCGCCATGCCGCACTCGGACATGCACGGCCCTCCGGCCACCATATCTACCTTCTTCTGCAGGATCAGCTTCTCGATGGCCAGCAAGACCGCGCTGGTGGGAACTCCCGGCTCTTCATCGCGGCTGTCGGTGATTTCCAGCTTGAACGGCCGCATCACGCCGCCCACCTTGACCCCTCCAGCAGCGTTGATCTCCTCGGTAGCGAGAATCATGCCTCGCTCGCCGTTCTGGCCGTACGTGCTGGCACGCGGAACAGGCGCTCCCACCACGATAGGTTCACCCTTTTTGGCCGCATGAACTACGATAAGTCCGAGACCGATCCCCAGCACGGCCACGGCCATTGACACCGCCAGTAAACGAAACACACCTTTGCCCATGACAGGCCTCCTTTCTGTTTTTGATTCTCCTGTCTGTTGGTTCTTGTGTTGGTCGTAACGGTTTTGCTATCGGCTGCCGGCTCACAACTGGACCGGGCAGGCGACTTATCGACTGCACTGGAGGCATCTTGGGGCCTGGGCCATGTCCTGATTCGGTGGGAAGCGGGACTCCGCGTTCCAGAAGTCTTATCCCCTTTCCGCCAAGAGGAAGGTGAGGGCGGCGAATTCCCTCAAAGGGCAGATGGTTTGGGGCAGAGGCCGAGTCCTGTGGCCCTATACCTAACAACCGGGATCGTCTGCTTGGCGTCATCAGGCCGCAATGCTCTGAATAGGATTGTTTGTCGTTTTCGGATTGGTGACTGTCGTCCAGGTAACCAAATACCATCATGCAGCCAGATTTGCACGTTCTTTTTTCAGATGATTCAGTCGCCGTAGGCGGTGGCCTTGGCGTAAATTCCTCCCAACCCCGCCTTTCATGATCAGGAACGCCTTACGATATTCTCGTGAGCAGCCGTCATCCGCCGATAGGAGAGCTTTTCTAGTCTCAGAGCACAAGAATCCGCGGCTCGTATCGCGTTTCATAAGTACCTTGCCAATGAGCCAGGTTAGCACGTCGTCGAGTCTGTATTTCAAACGAAATACCACCGACGACTCATTGACCTCCCAATGTTAATTTTCACTTGAGATTGCTCGCAATTTCCTGATTATCTAGGACCGACCGCCTGATTTTCATATTGCTTTGACCGGGCGAGATTCTTGCTGTCTGCCGGGCCGATGACGGATCAGAATATTTCCGCGGCCGCGAGTCGGGCCTGTTCTCCACTGACGCTCATGGATTGATCATTTGCCGCTGCGATAGGGGCGTCTCTTGCCAGGTTGTTGGCTTTTCTGAAGAGACCTCCGGATTCCTGATGAATTGCCGTTATGGCTGCGTCCTCGAAGACGTTTGTGTTGACTCCTTCGATGCAGAAGTGGTGAAAGAGATACCGGTTCATCGTGTCCCTTGAAAGGGGTTTCAGGTGGCGCCGGGCCGTTCTGCCGAAATGGTCTGTCAGGTCTGCCGAAGCTTGATTGGGGCCCTGCGGGTGTCCGGTGAACCGGCCAAAGGGAGCCTGACCGGTGGAAGCGATGAATATTGATAATACGAACGAAAGGAGGGATATCTCACCGGTATGACGGAAAAGGAGGCAGGTTTTCGTGAGGGCGCATTGGTCCTTTGGGATCTGTAGTTGATCCGTCAAGATGGGCCCTTGGATGGGTTGGGGGATAGGGGGATGCACGGACACGGCCGTCACGAGGCGTCCGGACAAAATCTGATTTGAAAGCACTGGCTTGATAAAGCCCGTTTGTCCCCTTCGTGAAGGAGCCCCTTGCGTCAGGCCTCCAGTATCCAAAAGCGAGGTTCCTCGTTGATCCCGGTGCCTTGCGGCCTTCTGTGTCCAGAAGGCTTCAGTTACTGCCTACGGGGTGGACTTCTATCTTTTCAAGTGGGGCGGGACGAGATCGCGGCTCACTACTTCCTCTTCCGTTTCACGGCGTCGGATAACCGCAGCTTTATCGCCGGTCACCAGCAGGGTGGCCGGTCTTGGGATGGCATTGAAATTGCTCGCGGAGACTTCCTGGTACGCGCCGGTGTCCAGCAGCGCGAAAATGTCTCCCGTCTGCACGTCCGGGAGCGGGACGGTCGGCATCAAGCGGTCTCCAAAACAACTGCGCCCTACGATATCGCCCTTGCCCACAATCGGCGCGTCAGTCTTGTTGGCAACCAGGTAGTCGTGCAGGTGGTGCTCGTATCTCCCGCCGGTAAACCAGAATTCCGTCGTGTCCACGATCACGAAATCCCACCGGATCGGCTTTTTCACACGTTTGATGTTCTTGACCGTGGTCAAATGAATCCCCGCGTTGCCGTACAGCCCTCGTCCCGGTTCCACCTGGAGCATCAGACCGGTGATATCGATCCCGTGCCTGGGAAGCTCTTGCCGAAGGGTGCGAGTACAGACGCGAGCGTACTCCTCGATGCTCGGTGCGGGAGTCTGATTGGGCTTCTTGACGACGCCGTCGATGAGCTTGGCAATAACCCTGTACCGCACATCCGGTCCGAAGAGGTGCGTCCCCTTGGAAAGCGCATAGAGCGCAGCCAATTGGAACGGCTCCGTGTAGTCGGTCACCGCGTTGAACGGGTCCCGCGGTATGGCGAATCCGCCTCCGATGTCGATCTCTTGCGGTTTGAATCCGCCGAGTGACCGGCACACTCTCCCGGCTTCTTCGGCAAAGGCCTTCATCAGATGCTCCCAGTAGCGGACGGAAGCATGATGACGCCCGAAATGCATGTGCAGACCTACCAGGTCCACGTTTTTCATCTCGAGTATGCCGGGTCCGACAGCCAGAATGTCATCGAACGTGAGTCCTCCCTTGTACGCCATGGTGGCAATGTCGGTGGCGACGAGCCCTTCCGCGACGAAATCGCTGCGGTCGATGAACCGGGAGAGCGGCGGTTTCATGCGCAGACGCACTCTGGCCAGGCGATCGAGTTCATTGGCAGCCCTTTCGATGATTGCAACCTCCTCGAGGCTGTCGATGGTGATGCGCACGCCCGCGTCAACGCTCCGATAGATGTGACTCTCGTCCTTGGGCACGCCGTTGACCGAGATGAGGTTCGGATCGAAACCTGCGTTCAGGGCGATCATCAACTCTCCGGGCGAGTACACGTCGCAGCCGCACCCTTCGTCCGCGAGGATCCGCTGCACCGCGGGCAGCCAATTGGCCTTTGCAGCGGGAAGCACTTTGACCAGCCCTTCCGGCCAGCCCTCTTGAAAAGTTGTCTGAAAACCGCGCACGTTGCGCCGAATCTGGTCTTCGGACATCACAAACAACGGTGACCCGAACTCACCAACCAGACCCACCGTGTCGCACTCCTCGATGAACAGGCGTCCATCGCGCGTGGACAGACAGTCGTCAAGCCGACTTTGTACGGTCATGGTCCTCACCCCTTTCCCGATCGGAGCACTTCTGTGACATGACGCTGCTGAGGAAATCCGTTTTCTCGCTTGTTCCGAGCGTGCCTCCCCGGCTGTGTCCAGTCTACCATAATCCCTGTCCTCAACGCTCTCCTTTGACGTTGACGGACCCCCGGGAGATGGGATATGCTCGAACACCCTCACAGGAGCTATGAATCCGGTTGCAGGGCAAGAGAAGGAAGTGAGGGAGCAGTCCTCAAGGTTTGAAAGTGCACGGGTGAGAGTCCTCGTGTTTCCGGCAGAGTAGACGCCATGAACCTGGCCGAATCATCGGTCCGATATCCTATCACGGTTATTGTGCGGGTGCTTCTCGTTCTCGTGTTCGGGTACGTCTGCTTGACCTTTCTCGAGGTGGAACTCAAACCCGACACGCAGCCTCCCGTCATTGCGATCATCACCCCCTATCCCGGCGCGGCGCCCGAAGAGGTGGAAGGCCAGGTCACCAACCGTTTCGAACAGTATATCAGCGGCGTCTCCAATCTGATTGCAACCTTCGGGTACTGCTATTTCGGCCAGTCATTCATCTTCACTCTGTATCGTCCCGGCACCAATCTCGATCTTGCAGCGGCCGAGCTTCAGAGGAACCTGGACCGCGTGTCCTATTTGCCTCCCGAGGTCCAACGTCCGCAGATTCTCAAGGCGACCGACTACGTGAACCTCCCTGTATACCAGTTTGCCCTGACCGGTGACGTCAATCCGGTCAACGCGACCACCTGGGCCGATCTGGAGATCGTTCCGCGGATCAAGCGCATTCCTGGCGTCGGCGACTGTCAGTTTAGAGGCGCCCGGACCCGGCAAATGAGGATATCCTTTGACATTGAGCGCCTCAAAGCGAGAAAGCTCACGGTCAACGATATCAAACGGTTCATCGATCAGACGAACCTGAACCGGAGCGCGGGGTACTTCAACAATGGCCCGGTCGAGTGGACCGTTCGCGTTATCGGCGAACTCAAGGACGCTGCGGACTTCGGCAAGGTAATCATTACCAAACCCGGCGAGCCGCCGCTCTATCTCTCGGATGTGGCGCGAATCCGGGACATGCATGAACGTCCCGACGCGGACTGCAGGATCGACGGCGCGCGCGGACTCATCTTCAACGTCTACAACGAGGTCGGTGCGGACATCCTCAAACTCATCCACAACGTCGACGGACAGCTCGGCAAGATACAAAACGAGTACGGCCCAAATGGAGCGAAATTTACCAAGACCTTTGATCAGGGAGTCTTCATCCGGGACGCGGTGGGCGTGGTGAAGGGCTGTCTGCTCCAGGCCGGGGTCCTGATCTTGCTGGTGCTCTTCCTCTTCCTCAAGCGCTGGCGCAGCATTCTCATCGTCGCGATTTCCATACCCGTTTCGGTTGTGGGAACGTTCATCGGCATGTATCTCTTCGGGTATTCGATCAATGTCATTTCGCTGGCGGGAATTGCGCTCGCGATCGGCATGATTGTCGACGACTCCATCGTCGTGCTGGAGAATATCTACCGGCACCGATACGAGGAAGGCAAAGACCGTTTCCAGGCTTGCGTGGACGGAACCCGGGAGGTGCAAAGGGCTGCGTTCATGAGCACCCTCACCATTGCTGCGGTATTCCTCCCGGTGCTCATGCTCAAAGGGGAAATCGGCACACTCTTCGGCCCGGTTGCGTTCGTAGTCTCCTTTGCGATCTTCGTTTCGCTGCTCGACGCGTTCAGCGTGGTCCCGATGCTCTCGTACCGCTGGATGAGAGAAGAACGAGCCCGGAGCCGCCTCACACAAAGGCTCTTCACCCCGCTCGCGCTCCTCGACAGGGTCGGCGGAGCATTCTCCGCCACGGTGATCGGAAGCTTACGGTTCTTTCTGAAGAGGGGACTTCGCAAGGCGTTTCTCGTCGCGGGAGGTCTGGCGCTTTTCGTATTGTCCTGCATGGTTTTGCCGGGATTCAACTACCTGCCGGTGGGAGGGTCCAACATCGTGCGCATGGACATTGAGTGTGTCCAGGGGACCAGCCTTGAACAGAAGAGCCGGCTGCTGAAGATTCTCGAGGAGCGCTGGAGCAAAATCAAAGGCGTGAAGCACGTGGTCTCGGTTCCCAACAGGAACATGTTCGAGAATCGAATTTACCTTGTGTGCGAAGACGAAAATATCAGCGGCGTTCCGGTCGAGAAGATTTCTCGCAGGGCCTGGGAGACCTCGCGCGATCTCCCCTTCAGGACGGTCAATCCCATTCGATTCCCACTCTTCGGGAACGTGTACCTCAGATCCGATGTGGTGGACTTCCGCGTGGTGGGCAGGAGCTACGAGGTCATCAAGAAACTGGTCGGCCAAATCATGGAGATCGGTCGCACCACGAAAGGCGTTCTCTACCGGTACACCGACCTGGCCCTTCGCAAGCCTCAGATCGACATCCGGATCGATCATCAACGGGCTCAGAATCTCGGCTTACAGGTTCGAGACATCGCCGACGCGGTTGAGGCGGCCGTGGGAGGCCAACGTACCGTGACCCAGTACGACGTGAAGGATCGCTATTTCTACATCCGGGTCATGGGACAGGAACGCGACGTCTCCGATCTTTTCGACGTGAAGAATATCGTCCTTACCGCGCCCGGCAATCCCAGTGTTCAGATCCCTTTGAGCAGCGTGGCCACGGTGGAACCCACATACGGACCGATGCACATTACGCATTTCAATTCGCAGCGGTCCAGCCGGGTCCAGTTCACCGTCAAGGGCCGTCCTCTTGCCGCGGTCTTCCACGAGGTGATGGGTAAGATCAAGTCGACCGTGGATTTCCCGCACGGGTACGCGGCGATTCCCTTCGGATCGATCAACGAGCTTGCGCGATTGACGGCCGCGATTGAGTTCGTTTTCCCTTTGTCCGCGGTGGTGGTCTACCTTCTCCTCGTGTTACAGTTTCAGTCGTTCGTCAGACCGCTTTCGATTATGCTGAGCGTTCCTCTTGCTCTCATAGGGTCGAACTTTGTCGTTCGACTGCTCCATGTGCCCTTCGATGCCTTCACCATGCTCGGGTACATTATGCTGGTGGGCCTCGTGGTCAAGAATGCGATTCTGCTCGTCACGTACGCGGTGAGACTGATCGACGATGAGGGGATGGACCGGGAAGAGGCTCTGATCCTTGCGGCTCAGCGCCGCATCAGACCGATCTACATGACGTCGGTCGCGATGATCTTCGGCATGTTGCCGCTCGCGCTCACAACAGGTCCGGCCGCGGAGATCTACAATGGGCTCGCAACGGTGGTCGTGGCGGGGCTCGTCATCTCCTCGCTCCTCACGCTGGTTTTCATCCCGGTTGTGTATGTGCTGTTGGACGACCTGAAGAAACGCTTGTGGAAAAGCGCGGGAACAGGGCCTCCAGCGACCATTCCTGCAGGAGAGATGGAGTCCGGAATACCGATAACAACGGCATAGACCGAACAGGATTCGCCCTTTCCGGCGTACGTGATTTGTCCGAGCGAGCTAGAAGATGACCATAAAGTTGTCGATAATCTTGATGTCGTTGGCTCTCCTGATCGGGTCCTGCTCGCCCCAGGAAGGGAAGAAACATGAGCCGCCCCCTGTGAAGGTGGCCGCGGCAAAGGTGGAACGCGGTGACATCGAGCTGCCGTTGCTTCTCACTGGCAACCTCACCTACAACGCGGACGCCGTGATCGCGGCCCGGGTAGCGGCCCAGGTGACTTCACGCGACGTGCGTGACGGCCAGATTGTCACGAAGGGTCAACTGCTCGTGAGACTCGACGAAACCGAGATCAAGGATGTCTCAAACGCGGCCATGGAGGACCTCAAGAAACACCAGGCACGCTGCGATTACCTCAAGACCGAGTGGGAGAAAAACCGGGTTCTCTTCAAGACCGGCGCAATCAGTGAGATCCAGTACGACCAGAAGCACTCCACGTACCGCAATGCCCTGGCCCAGGTTGAGGCGGACAAGGCCCTCCTGGCGAAAGCGAAACAGGACCTGATCTGGACCAAGGTCAAGTCCCCTATACACGGCGTCCTCTCGCAGCGGTACGTGGAAATCGGCGATTGGGTGGCAAAAGGCCAAAAGCTCTTCGAAATCAGTGACTTCGACCCCATCTATCTGAAGGCGTTTCTTGCGGACCGGGATGTGGCACGTCTCCGATTCAAGGAGGCTTGTCCCGAGGCCATAGAGACGGACGTAACCGTGGACGCATACCCGAAAAAGACCTTCAAGGGACGGATCACGTACGTGGGGCCGGCTGCCGATCGGGGGAGAGTCTTCGAAGTGCGGGCGTATATGGACAACCCGAACATGCTCCTCCGGGAAGGGATGTACGCCCGGGCCCGGGTCGTGCCCGAGCGCTTGAAAGGAGTCCTGCGGATACCGCTCACCGCGCTCAATGATAAGATTCGGCCCAACGAAGATAATACGGTCTTCGTGGTCCAAAAAGACTCCCGGGTCCGGCTGAGACGAATTGCAATAGGAGCCAACGACGCGCGGTACGTGCAGGTACGCAAGGGCCTCAAGGAAGGCGATGTCGTGGTGGTCTACGGCAAGGAGATTCTCAGTACCGGAGTTCGCGTGGACCTGACTGACATGGTCCGTCCGAAGGCGCCCTGACGGGGTATTCCCATGTACCAGCGACCGGAAGTGTATGAAAACGCCTTGACGTGAGAAAGACGAAATGTCCGATTCCAACGATCCCCCAAAGACCGACGGGAACGCTCCGGGTGAAATCCTCGAGCATCCCGGCGACGGCGACATGAGCGTAGGCCGGACCGCACGGATCGTGACCTCCTGGAAGCAGGGCGAGATCTCTTCCCATTCCGCGATTGAAGAACTCCGAAGGGCGGCTCAACATGAGGATCGCTATCTTCGCCGGGCAGCAGTCTGGGGCCTGGGCGAGATCAGGTCCACCGAAGCCGTCGACGCCCTGAGAGAGGCGCTTGGGGACGAGGACCGGAAGGTTCGTCGCGCGGCCGTGTGGGCCTTGGGACAGATCGATTCCGAAGACGTCGTCCCGGATCTCGAGGCCGCACTGCAGGACAAAGACAAGGCTGTTCGCCGCGGAGCCCGGGAGGCTCTTTCCCGGAAAGGGCACGGTTCTAGGCCCGGGCAAGCGGAGGAACGCTCTTCCCGCGAGCAAGCTCGGATTACCGATGTCGACGAACGAGCCTCCGGGCTCGCAACCGAAACGGAACGTCTCCTGTTCGCAATGACCGCGGAGCTGCGCAACGAAGTCGCACGCCTGCAAGCCGAGCTTTCAGCCCTCAGACAAGAAGTCGTAGACCTTTCCGAGCGCCTGTCCCGTCCGGAGAGCGCCGGAAAGCCGGAAGATGAAGACCAGGGAGAAGTCTGAGCACTCCGAAACCGGGGCAGAGATAGACGTCACATCCGGTTCTGCGTCATAAGGAGATCCGTGTTTCGGTGCTTGGAGGAGGGGGCAAATGTCCCGTCTGCTACGAATAGAGTACCCGGGCGCCTGGCACCCTGCAGTGAGTCGGGAAAGGCGGCACGAGTCCATCTTCCCTGGTAGCGGCGATCATCTTACTCTCCGGGTGGTTTTGCAGGAAGGTCGGAACGCCAATTGCGAAAGGGCAAAAACCGGACGTGACCCCTTTGTTTTTAGGCCTTTATTCGTGTTTGGGCGAAGAAGTCAAACGGTCCATCGAATGAATCATCAAGTGCCTGATCAAGGTTGGAGCCAAGGTCGCGTATCATGGTCGGAGGTGGCAAGTTCATGTGGCGTCAGCATTCCCGTTGGCTCATCACTATCGGGCCGTGTTTGGGTGAAGGCGCAGGTTCAAGATTGCCTTTGACCGGGGAATCGAGGGAGTGGTATGTTCAAATTCTGGGAAAAGAGACGCTGATCTGGCCAAAAGGTGGGAATTCGGGTCGCCGGGCGACATACGGAAGCGCAGCGACGCCATTTGGGCATCGAAATCCATCGGAGATCGGTTTTGGGGTTCAAGAACGACCAGAATTTCTGGGATCGCGGAATAATCCCCGTTCAGACAATACCATTGGATATAGATATGAAAATGTGCACGGTGTGCTCCTGGGAGGACGGAGGCCTTCTCTCAGGAGCCGAAAACATTGGTGAGACATATTCTGATTTAACCAGAGCTTAAGCAAAAGGGGGGTATCGTGAAAAAGGCAACTTTCACACTGGTAGTTACTTTGTTTCTCATTACTGGCTTTGGACTCATGGTCTGTGCCGAAATGGGACAACAAGGGCAAACATCAGGTAAGACTTACTACACTGGAACTCTCACAATGCTTTCGATGGACAACAAACGTGTTCAAATTAACTATGAAGGCTATGGTGTGTATGTGGCTGATATTAAATCGGATATCTTGCACCATGCAATTGTTCACGTAGTGGGGGCATTGCACGCGAAAGCGGGTGACTATCAGGATTCCGGCATGGCTGTTTTCACCCGCCCGGATGGCGATAAAATCTTCGCAACGTACAAAGCCTCCGGCACATTAGGGCAAACTGCTCACGGGAGCTCAACCTATGTGGGCGGTACTGGAAGATTCGTTGGTATTCAGGGCAGTGGTGAATTCACTCGCTACTCATTGCGACCCCCAGCCCAAGGCATGTTTGCAAGCTACAGTGTGGGAAGAAGCGATTGGAAATTGCCGAAAAAGAGTGATACACCCGGACGGTGAGACTGAGCCCAGGCAAGCCGGGTATAATTGGCAGACAGACGACCACAATGCCTCCTGATTCTGGTAGGTTGCTGTCAATCAATAAAGACACGGCCAACCAGAATCAGGCCACAATTGAGAACGATGTGCTGTGCGACAATTAGACTGGATTAACGGGACCTTGGTGCGGAGCGAAGGAGTTGAGACGCCTCTAGGTTATATCATAATAAGACGTTTCTTCCCGAACTGGGCCTTTCACAGCAAATAGAGGATGCTTTGCCCAAGATGATGGAATGGTTCGAACGAGAGCTTGAGCACCTGAGACCCGTTCAATTAGGGAACATGAGGGCAAGGGTGATGGAGTGCCTCCAGGGCAACTTTCAGGACGTGAGAATCGGTCGATTGTGTCGGGCAAAGACAAAGGTGGGTTGGACAAGCAACCCACTGAACTTCTCTGACGAGGAACTGGCTCAAGTTAAGAAGGCAGCCGGCCTGGCCGGTTTAGAACCTTTCGAGTTCATTCGACGCGTAGTGAGGGAAGCTCTTACGAACGGGGGCAATTCCGGGGACACCACACATGATTCGTGATTTCGATGAGAAGTCGTTGTCTTCTCAGCTCTTCGCCAGATCCGCAGGCATACTAGCTCCTGGAGCTCCGTACTATGTAACGCAACGAGGAAAACGTCGTCAGCGGTGCTTTCCTTAGACCGAGTCTGCAGATACCGAGCCCGAAGCGGTTCGTTGGCACGAGTGCACAGGCATACCGTTCGGAGATGATGACTTGATCACGTGGCTGGACCCGGGGTTGGGCAGATCGATGAGGCGCCAAGGGCTTTGCCCAAAAGGCTCGACAGACGCGCCGCAAATTTAGTATGCTGTCCACGGAATTCAGAATTCTCGCGGGACATTCCATCACCGGATCTCAGAGAAAGGGATGTGAACATGGACCCCGGCAAATACATTGCTCTAGGCACCATCATCGGTACCATAATCGCCTCCATCACGCTTTGCATCAATAATTGGCTCCAGGGAAGGCGGGAGAGAAAGAAGTGGATAACCGACAAGATGGAGAAAGCATGCTTGGAATGTCTGAAATTACTAAGTGAATCCCGACGGATACCAAGGACTATTGATGATGAAAAACATTTAGAAAGAAAGAATTATCTGGGATTTATAAGCGGAATGATTCACGTTCCTGCCCATATGGCTATGATGCAGTGTTATTCATCCGAGGAATCAGCAAAGAAGATAGAGAAGCACCGTGAAGCTATCAGCAATACTCTTACAGTCCTTAAAACCGGTGAACAAGAAGTTGTATACCACGAGAAAAAAAACTTCATTCGGGTTGGTGGGATTTTAGACCAAATTGAGGCTGCTTTGCCTGACGTGATAGATTGCTTTCAACGAGAGCTTGAGGACGTGAGACCAGTTCAATTCCGCAACATAAGGGCAACGGTGATGGAGTGCCTCCAAGGCAACCTTCCGGACGTGAGAATCGGTCGATTCTGTAAGGCAAAGACAAAGGTGGGTTGGGAAAGCAACCCACTGAACTTCTCTGACGAGGAACTGGCTCGAGTTAAGAAGGCAGCCGACCTGTCCAGTTTAGAACCATTCGAGTTCATTCGACGCGTAGTGAGGGAAGCTCTTACGAACGGGGGCAATTCCGGGGACACCACACATGATTCGTGATTTCGATGAGAAGTCGTTGTCTTCTCAGAGCATCGCTCGATTGGCAGGCATAGCAGCTCCGGGGGCTCCAAACCATGTAACGCAACGAGGAGATCGCCTACAGCAGAGCTTTCGTGCGAGCGAGTCTTTAGATACCGAGTCCGAAGCGCTTCGCCACCGCGAGCGCATAGGCAGGCGGTTGGGAGATGATGACTTCATCACCAGCCTGAAGTCGGTCTCGGGCAAATCCGTGCGGCGCCGCAAACCCGGTCCCAAGGGCTCGACTTACGCGCCGTCAAAATGAGCACGGTGCACCCGGAATTGATCCGACACTTCACGGTTACGATAACCAGATTCATGAATCTGAAATCTTGGATTGAAATGGGTATCACATGAAGGTGAAGGAACTCTACTCAAACTATGGTCAGCCGCAAGGTCTATACTGTGACGAATGCTCTAAACCGATGCGTCTGACCTTCGATACGTTTGATGAGGACCTAGATGGCACAAGAATCGTGGTGGAGAATCTCCCTATACTCTACTGCGATCATTGTAAGTGCCAATACCTACCTGACAGGAGCCGACTGGCCTTAATCAAATTGCACTATGACGCTTGGAAGTCAGGGAAAGGGCACGTGCACTCTAAAAGACAGAAAACTGAAGAGCGTTTTGCGTTCACTGGGGTGGAATTTGAATATGACTCAGATGATTATTTTTATATACCGGGATTGGTACGGCCAGGTAACGATGGTTTTCTAACTCCAGTCTTCTTTAACAAGAGAGTTCTCCTCAGATTCGAAGACTTCCCTCCGTACGACGTCAGCTTTGCATCTAAGACATACGGACAGATCTACAAAGTTGGTGAATACAGCATTCCGTTCGGAGTGAACCAGAACGATAAGGTTATTATGTGGTTAGGAGACATCGCCAGCTTGGATCAAAATGACCAATATGCTTTGAGAGCAGATAACATTGAGTCGGATCACTGCATCGGAAGTGAGTTCTATGATGGTCAAATTGAGTGCATATTCACCGATCCCACTCCTGAAGAGAGTTTGATCAAAGCTCGGTCAACGTTTGATCGACTAGCACATACCCATTTCGGCAAGCGTCTATCACATCTTTCAGAAGCAACCCTTCAGCTCATCAAGGAGTTGAAACGGCCAATTAGTTTCAGTGAACGGGAGATGAAGCATATTGTGGATATCCTTTACAAGTTCAATACCGAAACGCTGAACATGAAGAATCTAGGAGATCTTGTGCAAGATCGTCGGGAAGATTGCAGAAAGCTCCGCAGTCTCAAGCGCCTTCAAAAGGCTCTCGAGATAGAGTTTCCTAGGCACCCAATTTCAGAAATTTTAGCGCCCCTCTTCATACTAAATGAACTTAGAATTACCTATCTGCACATGTTTTCTCAAGAAGAACGTCAAAGGAGAATTGTGAGGATAAAGGAAGCCATCGGTTGTTCAGCAGAAGCCTCCATCAAGGAGTTGTATGAAGCCTTGATTGAAAGGTTGATCGAAACATACAGAAGACTGAGTGAGATGATCGCATGAATTGGTAGAATTCAGGGGACACATGCTAAGTCCCGGGTACACCACACCTAATTCTTAACCAGCGTGTGTGATTCTCTGGGATATGCTTACGGGTCAAGTGGCACAAGTAGTTGCTCCGGCTACTTCTCATCACGCCATCCAGCGGGGCAATAGCACAGAGCCGACCTTCTTTCATGATGCGGATTACCGCGTCTGCGCCGTCGCCAAAAGACGTGGCAGATTTCGTGTGGAAAGATTGCGGGGAGCGGTGCTTCAGAATTCTGGGTACACCATACTTAATGACGAGTCGAACGAAGGATTCTCTGTGGCTTTTGTGCCCCTGCGGTGGGAAGCTACTTGGAATCCTTGTCTTTTTTGGGCCTTTGTGCCTCGGTGGCGCAAGCTCCTTGCACCAAAAGAGACCGTGGGAGGCTGAGACAAGCTACGGGACGTGAGCGGAGGAGAAATCGGTATTATGTCCCCAGATTTACGTGTTGCCATGTGAATTGCCCTCTCATACCATCGCTCCCTGGATCGTCCGCGAGTGATCGGGGCCTGGGGGTCACGCCATCCATCTTGATCTGATCTGGACTAGGAGCTCAAAATGTTTTAGAGGTTTAAAAAAAAGTCAATAAAGAAGGGCTGATCACGTGATGCATG
This sequence comes from uncultured Syntrophaceae bacterium, assembly GCA_964497585.1. GTDB lineage: Bacteria > Desulfobacterota > Desulfomonilia > Desulfomonilales > Desulfomonilaceae > CAZCDS01. The sequence continues at coordinate 38,482 of CAZCDS010000054.1, forward strand.
GACGTGAACGGGCTGGAGATTGGGTCTTGACTCCTTCGACACTCTCTTGGTATATGCATAACACAAGATTGCTCCTCAGGGGGCGCTCACGGAAGGTAGGTGAAAATCCTACAGCGAGGCATTAGCGGAGTCAAGAGGAGGGAGTCATGAACTTGGAAACACACAAGGTATTAAGGTTACGCGACAAACAGTACTCCGAGCTGCGGGCTCAGTGGCGAACAGCGGCGTCCAGGGTCTATGCGTCTAGAAATGATACAGGCCTTACGAACTACAACGTGCCAGAACAGGCAGAAAGTGACGAACTTCTGTTCATGGCGTTCGGATTGAGATTTTTCATGAGATTTCGTCACGGTTTTGGACGCGGAACCATAGAATACGGGGTAATAACCGAAGGTGACATTGATAACCAGTTCCGCCGAGTCCCAGTCACGAGCGTGCAATTTGACCGACTTGGGAATCTCTCTCGTCCTCACTCTTCATATCCTGTCAGCGAATACGAAGACGTTCATTTGAAGGTCTTGGCTTCACATTTGAACGAGTTCATCAAGGCGGCTTACGGCCAGGAGACAGTGGATGACTGAGAAAAGAGACGTCTTCCTTTGCCATGCGAGTGAGGACAAGGCGGCTGTGCTCGAACCTCTCGTGGCAGCGCTTCAGGAGTCTGGTATTTCTCACTGGTATGATGAGGCAGAAATCGGTTGGGGAGATAGCATTACTGAGAAAGTCAATGATGGACTCCGCTCCTCGCAATTCGTCTTGGTTGTATTCAGTGAAGCGTTCATCAACAAGAAATGGCCAAAGCGGGAGCTGAACGCTGTGCTGAACATGGAGGCGTCCACGGGCGAGGTAAAAGTATTACCTCTTCTTTTTGGAACGGAAGAGCAGCGCACAAGGATAAGAGACGCCTACCCGATCCTGAATGACAAAACTTTCATGACCTGGGATCAGGGCATTCCGTCAATTGTTCACGCCTTGAAGGCTCGTATTTCAGGAAGTCCTCCTGAGAGGCTTCGTGACGCATCGCCTAAATCGCCTGCTTTTGAAGGGCCCATCCCTGACATGCGGGAGCGATACACGCAACGAGACAGGAACCGTTTCCTACGCCAGGGATTCCGAGTGGTGAGGGAATACTTCGAGGCTGGAGCTGCAGAGATCAATCGCAAATATCCGGAAGTAGAATTAGACGTGGACGATGTTCACAGTACCAAATTCGTCTGCACCATTTATCATCGTGGCGACCTCGTCAACAGATGCAAGATCTGGATAGGGGGATTAACGTCTTCAGATGCAATCTCGTATGCAGCCGGGACGCTCATGGACATCAACAATGACAATTCCTTTAACGAGAGTCTTGTCGTTGCTGATGATGGAGCACAGATTGGCTTCAAAGCTACAATGCAGTATTGGCATTCTCCTGGTGGCTCTGAATTCAGTCAGATGCTATCCCCGGAGAAGGCTGCAGAATATTTGTGGTTGCGAGCGATAGAACCCCTGAAGCATAGGTCGTAAAGGGGTCATATCTTGCCCTGGTCGATGCGGATTTTCAGGTACGGCGTTGCGAGTTCCGCGAGTTCCGGGTACACCATACTTAATTATTGACAACCGGGTCTGATTCTTATGTGACGCTCATAGGTCAAGGAGCACGAGCAGTGGCTCCGGGAATGCCTTCTCACGTCATCCAGCGAGGCAATCGCGCAAGGCCAGTCTTTTTTCGTCGTGAGGATTAGGGCGTTTATAGCAGGTGCCAAAAGAAATGGCAGATTTCTTGTGGAAAGATCGGGGAGGGCTCTTTTTGGCTCCGACCCCATAGAACTATAGTCTTGTGCACTGAGTTGTGCGCCAACGCGTTTTCGTTGAGATTTCCCCCTCTCCCTACCCTCTCCCGCCATGGGAGAGGGTTTTCTTTCCCCCTCCCTTGAGGGGAGGGGGAAAGGGGGAGGGTGGTCTCTTCGGCGCGAACTTCGATACGGAAGACTATAGATGGCACCCCGGCCCGCGAGAGGGAAGAGGATATCGTCCCGGTCAGCATTCACGTGCTCTGGACCCCCATCGGCAGCCGGATGCGGTGCCCGCGGAATATCCTTCCTTGAAAGGTTGAGAATGACGGAAAGAGCGACAGGCCTCTCCGTCATTCGGTGACGTGATCAGCAGCCCTCCCCGCTGTCTTCTTGGGTGGAGCGCATATCACAATTCACTTTGCGTGGCGCGGGCAATTTCCCGTCTCCACCGGGCAAGATGGGGATGGTACAAATCATTTTCATCGGCGTCGTACCGACGTTCTTGATCTGGTGAAGCTCGTTCGGCGCGGTATATACCGTATCCCCGGGAACCAGAAGGGTCTCATTCCCGTCAGCGTCAACGAAGGCCGGCTCGCCTTCCAGAAAGTAGAACTCATGCTCCTCTGCATGCGCATGAAATGAAGTATGCCCGCCCGGCTCGAATTCCATCATCCGTAGTGCGTAATTTGGGCATTCGTCGTCCTTGGTCCAGAGATAGCGGGCAGACATGCCTTTGAACCCGTTCGTTTTGACCTCGACCGGTTGAACCTCGGCAGAATGTTTTTTCTTCATCCTCTTTCTCCTTTCTCCTCTCTCCTTTCTGATCCACACTTCAAGATGAGTTGTCAATTGTCACGGTAACGACCCCGCTCAACGAACCGTCGCTCTCGGAGAGCAGCGGGAAAACAACGACCGAGAGCAGTTCTCGAAACTTCTCTCGGATTGGTCCGGGGGGCTCTTTCTTGTGCAAGAAACCGCCCCCCGGAGCCTCCCGCAAAGAACTCCAGGCAATGTCGGCCTTCGTTCGCTACGCTCACTGGGCCTGTCACGACCGCCAAACGTCCAGGTAATCCGGGGTTGGTTTTGGGCTCCGAGGAATGCTCTGGTATCTCGGTTTTTCTTATGAAAAGCCGAGATACCAGAGCACCCATCGCCATAAGAAACACGAAGACAGATTGTACCCTTTCGCCTTTGCGGAGGACCATAGACAATGATTTCATTTCGCGTCCATTTTTGAGAACCACTCTATCCTAGGGTAATCACACGCCATGACAATTAAGGCAAGAAAGAGGCAAAGGCGTCGGTTGCCTCCACACTCCCCATAGAGGGAGCGGCGGATGTCTTCGCCGCCGATCCGTAGAGAGCCGACGTTGCCCGAAATCCTTTCTTGCACGGAACTCTGACGGAACATTTGACGAGTCCCTCCAGCCGTGCTAGGTTACAGCGTGTGACATCTAGCTGCTAGTCACACTATGCTGTCATAAGCAGGGGTTGTCAAGAGGAAAATGCATCGACAGTCTCGTCATCTTCACGCTTTCATCCTCGTATCTTTGGCCCGCCGCTCTGCTCACGGCGGAGCGATTTTCTCGGAACTCTCCAAGAAACTGCCGTTCTTGAAGGTGGACAGCGGCGCGGTCTACCGATCTCTGCAACGATTGGAAGGGGCCGGAGAGGTGGTTTCCGATTGGGACACATCGCAACCAGGACCTGCCCGGAAGGTTTATCGTCTCACGTCCGCGGGCTGGGCGAAACTCGACTATTGGCGCGAGGAAATCGAAAACAGGATTCAGGCCCTGACCTTTTTTCTTACCGCGTACGCGGAGCTTCGGAAGAAACCTCCGCTTGAGGAAGAGAGCCCGGGCGCAACTTCTCGGTAGCCGATCGGAATTCGATCACCCGAAATGTGCGACCGCGAGGACGATGATGAGTCCGTTGGCGAGATAGAAGAGGCGTACCGGCCCTCCCCTGTCGTGCAGCTCTTTCCAGTTCGATGTCCGCTCTATCATTGCGTCGATGCGGTAGGCGATCGCTCCCGTGCCGAGTGAGATCAGCGCAACGGGGTGCAGAAGGCCCGCCGCTACGAGCAGAGCGATGGACGCGAGGCTCGATGCGAAGAAGAACCGAACGCCCCAGATCGCTCCGGGTTGGCCGAGTCGAGCCGCGATGGTGAGCTTCCCCACAGCCCGGTCTTCTTCGATGTCGGAGAGTGACTGGTAGTAGAGAATCATGGCCACCATCAGCCCTATGGGCACGGACAGCCACAAGGCCCGCGGCACGAACTGTCCGGTCAATGCCGCCGCGGTTCCCACGACCATGATCGGTCCCATGTTGAGTCCTACAAAGAGTTCTCCCAGGCCCAGGTATCCGTATCGTATGGGCGGCGCGGTATAGAAGAGGCTCGAAAAGAAGGCAACGGCCATCAGTCCAAGAAGCCACCAGACCTCGGTTGTCCACACGATCCACAGGCCGATGAGGCACGCGCCCGCGTAGCAGAGGATCATCGCATCGCGGATTTCGGCCGCGGTCAGTTTTCCCTGCTGCAGCACACGGCTCCCTCCCAGTGAATCACCGGTGTCCGCGCCGAACACGTAATCGAAATAGTCGTTTCCCAGATTCGTTGCCAGGTGAACGAGGAACGCCGCGAACAAGAGCATCACCCAGCGAGCAGTATGCCAGCAACCCTCCGTGTGAGCGACCACCGCTCCCAGACCCAACGGTATCAGCGTCGCCACGAAGAAGGGAGGCCGACTCGCCTGGTACCATGCTTTGAGCTTCCCGTCTCTCATGGCACGGTCCCCTCATGGAGGTAGGTCAGTCCGAACATCAGGGGAAATGCCCGCACGTTCTGCAAGCCGACCCGGCTCAAGATCCCCGAGAGCTCCACTGGATCGAGGAACTCCTGAATGGAATCGGGGAGGTACCGGTACGCGTTCGAATCTCCTGAAATCAGACCTCCCACAATCGGGATGACCCGGTTGAGGTACCAACGAAGCAACGGAGCGAGCCGAGACCGCCGGGGAAAAGTCATCTCCAGGGTGATCACTTTCCCGCCCGGTCTGACCACTCGTGCCAACTCTCGGAGCGCGGCGGAACGGTCGGGAATGTTACGCAGCCCGAATGCAATGGTAGCCGCATCGAATTCGCCGTTCACAAAGGGCAACGTCATCGCATCGCCCGCAGCGTAGAGGACCCGGTCACTCAGCGCGAGGCTCGCGGTCTTGGTCCGGCCGACGTGGATCATGGACTCCACGAAATCGACTCCGATCACTTCCACCCGGTTGTGCGACGACGTAATGGCGTTGGCGAGATCGCCGGTTCCCGTCGCCACATCCAGAACTCTGGCGGCATCGCGGGGTATCCGCTTCGCCGCGAATCGCCGCCACTTCACGTCCTGCCGCGCGGACAGTATCCTGTTGAGCAAGTCATAGTGCGGCGTAATGCTCCTGAAGATCCGCTTGACCGCGTTGATGCGGTCGTGGTCGTTCCACTCTTCCAGTGGTGTTCCCTCTACAATTGGCTCCATCGGCAGAAGACTCTCTCCATGACGTCGAAGGCTTCGTAAAGAACCACCCCCATGAGCGCCAGGCAGACGATCCCTACGAATATCTCCGGAATATCGGCGCGTCCCCACGCGTCGAGTATGTAAAAACCCATACCATACCGCGTCCCGATCGATTCTACGAAAAAAAGAACCGCGACGACCGTCCCCGTGGCGATTCTCAGGGCTGTGAAGACCGCGGGCAACGATGAAGGCCATATGACATGGACGAAAAGGTGCCGCTTCGTTCCTCCCAGGCTGTACAGAGAATACCTGGCCTCGCGGGTCACGCTCCTGGCTGCATCCCGTGTGGTGATAAGCAACTGAAAGAACAGAATTATCGAAAGCATCGCAATCTTTCCCGAGTTCCCGAGACCGAAGATGAGCAGGACGATCGGGAGGAAAACGATCTTGGGTACGGGATAGGTCAGATAGATCAGCGGCCTGGCGAGACGGTCGAGGTTCGGAGTCGATCCAAGGAAGAGCCCCAAGGGGACGGCAGTCACAAAGGCCAATGACAACGCGGCCAGAACCCGCAGGGACGAGCTTCCGACATGAAGCCAGAATCGCTCTGACTGCGCCTGGCGAACGAGCGTCTCCGCTACTTCGACCGGCCCGACGATGATTGATGGGCCTGCCCACCATGCGCTCACCTGCCAGAGCACCAGGAGAAAGATCACCGCGAAGGAGTAGCTCCGGCCGGATCTCATGCCGACTCCTCCAGGTGCTGCCGAACCACGGTGCAATTCCGGTAGAATTCATCAGATCCCCGGTAATCCGGACTACAGGCAAGCGGATTGTCGATCTCGGTGAGGATCATTCCCGGATTGCCTCCCATGACGGCTACCCTCCGCCCGAGCCGCACGGCTTCCTGGATATTGTGGGTGACGAGCACCAACCCGAATCGCCTCCTCATCCACAGTGCCGCGACAAGGTCTTGGAGACGTTCCCGTGTGAGCGTGTCAAGGGCGGCAAAAGGCTCGTCCAGAAGCAAAAGGGACGGATTCAAGACCAGCGCACGGGCAAGGGCCACCCGCTGCTTCTGGCCTCCGGAGAGTTGCTGAGGATAGACGTCGGCCTTGTCCGCCACGTCCAGTTCTTTGAGCAGCTCATTCACCCGAGCCCGGTCCACGCGCTCCCCGCGGATTCTCAGCCCCAGTTCCACATTCTTGGTGACCGTCTTCCAGGGAAAGAGCCCATACTCCTGAAGCATGAGCGCAATCTCCCGATGAGACCGGCTCAGCGGCCTTCCCTTGAACTCGACGCGGCCCGTCGTGGGCTTCTCCAGTCCCGCCATAAGCAGCAGGAGTGTTGACTTGCCGCACCCGGAGGGACCCACCAGAGCCAGGCTCTCGCCCGAACGGACGGACAGGGTCGTATCACTGAGGGCTCGAATCGGACCGTTTCCGTTCCCGTAGACCTTGGTGGCCTCGGTGCAGCGTATCAATTCATGGGAGGTGTCGAGCATCTACCACTTCTTCATACCCGATGACCCGGTTGACGACTCCCCGTTTCTTCAGCCACCGGGCGATGGTGACGACCGCGGCCTTGTCCGGGGCATGGAGTTTGGGAAAACGAGGAACCGGATAGGTCGCTCTCATCGGCTTGGGGAGGCGAACATGCTTGACCATCCCCGACCGCACCGCGTCAGGTTTAGCATTGATGATCCCGATTGCTTCGTTCACCGCGGCGAGGAATCTCTTGACTGCTTCCGGATGCTTCTTGATGAACGGACCGGAGAAGACGAGCACCGTTTGGCTTGCGGGAAGACCTTTGTCATCCGCGAGCAGAACCGCTCCCTTGGCCACCGCGGCGGTCACGAGGGGCTCGGGGAGCGTGGCTGCTTCCACCTGGCCGGTCAAGAGCATCTGGAACCGCAACCCGATATTCTTCGACTCGATCGACGCGACCTCTTTTGCCGGCACACCTCCGGCCGTGAGCAACTGCTCCGTCACGAAATCGATCACCGAATTGGACGACACCGCGACGGGAACCTTGGCCAGGTCTTTCACCGTCTTGTACGACCCACCCGGTTTGCCCAGGACCGCGAACATGCGTCGATCGTTCCTCGTCGTGTAGTTGGTGGCCACGAAAAAGACGTCCCGACCGTTTCCCTTGAGCACCATCGGCGTCACCAGGTCAGCGAAGACGCCGTCGAGGCTCCCCGCGGAGAGTGCGATATCCTTCTCCGCGGCCGTGTTGAAGGGAATCAGCTCCACGTTGACCTTGTGCTTGGCGAACAGGTTCCGGTCCTGCGCGACGTACAGGGGCAGCGCCTGCAGGACCGGCAGGGCCCCGAACCGGATCTTCTCAGCCTTCTCCGCAGAGACGCCTGCCGGCAGGAGGAGCGCCGCCACAAGGCCGCACACGATCCACAGGTTGGTCCAGCTCATGCTCTTCATACAAATGCTCCAATCTCATTGGTGTTGAGGACAAATGCTTTCTCGGTTGACTCCCCTTCCCGCTCCACAAGTTTCCGGCGCATAGTGCTTCTTCCGGGCATATCGGAGTGACCAATGACCTACGAGGCCGCCGCTGATTATCGACGAAGTCGGGCAGCCTGTCGTCCCGACGCCATAGAGTTTTTGGGGAGGGGTCTGGGGAGCTATACTTTCGTGTTTATAGCGTATTCGATTCCCCGCGTACAGCGCGCGCAATC
>CAZCDS010000055.1:0-44471 GCA_964497585.1 uncultured Syntrophaceae bacterium
CAGCTCCGTTCACGAGGCAACCCATAATGGTACCCATCAGCACGAAACTTGGTATAAAGGGTGACAGGGGGATTTTGAACGTGGCCTGCCGGGTCGGTCAATGTCACTTTTTTGAAAGCGCATTCTCGTCACAATCCATCTCCCCCCGGACCCCGAGACCGAGCAGCCCATAGACCGCCTGATTGTGGCCCCATCCAACCACGGCTCTCTTGCCCATGGGACGGATTACCTGGGCAAGAACCATCAAGGGGGCTAGTCTTGCCTTTCTCTCCTTCCCTAAAGCTCCCGGCAGTCCCATCTCCTGCGCGATCTGGTACAGCACATACGGGCCCCGAATTGCGGACCCTGCTCGATCCCCCCTGCGTGGCGCTGGAGGCAACCTCGTCAAAACCCCCTCTAAGCGCGCGCTTGATCGCCATGATCCTGTCGGAGGAAAGATCGGAAATGTTGGCCAGCTTCCGGTGCCTTATCTTCCCCTCTTCACGATAGGATTCCCTGATAAGGACGCAGGGCGAGAAATTTCTGTTGGGAACGACATCGACATGCATGTAACCATCGTTCAGCATCCGGTTCAGCCATCAAGGATAGTTGTCTTACATTAGATGTATGCCTTCCACGCCTCACCCCCATTTCCTCCCTCTTAGCAAAAAACTAACCTATTACTTTCGTAGGAAGATTCGTTATAGGAGCGCTCTAGAACAATTTCCTTCCCCGCCGGATAGCGCTGCCTCCAAACCACGATTTCATGCGTTGTACCGTCGGTCAAACCCAATCCGCGCCGCTGGTGGAAGTGGTGGAGTTCCAGCTTGTCAAAACCGGGGCACTCCACATCCAAGAAAATTCTGTACACCTTGGTTGAGAACTCTGATACGCAGCTATCAGACCAGCGAGAGGGAATTCAGGAAAACGCTGTTAGTCAAAGGGCGTTCTGTACACCTTGTAAAGAATCCTGACACCCAGCTCTCCGTAGGGCGCTGGGGAAATACGGCGAAAAGCGCCTAGTTGCGAGTGAGATCGGGGTATTGAGGGTCGCGATCCATTGCATTGGCGTAATGCGGTACAATTATTGCAATGAAGGCCGCAGGCGGACAAACCGCCATTGAGCCCCAAAATGGGGTACAAATGTATCAAACAGGACATTCATCGCAGAGTACGTGCCGCGGGAAGGCGATAACCGAACTGTACGTCGACGACGTAGGTCTCTGTCCGGTTTATGCCAATGCACTCTCGAAGATGCGACAAATTGGAGTGCCGTTTGCAGCGAATCTTCACACTCCTGCGATACGCGGAATTCGTAGCTGAGGAGATTCGTGGCAAGCTGCTGCATGGAAGTGTCACCCTGTGTTGCTCCTATGAAAGCGCACTCGTATGAGATCTCTTTCGTCGAACTGTGGGAGTCTTCAACTTCGCGGGATAGTGGACATGACAGATGCGGGACATCCGAAGGACGCAGAAACCCTGGCGTTTACGAAAGACGGTAGGCCCATACGTATCCGGCAACTAAGGCCTACTGATGGGATGCTTGTAGAGGAATTGTTCAAGTCCCTTTCCCCTCGGAGCATTTTCTTTCGCTTCCTGAGTTATTGGAAGTCCGTCCCACCAGAAGTAATCGCCTATTTCAAAAACACCGATTGCGAGTTGAATGTGGCCATGGTCGCGCTGGACATGAATTCACCGGAGGAGCGAATGCTTGGGCTGTGCGGGATTCTGCGAACGCCCGGATCCGAGAGGGGGGAATTGGCCGTAGTGGTCCGTGACGAGTGGCAAGGCGTCGGAGTCGGCGCCAAACTTGTAGAAGTGTCATTGCCTGCCGCTCGCGAGCGGGGCATGAAAGAACTATGGGGAATTATCTCGCCTGAGAATAGAACCATGATTGCAGTTGCGAGTAAGCTCGGGTTTACGATGCGCTGGGACTGGGAGGCGGACAGCTATGAGGTAGAGATGCGTTTTTAGTTCGCGTGTCATTTGCAGTGAACGTAATGCTCTGCATTTTCAGGCCCCCGGGTTACCTCTCCGGCGTCCGATCGGCCGGGGCACGATAAGCCAAGGAAAGGGTACAAGGAAGTGCTGGCGCACATGCCGAAATCAACAGGTCACCCGTTCACGATTTCTTCCGATCCGCCGGATCTGTCGGAGGTGTACTATGAAGGTTGTCGAAGAAGGTACTAACGAACTCTTTATGGATCCTGACGCGGACAAGGCGCGTAGCTTCTTTCAAAAGAAGTCTCGAGCCATGACCGACAAAAGAACCACCGTGAAAGAAGCCGTCGAAAAATTCATTCCGGACGGCTGCTATCTGGGAATAGGGGGATTCGGGGCCAACAGGATTCCTACGGCTGTTTTGCATGAGATACTGCGCCAAAAGCGTAAGAATTTGGGATTCCTCGGGCATACCTCGACTCATGACTTTCAAATCCTTTGCGCGGGGAATTGTCTCGACCGCGTTGATGTCGCTTACGTTGTGGGGCTGGAAGCGCGTGGTCTTTCACCTAATGCACGGAGGGTTATGCAGTCCGGTGAGGTCAAGGTCACGGAATGGACGAACTACGCCCTGACGGTTCGGTTGCGGGCCGCGGCCGAAGGCGTTTCCTTCGGTCTTGCCCGGTGCATGTTGGGAACCGACACTTTCCGAATGTCAGCCGCCAAGGTCATCGAATGTCCGTTCACCGGCGCCAAATACGTTGCATTACCGGCTGTTTGGCCGGATGTCGCGGCTATTCACGTGCATGAGGCTGATATCTACGGTAACTGCCATATAAGGGGCATATCTATATCCGATCTGGAGCTGGCGAGAGCTGCGAAACACGTCATCATAACCACTGAAAGATTCGTAGGCAATCACGCCATAAGGCTGAACCCGACACGGACGGTCATACCGTTCTATCTGGTGGATGCTGTCATTGAAGTCCCATACGGCAGCTACCCCGGCAACATGGCCTACGAATATTTCTCTGATGAAGATCACCTCAAACAGTGGCTCCAAGTGGAAAAAGAGCCAGATGAGTTTGCGAAATTCCTGGATAAATACATCTACGGCATTACCACCTTTGAAGAGTACCTGGAACTCTGTGGTGGATTCCAGAAGATGAAGGAGCTGAGAGATCTCGAGGGGCTCGTCGATCGCCTGTAACATCGATTCGGGTAGCGGATGCAAAATCCGTTAAGGAGGTGAGTGCTATGGTTCCGAAATATAACATGATGGAAATGATGATCTGTGCCTCATCAAGATATCTCGAGGATGGAAAAACCGTCGCGGTGGGCACGGGCGCGCCCTGTGCCGCAGCAATGTTGGCACAGAGAATGCACGCTCCGAACCTTGTGATTCTGTTTGAGGCCGGCGGTGTGGCGCCTATGATGCCGCAGATGCCTATATCCGTCGGCGACTCGAGAACGTTCTTCCGCGGGATAATGGCCGCGGGCATGGCCGAAATGATGACCACCTGCTGCCGCGGATTGGTGGACTATGCGTTCCTCGGCGGGGCGGAGATCGACAAATACGGAAATATCAATTCCACTGTTGTGGGAGATTATCATAAGCCGAAAGTGCGCTTTCCCGGTAGCGGGGGCGCAAATGACTTTGCCTCGCTGTGTTGGCGCACGCTCATCATGACCGTTCACACCAAATCGCGCTTCGTAGAAAAGGTCGGCTTCCTGACCTCTCCGGGTTACCTTACCGGACCGGGCGCTCGCGAGGCTGCGGGTTTGCCTCCTGACACAGGTCCTTACAAGATCATCACCGATATGGCGGTTCTCGGTTTTGACAAGAAAACCAAAGTCATGACGGTGGAGTCGATTCACCCGGGCGTTGAAAGGGATCAAGTGAGGGAGGCTACTGGTTTTGAGTTGCTCATACCCGACTTCCTCCCGACCACCCCGCCGCCATCGGATTCTGAACTGAGAATCCTCCGTGGCGACGTCGATCCGCTCCGGCTGGTGATCGGTCGATGAATAAGGGCCATGTCTTACTTTGAGTGATGCGGGCGAGTCGTCTGGCTTCTCTTGTGTTGCACACGATGTGGAGTCTCTGTTCGTCATTCCGGCGCACGCCGGAATCCAGGCGTCGTCTCGGCTTCCGCCGGGGTGTGGCCTGCCTCCATAACCTGAGCCACTTTCTAAGTTAGAGAATTCAGTGTACGGACTTCCTTGGGTAATGATATCAACTCCGGCCTATTCGGGACAATGAACGTTTTGAAGAAGGCTTCCGGAGCCGGCGATCTGTATCCGAGAGAGCTGTGGGGCCTGAACGTGTTGTGCTCGGTACGGCATCGTTCGACGATCACTTGCGCCTCCCTGAGGGTGTAGAAGATCTCTCGATCAAGGACCTCGTCCCTAAAGATTTTTCAAAGACCCATTTGACGGACGCCCTCGATTCTGCCTTTCCTTGACGCTGTTTCTTTCAAAGGCTGGCTAAGCGCGCGACTGTCGCGCGTGATCACAATATTTCGAGGAGACTGACGGAGAATTCTGAGGAGTCAGTCTCTTCACATGTGGTCCCTTGCCGCAAAAGTCAGATTTCTCGCACCCGATCAAGCTAACATGATCCCATCCTCAGCCACCCTTATTGAGAGAGAGCGGGCATGGATCCCAGAACCGTTGAGAGCCACCTCTTGTCAAGAATTCAGGACAATTTATCGGACCTAATACCCATGCTTCGTTCGATTGGTTCCGATTTGTTGCCGAATTGGCAGCTGCGAGCTCGTGCTGCGAGGATTACCTTTCGCAGTCAAGTGGTGCGACGTTGCCGTTGCTGATACAATCCGATCATTAACTCAGACCCTGAAACTTGTCTTCGAAGCTGACTAAGGCTTTTTTCTTGGAGTCCTGAAAGGACAAGATACCCCAATTTGGAGGCGGTGCAGGAAAGGCAACCCTTGGGTAAATCTCTCTCAGACTCGTTGACAAAACGATATTTCAGCCGTACCGCGTCCATGGAAGTTCACAGGATTTCTTCGAACATTCTCATCTGCTCGCTCTTCCTCAGCGTGATACCGCCGGCTCGATCCGGGCAACTCCTGACACGGAAATCCTGGATCGTAAATCAGCGAGCGCATCCTGTGTAAGAGAAGTCCTTCCCTGATCTTGGAAAACGTAGTAATATAATAAAAGGTTTGGGACAACACTTTTCCACGCGCAGGGATGGCGTGTGTACGGAAAATCAGTCCAGGGTCCTGGGGAGGTACGTGAGCGGAACTCATGCGGTTCTTGGCCGGGAATTCGTGTTAGGGTAATCTTGAGAGGAGTCTGAATCGATGAAGGTAATAACGGTCTGTGTGGGAAGCGCTTGCCATCTCAAAGGTTCCCATGACCTTATAAACTACTTCAAGGAAGCGATAGCGCAGGCGGGCCTTGAAAAGGAAGTGGAACTCAAGGGAACCTTCTGTATGGACAAGTGCACAGACGGAGCGAACCTGCTCATCGACGAGGATCTCTTTCATGCCAATTCGGTTGACGAGGCTCGAGCGATCTTCGAGCGAGAGATTCTCGCAAAGCGATGACGAAAAGAGGGCATCATGGAAACTGTCCAACCAAAACGGACCCCCTGGAAGAGTTGGCGTGATTTTACGTCCTGGGCTCAGGATTTCTCGCTTCGTCGCAAGCTACTCGGAGGATTTCTGGCCGTTGTCGTGCTCGTGGGACTCGGTACAAGCCTTGTCGGGACGAGGCTCACCAGACAGACCATTATGAACAGGGCACGTGCCGATCTGTCGCGCGACCTCGCGGCCGCGTCCTTTGTGCTGGACAACTTCCGGGAGAGCCTGAATCGAAAGATCCGCCTGGCCGCGGGGACGCAGAGAATCAAGACCCTCCTGGAAAAAGGGAACCTCGATAAGATCCGCAACCAGCTCGTGATGATATCCGTTGAGAACAACATGGATTTCCTCTCCATTGCGGACACAAAGGGCCGGGCATTGGTCCGGGCTTTCGTGCCCCAAATCAAGAATGGAGCGCTCGGATCGGACCCGATTGTGACCAAAGCTTCCAAGGGAGAGGGCTCCTCCGGTATCAGTGTTCTGCCAACAGAGAGGCTCCGGGCTGAGAATCCGACGGTAGCCCAGCTTATCGGCCCGAAGACTGGCAAGAACGTCCTCGTTATCGAGGCGGCTTATCCCATCGTGGTGGCCGAAAAGATCATTGGTGTGCTCTATGGCGGCGTCACCCTCAACGAGGACACCCAGATAGTCGATCGGATCTCCCGGGTAGTCTTTGGCGCATCTGCAGAGGACGGCGAAGATACGGGTTTCGTCTCGATATATCAGGGAGACAAGGCCATAAGCACGACCCTGAAAGGGGCGCAGGGACTCCCTGCGACCGGATTCAGCGCGTCACCGCAAATCAGGGATACGGTCCTGGGTCGCGGCCAAGCCCATACCGGCGGGGAATCACGGTTCAAAAAGGCGTACCTGTCCACCGCGGAGCCGATTCGAGACTCCCGGGGGAAAATCGTCGGAGCGATCCAAATCGCCGCACTCGAAGCGCCGATCGATGCCACCATAGATCGTCTCGTCAATACGTTCCTCATCGTTGCGCTTCTCGGCGTGATTCTCATGGCCGCAATCTCATACTTCCTTGTGCAGTGGATTAACCGTCCCTTGGAACTCATGCTCAACTCGGCTCGCCGCGCCGCGGAGGGTGATCTCAGTCACGAGGTGCCGGTGATCGCGCGGGACGAGGTCGGGGAGCTCGCAGCAACCTTCAACCTCATGATCCGTAACCTCGCGGAATCTCGGGAGAGACTTGAAGAGTGGGGCCGAGAGCTTTCTTCCAAGATCGCCGCCCAGACCGGTGAACTGGACAAGGCGCGCAAAGAGGTTGCCAGGGTACAAAAACTTGCATCCCTGGAGAAGATGGCCGACGGCATGGCACATATCATGGCGCATATTTCAGATCCCATGGTCTCCCCGGTACACGGAGACGAGAGCGGTGCCACGAGCCGAATTCTCGTAATAGACTCCGAAGAGAAGGTCCTGGACATGTGCAAAAGGATCCTCGCATCGGAAGGATTTGAAGTTGAGGTGGCGGGAACGAGCCGGGACGGACTCCAGCATCTCCAGGAAGAGTTCTTCGATGTTGTCCTCGCGGACATCGACATGCCCGACATGGGTGGTAAGGAGTTACTCAAGGAGATCAAGTATCGTCAGCCGGATCTGCTTGTCATTTTGACCGCACCGTTCAAGGCGACGCAAGAGGCTCAAGAAGCTGTCGAGTTAGGAGCGTTCGATTACATCCCCAAGCCTTTCGGTCCCCATCAGGTGCTGCTTACCGTGTACACCGCTCTCCAGGCGCGTCAGACCCTGGACCAAACCCGCAGAGAGCACGCTTCTCAGAGAGCGGAAAAGATATTCCAACGATTGCCGGTTGCCATCGCCCTGGCCGACCGGGCCCACCGGGTCGTCTACAACAACAAGGCTTTCCTGGACCTCGCTTCACCGGACGGAGAGCGAGGCGTCAGAGGAAAAACCTTCACCGAGCTGTTCGGCATTGATCCCCTGGAAGTGGACAAGCATTCGGGCGCGGAACCGGGCGCCCGGTGGATTGAACTGGGCAAGGTAGGCCGCACCGCCAAACTCTATAATTTCAAGCTGCCCGAAGAGGATCTGCGCGTCCTCATGCTGCTCGACGTCACTGATACCGTCAAGAAGGACCAACAGGCCGACGTGCTGAGAACTGAAACCATAACGAGGGCCCAACAGGTGATCCACCAACAGATGATTGTTGCCCAGGAGATCGCCGGACTCCTAGGGGAGACCACGGCCGAGACCAAGGCCGCTCTGTACGAACTGATGAATCTTGCCAAAGAAGAAGGAGAATCCCGATGAACGCTCCACTTTTTATCGAAACGGGTGGGGCAAACATCTGCAAGCATGGGGAAATCCTTTGTGGTGACTCCTTGGCCATGGCCACCACAGACGGCGGTAAGTTGCTGGTTCTCTCCGACGGGCTCGGCAGCGGCGTGAAGGCGAACATCCTCGCGACACTCACGACAAAAATCGCAACGCGACTCATGGAGCGAGGACTACCGTTGGAAGAGGTCGTCGATACGCTCACCGATACCCTGCCCGAGTGCAAGGTCCGGAAGATCGCGTACAGCACCTTTACGCTCCTCAAAGTAGAGAACGACGGGAGCGCGTATCTCGCGGAGTTCGACAATCCCCCGACCTTTTTCCTCAAGCGTGGGTATTCCAGCGATGTCACGTACAAGGACCGGGTCATCGGTGCAAGAAAGATCAGAGAAGCGCGGCTGCACGTGGAGGCGGGCGACTGGCTCATAACGGTCAGCGATGGCGAGATCCATGCGGGCATCGGAGGCCTTCTCAACCTGGGATGGGATTGGGAGAAGATCGCGAAGTTCCTCGAGACCGAGGTTCACGACGGCATCTCGGCAGAAAAAGTCGCGCAGATCCTCGTGGACAGAGCAAACGAACTCTACGAACACAAACCCGGCGACGACACCACGGCCGGGGTGGTCAAGATCCGACCGAAACGCTTCGCCGTCTTCATGATCGGGCCGCCGGTAAACCCCCAAGACGACGACGAGGTCATAAAACGGTTCCTCGAGAGCCCCGGACGAAAGATCGTGAGCGGCGGCACCACCGCGCAACTCGTGGCCAAGAGCCTGGGACAGGAAGTGTCCGTCGATCTGACGACTATGACCGAAAAGATACCTCCCACCGGCAAACTCGAAGGCGTGGAACTCGTCACCGAGGGCGTCCATACCGTCAACCACACGCTGGAAATCCTCAAACATGTCAAGGACGTCGCGGATCTCGGGACCCGTCGTGACGGAGCGACCATGCTGGCACGGGAACTGCTCCACGCGGACAGTATCCACGTGCTGCTCGGCCGGGCCATTAACCCCGCTCACCTGAACCCGAACCTGCCTGAAGAGATGGGATTCAAGTCCCGAAGTGTGGAAGGAATTGTCAACCTGCTCAGGGAACGCGGCAAAGAGGTAACCCAGGAAATCCACTAACGAAACAATCCACTGGTTGCGGGCCGCCGTGCGTTCAGACCAGGGACTCTGGCGCTCACAAATTGTCTCGGAGGAACATTTCAAGCCTCCCGGATCGCGCATCAAAAAGAGTGAAAAACCTCGTTGCCCCTGAGGTTTCAGGGAAACACAGTCCTTTTGTCAGCAAGAACTTGTCACCAACGAGGTGCACGTGATCATCCCACAAGGGATTCTGCCATTCAACTATGAAGAGAAGAAGTACACGGGGGGATGACGGCGTTAATCGGTTTGCCGACCTATTTGGAGCTTGCTCATATGATGGGCCTGATCCAATTCGCGATTGGCGCGCATCTCACCCCACAGTGCAAGAGGGCGGTAGTTGAACTCGGCCATGAAGCACCTGGTTTTGGGGGAGCATGGGTGAAAAAGCGCTTCAAAGCGATCCGGTTCTGGTTGATACACCTGACCCGTCGGGTGGTGGAGCATTCCCGAGAGCTTGATTATTTGCCTGTTTGGGGGCACCCCTCCCATGAAATGCTTCTCGTTGCGTCGTCAACGCGATCACGGTGGGGACAATAACTTCTCACCTACCCGTCATCGATCGCCCAATACCCCTCCGAAAGAACCAGCCGGTGGATTCTGGGGATAATGAGCGATTGCGATGACGTCCGATCAATGGGATAATGAACTGATCTTTCCACATGTGCGAGCTGTTTGAAGCTGTGAAGCACGTGGGTATGGCCGAAAAGGGGTGATTCACCGTAGCAGGTAATGGCAGACAGGGATCCGCGGAAGGGGGTGATAGCCGCGTCCTGATAGTTGACGATAACAGCGACTTCGTGGACAGCGTCTCGGACATCCTGGAATCCCGTGGCCATACTAAATAAACTGCGCTTAGTGCGAAGGGCTCGCAGGTAGAGATCAGAGAATTCGACGCCTACGTTGCGGTCATCGATATACGACGCGGACGAGTCAGCGGCCTCAACCTCATTGCCAAGCCTCGACAAATCCGCCGGGGAATCCTCTGCGTGAGGATGAGCGGGTATGAGGCCTAGGACACTGCTTTGAAGGCTCTTGACCAAGGAGCGCGTGCTTGCGCAAACCCCTGCACATGAGTGATTTCCCGCCGACGCTCGGCCGCTGCTGTGATGTGTTGGGTAATCCCAGGGAAGCCATTGTCGACAAGCTATTCGACCCCTATTGCACGACCAAACCCCACGGACAGGGAACTGGACGTGGCCTGTCCGTGGTTCACCGGATGGTGACGAGAACGAGCACCGTGAAAGTCCTGGGTCTTTTTTTTGGCCAAACCGCAGGTCTTCGATCTGCTGGTCACTGACATGAGCATGCCGAACATGGGCGGAATCGAGCCGACCAAAGCCGTTCGCAGGTTCAATGAAAACGTACCGTGATCCTGTGCACGGGGTTCAGCGAACTGATTAGCGAAGAAGGAGTGCGGTCCTTGGGCATACGTGAGGTAGTAATGAAGCCCATACTCAAAAACGAGATTGCTGAGGCAACCAGTCTGGCACGGGGATAGCCTGACCGCCAGGGAGGTGGGAGCAGTGTCGCGAATATTAGTGATAGATGATGATCGTTGGGTTCGTTCCATGTTGCGGCAGACGCTGGAAAGAGCTGGGTACGAGGTGACGGAGGCCCCCGACGGCAATGAAGGGATAGACTTGTACCGGCAGCAGCCCGCGGACCTGGTTATCATGGACATTATTATGCCGGAAAAGAGCGGCTGGACTGCCATCCTGGAACTCAAGATGGAGTTCCCCGACGTGAAGATCATCGCAATTTCCGGTGGCGGCAAACTGGGCCCCTTCAGCTATCTGATGATTGCTAAGCGATTTGGAGCCAAGCACATCTTCAAGAAGCCTGTCCCAAGACAGGAACTCCTCGACACGATCGCCGATCTCCTCTCGGGGAAGGATGCCGGCCCCCAGATGAGAAAAAAGATAGGCCGCCGAGCGGGGGAGAAGAAATCCATACTCGTGGTCGACGGCGATCCGGATCATGCATGGCAACTCTGCGACGGGCTGACACTGGCCGGTCATACGGTGACCGATACGCCCACACCCCACAATGCCCTGGCCATGATGAAACAGCGCAGTTTCAACGTCGCCATTCTTGATCTCCAGACCACCCGGGTCGGCGATGTGGATCTGGTCGAACTCCTGCGACAAAGCTGGACCCATCCCCTCGTCATTGCCATGGTCGATTTCGACGCACTCGCCGGACACGAGGGAAACGTGCACCGAAGAGTCGACCATTTCATCAGTAAGCCTGCGGACATCGACTACCTGCTCGACATCATCGCACCCCCGCCCGTCTTCTCCGGCCACGTGGAAGGAGTGGATGTGCTCGAATACCTTCAGTTCATGCTACTCACGAAGAAAAAGACGATCGTAGAGGTGCAATCACCGGGAAAAGCTGTCTGTGAGCTTTTTCTTGAAAAGGGAAATGTGGTCCACGCCGAGTACGGAACGGAACAGGGTGAGCAGGCATTTTTCCAGTGTTTGCATCTCACGGGCGGAAAACTTGTCAATAAGGCATGGAAAGAACCTAAGCGGAGAAGCATTGAGAAATCCGGTGAATTCCTGCTCATGGAAGCGGCGCGCAGAAGAGACGGAATGTGATCTAAACGACCTCAATCAGTATCGCTTTGCCCGAGGAGACCCAATGTCCGTGACGGAAATAATGGAAGACCTCTTCTTCGTTCAGAGAGGTTACCTCAACGGAAATCATTTCGTGTACCGGTCGGATGAGCCCGTTCTCATAGACACCGGGTACGTCTCAGACTTCGAGGAGACCGAAAGGGCAATCGCTGCCCTAGGAGTCGACCTGGAAGGGGTGCGGCTCATTGTCGGCACGCACACCCACTGCGATCACATCGGTGGAAACCGGATTATCCAGGAACGGTCCGGCTGCGAGATCGCTATGCACCGTGTGGGCAAGCACTTTGTGGACACCCGTGACGACTGGGCCACCTGGTGGCGGTACTACCGTCAGGACGCGGATTTTTTTGACTGCGGCCGCGGTCTGGAGGATGGGGACCGAATCTCTGTGGGTCCACACGAGTTTGAGGTGATCTACACTCCGGGCCACGCGTCGGATGGCATCGTGCTCTACAACCATGCGGAAAAGGTGCTCATCTCTTCGGACACCCTCTGGGAAAATGACATGGCTGTGTTGACGATCCGTGTGGAAGGGAGCACCGCGCCCTTTGCCATGCTCGATTCCCTGGACAAGCTCGAGCGGCTCGACGTGAATATGGTGTATCCCGGACATGGTAGACCCTTCTCCGACACGGCCTCCGCCATCGCCGATACAAGAAAGAGGCTGACAGGCTTCCTTTGGAACCGAAAACGGATGGGAAACGACCTCCTCAAAAAAATCACCGTGTACACCCTCATGATGAAGAGGGAAGTCGATGAGGAAACCTTCTTCGACTACCTCATGGAAACCCCCTGGTTTAAAGAAACAGTGGAGTTCTATTTCGCGGGCGACTACGAAAAGAAATACAGCGACGTCATGACGAACTTTTTCAGCCGAGGCATCGTCAGACGGAAGAACGGCAAGATCTTCACCACGGTCAAACGTTAGGAGACTGTTACCTATTTGATCGAGTCTTGGTATCAGGGAGAAGGAGTTCCAGCGGGGCAGAATGTTGCCCACGTCACGGAAGTAGCCAATCCATAGCGTCACGAATTCCCACTTGTTGAGGTCCCTGAGCCATCGGACGGTGGTTCGCCCATTTCCCCCGTCGGTGGGTCCCCTCCCAAAGGGTAGGCTTGCGGAATCGGAGGATGTCCCTCCTCCTGGGCTGCGGCGGCAAGTTGCCTGACGTATATTTCGGTATTGACGAGGCTTCTTATTCTCTTGAAGGTGAGGATAACCGCCGGCATCAAGACGAGATCGCCGAGAAGAGCCGCCAGGATGGCCGCCGCTCCCAGGAATCCGAAGTATATGGCCGGCCGCGTCGGCGTCAGCGAGAGCACAAGGAATCCTAGGAACAGTGCTACCGACGTCGATATGAGGGCTTTGGCCGTGGTCTGATATGCGGTTCTCAGACTCTCTCTTATGTCCCGTCTCCCACCCTCCCCGCTGGTCATGTCTCTTTTCAGTTGGGTGAGATAGTGAATCGTGTCGTCAACGGATAGACCTATGGCAATTGTTGCTGCGAACACGGTGACGTTGTCCAAAGCTATGCCTACCCAACCCATGAGACCAAAAATCACCGCTATGGGGAGAAGGTTCGGAATCAAACTTAACACGCCCAAAATGTATGATCGAAACTGAATGATCATCATCAACGTGATGGCAGTGAAGGCCAATAGTAGCGAAAGAACCTGCGACCTGACCACTTCTGACGCCTGATCCGAGAAAACGACCATTTCTCCGGTGACGATCACTTTTCCGAAACCCTTCATCACTTTCCCGGTGACCCTCTCAACGCGCCGTATGGTCGTTCCTATGGGCACTCCATGGGTATTCTTTATCCGGACGGAAATGTGAACGCGGCTGAGTCGCTGGTCCACGTACTTGTGGAGCAGCTTCTTGCCTTCCGCGTTTAAGGTCATGACCAGCATGACCTGTGAGAGGAGCCGCGGATCGCTCAGCAGATCCTTTGCCTTCGTCCCCGGCTTGGCCAGCAGTTCGTTAAGATAGGTGAACAAGGGCAAGGGTGAGTCGACCCGCACAACCTGCGGGAGTTCCTGCAGCCGCCGGTCCAGTTCAGCTAGCTTCCTCCATGCTTCCGGGTCCTTGAACGTCTTTTCGTGCCCTTCCAGCACCACCTCCAACGCGTGAACCGGCGTCAGGTTCTCTTCTGCAAAACGAATATCGGCCAGGATGTTGCTCGATTTGACGAAAAGTCCGAGTATCTGCGTATCTATTTTTATCCGTGGAGCACCGGCGACCATGAAAATGATCAAAACAATGCCGGCATATGCGCAGAAGCGATAATTTTGAAATACGAAACCCTCCATTGCTTCAAAGATGCGCGAGATCCAGTCATTGGACATTTTGTCCTGTGTTCTCCTGGCTACAGGCCGCAGCACGATGAGAAAGGCCGGAGTCAGGATAATGGAGAGAATGAATGCCATCAGCACACCCACGGACATCACCAATCCCAACTGACGCACCATCGGTATGGAACTGATCATGATCGTGGCGAAGGCGATGGAGGTTGTGAGGGAACACATCAACGCCGGCCTGCCCACGACTCGGAGCGCCATCTTGGCGGCTTGCTCTCTATCGTCGGTCTCTTTCGAAGCATGATAGTAGTGTGTCACGATGTGGATCACGGTGGCCACCGCGACTACCAGCACAAGACCGAAACAGAGGCTCGTGGTCGAGTTCAAGGGAATGCCGAGAATCGACATCAAGCCCACGATCCAATGAACCGCCAGGGCGACCACAACTGTCGCGATTCCCGCCACCCGGAAGCTCTTGAAGATATAGAGCGTCACAAGCGCAATGATAATCGCGCAAAGAATCCCAAATATAATCGTTGTCTTCAGCGTTATTTCCTGCACCGCCTCCCGTATCACGGGCGCCCCGAGCATGCGGAATTCCGAACCAGCCGGAACATTGTCTGCTACCACCGATGCGATGGTCTTCTGAATCTCCGCCATATGCGGATCGAATTTCCATCGGTCATTTATCAGGATCATGATTCCCGTTGTCTTCATGTCATCTGAAATGAGGTAGTCCATCATGGGAAGGGCGTTTCGGATCTTATCCAGTTCGCCCTTCTCCGGCAGGCTTGGAACAGTCCCCTTCTTTCTCAACAGAGGATAATTGCCCAATATCCCGTTCCGCTTTTGGGAGACTCTGATATTGGTGATACTGATGACTTTGTCGACGTCAGGGAGGGTCTCGAGTTTTCCGGTTATCTTCTCTACGACCTTGAGGACGGAACTGTCGCTCGCTGGTTTGTTCCCTTTTATTGCCACCAGGACGAATTCATCGGTGCCGAAGGCCTCAACAAAGTACTTGTAGAGGTAGTAGGCAGCGGAAGAGGTGACGTATGCCGACTTGAGGGTACGATCCATCCTCATGCGCAAGACGAACGGGACGAGGGCAACGCTTATGAGAACCACGATGAGAACGAAAAGTCTACGCCGCTCAACCAACAGGTCCGTGATCATTGAATCCCCCTTCGGCAGTCACGCTCATTCTCGGACGCGGACGGGCGAACACCTCTACGCTCGTCAGAATAAAACCCATCCATGACTTTTGTAAATAGATTTGTGTGTCGGGTGAGCGCTGGCTCATCAGATGCTCCTTGTCGTCGGACGAGTGAGGTCACTGCCTCCAGAAAGGATCTTTCTCGTCGCTCAAAATACGCGAAGCATCTGCATACCCTAACTCCATCCATTCTTTCACCGCGGTCTTCGTGAAACGCAGCGTGGCGACAGGAAAGCGCCCCAGAGACCGATCCGGTTTGATCACCAGAATCTTGGAGTCAGGGTAGTCGTCATGACTACAGATGAAACTTGATTTGACCGACACCACGACGATTCTTTTGAATCCCGACTCGTAGAGCGGACGAATAGGAGCCCAATCGGCCATGCCCCCGTCCCGATAGAATTCCCCCTGCATGTGGACCGGAGGGAAAAGCAGCGGCAAAGACATCGACGCAAAGAGGATCCGACGCGCTTCCCCTTTCTCGTAATCTTGCAGTCTGAACCAAACGGGACGCCCTTTCGACAGGTCCAGGCCGGGCATTCTGTAGGCGGTCACGAAAAGGGGAGCGGGCTGATCGAGTACCCCCCCTAGATCGACCCAACGATCCAGGATCGGCTCGAGTCTAGTCGGATCCACCATGCCATACCGTTGAAGGGATCCCAGGACACCGTGGCGGGAAAAGAAGCGCATGGACGCTGCAATATATTTGACCAGCCGCAGTAACCTGAAATTGGGTACCGGCACGAAGAGCAAACCAACGTCGAGCCCCAAGCGAATGCCCAGTCTCCTAAGCCTGCGATAGTCCGGCTTGAAGATTCCGATCCCGGCCAGCTCGCTCCAGAGTCGTTGTCCCGCGTCAAGGTCTCCCTGGGCTATGACAGCGGCATTGAGCGCTCCTATGGAACTCCCCGCAATACCACCGAATCGGATCCCCTGCTCGAGCATGGCCTCCCAACACCCGAGCTGGTAGGCTCCTCGCGCGCCGCCGGCCGAAAGGGCCAAGCCCACACCGGGTCGGCTGTGGTCCCCGAGGCCGGAGCCTGACTCGACGATTCTCTTCCTGACCTGGCGTACCGATCTACTCATCGTGGTGAGCGCTCAAACCCTTCGATCGCGGTGTGAAGAAAAGTGGGGGCGAGGGTCCGGCCCCCACTCGGAGGGTCGACCGCGGGCGAACTCTCCATATGCGTGGATTTGCAGTCAGGATGAGCACGTTGTTCGGCTCCAAGGCACAGATTAGCATTCGGTGCGGCGCTGGGGGAGCCGCTTCTTTTGGGGAGCGCTTCCGACGCGGCTCCATTGCGTCAGGCCGTGCGGAGCTTTTGCTGAGAGCGTTATCTCCCCCAGGTGCCCGTAGTGCGCTGGCGCGTATCCACAGGGAGCTGACGACTACCCGAGGGTAATTGACGAAGCGGAGAAATGCTCCGAACATTGATTTTGCATCGTTCCATAATCTGGCGCGCGGCCAACGGATCGGTCTTCAAGAGCCGCTGGAATTCCGTCTTCGTCGGTGTCGGTCTGTCGCAGCGGCGAGGCCACCGGTACATGATCGGTTTGCGCCGGGCTACCGCGGGGACGACTATGGGCCCAGACATCTGCTCCCGGCCTCGTCCCCGAATATCCTGAACATGTTGTTTTCGCAGGAAATCCAACTGCGCGGAAGCCTTGCGGACGTGCCCTGTGCGAGCGACGCTAACATCGGCCTGCATGGTACGTGATTTCGCTTGGACGGCCACACTCTCTGCGGGCTCCGAGGTCTCTTCAGCAGGACAGTCACACACCACGGGCGCGCAGATGATTACGAGAAGTGCGGCGAGTGTCTGGTACGCGTTGCGGGACATTAGTCCTCCGCCCGTCACGCCAGGGTGGTTCACCTTGACACGCGAACCGCTACCCGTCTGAAGTCATGCGGTCCTTAATATGAACCCAAAATTTTATTTTATACCAGTTAAGCAGTTCTTTGCCAGCTTGGCACGAGCTTGAGACCTAACTGGCCGGAATGAGCGAGCATTCGAGTGTCCTCCGGGTTTGGGGGCTGTTCGGACGAAGCTATCATCCAAGAGGAATTGATTCGTCCGAAATCCGCTATAAAGGTCAACGAGGCGGCTCAAGGCGTGAGTTGACTTCTCTTGTCCGCTCATATAGACTTGATTTATTGAATACACATGGGGGAAGGGCTCGCCATGAAAAAGGTCCTGTTGACGGGGTTGTTGTGTCTTTGTGTCGTGTCTCTGCCCGCTTGGGCGCAAGACGGCAAGTACGGGCCGGCTCCTCTGGATTGTCTGAGTCTCATAGGAAGCATCCTGAAGGCCCCTTGCGACATTTTGTTTTACTGCCTGGGGGGTTTTGACACGGGATATGGTGTTCCTCCCGAGTGCAGACCCACGCGATATCCGCGCAAACGAAGGGCCCGAACAGGTCGGCTCAAAGAGCCCTCGGTTGCGGAGCAGCCGAAAGTACCTCAGCCGAAGCCGACGGTCGAGCGGGCCGCGGCTCCGCCAGAGCCTCCGCCTCGAAGGGTCGAGCCAGTACGTCCGGGAGCAGGCCCCTCTGAAGCGGTACCACCGGAGACGGCTTTGGAAGAGGTACCCCGACCTCAGCCCCAGCGTCCGAGGGCAGGGATGGCTGAACCCATCGCAGGACCCAAGGTGGAAAAACCGCCCGAGAGAAAGAAGAAGGCTCCGCCGCGAATGCGGCGTCGTGCACCGCGGCAATGCTATCCGCCGCCCTACTACTATTACTACCGCTGACAAACCCTTGTGTGTTGCCTGGGCGGAGTCTCGGCGAGAGCCAGCAAGGAATCGTCGGGGCACGATGCCGGACTTCGTGGCGGATGCTTTGAGCCTTGGGGTGAGGGAAAATCGTGCGCGTTCGAACGCGCATCGGTCTCAGGTGCCGAACTTCAAGCCTCGGCTGATATTTTGCCTCCATTGTTCGTATTGCGCCATTCGACCGAGCAGCCGAACTCCTCGCTCGAGACTTGGCACGGCCAGGGCGCGACCCTCTTGTTCAAGTTCGTCTCGGGCCCTGTTTCTTTGTGGACCGTAGAGCCAGGCCAAAACCGGCTTGCTCGACTCCTCTGACAGTTCCCGGATTACGTCGATCGCGCTGAGACGGGCTTGGTCGGCTGGTTCGAGTGCCAACGCGAGACAGAGCACCCCGTCCACACCCGGATCCTCCAGAGCATCGCGCAGGGCCGTCGCATAGGCGGTCTTCATACCGTGTTTCATCACTGCGGGCCAGAGATCGGTCGGATTTGTCAGGTTCATCCACGGCGGAGAGAGTCCCTGTATTGAGTCAAGGGTACCGCGGTCCAGTTGCGCCGGTTGGAGTCCGGCCGCTTGCATCGCGTCCAGAACGATGATTCCGCCGGCGCCGGTGAGGGTTACCACGGCCACTCGGGGGCCTCTCATCGGAGGCAGCCTCACGAATCCCTTCACGAGGTCGACCATCTCGTCGGTGTCCGTAACCCGCAGGATTCCGGCTTTGCGCAGAACCACTTCCACAAGCCGATCTTCCGCGGCCATTGCGCCGGTGTGCGAGGCTGCGGCCCGCGCCCCTTCAGGCGATCGGCCGGTCTTCAAAGCTACCACCGGGACATGCTTGGAGACCTCACTCGCAGCCTCGAGAAATCGCCTGCCTCCCGAGACGGTCTCCGCGTGGAGGGCGATGACCTTGAGCCTTGAGTCGCAGCCGAGCCATTCGAGGGCATCGGTCAGGTCCAGATCGCAGGCGTTGCCAAGATCCACTGCTAGACCCATGCCCCCGACGAGGTGCGAGGCTCCCACGAAGAAGACCCCTGACTGGCAGATCAGGCCTATGGGCAGCTCTTCGCGGTGAAGCGGCATGAAAGAGGAATTGAATCGATCAAATGCGTTGGAAACGCCCAGCGTGTTCGGCCCGAGAATGCGGACGCCTCCGGTCCGGGCGGCCCGGATCATGTCTCTCTCGAGTTCCGCGCCCCTCTGATCGGCCTCGGCAAAGCCCTGATTGGTTACTACAACCGCGCGGATCGCCCTTTGCGCACATTCCTCCACGATTCCCGGGATGGTTTCCCGCGGCGTGGACACGACTGCAAGGTCTACGGGGGCTTCCACCCGCGAGATCCTTTTCACTGTTTTTAGCCCTGCGATCTCGCTCACATGCGGATGGACGAGGTGGATGGCGCCCTCGTACCCCCAGTTCTTAAGATTATCCACCGGATTGAGCCATCCCGGGCCGCTCTTGCGGGGCACCCCGATAAAGGCCACTGACCGAGGAGTGAGAAACAACGACTTGAGTACGGATTCGTGCAAAGCTCCCTCGCAAAACAATTGAATTTCGCTCCCTTGTCGGATCATCATAGGATGCACAGCTTCCGGAAATTGTCCATAGGAAATTTTTTCTGCCCCCTCCTCGGGGAATCTGTATTACAATCGAGCAGTCGCCGTGCTCTTGCGCGATTCTCATACACCCTACAAGATAATTCGCATCAACGAACCCACGAAACCTGCGAGGTGATCAATGACTGACAGGCGGTTGCATTACGGTTGGGTGGTGATCTTCACCGGTTTGCTGGTCACCATAGGGGCTCACGGCTTCGGCCGAATGTCGTACACGCTGATCCTGCCCGCGATGAAGGACGGGCTCCATTTCAATTATACGCAATTGGGACTGCTCGGAACCGGCAACTTCATCGGGTACCTGACCATGGCGATCATCGGCGGATTTCTCGCCGCGCGGTTCGGTACCCGCATCGTCATATCCATTGCGCTGCTGGTCATGGGGATAACGCTCATTCTCACGGGGATCGCGGACTCGTTCAGCTTTGCCTTCGCCATGCGGTTGATCACCGGACTGGGGAATGGAGCCGCGTATGTTCCAGCCATGGCTCTCGGGTCGGCCTGGTTCGCGATACAGCGAAGAGGGTTTGCCACGGGAATTGTTTCCGCGGGCATCGGGTGCGGAACTATGATAGCAGGGCTGATCGTGCCGATTATTCTCGGTGCGTACGGCGCGGAAGGATGGAGATTCGCGTGGTACTACCTTGGCGGAGCTGTCCTCGTGATCGCGGGGGTAGCCGCTCTGTTGCTGCGGAGCAGGCCCGATGAGATGGGCCTTTCCCAGGTTGGTGCGGAGGAAACGACTCCCTCCCCTGGCCGGGCCAAAGCCTCCGCGGGTGCGCTCGATTGGAGCCGGATTTACAAGGTCGGTGCCATTTGGTACCTCGGCATAGTCTACTTCATGTACGGTTTCTCGTACATCATCTACATGGTCTTTTTTGCCGCATATCTCGAGAAGGAGATGGGGATGAGCCAGGCCGAGGCAGGGGGTCTCTGGGCGCTCGTGGGTGGTTTGAGCATATTCTGCGGCGTGATCTGGGGCGGACTGTCAGACAAGCTTGGACGGGCCTGGGGATCCGCTTTGGCCTACATTGTGCTGGGAACCTCGTACGCGATCTTCGCACTGATGCAGTTCACGGCCGGCTTCTATCTGTCGGCCATCGTGTTTGGGCTCACAGCCTGGAGCATTCCCACGATCATGGCAGCCACGGCCGGGGACTACGTTGGGCCGCGGCTCGCGCCGGCCGGTTTGGGGTTCATAACCCTCTTCTTCGGAATCGGACAGGCTCTCGGACCGGCCGTAGGAGGCTATCTGGCCGACGTGACCGGCTCCTTTACCGGACCTTTCTATCTGGCCTGCGGAGTCTCGCTCCTGGGGGCCGCTCTATCCTCGGGTCTCAGACCGAAAGGCATCGAGTAAGGACCGGTGGCATGGCTGCGGTTGGAGTCGGGCAATGCCGGAACACGATCTTCCGACGAACGAACGGGGGAAATTCTATCACATCGATTGCGGACCGGGGGACATAGCGCCCTACGTTCTGACCTGCGCGGATCCGGGACGGACGGAGAAAATCGCTCGTTTCTTCCACGAAAGCGAGCGCAGGGGCCAAAACCGGGAGTACGTCATTTACACGGGTATCTTCAACGGTGTCCCGATCTCGGCAATGGGCACGGGAATCGGCCCATCAGCTACCGCGATCGCCGTGGTGGAGGCGGCCCAATGTCAACCAAACGCGACCTTCATCCGGGTCGGGACCTGCGGAGCCTTCCAGCCGTGGATTGAAATCGGTGACCTGATCATAACCGAACGGGTCCTC
This sequence comes from uncultured Syntrophaceae bacterium, assembly GCA_964497585.1. Classification (GTDB taxonomy): domain Bacteria; phylum Desulfobacterota; class Desulfomonilia; order Desulfomonilales; family Desulfomonilaceae; genus CAZCDS01. Next base: position 21,288 of record CAZCDS010000055.1, read on the forward strand.
CGGGACGAGAGTACCACGTACTTTTACGACGATTCGGAAGATGAAGTGAGATCGGATCCTCAGGTGCTGGCCGCGCTCATCCACGCCGCCAAGGAAAAGAAGATCCCCTATCACGTCGGCGTCACCTGCACCTCAGGGGATTTCTACGCGGGGCAGGGCAGGGTCGTCCCGGGCTTTCCCACGGTCGATCCACACAAGATAGAACGCCTGAGAGCCGTAGGAGTGCTCAACTGTGAAATGGAGATGTCAGTCTATCTCACGCTTGCCCGTGTCTCCGAGTACAATTTGAGAGCGGGTGGTGTAACAGTTGCACTCTGCAATAGAATCGAAGATACCTTTGTTTCCGCCGATCGGCTCACGGAATATGAGACCCGCTGTATTGAAACCGGACTGAGGGCAGCAGAAATACTGTATCGCACGAATATGAACAGTTAAGACTGCGAAAATTTTCGCGTGCGGTATGAGTCATGAAGCGCCTTCTTGCGACCGAGGCGGTTCCGGTGTCAATGTAGGCTCAGAACCGGCCGACCTTCTCCAGGTCAGCCGGCATCGGACCATGTATACCTTTTAGCGGGCCAGATCTATGACGGCTCTCGCAAGTCCTTCGGTGACTTTGGTGAACCGTGTCCACTCGATCTTGTCGGGGGTGTCGTCTTTTGTGTGGTACGGAGGGTAGCGCATGAACGCGGTATCCGTCACCATCACCGCGGGATATCCGTATCGCCAGAATGACTCGTGATCCGAAAAATCGAGCCCCTGCACCGCGAGCGGGGACGCGGCAAGCCCCTGGGAAGGAACCTGTGCGTTCGCGCGAAAGGCCCCGACAACCGTGCGGAGAAAGTCCCGGGATGCGTTGTTACTAAAGAACCCGATAAAATCCGCCTTGTCATGACTGAAGAACGGCTTGAGGATCGGCGGCACGGCTTGGCTGCCCGGCTCATCGGAAAAGTAGCCGATGGTCTCGAGACAAATCATTCCGATCAGCTTGACTCGCTGTTTTTTCAATTCGCCGGCGTACACCCTGCTCCCCATGTCGTCGGAATAGAAGTAGGGAGGTTCTTCGTTCGTGAACGCGACGAAACGAAGAGTCGCGCGCGGCTTAAGTTTGCTGTCTACGACGCGTCGGGCTATCTCGACGAGCGCGGCCACACCGCTAGCGTTGTCGTTTGCCCCCGCGCATTCGACCGTGTCGTAGTGCGCTCCGATCACCAGGGAAGGGGATCCATCCGTACCTGGAACAACCGCCTCGATGTTCCTTACCCTGTGGCCGTCGGAGGTCCTGTATTTCTGATCTCTCGCAACAAGTCCGATATCCTGGAATTGCTGCTCGATGTACCGAGATGCTGCTTCCAAGGCCGCCAGATGCCTCGTGTTCCGTATGCCGATGTCAACGGCGAGTTTCAAGACATGAGCTTGAAGTCGCGCCCTGAGTTCGAGCTCGTCTCCGGAGAGCGTGATCTTCCCTGAATAGGACTGTCCCGGCATCTCCAAGGTCATGAAGCCGTCGAGCCCTGCCTGTGCCCACATGCGAGACGCCGCGTGAGGATCCATCATCGCAGCCCAGAAATCCGCGGACTCAGACCTGTCGAAATCCACTCCCAAGCTGTCCAGTCCAAATGCTCTCTCGATAGCCTTTCGGAGACGGGCCATCAGACCGTCAGACATTCCCTGCCTCCTCACCAGTGACGATCCTCGAAGGCCGACAATACCCGTTCGCGCCGCGGAAGGCAATTATCCTTTTCCCTTGAACTGACAGCGAGAACACGATAAATCTCCTGTAATCTATGCAAAATTCAGAGGCTCCGGCACACAAGGGTAACCAGGCGGGCTTACCGAGAAGGCACGTTGCTGGGAGATACGGGCACAGTCAGGCGGTACATGTGAGAATCCTGAGGGCTGACGCCTTAACGAAGGAGGATTTTTGTGCTTGGTCGTATAGGGCAATTGGTAAAGGCACAGTCGGGATTGAATCGCACTGCAGGGTAAGTCAGCAGTGGCAGCCGAAATGCAGACGGACATTGGTTTGGATATTGGCGATGCGTAGGGCAGGGTTCTTCGTATGAGGCCTCTCAAGTGCAATCACATTGTTCTCATGGTGGTGCTGATCGGACTCCTGTTCTTCAGGCCCTTCTCAGGCGGTCCGTTGGCGAATTGGATCTTCCTCGCGGCAACGATATTGTCCGCGTGGGTCGTGAGCTTCGATCGACCGGGAACGCGGCGGGTCCTCTTGATTATTGCACTGTGCTTCGCAACAGTGCTGCTGGTTGTTCCTTTTTTTCCCATCAAAGAATACGGGCTTCTCAACGGGCTGCCGGCGGTACTCGCTGCTTGCGCCATCCTGATCTCCCTCCTCTACTGCTGCTTCGTCCTCTGCCGGGCTCTCGTACTTGCTGACGAAGTGAGTGGCAACGAGATCGCCAGCTCGCTCAGCCTCTATCTCCTTCTGGGATTCGTCTGGTCCTATGCATACGTGCTCCTCGAATTGTTCCGGCCCGATTCGTTCGATATCGGTCTCGCGGGCAGACCCGTAGGATCCAGGCTCGTGTACTTCAGCTTCGTTACGCTTACCACGCTCGGTTACGGGGACATCACGCCGTTGACACCCTTTGCCCGTATGCTCACAATACTGGAAGCGATCTCGGGGCAATTATATGTTGCGGTTGTGGTATCCTATCTGCTCAGCATCCACATCGATCAGAGGCTGAAAGCGGAATGACCACGGTCCCAGAAAGAACTCATCGGGGACCCGGCGAATCTGGCCGAAAAATTGATCCTCTAAAGAAAGCATAAAGGAATCAAGCAGATGAAAAATTTCAATGACAGAGGGACGAAGGGATCAAGGAGATAAGGGAAGGCAAATCAGAAGACAAAGAAGACTCAACTCGTACGGAAAGACTTACCCAAGGAGGGACACGTGGGAGAACAAAAGCGGACGGCACTGGTCACCGGAGCGAGTAGCGGTATGGGGCGAGAGACCGCTGTTAAACTGGCTGAACGTGGGTTCGAAGTAATTGCTGCGGCCAGGAGGCTGGATCGTCTGAATGCGCTGGCCGATCAGTTTCCCGGCATCACGCCCAGGCAGGTGGACCTGTCGCTCCCCGAGGAGACGGAGACATTCTGCAGCTATATTTCGGAGCTCTCAAGCCCGATTTCGGTACTCGTTAACAACGCAGGCTACAGCATACGGGGCGCGCTTGAGGACATCTCCATTGACGCGGCGAAACGCCTGTTCGAAGTCAATGTCTTCGCGCTGATTCGCGTCACCCAAGCCTGTTTGCCCGGAATGCGCGACCAGCGAAGCGGAACCATCGTGAATCTCAGTTCGATCGTGGGGAAATTCACCTTTCCCGCCAGCGGCGTGTACGCGGCGAGCAAACATGCGGTGGAAGCAATCACGGATTCGCTTCGCATGGAGGTCGCGCCCTTCGGAATAAGGGTCGTGGCCATTCGACCGGGACCCATTGCCACCGAATTCAATGAGGTGGCCAACGAGCTTACCGGGGACCTCATGGGCCGAACCGCTGAAGACTACAAACCGGTATACGCCGCGGCCGGAGGAGCCACCGGCAAGATGTTCGCCGGCTTGTCCGTTCCCGGACCGGAACTCATTGCCGACCTCATTGTGGAAGCGATTCTCTCGGATTCGCCAAAGCCTGTGTACGAAGCGGGGCCTTTCTGCGAAGAAATCCTCGGGAGACGATTCGACCTCGACGACGCGACATTCCATGGCTTCATGATGGAGAAATTCGCGCTCAAGGAGTTGCGCGTCTGATTGACCAAGTCCGGGAAGCCGCTTTTGGAGGTCGTTGAAAGACTACAAGGACTTGATGAGGGCCGTCATGGGATTTGTACAGCCACTGTGTGGCTTTTCTCTTGTGGATCCTCACGGACGGGCGGTCGTTTTCCATATTGGTGATGCAGTCGTTCAATAGAGGCGACACGAGATGTCATCACTTCGAAACCGCATCGGTGTCCATCGGGAGAGCGATCTCCAATGAGGGTAGCCTCGGGGCAATAATTTCTTTGTATCGTTCCAGCCCGAACGCGGCCCTGCTATTTGCCAGGGCGGCTTGCGCGATCGTGCGATAATAATGACTATCAGTGCGCAGGTTTTGCAGTGCCTCTGCGGCAGCGTCCACGGAGGGCTCGGCCCAGTACAGATGAGGTGCGTGGTACGTGAATTGCGGATCAAGGCATGGGACGGGCTCCCATGGTACCGGCACGCTGTTGTGGGGATTCATGAAGTCCATGTTGCCGCTCCATCCCGTTGCCACCACGGGCTTGCCCATGAGCATTGCTTCGGCAAGGACCAGTCCGAATCCCTCTGCACGATGGAGGGAGAGCACCACATCGGCTCGTTGGATCAATGCCCACCTTTGCGCCATGGGCAGGGCCTCATCAATGATGCGTATGTTTGTTGATTGCCCGATTGCGGCACGGAGTTCAGCCATTCCCTGTGGATACCTGTCCGATTCGCTGGTCTTGATGACGAGCATGCATGTACTGTCAGATCCAAAGGCCCTGCGAAAGGCTTTCACCGCGGCAACAGGATTCTTCCGCGTGAAGCCGGAGGACATGTTGAACATGGTTAGCACAACGAAGACGCCGGCAGGAAGACCGAGGGGCTTGGGGACATTCCGGTCGAGGTCGGGAAGTCGCACGGGATGGGGTACGACGAGAATCGGCAAATCCGTAACCCTGGAGAGTGCTTCTGCAGTGAAGTTGCTGGGCACCCATATCTCGTGGACGAAGCGGAAGCAAGGCAACCAGTCAGCAGGAATGTCCGGCAGTTCCCATGCCCAATATGCGATCAACCTCTTGCGCACGACAAGGGCTCGTCCCAGGGACAGAAGCGCGAGTGAGATCACCGGCGGATTAACATGAAGGATCATGGTTCCCGTATCCCCTGCGGATCGGCCACAGCGAAAACGGTACTCCGGGAGATTGAGGTCTTGCCGGAGGATCCCCCCACTCAGGTCCACGCCCCGCGTGTCATAGCCCAGGGCAGTCAAAGCGTCATAACAGAGCCTGGCCGATTCCCCCATGCCGCTGGCAGTACCAAGGAATCCGGCGACCACTATGGGGTTCGCCGCGGGTGGATCCGATAGGCGGGGGCGGGGGGCGATGCGCGACGCCACGGCGAACAACGCCCTTCGACGCAATCCTTGCGGCAGTTTCTTCCAATGAGAATAGAGGAGGAACCTCAGCACGAGTCTCCTCGGCTCCGGGCAACCGACCGGACTATCTCGGCGATTTGGGCCGATACGGTTTCCCAACTCAGGCGGGTCTCCGATTCGGAGATCGCCTCAGAAGAGCATCTCTCATACAAGGCAGGGTTTTCCAGGAGGGTGGTGATGGCACGGAGCAAACCTCCCGTGCTGGTCTCCTCGGCAATTACGCCGGTCCGCATGTGGTCAACCTGCTCCACGAGCCCGCCTTCCGGAGTGACCACCACAGGAAGTCCCACACGAAAAGCCGTTGGAATGACTCCCGATTGACTTGCCTGGCGATAGGGGAGAACGAGCAAGTCGGCTTCCCTCATGAACCCGGCGATTTCGGAATCGTCAACCCATCTGTTGACGATCTGTTTGTCAGGGATTCCATTGAGCAAATCGTGGTACCGGGATAGATTCCCAGATCCCACTACTGTCAACGTGGAATGCAGACCCTGGTGCCGCATAAGACGGTAAGCGTCTACCAACATATCCAGGCCCTTGTGACGCCGAATTCTCCCGAAGAACAGCAAGCGGAAGGGCCGTTCAGTAGGAAACCGCCGCGCGGGGCCTGCGCTCTCGGTATATCGAAAACTGGGGTGGCTTACGACGCCGGACCGCTGTGGGGAGAGTCCGAATCGCCGAATCAGCGTCTGCCTGACAGACTCACTGAGCGTTACGACGAATTCCGCGCGGCGGGTCTCCCTCCTCGTTTCGAAGGCCGGAATCGCCAGGATCTCTCCTTCTTTCTTTTCGCCCTCGTGGATTATGGAAACAAGGAGCGATCCACTGTTCCGGAGGCAATCCAACATCATGAAGGTCCATTGATGCGGCATGGTAGACAGAACGACATCGATCTTTTTAGCAATGAGGTAATGCGCGAACGCCCTTCGCAGAAAAGGCAGCCTGAGAGACGACAGAATTGCCGAGGAAAAGCTCGAGTAGGTCTTTACCGCGAGTGTGTCCAGTCCCGACTCCTTGTATCGGTCGAAGAGGTAGCTGTTTCGACTGACAGACAAGTGAACCTTCAGATCTTTGCTGCGGGTAAGCCATTTAGCGAGTTCCAGCGTAAATTGTGCTCCGCCGCCACGCCTACCCCAGTACCACAACAGTAATCGCGTTGTGTTGTTATCTTTCGTCATTCCCCAAGAGTCCTGGGTGCGCACTATGCCACAATTGAAGGCGGAAGAGTCGGTACAGCCCAACTCACCTCGGCTACCACGTTGACCATTCCCCGCGGTTCCTGATCGGATGCAGCCTTCAGCCTTATCACAAAATGTAGGAACAGGTACGTATTCGACCTCAACCCAAAATTTTTATCATCTTTGTCATGAAATTTAAAGAGATTTCTTTTTTCGGTGAGGATTCCAGCCTGAATTCCTCACAGTTTCCCGGTGGTTGTCCAGAGAATCACGGATCGGTCCGGGACGAGCAACATGTGACAGGCTGGCTCTGTCTGGGGTCCGCTTTTTGTTTCCGGCTCGTTGGTTGTGTCATCCCTCGCAAAAGCCAAGACCGTGATACCTCTTTCCTGCCAGAGAAAGCTCTACGCATCTCAAGTCATTCGGGATTGGGCTGACTTAAACGCGGCCTCTAACCAGTTCCCGGATCGCAAAGGGATCTTGGGGGTCTTATCGGATCGTGCGGGATGAACCAGCGCGGCATTCGGCATCGAAAGCGAGGACCGCCGGAAGCATTTGCCTTCTTCAACAAGGGAGACTCCCTTTCCGCAATTGTTGACGCTGTGGAAATGTCCACGACGCGGGGATGGAGGCAGTCGGGTGTTTCCTTATCGGAATCCCAGGAGAAACACTCAACAAGCTTGCGGAAACGGTACGCTTTGAACGCTCCCCCCACCTTGAGTTCGCTCCGTATGGAATGCTCGTACCCTACCCCGGAACCCGTGCCTCGGAGATGGTTCAGCGATCCGGCACCGCACTCTATGACGTCACCGATGCCTGTCATTATGGGGATGATGTACCCCCGATTGCATTTGAGACTCCTTCGTTTCCCAGAGAGGACATGATCCGGGTGTTCTCAATCGCCAGATACTGGGAACTCGTCCGAGAAGCTCAAAAATTCGCCTCGGCCGAAAGGAGCCCCAGAGTTGAATACGTCGTCTCTCCGGAGATGGATGAGCATCTCGCGGGAATGATTATCGCTGCAGGCCGATCCGTCCGCCACAAGATAGCGGGTGAGTACGGAGAGCAGGCGATGCGACTCCAGCGCTGTGAATCGCTTCCCGATGGCTTCCAGCTATCCCTGTGCAGAGATGCTTCACCAGGTAACCCGAAAGCCGAAGACCCGGATATACGTATCCTGAAGGCCAATGAGATTAAACTCTCCCATCTGCTTGGCAGAGCGGCAATCTTCTGCTTCCGCCCAAACTGCAGATGGCGGTGGCTTATCCAAATGAAGAACCACAGGAAGCCGGACAACCCGTTACCGCTTTTCATTTCGTCGGCTCTAGCTATGCTCTCCTGTCTACCCAGCGTCTTTCGCGAGTACGGCTGGCGCCGAATCCTTGGCCACGTGATGAGACAAGGGCACACCGCATTGACCAGCAGACTCCGTGCAGCCCCAAGCCCATGGCCCACCGATGACGGTCCGCAATGACCTCCCTGAAGTACGAGACACAAGTTCTCATGAAAATTGAGTGCTTCCCTGTTTCGGACATCCCGTACGGTTTACCTGAAAACCCGCTATCATCCCGACGGATGGGAATGAATGGAGAAAGTTGCCCGTATGCTCTTAACTGCGCCGTTGGTCCCCTTCTGATTTCCGGACCCAGGAGCCTGCTGCGAGCTTCCTTGCAATGGCGTCCAGCCTCGCGGACATAAGCATGCCCGTCGCTGGATGCGAGAAGCGAGTCCTGATTTCCTTCTGTCCTTCCTTACCGATCCTGTCGGCGAGATTTGGATTCTCGCCGACCTGTCCCATGAGTTCCGCAGCATGAGACAGATCAGGTTCGGCCAACCTCGATCCTTTTCTGTACGGGGGAGCGTTGACCTGCAATTCCTCCACCGTGAATCGGACGGGGAAGGAATTATGAGCATTCATGAATGCCATATTCCCGGACCAGCCGGTCGCGATGGCCGGCTTGCCAAAGTACATTGCCTCGGCAATACAAAGCCCGAAGCCCTCGGCCCGGTGAAGGGAGACGTAGCAATCGCAGCAGTCGACCAGGGCGTTGAACTTCTGCCGTTCCACGGAGCTTTCCCTCAGAATGATCGAAGCGTTTTGATCGCAGTGTCGGCCGATGACTTCCATAATATCGGGTCTCAGGTGTGAACTGCTGATCTTCAGGAGAAAGGAAACCCCGTCCGGGTTTGAGCCAAAGGCTTGAGAATATGCTTCGACAGTTCCTACCGGGTTCTTGCGCTTCGGCGTGCTCAGGAAATCCATTGCCGCCATGAACATGAATCGATCCTCAGGGAGGTTGAACTCTTTGCGCCCCATCCCAGGCGCCAACTTCGGAGCCACGTTGTGCGGTATCCTGACCACCGGTCTGTCGACAACCCGCGAGAAAACGTCCTGGCAAAACGTTGAAGGTGTCCAGGCCTCGTCGACGAGGCCGAAGAGGTTTTCTCATTCGTCAGGCAGGTCAAGCATCTCCCATAGCCGGTAGCCTATGTCGTACATTCCCGATGAGCAGCCCAGCTCCAATCGCGGATAACTTGGGCAGAAATGATCGATGTTGACATGAAAGACATTCACCAGGTTCTCACCTCGCTTTGGGCGCACGATTCCTTCAGTAATCGTCTCGCAGCACCTTGACACCGACGGCACAGGCCAGTCTTCAAGCTCTGCGGATATGTCCGCTACCCGTGCCGCGCGCACCGTAGACCGGGCCGATTCGCCCAGCCCCAACTCGGAGTGCAGCCACCCCACCACCCGGATACCGCCGAAATGGGTAACTCGGGCCATGCCGCCCGATTTCCTGCGCCGAACCCGTAGCAGGGCGCGAGCGCTCAGATCATGCACATGGCCGGCGAAGATCAATTTCGCTCTCTCGCTCATACAATATTTCCAGAACCCTTTGCAGAAACGTCTCATGAGAGCAACCGAGCGGTATAAGTTTCTCTGGAGGAATGCCTGCCGCTTGCCCTGACCGGTCGCGCTCTCCTGATTCTCTCTTATGAAGTGCGTACCTTTTTCTACCATGCGGCTCACGACGGAGGAGACTCGACGGGCAAGCCATTGCATCTCTTGTCGGCCGGAGCGTGCTCCAACGAAGGGCTCGTCGACCGATGACGCCCGTGCCTCCAATGCTTCCCGGGTTGGCCTCACGAACGCATCGGGCAGCGAGTACTTCGCTGCGCCCATCTCAACAAACCATCGGGCGAATGCCTCGATGCTGTCGCTCGTGTTCTCGGGAAAAAGACACTGTAGGACAAGGCTATCCCCAAGAATCTCCACGCCTAATCGAGTGAGCGGGGACCCCTGGACATTCACGGGCGCATTGTAGCTCTGCAAGAAACCCGGATCCCTCGAAGGGTCGAAGGGATCAGATACGCCCACTTCTGCCCGCCGAATAGACCTGCCTCCAAGTCAATGAGACACTGATGCTCAGACTTCTCCTTCCGCCATCGTGCGAAGCGGAAAGCTTGCTCCGATGCCCTGGCAGCTATGAACCCAAGCTTTTAGACGCGGCTCCTGATGATCTGGAGGTCGTCCGGCGCGGAGCCGTCGTCCAACCGCGCGGTGATGTGGGGTACAATAATTCCGTCATGGTCATCCAATGCCCCCAGAGTGGGACCGAGGGAACCGTAGACGTAGGTGTCAGCGTCGAGATAGACGACCTTCTCGAAGCCCCCGCTCAAGCAGATGCTCCACGGCAAAGACCTTGAGCGCAGCCGCCGCCATGAAAGCGGTGTACTGGAAGAGGAGTCTCCTCAAGCCTGGCACGCCCATGTGTTCCGGCGTCAAACAAGAGGCCAGCTCGGAGCAAAAGCCGGGTTCGTCTGCTTCGGCATCGGGAACAACTGCGAACAGTTCGCCCTCATACCCCGACTGAACCACCGATGCCATCAGGACCCTGGCAAGATGATATCTGTCGCGGGTGGCGACGGTAAATGATGTAAAGCTTGTCATATTCCTGTACTCTTGCCGTCTTTCTAAAGCGTATGAGGAGAACTGCGAAATTTGGCCGAATGGCTGCGGCGTTCCTGCCATATCCCGTTTACGGGGGCCCTTGGGAGGAACTCCGAGGCTAAGACGAATTTGTTAGATCCAGTTACGATTGACAAGGTCCGTCTCCAAAATTGCTTCACCGCGTCGAGTCTTGGCCTCCCCGGGGCCGTGATGACCGGTGAGGTGCTCACCGTGGGTACGGGCACGATAGTGCAGGCAATCTTGACGGTTTGGTCCATGAATCCGCACACTTCGTAAGCCTGAACCGTTTCTTGTCCACGGTTCGGTAGAAGGCGGAGCGCGTAGCTGCCGAGGTTTCCCACTTCATGCTTGAAATGCTGTTGGCCGGCATTGGGGGGTTGATGCTCGTCATCGCGACCCCTGCAAACCCCATGTAGGGACCAAACGCCGCGGCGCAGACCTCGAGTAGGAGAGTGCGATACCGGAAGGTCGCAAACACATCGGCACAGGAGTCTCCTTTGGTATCACGGGCTTGGCGGCTCCTTTGCTTGAGATATCCGATAGGGTCCTTTGTCTGCTCCATGCGGCACGTCCGTCGTTGCCCAAGAAGAACTCAGCCTTTTCCGACATGCTGGCAGCGGCAAGACGAAGTCGGCTCTCCCGTGGATCTGTGGCCGAACACAGGAAAAATCGGAACACCCGAGAATCACCTTCGTTCGCTCCCTGGGCCAAGTTGACCCCTGAGAAAAAGCAAAATGAGGGTTGAGAGGGAATCGTCTCACCATTCTGGCGCTCTTCTCTGGATTTGGGGTACAATTGCCGGAACCTCTTGTCGCTCTGGCAGCTTAACGTTCTTCACGTGTCTGCGAGGAGAACGTCGCTGTCTCAAAAGAAGACTCCAAACAGGAGATACCCGGGAGGCCAAGACTATTGAACCAAATTCCGCGGTTTTTGCCATATCACCGCTGAAAATATAGCCAAAGTATAAAGAGATTACGTCTCGACAGAAGAAACGATTTGACACAATGGCCAGTTCGGTTTATCTTTAAAAAAGGGAAATCTGTCGTGCCATCAGGCAATGTTACCGCCCTTGGCGGCGGGAGACAGCATCGATCATGGGACGAACAGAGGATAATAACGTCACACTGAGCTAGGCACACACCGGAGGAAGGAGCAGAGTGTGTGCCAAAGGGTTATGCAGCTCCATTCATGGAATCGATAATAGACCTCATTAACGCAGCCTGCCTGTTTCCGGATATCGACTCTTGTCTGCAACTTTCCGGAGTATCGGGAGAAGCCAGTCAGAGCTCGTTGGTCATTATCTCTTTCGTGTTAGGGATGCTCCACTCCCATCCTTTGGGATACGGTTGTCTGGCGCACATCCCCAACGTTGGTGCGCTGGGTCTGGACTACATCTTCCTGCCGTTGGAAAAGATCTCCACCGATTCCCTTCGTCGCTCACCGTCCTATCTTCGCAATCTCGCGCTGACGAAATGGTTCCTTATAACCTCTAGCCCATCACCCCACATGACCTGTTGAGCATTTCCACGCGGTCCCCACGCCAACGTCTGTGACGCTGGCGAAACGGCTGCCGCTGTTCTGCGGTCGCGGTTTCCAAAGGCACGTTATGAGTGGCTGCCGGTGAAGAGGCAGGACAGATAACGCGAGTTTCTGACCCTTATTTTCAGAGCTTAGCAAGGAAGATCTCAGTATGATTTGGAACATTTATCTTCCCATTGCCGGGAGCAGCGTGAACATCTTCATGTTGCTCGGATTAGGCGGAGCTGTGGGTTTTCTCGCTGGACTCTTCGGCGTGGGAGGAGGTTTTCTCATGACTCCCGCACTCATTGCTGCGGGAATCCCTCCCCTCGTTGCCGCCGGCTCCGATTCGAATCAAATTGTGGCAGCCTCGACGTCGGGAACCTTCGCTCACTATCGCATGGGGAACGTTGATTTTAAGATGGCCTTCCTGCTGCTCGGCGGAGGAATTGTCGGAGGAACCCTGGGAGTGCAATTGATCAAGATCCTCAGGACCTTTGGGGACGCGGGATTCGTCATTAGAGTAACGTACGTAGTGATGATGGGAATCGTAGGATCCTACACATTCCTGGAGAGTCTCCAGAGTCTGAGAAAGCAGCCTCACGCAGCCAGCATGGTGACTCCAACAAAACCATCTGCCTACGTGCGAGCCATTGGCAAGCTTCCTTGGCAAATGGAGTTCTCCAAGTCCGGCGTGACTCTGTCGCCTTTGCTACCTCTCCTGTTGGGCTGCTTCGTGGGACTCCTGGCAGCGGTTATGGGAATCGGCGGTGGATTCATGATGGTCCCGGCAATGGTGTACCTCCTGCGTATGCCCATGCACGTGGTAGTAGGGACGAACCTTTTTCAGGAACTGTTCATATGTATCAACGTCACTGTTATGCAAGCCCGGACCAACCACACTGTGGACGTGGTGATCGCAATCCTGCTGTTGCTCGGTTCGACAATAGGTGCGCAGGTGGGCGCACGCGTTAGCAGGAAGCTCCAGGGTGACCAGTTGAAGATAATCCTCGGGGCAATCATCCTGATGGTAATGATCGAAATGCTCCTGGGGCTGGTCGTCCCTCCCGGAGTCTTGTTGGCACCCAAAGGAGGGCACTAGGTGAAAATCGGGGTTCACATCAGCCGATTGCTTGTGACGGGTGCGTGCCTGGTACTCCTACTCGCCTCATCGGTGCCGGCGCTCGCCAAGCAACAGGACCTCCGAGTTGAGCCGCGACGCCTCCGGATTACGGAGTCGTTTCACGGAGGGAGGGTCACCTTATCTGCCGAGATCCCCAGGGGGGCCCAAGCCGTTATCGAACTCAAAGGACGGCCCCACGAAGCGGACCTGGTCCGCAAGGCCCGTCGCTGGGGACTTTGGATGTCTGTAGGGGAGATCAGGGTTGAGAACGCTCCTTCACTCTATCTCGTCATGACCAGCGACCCGAAGCTACTGTCCAAGGAGGATCCGGAAGATCGCTGGGGTTACGGCGCTCTGCAGGAGCAGGTGAAATTCTCTGGAGCGATTCCTAAGGGAGGCAATGCATTCTTGTTCGAGCAGTTCCTCAAAGTCAAAGAGAGTGAAGGCCTGTACGGTGTCTATCCCGGCGCTCTCAAAGTAGTTGGGACGCACGACAACCTGGTGAGAGTCGAGGGACATCTCAGGCTTCCGGGAAGCATCAAGCCCGGAAAGTATCAGGTGACCTTGTGCGTCCTCAACGATGGCAAAATCATCGAACGAAGAGCTATCGATTTTCCGGTGCGGATGAGGAGAGTGGCGGCTTTTCTGGCTTCCCTGGCCTATCGTCATGGCACGCTTTACGGCTTTTTGGCTGTCTTCATAGCTATGGTCATGGGATTTCTGATGGGGTGCTTGTTCAAAGGCAGACGAGCTCACTGAGCGATAGAAAAATTGACCCACACAGGAGGATTGTACCGTGATCAGAACAGTGGTTTCGATTGACGACGTAGATCTGGCCTCGAGCTTGGCAATCCGGTTCGCGTGTCAGTTGGGCAGCTTCGTGGAAATGGAGGTCACGCCGGTCTACGTAAAGGAATTCGTCTCCCGTGAGGAGGCTATGGGAGCAGGTTGGGCCAGCCGAACCTGGGAAAGGGAAATTATCCACGAAGGCAAGGAAGAGATAGCGGAGATGATTGCCACGGAAATGGATTTCTGCCCAGTCCTCAAGCCCCCGAGAGTCATCTGCGGTAACCGAGAGGCGGAGCTCCTGAAAATGACTCAGGGTGAGAAATTCGATTTGTTCGTCGAAGGAGTCCACTTCTCGTGGAACTCACATGAACTCCACAAGAATCTCCGAACCAAGCTCCACCAGAAACTCGCGCACCCTCTGGTGCTTGTCCGGGCGCTGAGGAAAGTCACGGAGGTCCCGGTGGTGTGTCTCAACGTCGCGGGTACCCAAGCCTTGGTTGACGTGCTCAAGCGGATCTGGAGAAATTGCCCGATTCCTCTCCGTCTGATCGGTTCTCGGAACGGCGCGGGCGCACCAGACGCGGGGCTGAGTGAAGCAGTGAGCAAGGCAGCCAAGGATCTCGACCGGGCCGGCTGTACGGTTAGTATTCACGATCCGTCGTCCTCGGGGACCCGATCGCCGGCCGACGCGCTGAAAGACTGCGGCCTGACCGCCATTGCGGTGGACAAGAGCGCTGCGACGGACCGGGACGAGATCCAATGGCTCGCTCAGATACATACGTCGGCACTGGTGGCACTTTACGGGGAGTAAGGAGTCATCCTGCAAGATTTTCCTGCGCAGGAGCCGTCTTTCATTTGACCGCGAATTCGTGATTGTCGCGTTCTCCGTGACAGGGTCGCCCTATTGCCGTCCGCGTGTTGCTTCAGTGATAGTGTTGCCATTGCTTGGCAATCAGGTCGGGGCGGGGTGAGCGCGACGATTTTTAGGTTGTTCCCGTGCGGGCCGCGGGCGCGCACCGGACTGGTCATCAGGACTACCAGGTGCCTGAGACCGGGTCCACTGAAGCAATCTCGGAAACTGATCTCGTCAATCTCTAATCGCCATGGCGGATTCCTCTTGGCCCGGGCCTTCCTCTCCTGCAAAGATCTTCCAAAACAGGGATATCGCCGGGACGCCGAATCCATTCAAGCAAACTTTGCAGGTATCGTGATATCCATCCGGAAGAATAACCAAAGATCAGCAAATCAGTCTTGGCAGAAAATGGTTCGGACGGAAAATTCCGCCACCGATTTAACATTATCATCGCCGAGCCGTCTACGGTGCATGATCCATTTTTTTCAAGGAGAAGAGTCTATGAGAATGAAAAGCATGTTGATCCTGTCACTGATAGCTGTCATTGCGTTGGGATTGGCTACCGCACAAGCGGATCCTCGTCAGCTCGGACAAGGCGGCAAAGGGGGTGGAGATAGGACTGGTATCCGAGGCGAGCGAGAGTTCCCGCCCGGGCCACATTGGAAAGGGCGTATCCACTGGGGGCTTTACGAGCGGCTTGGTCTCACCAAGGACCGGAAGAAGAAGATGCGAGCACTTGTCGGCGGATTTCTGAACGACACGAGATCCGCACGGACAACCAAGATGGCCCTCAAAGACGAAAAGAGGGCCATGATCATTTCGGGTAAGATCGACCTTAAGCGTCTCGCGGCTATTGACGATGAGATGGTGAAGGCAAAAGCTCAAGTTATGAAGGAGCGCCTGAAAATGAGGCGGGCTGGATTGGCGCTGCTGACCGAGGAGCAGAGGGACCGGCTGGGAGACATTATGTCTCGAAAGGTCTTGAAAAAGAGGCATCGCGCCAGGCATCGGGGAGGCTTCTAGTGTCGTGTTCGTAGGCTCGGATTGTAAACTAAGGGCATAATCCCGCATGATTATAGCCAGTTGTCTGCGAGCTTTCATTGCCCGGCTTTCTGACACTGGCACAGAGAAGTCCTGGATCGGGCTTCCTCAAGGCAGCGCTCTTCGAACGAGGAGCACTGCTTGTTGCAAAAGTCAACGCTTTGCCTGTCACGTCTCCGGTCCTCCTTTTATGCGCCGCTTCTATAAGTGCCTTGCATGCCATTGGAGGACCGGAAAAACTCTCTGCGTCCAGTACCCACTCTCCATATCCCTCGGTTTCTTTAGCAACTCCACCAACCGACCCCTCATCGTCCTTGGCCTCTCGACGTGATCTTTCCCCTGATATGTGCATTCACGCGCGACGTCACCCGTTCTGGAAAAATGTCCGGAAAATTGACGGAGAATTCCGCGAAGTGAGTGCTCTAGTTGCGGGCGAACGTGTGCGGGGCGATCACCTCTGAGAAAGCAGGAAATAAGAGTGGTTGATCCGATAAGTGCCTACGTCGTGGGGTGCAGCGCGCAGATCTTGAATGTGAAAGCATACGGTCTTGAAAGCCAAAGGCCTGCCTTTGGAGGGTCTTGGACAAGCCTGAGAATCGTCCGTTCCTCTCCTCAGCGCGCCATCATGACGATATCCCCTCCCAGTACTCCCCCAAAAGTGGTAGAGTGTGCTCCTGGACATGATTTCCTCTCCTCTTCGAAGTACTCTAAACCCAGAAAAGAGAACCATGTCCTTTCTTCCTCGCCAAAGCATGGTACGCGATTACGCGAAGAGCCGTAAAGCTGGCGATGGCTCGCAACCAGACTTCGTCTGACCAGGGTTGTTTTGACCTTCGACCTCGTTTCAGGGTAGGATCGGGCGGAAATAGAATAGAGGGAGCGTCTCGTTTTTCGAGACCGGATATGCACCAGGGGACAGCAGGCAAGCCAATGAAAGGTGAAGAAGACCTCAAGGAAAGCTTCCAGGGAAGTTGGACGAATGATAGGAAAGAATCCCCAAAGCGTGGCAATCACTCCAGCGGAGAAGGAGGAGCGTTATCAGGACTGAGATCCCATGTCGTTCTGATATTGACCCTTTGGACCGTGACCGTGTTTGGACTTCTCGGCTGGGCTCTGTGGACCACTCGACAGGGAACCGAAAACTTGGCCCGCAAAATGGCCAGGGCATACTTCAACAAAGACTATGTCTCGCGCTCGTGGGTTGCATCCCATGGGGGAGTGTACGTCCCGACAAACGAGCGGACACCGCCCAATCCGTATCTTCGACATGTGCCCGAACGAGACATCACGACCCCTTCCGGAAGAAGACTCACTCTGATGAACGCTGCGTATGTGCTGCGTCAAATGCACCAAGAGTATTCGGACCGCTTTGGGGTCAAGGCTCATCTCACCGGGCTGAAGCATTTTCGTCCTGAAACCGCGCCGGATGAATGGGAGAAGGCGGCTCTTGTGGCGTTCAAGGGCGGTCTCAAGGAAAAAATGGAGTTCACTGAGATCGAGGGAGAGCCTTACCTGCGCCTGATGAGTCCTTTGACGGCAAAGAAGAATTGTCTGAAATGCCATGGCATCCAGGGCTACAAGGAGGGTGACGTTCGAGGTGGTGCAAGCATATCGTTGCCAATGAAGCCGTTTCGGGAGACGGAGCACAACCAGACGTGGGTCCAGGTGATCTCCCATGGGGCGATATTTCTTCTTGGCATCTCGGTAATCTTCGTTGGAATGCGAAGGTTGCGTCAGAGAGAAGAGGAGCGGAATATTGCAGTGGCAGCATTGCACAAGGCCCGTGACGATCTCGAGGACCGTGTGCAGGAACGAACGTCAGAGTTGGTTACGGCAAACAGAGAGCTGAAACGCCAAATCTCCGAGCGAATGCGAGCTGAGACAGCGCTGAAAGAGAGTGAGGAGAGGTATCGCCAGCTCGCAGAGAGTTCGCTCGTGGGAGTCTTCGTTCATGAGAAAGGGATAGTTCGCTACGTTAATCAACGTCT
Organism: uncultured Syntrophaceae bacterium; assembly: GCA_964497585.1. Lineage (GTDB taxonomy): Bacteria > Desulfobacterota > Desulfomonilia > Desulfomonilales > Desulfomonilaceae > CAZCDS01. The sequence continues at coordinate 38,928 of CAZCDS010000055.1, forward strand.
TGCACAAATCCTGGATCACTCGCCTCAGGAGATAATAGGGAAGCATGTCCTGGATTTTGTGCAGGCACAGGACCTTGAAAGGGTCAAGCAGCTCGGAATCGAGGGAATCAGAGGCGAGCCCCCAACCCCGCATTCCGAGTTTCGCGCGAAGACGAGGACGGGTCACGTAAGATGGGTTGAGGTTTATGCGGCGAGGATTCACTATCAGGGGTCATCAGCGGTCATTGGAAACGTGATCGATATTTCCGAGCGAAAACGAGTGGAGCGGCAACTTCAGCAATCCGAAGAGAAATATCGCCTGGTCGCGGAGAATGCGCAGGAGGGGATCATCATCGTCAACGTCCAAGACGCGACTACGGCGTTTGTCAATCCGAGGATTTTGGAGATGTCGGGATTCTCTGAAGAGGAGTTCCGCTCACGACGTATTCCCGAGTTTGTTCACCCTGAGGACCTGGAGATCATGACGAGGGTTCACCAGAAGAGGCTGGCAGGTGATTTCTCGCCCCAGTTGTACGAATGCCGATTGCTCAGAAAAGACGGGAATTACAATTTCGTTGAGATCGAGAGCGTAATGACGACCTGGGAGGACAGAGCTGTCTCCCTCGCCTTCGTCAGGGATTTGACAGAGCGCAAGCAGGCCGAAGAAGCACTCCGCCAATCTGAGGAGAAATATCGGCTCCTCGTTGACAATTCGCTGGAAGGCATTGTGATGGTCGATCTTGCAGATGCCACGATTAGCTTTGTGAATCCAATAGTGTCAGAGATATCAGGATATTCCCAGGAGGAACTCCTCACTGGAAGATTCTCGGACTTTATTCATCCGGCTGATGTGCCCAAGCTGGCCAAGGTGTACGAGGAAAGATTGAAGGGAGACCTATCGAGCAAGACCTACGAGTGCAGATTGGTAACAAAGGACGGTGAGGAGCGTTGGATCCACGTAAGAAGCGCGGTAACCATGTGGCAGAACCAGCAAGTCTCCCTGGCATTCTTGTGGGACATCACGGATCGGATGAAGGCAGAAGAGGCTTTGCGGCACAGTGAAGAGCTTTACAGGGGACTGGTGGAGACCACGGACACGGGGTACGTGGTTTTTGATGGGATGGGAAGAGTCCTGGATGCGAACGCTGAATACGTTCGTCTGACCGGCCACAGGAACCTGGGAGAGATACTGGGCAGATCCGTTGTTGAGTGGACCGCGGAACATGATAGAGAGAGAAATGCCGCGCAGGTGAAAAAGTGCCTCGAAATGGGATCTGTGAGAAATCTTGAGATCGACTACGTGGACAGGTCCGGGAAATTTACCCCCGTTGAGATCAATGCTACAGTAATAGAGGGAAAGGATGGGACGAAAATCGTGGGTCTTTGCCGGGACATAACGGACCGCAAGGAGACCGAACAGCACATCAGGGCATCCCTGAAGGAAAAAGAAGTCTTGCTCCGCGAAATCCACCACCGGGTCAAGAACAATCTGCAGATAATGTCCAGCCTCCTGAGGCTCCAGGCCAGGCATGTCAAAGACGAAGCCACTCGAATCCTATTCCAGGAAGCCGAGCAGAGGGTTCTGTCCATGGCGCTTGTTCATGAGAGACTCTACCGTTCGAAGAGCCTTGCAGAAATTGACTTTGGAAGGTTTGTGGAAGAATTGTTGGGCTTTCTGAGGACCTCGTACAATACGAGGCAGAAGAACATAAGAGTGCGAAAGACCATACACAGAAAGGAGTTTCCTCTGGACACGGCAATCCCTCTGGGATTCATCATCACGGAACTTGTTACCAATTGTTTCCGACACGCTTTCCCGGAGAACGTAGGCGGCGAAGTGCACGTGTCCTTGAACCCTTTGGCCGAGGGCGAGTTCAGACTTACGGTTTCCGACAATGGGATTGGAATTCCAGAGCAGGTTGATACGCTTAGCCCCATTAGTCTTGGGATGAAATTGATAAGGGTTTTCGTGGATCAGCTCGGCGGTTCCCTTGACATCAGCCGAGAAAAGGGAGCTGAGTTTCGGATCACGTTTAGAGTGAACAAGAACAGAACTAGTGGCCCCTTGGGTCAGGGGTCTTAGCAGGCAGGAGCACAGTCTTAATGTCGCTGCCTCACGGATTTTGTGCGGAGACGTTCAATGGCTTGTTTGAACGTTCAAAGTGGAAATATAGCTTGAGGAGGCCTTATGGAAAACCAGGACGAGGGTAAACGAGCTCCGGCCATCTTGATCGTGGAAGACCATCTGCTTACCGCGGAAGACTTGGCATACACGGTTCAAGACTTCGGCTACCAGGTTGCCGGGATTGTCTCAAGCGGGGAAGAGGCCGTCGGAAAGGCCCAAGAAACGCGTCCGGACCTGATACTGATGGACATCTCATTGAGGGGCGAGATCGATGGCATCCAAGCGGCAGAGCAGATTCGCTCCTGTTTCGATATTCCGGTGGTCTATTTGACAGCATATACGGGACGAGAGCTGCTTGAACGAGCCAAGAAAACCGGTCCCTACGGATACCTTGCAAAACCCTTTGCAACGGCGGAATTGACAAGCACCCTTGAGACAGCTCTGTTCAGACATGAAGCCGATAGGCGAGTGAAGGAGAGTGAGGAGCGCTTCCGTGAGCTGGCAGATCTCCTACCGGAAATCGTCTTCGAGGTTGACTCACAAGGCGTGGTCACGTTTGCTAACCAGAATGCTTTTGAGATCACCGGATACTCTCGGCAAGACATGGAAAATGCATTCCCCGCTCTGAATCTCATAGCACCCGACGACCGCGCAAGGGCTTTGGAGAACATTGTCAAGGCCATGAACGGAGTCTCACTGGGCTCCAACGAATATCTTGCTCAACGCAAGGACGGTACGTTTTTCCCCATAATGGTGAGATCGGCTCCCGTGAAACGCCATGGCAAAATAACAGGGCTGAGAGGAATCATCGTAGACATGAGCGAACATAAGCAGCATTATCAGGCGCTCCGGGAGAGCGAGGAACGCTACCGCCATATGTTCGAGTACAGTCCGATATCGCAATGGGAGGAAGATTTCTCGGAGGTAAAGGCCTACATAGAGCGACTCAGAGACTCAGGCATTACTGATTTCAGAGAATATTTCGACAGCCATCCGGAGGAAGTGGAGAAGTGCGCTTCATTGGTCAAGATCTTGGACGTCAATCACGCTACCTGCCACATGTACGCCGCGACGAGCAAAGATCAGCTACTCCGAAAACTCAACCAGGTGTTGTGCGGCGAGTCCTGGGATGTGTTCAAGGAAGAACTTGTCGTAATTGCCGAAGGCCGGACACAATTTGAAACTGAAACCGTCAACAGAACTCTGCATGGAGACACAATCCGCACCCTCATGCAATGGTCAGTGGTTCCAGGTTTTGAAAGCACTTACTCGAGAGTCCTGCTCTCTTTCGTGGACATCACGGCTCGCCGAAAGGCCGAGGAGAGCCTGAGAGAGAGCGAGGAACGGTATCGCCAAATGGCGGAGAATTCCCTCATGGGAGTGTTCATACAGGAATTCGGACCTTTTTCCTACGTGAACAACCGCCTGGCGCAAATGGTTGGATATCGGCCCGAGGAAATGATCGGGAAGCATGTTCTCGACTTTGTCCATGCTGATGACAGGGATCTGGTTTTTTCGAAAAGAGTGAAACGAATCCATGGCCGGGACGTGCCTACTCAATATGAATTCCGTGCTCTCTGCAAGGATGGAGGCTTCAAGTGGCTCGAAATCTATGCCGCACGCATTCGCTACCAGGGACGGTCGGTTATCATGGGCAACGTTATGGACATAACCCAACGAAAGACGGCGGAAGATTCGTTGCGATTAAGCGAAGAAAGGTTGGACCTTGCGCTGAAAGCCGCAGACCTTGGCCTCTGGGACTGGAATCTTCGGACGGGAAAGGCGGTATGGAGTGAACGGACGTACAATATGTTAGGGTACATCCGAAATGAGATTTCACCGGATCTCAAACTGTGGAAAAAACTTGTCCATCCCGAGGATTGGCCTCACGTTTCGGATGTCCTTAACCGGCATCTCCAAGGTGGTCTTCCTTTTCTGATACTCCAGTTTAGGAGTCGAACCAAATCGGGAGAGTGGATATGGATTTCCGCGCGTGGCAAGGTCGTGGAACACGACGAGGGCGGTAAGCCACTTCGCATGACTGGGACGGTTCTAGATATCACCGAGGCCAAACGTCTTGAGGACACGCTTCTTCAGTCTCAGAAGATGGAAGCACTCGGCACGTTAGCCGGTGGCATTGCCCACGACGTTAACAACTTGCTCCAGGTGATGCTCGGCCAGACTGATATGCTTCTTCACGTGGGAGGCATGGACGAGAAATCTGTGAAATCTTTGCAGGCCGTCCGTCGAGCAGCCCAGAATGGAGCCAGGTTGGTGAAGAGGATACTCACGTTCAGCCGGAAGGCTGAATCTCTGATGAGACCTCTGAACCTCAGTCACGAAGTCCACCGAGCAGAAGAGATGCTTCGAGTTACGATTCCAAAAATGATCAATATTGAGATGGTCTTGGCGGAAGACTTGAAGTTAATAAGCGGCGATCCTTCCCAACTGGAGCAGGTTTTGGTGAACCTGGCCATAAATGCTGCCGACGCCATGCCCGACGGCGGAAGACTCATCTTTGAAACCAGGAACGAGACTCTCCTAGAAGAATACTGCCGTCTGCATCCAGAGGTCAAACCTGGCAAGTATGTCCTGTTAACTGTCACCGATACTGGTCACGGTATGGAAGGACCGGTGCGGGATCGTGTCTTTGAGCCGTTTTTCAGCACGAAGCAAGCGGGAGAGGGTACTGGACTGGGACTTTCAATCGTCTTCGGCATCGTAAAGAGTCACGGTGGACACATCAACTGCTATAGTGAGGAGGGCACCGGCACAACCTTCAAAATCTACTTTCCTGTGGCTGAGATGGACCTGCCCACGGCAGTGGCGGACACCACTGAGATGCCTGCTGGGGGGACCGAGACTCTCCTGCTTGTGGATGATGAGGAAGCGGTAAGGACGCTGGGTTCGGAAATGTTGGAGCTGGCCGGGTACACCGTGCTAACCGCGGCAAATGGACGAGAAGCCCTGGAAGTCTACAAGCATCACAAGGATTCAATATCCCTGGTAATTCTGGACCTCGTCATGCCTGAGATGAGCGGCAAACAATGCCTTGAAAGGCTGCTCACCATGGATCCCAGTGCAAAAATCTTGATCGCAAGCGGGTACTCCGCCAACGGCCCCACCAGAGATGTTCTCAAACGTGGTGCAACGGGCTTCATAAGCAAACCATTCGACCTGAAACAGATTCTGTTGGCCGTGCGGACGAGTCTAGACTCAGCCCGCCAGAAAGACTGATAATGGAAAGAGATTACATGTCCTTGATCCCCACCAGGACCCCTGAATTCTTGCCGGTTTGTCAAGGGTATTGAAAGGATGACGAAAGGATCTCGAGTTCCGCCTGGTTCGAAAGAGTGTGACCATCCTAGAGCGCCTACCTCGATTAATACCAAGTTGCGATCAGATAGGTACTGAATATTGCCCACCATTGAAGAACTCAT
>CAZCDS010000056.1:0-43365 GCA_964497585.1 uncultured Syntrophaceae bacterium
ATGCCCGGCAGGTCGTACAAAATCCGTCCGCGAAAATCAGACGGTGGATTCTGGTCCCAAGGTTGACGTTGACAGCAGACTCGAGGGTACTGTATAGTAAAATAGTATTATAATCGGCATAAATTCGGTACACTAAGTCAAAGCGGGGGGCCTCGCCTGATGGTTGGGTTCTGGGGGACGAACATATCCCTTCAAAGTACCAGGGGCCACCGCAAATGAGTGCCGGACCACCCGGTCCGGGCCGCTTGCACAAGAATTCTTCACTGAACATCCCTGGTTTGGGGAGGCTTGACGATGAGAATTCGAAGAGAATCGGGTTCACCTTGTCTCAAGCGCCCGTTGTGGGGGGATGTATCTAAGGTGACCGCCGGCCCTTTCAGGGAGTGGGAGCGTCATTCCACCGGTCGGGTGTTCCGCGTGGGTGCAATTTCAGTGTTCGCGTTCCTTTTTCTTGGGGCAATACTCGCGGGGCTGCCATCTGGTGCACGTCCGACCCTCGCGGCGGGTCGAATTCCGATAACCACGACGCAACTAAAACAAGCAATCGACAAAGCGCGCGCGGGGCCTAATCGAGTCGAAATCCGCGGTCGCATCATCGAAGACTCCGATACGGATTCAGCCTTGACCTATTTGAACGAGTATCTTCGCAAGGGCCGCCAGGGTATCAAGCTGATCAATTGTGAAGTTGGCGGAGATCTTATGTTCGTTGAGCCGCCTTCCCGGAAGCGCGAAGAGGAGCCGAAGCCTGGGAATGGGACAATCAAGATCCTGAAGCGCAGGAACACCAGGCGTGTGCAGCTGATCGATCAAGAGATCACCATTGAAAACTGCGCCATTCGCGGCGGGCTTATCGCCTGGGTACCGGCCGAGGGGTCTCAGGATGAGGTGATGACGCGCTTCTTGAAGTCCTTTCAAATGCGGGAATCTTACATAAAGGGCGCTGTGTATTTGACGATGGTGGAGTTTCGGAAGCCTGCATCTTTCAAGAGGACTATGATCGACGGTCAAGTGGTTTTTGCACGTGCCCGGTTTTTCGATTTGGCATCTTTCAAAGGCGTCGTGCTCAAGAGGGAGACACACTTCGAAGATACCCTGTTTGAACTGGCGGTCAATTTCGACGAGGCTCAATTCGAGCATGATGCGTACTTCGACCGTGCGATGTTTGTCAATAATGCGTCGTTTGAGAACGCGCAGTTTCGGAGGTCGTTCTTTCGCGATGCCGGGTTTCTCGGTAAGGCCAATTTCACGTCCGCGAAGCGCAAGTCAGTGGAATCCCCTGGGGCGATAGTTTTTGACCGCGCCAAGTTCGCCAAGGCAGCGGAGTTTCGGAATAGAGTCTTCGGAGAGGCGTCCTTTCAGGCGGTCGATTTTCAAGACGATGCCGGGTTCTCCGGCGTGCGGTTTGATGGGGAGGCTTCCTTTCACGGTGCCCGGTTTCACAACGGAGCAGTCTTTCACGAGGCAATATTTCAGGCGACGGCGGCTTTCAACTCGGCCGTTTGGGAGCAGAAAGCAGTTTTTTGGGCCGCGAAGTTCCGCGGACCGCCCGACTTCAAACACGCTGCTTTTCGTGCGGAGGCCTTCTTCTCGGACGCGGAGTTTGCCAGAGAAGTAGTCTTCGGACCCGACCCCACACAAGAACGAAGTGATTCCGGTCCTAAGACCGTCGAGATTCCGGTACGCACGTTTCACGATCAAGCCTTTTTCTCCAATTGTACGTTTCGCAGAGACGCGGTCTTCGCCGACATCATGTTCCCCCGGGGAGCAGAGTTCACGACGGCCAAATTTCTTAGTAAAGCTGACTTCACGATGGTCAAATTCGGCGAAAAAAAAGGAGAGAGTGATCTCGGCTCCGAAACAGAGGGCAGGTTCCGGCAAGCGGAGTTTCGCGGTGGGGCATATTTCAAAGCGGCAGTCTTCAGAGGAAAGGCTGATTTCGAAAAAGCCTCGTTCGTTGGTGGTGTAGACTTCTCCGCGGCAGATTTCCTGAAAGAGACCGTCTTCAAGAAGGCACGCTTCGCTTCAGGCCCCATGCGGGCAACGGCTCCGGCACGTTTCGACTTGTGTACGTTTCACGACATTGCCGATTTTACCGAGGCAAGATTTCAGGAGGCCGCGCTCTTCAGTTGCTCCCTCATAAATCGGGAACTCCGGTTCGAGAATGCCCGGTTTGAAAATGACCTGGATTTCGCAGGGATCACGGTCGAACCGAACGCCCGGATCAGTTTCGTCGGCGCCCGGTGTGAGGACATCATGTTCGGCCATCAGGTGCTTCCGGACTTTCCGAGAGGGGCTGTAGAGACGAAGGCTTTACAGGAAGCCCGCCAACGGATGGAAAAAGGGAGAAGTGTTCCTCACAGGTTGATAAGCGACTCGGGGAAGGCTTCAGGCGAACCGTCGTACCCTGCGATCGATTTGACCGGGGCCTTCTACTCGAGATTACTGTTCATCAGGTGGGAAGAACTCGAGCCAGCCATCAACAGGAGCCTTACGGGTGGGACTGACCACGGACGGGCTCAAGGCTGGCAAGGAGGGCGCCGCACAAAACCGATTTCAAATAAGGGCGCAAAAGAGGCGGGGCGATCCGAGGGCCAAGACAACAAGGCTGCACAGACCGGCAAGGGTGAAACGGAGCAGACCCGTGTGGAGATGGAGCTGGCCCGGAGGAAGGCTGAGATTGCCATGCTGCGCTTACTGGCCAAGAACTACGCAGCGGTCGGCTCAAAAGAGGACAAGCTGGAATCGTATAAATTCTACCGGGAGAAGCTCTATGCCCATCAAGGCCAATGGGTCGACTGGTTCATCGCCCATAGTACCGGCTTCGGCGCGCGTATGCTGTGGATGCTACCTTGGATGCTCGGCTTCGTAGCTATTCCCTGGTTCATTTATCTGTGGCGGTATCCGGTTTCGATCGAGGCGGACCCCGGACACGTGGACGGAGAGGTCTCGTTGTTGGCTTGGGCAAAAACGCAGGACCTTGCTCTCAGCGGATGGAAGGAATCCGTGTACATGGTTCTGAACACTTTGGGCTTCTCCATTAACGCGTTCGTTCCGGCGGTAGAACTCTTCGGGTTCAAGGGCTGGCACGCCTCATATAAAGAGATTATCCCAGGATGGTGGGTGAGCTTCTCCTTCATCGCGAGCATACAGCGGGTCGCCGGTTGGCTTATTATACCTATTGGTATAGCAGCGTTCTCGGGGCTGTTCAAACCGTAGGATCGCAAGGTATATCGAGGTTCATCGACTAGGCGCTGAAATTGGAGCGTCATTCGTCCCAGCCATGCGGAGGGTGGTCGATTGAAAGGGGGTCAGGTCATGAAGGACGATCTCGAAAACACAGAGAAAACCGACAGGGATGTTGGCGGGGACGAACCCGAGCAAATCGGGAGAAGGGAAGCCCTCGCACTCCTCAAGAAGTGGTCCAAAGTCGTGGTGGGATCGGTGTTCCTCGGGGGAGTGTTCGCAGACAAGGCCCCTGCTCAATTCTGGATCAAAGCGCCGTGGAACAAGTGGGGCAAGTGGGTGAAAGCCCCATGGAACAAATGGGGCAAGGTGACGCCGAGACGGTGGAACAACAAACGTGAGCAGCGAGCCAGCCTCGCGCGAGGTGGGTGGACCGTCGTGTTGGGCAAGGAGATAGACCACGCGGAATACGGCAGGGCTATTGGACACATAACGGCCAGTGTGGCCGCTGGGAATCCGGGGCCCTTCATTAACTATCTCGAAAGAGCCTTGGAGGAACAGATACGGGTGCTCCGAAGGAGGGTGACCGGGAGCCTCAGAGATACGATCGAGCATGAAGTGAAACGGCTCATCCTCGATTCTCTCCGATATAAGAGGATAGTAGTTCGGGGCAGGTTGCGACTTCAAGCCGGTTTTGTCGCGTACAATCATCGGATCTACTATGGGGACAAGTACACTCCGCTGCCGAACACATTTCAGGCTTATGTGCGATACAAGTACTAGTACCGATACTCTCTCGGGAGTGGATCTGCACGTAAAAGGGAGCTTGACCGCGCGATCCGCGGTGCCGGAAACTCCGCGTTCAGGTCTGGGTGTGCCCGATGCCAATGTGTGTTCAAACGAGTAAGATACGCCCTGACCTCGCTTTCTCCCTTTGGGAGAGGGGACAAGCACAGGGTGGCGGGACTTGAGGGGATGTGCAACGGAGCATCAAGCCATGATCGCCTATAACGTGCCGACCGACAGGATCGGAGCTGTCAAGGATCGCAATTTAATTGTGAGGTCCCCGGATCCGAATGAATTGGCCGAGGCGCTTTCCGTCAGTGACCTCACGCGCCTGCGGTCCGCGCGCCTTGAATGTTCCGAAAAAGATCCGAGTGCTCTCACCTCGTCACTCCTTGAGACACCGCTCGAGCTTGTCCTTCGTGACCCGGTAGCAGAGTCACCGCTGCTCTATAGATACGTCGATTTTGCCAAGATTGTTCCCGTTCGCGTGATAGTACCCGTCGAGGCTGCCGGTTTCGCCAATGCGGTTAAGGTGGCCCTGTCACTCGGCCTCGCCGTAAAGCTGGAAACCGGTCAACCCGACGACGGTGTTTTGACGGAGTTGGCCGAGGTCTTGGACTACTACCTCCACAGCGCCATGGCCGCAAGTCCCGTCGATTTTTTCCACGGTCTTTGCATGGCCTTCTATACCGGGCAACCGATCACTCTCTGGGATATCCAGGAAGAGGATCCAGCGTCGTTCCAATTCGTACGTGACGACGGAGTTGTCGAGTTTTCCCAGCGCATACCCAAGCCGCATCGACTGGAAGAAGCACGCGCGTTCCTCGTTCGACTGAAGAAAGCGCTTATTCAAGAAGGCGGCGAATGCTCTGGCTGCGATTTCTTCCAATATTGTTTGGGCTACTTCAAGATGCCGGATCCCCATTTTTCCTGTGACGGCATAACGCGATTGCTCGGTATAATACGAAGCGCTGCAACCGAGTTGAAGAGAGACGTCGCCCACCTGATTGGGTCGGGTTTGGTCGAGACCCGCGCGGCTGACGCTCTGTTCTCTACGGAGGAGTCGATCCTCTCCGAGCCATTTTCCGGGCCCGTGTGGGACCATGAAACAGGGTCGACGACTGGGCTGGAGATAGGGTCCCAAACTTCTCCCGAAAGGGCCTTCGGGGTAATCTTCTGCACATTCGAGTGCAACAACAACTGTCTGTTCTGTGCGGCAGCTGACCAAAAGGGTCGCAATCCGCCCGATCTCGACAAGTGGGTATTCGACTTCATATCAAAGTGCGCACGAGAAGGATTCGATTCGATTCTCCTCTCCGGCGCAGGAGAACCCACGCTGAACCCGTCTCTCGTTGCGTATGTGAGATTCGCCCGCCAAAACGGGATCTCCAACCTCTGGCTGACCACAAACGGCAGCAACCTCAACGAAGAAATGTTGCCGAGACTTGTTGAAGCGGGCATCACTCGTCTGTGCATATCGCTTCACGGAATCGGTGATGTACATGACACGTTGGTTCAGCGGAAGGGAAGCTACGACGAAGCGATGAAGGCTATCGACCTGGTGAATAGAACGGGCCTGACTGAATTGGATGTCAATACATGCCTCACCACGCACAACCTGAAGCGTTTAGAGCTTCTCATACAGGAGGTCGCCTCCTTCAAGCACGTGAATGCTCATATTCTATCCCAACCCGAATTGGAAGGAGCCGCGTTCGAGAACATGGAGATTGTGTGCAGATTGAAGACTCTGAAAGAACATTTCCGGTCGTTGAACGGTGACCGATACCCGCATGTGATATTGGAGAATGTCCCGTACTGTGTGGCCCCTCACCTGCCTCACAGATCCAACAACGAAGCGTTGTTACTCCTCCGGGAGGATGGGTTCGAGCGTTATGTCAGCAGTCTCAACAATGTGGGCCACAACCGATTTCCTGAGAAATGCGTCTTCCCGCAATGCCGATACCACAGCCTGTGCTGCGGATTGGACGCGGTCTACCTGAATGAGTACGGCGATGAAGAGCTCGAAAACAATCCCGGCGAAAGGCCGTTATCGGGATGATGAGACCGTCTTTCACGGGCCGCAGGGGATCGCGCTTTTGCAGGCACTCGTTTGCTAGGAAGCGCTCCCCATCATCCTTTGCTAAGGTTTGCAGATGCGAGACTTTGCAGTAATATTGATGCCGACTCTCGATTGCGACGCGGCTTGCCGGCACTGCTATCAGCGGCGGTCACAATCAAAGATGACCCACGATCGATTGCATACCATTCTCAGTAAGATAGCAGACTATATGGATCAAGTACATATCGACGCAATATCAATCACATGGCAAGGTGGGGAGATTTTGAGTCTGGGTCCCGATTGGTTTGCAGCCGCTCTCGAGATCGTTCGAGGCATTGAGCGGAGCAGGGGAAAATCCTTCGACCATTCGTGTATTACCAACTTGTTGGGATATGGTGAACAATGGATACAAGTCTTCTCCGAAATGTTCGGCAACCACCTGACCTCGTCAATGGATTTCCCCAACATCTACAGGATGCTCGGTGGCAGCGGCCCGGATCAATTCTCCGAGGTCTGGAGAGAGAGGCTCGACTCGGCGAGAGAGGCCGGCATGAACGTTGCAGTTACGTCCGTAATCAATCATGAGACCCTGGAGCTGGGGGCTGAGCGCTTCTATACGTATTACGTGAAGGAATTGGGGGTCAAGATACTTCAGCTCAACACAATATTCTCGCCCAACCGCGCTGCCGTGGGGGACGTGGTGTTTCCCCTTGACAACGTTCAATTGAGCCGGTTTTACGGCGAGTTGATCGACATATATCTCTCACAGGGGCGAGACGACGGGATAGTCATAGATTTTCTGGACAGAATTGTCCGTTTCTTCAGCACTACGGAGTGCGCAAACATGCTTTGTGAGCTGAGTCCGAACTGTGTGCATGATCTGATCTGCATCGATCCTGAGGGAAATGTCTTTCAGTGCGACAACTGGCATCGATTCCCGGAGTATTGGTTTGGCAATATCGCCGCCGCGCGCGGGTTGAATGAGGTGCTGGCCGGAAACGCTAGGAGGCTGCTAATCGAGAGGCCTTCTCAGTTACTTGTTCAGGAGGATTGCGGTCGGTGCGAGTTTCTCGGGATCTGTCATGGTGGCTGCGCATTGAGATCTCTCTGCGCGACCGGCGACCCATGCAAGAAGGACCCGTACTGCGCTGCAATGAAAGCACTGTTCTCGCATGCTCAACGGCGAATCCTCGGCGCCTAATCGTCGAGCACGTGACGAACGAGCTCAAGAAAGGTCTTTGCCTCGTAAGGTTTCTGAATAGAGGCGATCGCGCCCTCCTCGAGAGCCTTGTCGATATGACCGTTGGCCGCGTACCCGCTGGCCACGAGGATCTTGGCGGAAGGATTGACCTTCAGGATTTCGCGGAGGCAATCCCTCCCGCTCATCTCCGGCATGATCAGGTCGAGTATGGTGAGCGAGATCTCCTTCTGTCGCTTCTTGTACTGTTGAAGACCTTCCCTTCCGTTGTCAGCGGTAAGCACGGTGTATCCGAATCGAGAGAGTATCTCCGCACCCAGCCTGCGTATCGGCTCCTCGTCATCGATGAGGAGAAGGGTTTCGTGACCGCCGACAGGCTCGTCCTTGTCGGCGAGCCGGCCGCCGGCCCTATGCTTGGCAATGGCCGGCAGATAGATCTTGAACGTCGTCCCTTGGCCGGGCTCACTGTAGCACATGATGTTTCCACCATGGTTCCGGACGATCCCGTAGACTATGGAGAGCCCGAGACCGGTGCCCTTACCTGCTTCCTTGGTTGTGAAGAACGGCTCGAAAATATGTTTTACCTGATCTTTGTCCATCCCCCGGCCCGTATCGGAAACGGCCAGCACCACGTAATCCCCCGGCTTCGTTCCGAGGTGAGTCTTACAGTAGTGTTCGTCGAGGTGCACGTTTCTCGTTTCGATCACGAGTTTTCCTCCGTCCGGCATCGCGTCCCTGGCATTGACGGCCAGATTCATGACAACCTGCTGTAAGTGGGCCGGATCCGCGTTTACGGTGGCAAGGTTGTCATCGAGCCTGAGCTGGATGTCGATCATCTTGGGAATGGTTCGGGTGAGCATTCTGCCGAGGTTTTTCAACTCGTGATTGAGGTTCACCGGCCTGAGTCTGCTCTCGACACGACGGCTGAAAGTAAGCAGGCCCTGAGTGAGTTCTGCTGCGCTCCGTGCTGCCTCTTTTATTTCCATGAGTTCCGCGTGGCCGGACCGGCCCTTTGTCGAGCCGAGCAGTGCGATATCCGAATAGCCCTGGATGACCTGCAGCAAGTTATTGAAATCGTGAGCGATACCTCCGGCCAAGGTTCCGACGGCTTCCATTCTTTGGGCTCGAAGGAGCTGTTCTTCGAGTTGCCTTGATTCGGTGATGTCGCGAGCTATGCTCAGGTCGCCAAGCTTCTCGCCCCGCTCATCCCTCCAAACGGAAGAATTCAGCAGGCAGACCCTCTGGCTGCCGTCTTTTCTCTTGACCAACCACTCGTATCCTCTGATGGATCCCTCGCGGTCCACCTGTTCCAGAATTGCCTGACGATCTGCGGGGTTCCAGTAGAATTGGCGAATGTCAGCGCCGACGAGCTCTTCTTCGGCCGCGCCAAAAAGTTCGGTGCAGGGCGGGTTGGCATCGACGATCTTCCCGTCCGGCCCAACGATGAAAATGGCGTCAGTGGACTGCTCGAAGAGGCTCCTGTACCTTTCTTCGCTCTCACGAATCGTCTCTTCCGCCTTCTTGCGTTCGGTTATATCCTCACAGGTCATCAGATGTTCGCCGGATTCCAGTTGAACGGGCCTGAAATGGACGACCCTCTCCGCGCCGTCTTTGCAGGTCACCGAGAAGATCCGAGGCCTCTGTTCCCCCGGTCCGGATCGTTCGAGGTCTCCGATCCAGGCCGATATTACTTCGGAACGGTAGGCCTTATCAGGAAAGGCCTTTCTGAACCATGTCCTTCCGTCGGGAATCTCGTCCGGATCGTAGCCGAACAACTTGACGAATTTCCGGTTGACGTAGATGAACTTCCCGTCCCTCGCGATCATCACCATGCCGAAGGGCGCATTCTCGGCGACGCTCTCGAATTTCTTCTTCTCTGCTTGGAGCGCTACTTCAGCCAGTTTGCGGTCTGTAATGTCTTGGCCCGAACTCAGTGTCCCTATGATCTTGCCGGACTCGTCTGTGAGAACGCAGTTATGCCAGGCTATTACACGCTCTTCTCCGTCCCTGGAAAGGACCGGATTCTCGAAGTATTCAACCGGTTCTATTTCACCTGCCATGAGCTGGAAAAAGACCGATCCCACGGGCTCACGCAGGCGCTGCGGAAGGAAATGCTCGAACCAATTCCTGCCGATTATCTCGTCCTGGTTACATCCGAGTATTTCGCACGCTTTCCGGTTGACCAGGGTCACCTTTCCGTCCCGATCCAGAGCAACAAAGATGACGCCGGCTATGTCGAGGTAGCGTTGGGCCCGGTCCCTTTCCTCACGTAACTCGTCTTCCACCGTCTTGCGGGTGGGACCTTGTCTTTCGGCTCCATCCGATTGCTCCGGTTGGCCGCGAAAATCGAACGGCTCGTCTCCAGTCTTGTCCGAATCTCTCATGCGGCTCTCCTGTCTTGTTGAGCTTTGATCAGGTGGTTCGCATGCCCGCTTCCAGGCATTGAAAGGCACGAGGCAACATGGACCGCAGGCTCATCCCAACCGTCTCCCAAGAATCGGGGGAGAGTGGATTCCGGAGTCCAGACACCTGAGAGAATGCAAGTGAATTCCATTTATTCGAAGGGTTGTTGACGTCAATCACTGGGCGCCTGTCTTGGACAGTACACACTACGACGCCTCAAGTCAAAGACACCCGGGTGGCCTCTCCAGTGTTTTGGATTATTGGAGCGCGGCGCGAGGATGGCTGCGCTCATCGGCATGCAGGATTCACTTTGTGGGGCGGGAGAAATCATCCGCGTTTGAGCATCTCCTCCAGGTGCTTTGACAGCCTCTTGCCCAGCGACACGATCGTCCAGACCCCGGGAAGGCCGAGAGCCTCCGGGAATACGCTGGAATCGCAGCAGAATAGACCCGGGATTCTCGTCTGAAGGTTGGCGTCTACAACGTCTCCGATTCGGCAGGACGCTGAAGGAGGTGAGCCGAGCGGATTGGTGACAAAAAGTGAGTCGTCCCGGCAACCCACTCTCCGAAGTATGCGTTTCGCGATCTCCACACCCTTGCCAAGCCGGGCTCGATCGTTTGCGGTCACGGGTTTGGAAAAGTCTTCATCCTCGTAGATATCCCCTTGGAGTTGGTCTTTGATCTTTACCATGATCCCGGTGAGACGCCAGAAATTGGGGAGCTTGCGGAGATGTCGGGGGCCCGTACGGGCAAGCTCCACAGCGAATCCGGCCAAGCCGTGAAACATGGGCATGATGATAAAACCGTCGGATCGGTAGTGCTCGAGGCTACCGACGGTCATGGGATTAGCCCGGAGTGTTTTGATGTACTTGCTGATGCCTCCCACGAATTGGGCATAGTCGCAGGCGAATCCTCGACCCGCCTCGTCGATGCCGGAACGCCGAAGGATCGGCGTATTCCCCATCGAAGCAGACAAGACGACCGCTTTGCCGTGGAAACGACGATCTTGCAGACCGTTCCTCGCAATGACGCCGACCGCTTTGCCGTCCTCCACCAGCACCTGTTGCACCTTTGTGTGGAGGAGGAGTTCCGTTCCTTTGTCTACCGCCTCTTCGACATAGACGCGCGCGGTCCATTTCGCCCCTCGACGGCATCCAAGAGTGCAGAGTGGGCAGTTCGGCACGCACTTCTCCACATCGATGAAGTTCTCCATTTTGTGCCAGTTGTATCCCAGCTCGTTGGCGGTCTCCATGAGGCGAAGATTGGCTTCTCCGACCAGCTCGTCGGGGAGTTCTCCGATCCAGAGCTCTTCGCGGGCTTCTTCCGCCTCGGCCTCCAGATTGACGCCGACCGGGTCAAACACTTCCCGGGGAGGAGGTATCGCGCAGCCCGCGGCCAGATTGGATGCGCCCCCACAATTGGCCACGCGGACAACCCAGTTCTTCTCCCTGCTGCGGGTCAACCCGAACCCTTCGCTCATGAGAGAGACTGAGAGCGTCGATCCGACTCTCTTGATATATCCGCCCTTCTCTATGAGCAGGACCTTCCGGCCCTTCCTGCTCATCTCACGGGCTACGCCCGCACCGCCGGGTCCCGAGCCGACCACAATGACGTCATATTCTTTGTTCACAACATGTCCGTTTCTCACGGAAATTCGTCCGTCCGATCCGTTATGACCCCGGTCGAGAAAAGCACCGCGGTCTCCCAGACTTTGCCACACTTGTCCCAGATTGACAAGTTGGGGTCGGCCCGAAATGCATCCACTCCGGTGCAGCGCAATGGGATGTCGGGGTCGTCAGGGCGCTTTTTTTGGAATCACGCGTGTCTGAGAACTATATTCTTCGATTCCGTAAGAATAACAATGCCGTTTTGTGCTTTCGTACATTGAGTGTGGAAAGATAGTCGTGTGCCTTCCAGCCCTGGGCCGGTTGGACATTGATACCCATGGGTTCGCGTCTTCGCGAACGCAACGTGGGACAGACGGCTTTGCTTGTCAGATGCCGAGAAAACCTGCACCAAATACTCCGATGTTCAAGAAGCCAAGGCAAGTCATACAGCCTTTTTCCAATCCCATATGGATGCTTGCCATTCCCAAGGGCTTAGGATATCTTCACCTTTGGCAAGCCGAGCCCGCGGCTGCTTACAGCGGGGCGGGAAAGTTGTGGACGGCAAGAGGCCACGACCCGAACGGGGACATCTCTGGTAATCTTGGTCGATCGGCTGACCTTGGAAAGGAGGTTCCAGGATGCCGTTGCCAGGGGGATCCAGCGCAAAACTCGGCGTCGGGTACGAAGCTCTGTGGACCGTGCTCCAATTCACCGACATCCTTTCCGAAAGGATTCATTCAATCCGCTTGGAGCCGC
This sequence comes from uncultured Syntrophaceae bacterium, assembly GCA_964497585.1. Classification (GTDB taxonomy): domain Bacteria; phylum Desulfobacterota; class Desulfomonilia; order Desulfomonilales; family Desulfomonilaceae; genus CAZCDS01. Next base: position 11,992 of record CAZCDS010000056.1, read on the forward strand.
CCGGAGACGAAGGCAAAGGAGTCGAGTTCTGCACGCAGCAGGGCAAAACGAAAATATATCATCAAGTTAAGAGGCAGAAAACAACTACGGGCCGTTGGACTATTGCAGACCTCAAAGAAATGCTGGCAGTGTTCGGGGAGAAGCTAACGGCCCCTGATACCGAATGTGTATTTGTCTCCCAGCACTCCGCCTACCAATTGGAGGAGCTGTCCTTCAGGGCTCAGAAATCGGAATCGTTTGAAGAGTTTGAACGCGACTTCCTGAATGCGGAACTGCACCGTCAGTCTTTTCAACAGCTGTGCGATTGCTGGAAGAAGTACTCTTCATCAGAAGTATATGAAGCTTTAAAGCGAGTAACGTGTCACACCATTGACGAAGACACGTTACGCGGACACGTCCGTGGGAGGCTCCAACTGGTGGTCGAAGGTGAGCCTGACAATGCGCTCGATGTCCTAGCTCAGATGACCACGAGTGGAACATACATGCAGCAGACGGTCTATGCTCGGACCCTTTGGAAACAGCTTCGTGACCGGGGATATAGAAGCCGGGACTTGGGGAAAGACGCCGGTTTGTTCCAGTCTGTCACCAGGGCAACTGATCGATACTTGAAGCCTTTGAAAGACATGGCCATAGGCGGCCGATCGATTTCGCGGCAAGAAGCCTGCAAAGTGGTTGAGAACCTCCTGTCGGAAAGCCCCAACAAATGCACACTTGTTACCGGCGATGCGGGTGTGGGAAAGAGCGGTGTCATCGTCCAAGTCGTCGAGGAGTTACGAACGGCGGGATGGCACGTGCTAGCCTTTCGAGTGGACCGGCTAATGCCGACTCAGCTGCCCGACGAGGTAGGTGGGCAACTGGTTCTCCGGGGGTCCCCTGCGCTCTGCTTGGCCGCAGTATCCAAGAAACAACGGTCGGTCCTTGTGGTCGACCAGTTGGATGCCGTGAGTAACGCGTCAGGCCGACACCCTGAGTTTTTCGAGTGCATTGACGAGATAATCGACCAGGCGCTGCGCCAGCCACAATGTCACGTGATCTTGGCCTGTCGAGGCTTCGATCTTGCTTATGACTACAGGTTGGGGCGATTGAAAAAGGCCAAGAGAATCGACCAAGAGATCAAGGTGGCCCCTTTGACACCCGAAACTGTAAAAGAGGTTATCAGGGAATACGGGCAGAATCCCAAGGGGTTCTCGGAAACACAAATTAAACTATTGTCCATCCCGCTCCATCTTTGGCTATTGGGCGAGGCATTGAAAGCTCCAGACGTCGAGCCAAGTAACTTGAATGATGTAACAGCGCTCTACGATGCTTTCTGGAGACACAAACAGACCGCACTGGAACGCCTGTCGAGGATCCCTATTAGGTGGACAGAAGTCATAGAACGGCTCCGCGATCAGATGAACGAAAACGAATCGCTCATTGCGCCGGCAGAGATCCTTGATGATTACGACAGGGATGTCCGCCTCATGACTTCTGAGAACGTCCTCGTTAAGGATGGCAACAGCTACGCCTTTTTCCATCAGGGCTTCTTCGATTACGCGTACGCGCGATCGTTTTTCAGAAAAGGCAAGAAACTGATCGATTTACTGAAGGACGGTGAGCAGACCCTTTTTCGGCGTTCGCAAGTAAAACAGATCTTGACATACAAGAGGAGCCGCGGCGTCGACGAGTCGTACATCGAAGATCTGAGACATTGTCTCAACGACAGTAAGATCAGGTTCCACATTAAGGACCTGGTTTTCAAATGGCTGGGCAGGTTGTCTGATCCTTGCTCTGAGGAGTGGCAGATATTGAAGACGTTGCTGGAAAACGAGGACTGGTGTAAGAAATCCGACCCTGCTGATAAAGCGAAGCAGCACATCTGGCGGTTGCTCCACGGATCTGTCGCGTGGTTCAATGTGCTTGATGCGGAGGCCGAAATCGAGAAATGGATTGAATCCCTAGATGATGAGATCGTCGACCGGGCTGTTTTTATTTTGGGAGGCGTTCAGAAGGACATCGCGGACCGTGTAGCTGTGCTCGTTGGCCCGCACCTTAATGAGTCGGAGCGTTGGAATCAACGACTCGTTTACTTGGTGCAAGTTGGCGACGCAGGCGCCGGGAGTGAGTTCTTCGCCATGACCCTGCGATTATTGGACGAAGGCCTACTCGATGAGTCGAAACGGTCAATCATTGTGAATAGCGATTTCTGGTCTGTCTTCAGCCAACTGCCGCAGCATCATCCCGAATGCGCGTGTGAGATGATTGCGCATTACCTGGAGCGACGCAAAAAAATTTGTCTGGAAGCCGGTGATACGAATCCCTTCGAGAAGAGTATTCCGGAGAGCCAGTTCGCAAAGCATTTCTTCATGGAAACAGCCGAAAGGGTGCCACAACAATTCGTCGAGCAGGTTCTTCCATTCATGCTGCAGGTCATTGAACAGAACCTGTACGGCGGAGATCTCGTCCCATACCGCGACGTAATCTGGTCGACTCGCTTATTCAGCCAGAAAACTGATTCAGTTGATGAGGTTATCCTGGGTGCGATGGAACAAGCCTTGTGCTCGCTTGCGTCAAGGCAGCCCCCAGCGCTCAGGACTGTTATCGAACCTCTCCGCGATTCAAAACATGACACGATTCAATACCTGATCGAGCGAGCGTATGCCGCCAACGGCGAGGAGTTTGGGCAGGAAGCCGCCGCGTACCTGCTGGAGGGCACCTTTCGGATGGAATCCGGTTACTCCACGGAACCCCGATGGGCCACTCGCCAACTTCTGGAATCGATTACACCTCATTGCACGGCCGGCCAGCTCGACCGGTTGGAAGACATGATCATGGAGTATTATCCGGAATGGGAGCGGGGGCCAGATATCCGGCGCAAGCACGGTTATACACAGTTCGTACTACTTAGCGGCATGGCCGAGTCGCGCTTGTCGGATGAAGCTCTGAAACGCCTCGCGGAGCTAAGGCGAAAGTTCGGTCGCGATTTCCCCGAGCCACCACGGGAAGGCCGCTGGGGATCAGTGCATTCGCCTATCCCCAAACAAGCAGCCTTGAAAATGAGTGACGAACAGTGGCTCCGCGCAATGAGTAAGTATGGACGCGTAAGAACTCCTCGAGAAGACAACGATTTCTTCAAAGGCGGTTCGTTTGAGCTGGCCGGGGTGCTGGAGGAACAAACGAAGGCGGAGCCTGAGCGTTTCGCCAACCTGCTCATCAATAAAATGTCCGATGAACTGATTCCGGATTACTTCAATGCCATTCTCCGCGGGATAGCCGGCGCAGACCTTGGAGTCCAAAAAATCGTCGATGTGTGTGACAGGTGTCACAGTCTGCCCGGACACCCGTGCGGTCGATGGATTTGTTCCCTCGTCGAGAAGAGCGCCAGACTGCCGCTGCCTGGCCACGTCGTTGAAATCCTAGAATGGTACGCGTGTCATGATCCCGACCCGGACCCGGCGTATGCCAGCGGTATGGGCCTCTGGCAAGATGGTGTGAACTCGGTGAGAGGTTCTGCCGCGATGGCACTCGGAAGAATGCTGTTTGAGGACGATTCACGCACGCCGTCAGTGCTGCCCATACTCGAGCGGATGGTGGATGACCCGTCCTTGGCAGTCAGGTCATGCGTTGCTTATGCGCTCACAGCGGCTTGGAATCATGATCGAGATGTTTCGGTACGGCTCTTTAAGCGCCTTACCAACTGCGACCAAGACCTGCTGGGCACCGAGCCTGTGGAGCACTACCTGACTTACGCTCTGCGTTCGCATTTTGATTCTCTCGAAACGCTCGTGAGTCGGATGCTCGAATCGGATATTGAGTCCGTGCGCCAAGTTGGAGCCCGCAGGGCTTGCGTGGCCGGGCTAACCATGCCAGCAGCACGCCCCTTGATGCGGAGTTGCCTGGAAGCCGGGACGTTAGAGAAAGCGGAAGCCGCAAAGATATTTGGCGAGAATCTTCCTTACGCGGATTTTCGAGCGGCGTGCGAAAATCAGTTGATCAAACTCTTTCACGACTCAGATGAGAAGATACACGAGGCAGCCGGTCGGTGCTTCTTCACCCTAGCCAAGAATCAGATTGGGAACTACAGCGGCCTCGTCAAGGCATACGTCAAGAGTCCTGCTTTCGACACGTACCCAAACGCTCTCTTGGTGGCGTTGGAAAGGTCTACAGGAAAGCTTCCCGATGGAACGCTGGAAGCGTGCGAGAAATTCCTTGCCCTGTTCGGGGAGGAAGTATTCGATATCCAAACCTCTACTGCTGCACTCGCCGAGTCGGCAGGAACGATCGTCGTGAGGTTATATACTCAAGGCGGCCCCGCAGCCACTCGGTCCAAATGCTTGGACTTCATTGACCGGATGGCGTTGCTCAGGGGCTACGGGTTGGGCCGCGTGCTGTCCGAGTACGATCGATGAGTCCTGTGCAAACGAGTGGGCGACTTTGTTTCCCATACAGCCGGTTCGCACCACTTTGCTGAACTCTTTGCCAACGGTCGCGCATCTGGATGCACAGATAGCCCACGAGTCAGAGGGCGGGTTTTCTTGCGTTCAGGGGGCGGCTCTTTCGAAAAGAAAGAGCGACCCGCAAACTTCTGCCGAAAATCTTCTCCACGGACCTTCGGATGACTCCTCACAACGCCTGAGATTGACCGCCCGGTCCGGCTTGTATATAGTCAGGCCGCCTGAGGTCCGATCACACTTTTGAGAACACAGGTTGATCCATGAGTCGGGGACTGAAAACCTTTATCATTTCGGCGGGAATCATCCTCGTGGGAGTGGCGGGTTTCGTTACGCTCAAGGCGACCAAACCTGCGCCGCCCGAAAAGAAATCCGACCGGGCCCGATTGATCGTCCGGGTGATGCCGGTAAAGAAGGAGAACGTGCAAGCGACCGTGGAAGAGAGCGGCACGGTCGAACCGAAGACCACGCTCGACGTAACCGCTGAAGTGGCCGGCTCGATTATCTACGTCTCGGAAAACCTCAGGCAGGGCTATTTCGTCGAGAAGGACGAATTGCTCGTCGAGATCGATCCCCGGGAGTATCGGCTCAGCATTGCCCAGGCCAAGGCTCAGATTGCCCAGGCCAAGGCGGAAATCGCCAAGACCCAGCAGGAGCGGGAGAACATCAAGCGGAACATCACCGTGGAAAAGGACAAGCTCGCGCTCTCCAAATCCGAATTGGAGCGCATGAAACGACTGCTCAAGAGCGGTTCCCTTTCCCAGAGCGAGATAGACAAGCAGGCCATCTCCACCCGAAGCATGGAGGTCTCCTTTCTCGCGCAACAGAACGCCCTGGCGCTTCTCAAATCACAGGAGGACGTCATTCGCGCCAAAATCGAGGCCACGCAGGCGCAACTGGAGATCGCCCAGATCAAGCTTGACAAGACCAAGATCCGGGCGCCCTTTCCCGGACGGGTGCGCGAAGAGACCGCTGACACGGGCGAGTTCGTCTCCGTCGGACAGAAACTTGCGACAATCTACGACATAACTGCCATGGAGGTTGTCGTGAACGTCCCCCCGCGAAAGGCGGGGCTCCTCATCGAGCCCAGCGACAAACCCGAGGGTCGGCCCCCCTTCACCAGTCCCAACGAGGTCAACGAATGGATCAAGAAGATTGGCCCGCCAGCCACCGTGAGCTTCCGTTGGGGGGACCGCACGGCGACCTGGAAGGGCAAGTTGACCAGGTCCAAGGGCTCGCTCGACGAGGCCACCCGGACCGTACCCATGGTCATTGAGGTGAAAAATCCCTTCAAGGACGCTCGTCCGGGTGTGCGACCGCCACTTCTGCCAGGGATGTTCGTAGACGTGGTGCTGAAGGGCCGACTCTTCAAAGACGTGGCCAAAGTTCCGCGAAGCGCTCTCCATGAGGGCTCGGTCTATCTCGTTGTCGACGGAAAGCTGCGCATTCAAAAGGTGAAGGTGGAAATGATGACACGGGAAGAGGCTATTGTTTCCGAGGGTCTGAAGAACGGCGACAAGGTTATTCTCTCGCCAATCGCGGTGCCGATCCCCGGAACGGAACTCCGCGTCGCGTCATGACTCCGAACCCTTTGCCGTGCGTGCGTGGATTGTTGGCTCTCGTCCTTTGAAGGGTTCGCGCGACTGTCCGAAAAGCGCGCATCGGCATGGACGCAAGGGGATCGCTACTCGGACTACGAGGTAGTAGGACCACTTGAAGAGCTTGATTCAGTGGAACGTGAAGAGACCCGTGATCCACGTAACCGATAGGATGCAGGCTAGTGGCAAGGAGAGGAACGGCATACTGCCGCCTAGCGTGTCCGGCATTCTTGGAAACCGATGAAACGTATTATCGAATGGAGCGTCTCCCGCCCGGTCGTGGCCAACCTGCTCATGGTTTTTCTGTTGGTCGTGGGGGGGGTGTGCGCGTGGAAGATGCGCCGCGAGATGTTCCCGGAATTCTCCCTTGATCGCGTCGAAATTTCCGTTGTGTACAAGGGCGCGTCGGTGGAGGAGATCGAAGAGTCGGTCTGTTCCAAGATCGAGGAAGAGATCACCGGCATCGAGCAGATCGAGAAGGTCACGTCGACCGCGGTGGAAGGCAGGGGCATCGTCATTGCGGAACTGGAGCCGGGTTCGGATGTCAATAGAGCCCTTAACGATATCAAGAACGCGGTCGACCAGATTGACACCTTTCCCCAAGAGGCCGAACGTCCCCTCACCGTGGAAGTGACAGGTAAGTGGCCGGTCATAAAGGTTGCAGTATTCGGGGACATTCCCGAGAAGACGCTCACCGCCCTCGCCGAGCAGGTGGAGACGGAGATCCTGGCGCTTCCGGGAGTCTCTCAGGTCGAACTCGTGGGGGACCGGGAACACGAAGTAGCCGTCGAGATCCCTGAGAGTATTCTGCGCAAGTACGGGCTCACATTGCCCGGCGTGGCAGAGCTGATCAGGAGGAACTCCCTGGATCTTCCGGGCGGGACGCTCCGTGGGGAATCAAGACAGATTCTCATCCGCACCAAGGGGCGCCGATACCAGGCCAAGGAGTTTCAGGATCTGGTCGTGGTTTCCAAGCCGGATGGGACAGCGAGGCAGCTGCACCAGATAGCTAACATAACTGATACCTTTGAAGAAATCGACGTGCGGGGACGCATGGACGGCAAACCGGCCGTGCTCGTTAATGTACAGAAAACCTCCAAACAGGATGCGGTCGAAATCGCGAGGAAGGTCCGCCAATACGTCGAAGCAAAACGCAAGACACTCCCGGATACGGTAAACATTGTCGCGTGGGACGACCTCTCCGTCCTCATCCGTAGCCGCCTGGACTTGATGCAGCGCAACGCACTTCAGGGACTCGTGCTGGTCATGATTATCCTGGCGCTCTTCCTGAGACTCAGGCTTGCCTTCTGGGTTGCGATGGGAATCCCTATTTCCATTGTGGGCTCGTTCGTCTTCCTCAGCTACTACGATCACACACTTAACATGATCTCCATGTACTCCTTCATCGTTGTCCTCGGAATCGTCGTAGACGACGCGATCGTCGTTGGGGAAAACGTGTACAGCAAGATGCAGCAGGGCGAGGATCCCATACAGGCAACGGTAGACGGTGCCTTTGCAATCGCATATCCGGTGATCAACGCGGTAGCCACGACAATCGTTGCCTTTGCGCCCATGCTCTTCGTCGCGGGGACCATGGGGAAATTCATGCGGGTTTTTCCCATCGCGATCATCGCGGTGTTGCTCGTCTCGCTGGCCGAGGTATTTGTCATACTCCCGGCCCACCTGGCCCACATGAAACGTGAAGAGAACCGGTCATGGAGGTGGAATCCTTTTATCCTGATGGAGAAGGTGAGGACCCGCGTGCAGAAGGCACTGGATCGGTTCGTTGAGGGGCGCTTCCTGCCGTTCATGAGGATCACGATGCGCGAGCGCTATGTCTTCGTGGCCGGAATTGTTGCGCTCTTGATACTCTGCATTGGCCTGGTGGCGGGGGGACGAATCGCCTTCGTTTTCTTCCCCAAGGTCGACTCGGACAGAATATCCGCGCAACTCATCATGCCCCAGGGCACAAGCCTCAAGACCACCGAGATCGCGGTCAAGAAGATGGAACGGGCCGCGTGGGAGATGGCTGCACAATTCCCTCGTAAGGACGGCCGATCCGTCATCAAACACCTCTTTTCGATGATCGGGGAGCACATCACCAGAACCGAGAGCACAGACAAGGGCAGCCACACCGCGGAGATCGTCATAGAACTCATGAAGTCCGAGGAACGCGGTGTTCCCTCGTCGAAACTCGCGTCGGTCTGGCGGAGCCTGATCGGAGAGATCCCCGACGCTCTGTCTCTGACCTTTCAATCTTCCGCAGGCCACCGGCCGGGTGGCAAACCTTTCGAGATCGTTCTTCTCGGCGACGACATGCAGCGATTGCTCGCAGCCTCAGATCGGCTCAAGAACAAACTGGCCACCTTTGAAGGCGTGGAAGACATCGAGGATTCGTACCGACCGGGCAAGAAAGAGTTCAGGCTCTCACTCAAGGAGGGCGCACGACAGTTGGGCGTGACGCTCGAAGACCTGGCCCGGCAGGTCAGAGCCAACTTCTGGGGGGAAGAGGCCCTCAAGGTCCAGCGGGGACGCAATGAGGTCACCATTCGGGTGCGATACCCCGAACGGGAAAGAACCTCACCGGGTGATCTGGAGAATGTCAAGGTGCGAACCTCGGACAACCGGGAGGTGGCCTTCAGTGAAGTCGCAAAGGTGCAGGAATATCAAGGTCCGTCGAGCATCTACCGGAAGTACGGCCGAAAAACCGTGACGGTCGGAGCCGACATCGATGAGGAGAAGGCAAACGCCGGTGAAATCACCGCCAAGTTGTCTGAAGGATTCTTTGCCGAACTCAAAAAGGATTTCCCCGATGTCGACGTCCTGTTCGAAGGTCAGGAGGAGGAACGGGCCAAGTCCATGAAAAGCCTTTTTGAAGGCCTTCTCGTGGCGCTGTTCCTCATCTACGTGCTCCTGGTGAACATGTTCCGCACGTACACTCATCCCATTATTGTCATGACGGCCATTCCCTTTTCGTTCATTGGCATTATCGCCGGTCACCTGCTCTTCCTGATGGATTTTTCGATACTCTCCATGTTCGGCATACTCGCGCTCGCGGGCGTGGTGGTGAATGATTCCCTCCTCCTTCTCGAAGCGACCGACCGGGAGATGGAAAAGGGAATACCGCTCCAGGAAGCGCTGGTCCGGGGGGCCCGCAACCGTTTCAGGCAGATCATCCTCACGACGCTCTCCACCGCGGCCGGCTTGACGCCGATACTCCTTGAGACCAGCTTTCAGGCACAGTTTCTCAAACCCATGACGATCACGGTGGTGTTCGGGCTACTCGCCTCAACATTCCTTATTCTCCTACTCATCCCTGCCCTCGCCGTGATACGGGCGGACATTCTCGGTCTCTTCGGACGGAGCGTGGGACCGACGAATCCACGGGAGGTTTGATGTCCAACTCAAGAGAGGAAGAGATCGCGCCCGAAAAAGACCCGGCCGTGTGCAGACCGCCGGATCTGGGCGCCGACGACAGGATTCTGCTCGCGTGGCACCGCAGCCAGATGGCGAACGAAAGGACCTTTCTTGCCTGGTGCCGGACGAGCATATCCTTGCTCGCCTTCGGCTTTGTGGTCGACAAATTCGATCTGTTCATTCGCCAGATTCTCTACGGCCTGGGGAAGTCAACGAGACCAACTCCGCATCACCTTACGATCTTGATGAGCGTCTTCGCCTTTCTCCTCGGCGGCATTGCCATCGTTTTCGCGGGTGCTCGCTTTCTACAAGTCCGGCGCCATATCAACAGGGGGGAAGCCCGCTTTTCCGTCGCCCCTGATATCATTGTTATCTTCTCGGTTGTGGTTATTGTCGTTATGGGGATCATTCTCTCGATGTCACAGTTAGGCCCGTACCTGGAAGCGTTTGAGTGATGAGTGATCGTGGATTTCGGCAGGCAGTCCTCACCCCTTTCCCCCAACCAGTGTTCCCTCGTCCAATCGCGGCGGGACCACAAACAGTATGAGTACGCTTGAGATCAAGCAGAACGCGCCGAGATAGGAAAAGACAATGAAAAAATTCCCGCCCGTGGCGTCCAGGATAAACCCGCCGAGGGAGGGGCCCAGCGGTCCCGCGACAAATCCATAGGCCGTGAAGACAAGTCCATAGATCGCTCCGAAATGCTGCAGGCCGAAACAATCGGAAGCCAACGGAGCGGAGACCGCAAAAAGCGTTCCCAGGCCGCAGCCGATGACCGCGGCCAACACCGCTACCGCAAGCGTCTCGCTAACATGCGGTAAGACGAGATACGCACAGCCTACCGCGAGGAATACCGCGCTCATTGTCGGTCGGCGTCCGATAATGTCCGAGAGCACTCCCATCACGATCCGGCTGAGTCCGTTGGTCACATTGAAGGCTGTCAGGATCATCACCGCAGAGGCAAGGGTCATTTCCAGTGACAGCCCGTACTGAGTGGACAGGGTTACCATCCCGATGCCCGCAGCCCCCTGCAAAGACCATATGGCCCACAGGATCCAGAAGCTTCTCGTGCGCACACTCTGGCCCACGGTCAACGACCGGGCAGGCGCATGAGCAGGCGTCTGACCGGCGGAGCCTCGTGCGAGCGCTTCCGCTAGCTCGTCGGAGGGCATGTCGGTCAACTGAGCCGCGGCGAGCCCCGCGACAAGAACGACCGCACCCTGCAGGATGTTCATCCAGAAGTACTCCATGTGCCCCAACAGGTAGCTGAAAACAGGGGCCATCACCGCGGCGGCGAATCCGAACATGAAGTTGACGAAACCGGAAACAAGTCCTCGCCTGGAAGGGTACCAGCGCTGAACGGACGTAAGCGCTGGCAGATAGATGAAACAGGATGCCAACCCCATGAGAAACGCCCACAGATAGAGCATGAACAGGTTCGACGCATAGGCGGTGAGAAAGACGTCAAGTCCGCAGATCGCGGCCCCCACCGTAACCATCTTGCGAGCGCCGAAACGCTCCTGCCACCGGCCCACAAAGAACATGAATATCCCGACTGCAGCCAATACGAAGAAGAGCGTAGTCCCGATGGGGCCTCTGCCAACGCCGAAGATTTCCTGCCAATGGGATCCGAGTACCCCTGGAAATCCGAAAATGAACGCGCCGTTGAAGAATATCGTTACGGAACTGCCCAGAAGCGCGGGAACGCCGGTCCTGCGATCACTCATGAACTCGCCTCCTCGTGGGCTCGATGGAGCGATCCGATCCCACGGCGTCAAGATTCAAAGGTCTCATTGCTTGAAACGGAAATCGCAGTAAGGAGCGCCTTCCATGATGGTCTGGGTTCTCTTGAGTTCGATATCAGGATTGAATCCCTCGACCAGAGAAAAATCGCGGGTGCAAGAGAGCGTGCGGCCGAACTCCAGGATACCGAGGTCTCGGTACATTTCGGCATACCTGCAGCGAGTCACGTTGAAGGAAAGGGCCTCCTCAGTCTGTTCGAGCATCTCGATCTCCAGCGCGCCTCCCTGTGACCACAGCTCGATCGCCTTCCCAAACAGCGTCAGAGACCGGCCATGAAAAGCTCGTGCCAATTGCTCGCCCTGGTCCCGAGCGATCTGCTCGATAACGCTCCTGGCCAAGTCGAGCGTCGCTCCCTCTCCGAATTCTTTCGTGAAGGCCTCAAGAAGGGGCGCTACGATCCGGGCTTCGATCTCGCGGCGGGCTAAGAGGGTTATTCCCTCAGGTCCGGCGAGCGCCATGGATGTGCCATCTGTCCTCGGTTGCACCATATTCCGGCTCCCTTGGTCGAAATATCCCGCTCATCGACAATCGTGGTGATCCTTGATTCAACCTCAGCACTATAACGACCTTTGGCCCAACCCTCAACAACCAATTCCGGGGAAGAGCCTCGTTCGGATGAAGTGGTCGAACACAGACAGGAGGCGTTTCAGCGGCCGCGGCCGACCGGCCTCCTATGGGAATCCGAAGGCAGACCACGCTTTTGGCAATTGCCATCAAGAGACGTTTCTCTGTCCGAGGATTGCCAAAGCCAGCCTTTGATAAAGAGTTGTAGGGGACTCCCAAGACCTGTTCGAGGAGAATCACCTTGACCGAATATCTCCCGTGTAGGTGAGAACAACGGCCACTTTACGAGGGAAAGCACCTGGCGAAGGCCATCATGAGGCTGGGCGACCCCTTGACTTTGATCTTCCTCGTCAACAGAGCCACGGGGAGGCTCTTCTCCTTTGACAGGAAGTCCACCCAGGTCTGAGCGTCCGCAATCAGGTGCAGGTCGGGTGCTCCCACGAGACCCTCCTGGACCTCCAGGGTCTTGTTGCGGATGACCGCTGTACCCTTGCAATCCTCCTTTCCCGTAAAGGTGAAGTGGAAGGTCGCGTCCAACCCGTCGGATTGCTCCCGCTGGAAAATGAGCGGCATGGCTCTGAGGAAAACCTCAGCGGAACTCGGGCGAATCCCGTTGGAGACCCGTTTCACCTTTTTGTTAGGGAAACGCTTCGTCACGTACGCTTCCGCGTCGGAGCCTTTGACCACATACACGGTTTCTTCCTTGTCACGCAATCGCTTAAAGACGTGCTCCGTGAAGCCCTTTCGGTCCTCCAGAAACGGGCCGATCACCTCTTTACCCGCGGGACAGATTGCCATGCATTTGTCACACCGGGTCTGCGCCCCAATGGAGATATTCTGCCACATGGATATGGTTTCGGAATCACTCACCCGCTTGCGGTAGTCCCGGTGATTCTTGCTCTCCACGAGCTGCCGGATCCAGTCTGAGAAGCCACCGAGACGCTCCCGGTAGTTGTTGGTGTAGCAGGAGAAGAAATCGAAATTTCCGTCCGTGGCCACCGCGCCGACGGGGCACACGGAGACGCAGAGCTTGCACTCTATGCACGGATTGTAGTCGAGCGGAGTGCTGTACGAATCGACTGTCGCCCCCACCAACAGCGTTCCGAGCAGAACGCTGTCACCGAATGTGGGATGAATCACGAGCCGATTCCATCCCATCTGCCCGAGACCGGCCTCGATGGCAACGATCTTGTCGCTCGTGAACCACATTTGACCGGGCCACCGTTCCGCCTCGTACGGGAATCCGGCCGGACAATTCAGCGCGGGCACCCCTTCCCTCTCAAGCGCGGAAACGATGCGCCGAGCGGTACGGTTCGCCTGCTCCCAGCCATGCTTGAATTCGACGTTGGCCACCGAATGGGCAACTGTCTGAAGGGGGGCCCGATTCAGTCTGTACGCGAGGCCGACCACCGTCCGGGTCGGGGGGAAGACCGCGAGAAGTTCCTCCTTCTGCTCCCCCATCGCGGGCCGATCGATCTCAACGAAGCCGACGTCGTCCGCGCCTGCGTCCATGCAGAGTTTCCTGAGACGGTCCGCTTGGAGGGGACCGGACGGGGTTTGCGGCTTCGGCCGCTCCCTGTACGCCTTGACCGTGGGATGCTCGTCCAGTTTCATCTTTTTCCTCCTTGGTTGTATATACAAGTAATTGGCTAAAAAATTTTTCCTCTTCCAACTGCCCGCCTCAGATGGGCCCCATGGTGAGAATGAAGCCAACGACAGACTGAAAATCTCCCCTCACGTCTTTCCGACAACCTTATGGGCAAAGGCTGTGGCCCTCTCCTTGACCTCGTCACCCAGCGCGTCGGGTTTCGAGGCATGAGGGATCACCAGAACTCCTGCGTTGTGGCATTTGAGGTAGTCCGCGAACCTCTCGAAGGTCTCCATGATCAATTCAGCGTTGTTTTCCACCGCGTCCTCACACGTGACCACGAATCCGGTTCGTCTCCCTTCCAGCAGCGACTGCCAGGACGGAGTCCCAAACCCGGTGACGAGACTGCAATGGCGGTCCATCAGGGTTTTCATCTGAGCTGTTGGACCCCAGAAATAGATCGGAGACCCATAGATTATTGCGTCGGATGCGATCAGACGGTCCATGATGCGGAGGGCCTCATCCTTTTGCGCACACCCGGGTTTTTCCGTGAACCGTTTGCAGGTGAAACACCCTTTGCACCCGTTGATCTTGTGATCGACCGTGTTGATGCGCTCCGCACGGTGGCCTTCGGACTGAAGCGCCTCTTCTACCCAGCCGAGCACCCGGTTGGTGTTTCCCTTTTTCCGCGGACTCCCCAAAATGCTTGTTACCAGCATATGCACCTCGCCAAAGACTTTGGAGTTTCTCTATCTTTCCTGCACGTTGCTCGGCCGCCTCTTCGCGCAGGAGAGCACGCCATGGTGTGTGAATCCCTCTATTCCGTCATCCGGAGAAGCTCGTTACCCACCCGACGTACGGCTGCAACCCCATCCTCACCGAGGAGAGCCACCGCCCTTGCCTGGCCGTGCTCCCACGCGGGGCGAGCCGCTTCGATTATGCTAAAACCTTCGCCCGTTACCTTCAATACGTGTGATCGGCCGTCACGTCCAGTGATGGTCTCGATCCATCCCTTTCTTTTCATCCGCTCCACATTACGGCTCAGGGTGGACGGGTCAAGGTGCAGGGCCCGGCACACATCCGACGGCCGCGCCGGCCCGAAAAGCGCAACAGCCACCAGGATATTCATCTGGCTAACCTTGAGTCCCAGGGGCCGGAGCTCCTCCTCGTACGCGGCCGTGACCACGCGATTGATCATGCGGACTCTGACCGCAAGACAATCCCTTGCGATGGTCAGGAGTTCCTCGTAGGTTTGTACGTTGTCCATGGGTGGTCACCAGAGATCATTGTATATACAACCAAGTCTGGAGTCAAGAAATAAACCGCAGCGTTTCCGCCGTACGGCTTTTCTGCCAAAAGGCCTCCCGGCTAGATGCTCACCTTCTCCCATCCTGCTTGCGTTCCGCTTTTCGACGTCGGATTCGTTCCCGGAGATCCTCTAGCTCTCCGGCCCCTTCCCTTTCTCGATCGGTTTCGAGTTCGGTGATCCGTTCCTGCCCGTCACCCTCCCGCTGTTCCCGTTGTTTTTTGTAGCTCCTTGCCAAGAGGAGGAATATCACGAGACCCCCGATGCCGTAGGCGATCTGCACCAGGGTGTTCACGGGAAGAGAGGCATCAACGAAGCCGAGACCACTGATTATCACGTAGGCTAATCCCATGAATACGAGTAGGATGACCACGAGTTTCAATGTATCGCTCAATGTTGTTCGATTAGCCTTTTCGTTTTTCATGGGAAACCAGGAAACCTTTATCGACCATGGATGTCAACTCTGACTGTGAATGAGGCATGCCCCGGAAGACGCTACTAGAGGAACGGCCCCCCGAGCTCTTTCGGGGTTGCTTCTGTGTAATCATGCGGAGAGCCTCCTTGTGCAAGAAGAGGAGTGCCCCGCATTCACCTCGCAAGAGCCGAGATCCCCTCACGTGCCGGGGTTGAGTTTCACGAGGGTAGCGCCCCAGCCGCCTGCGTCGAGTGGCGCTTCTTCAAAGCTTTCCACGAGCCGGTGCTTTTTCAGGATCGACCTCACCCGATCGCGCAGGATTCCCTTCCCCTTGCCGTGGATAATACGGACGTCGAGGATGCGTTTTTCCAGGCAAGCCTCCAGGTAATCGTCAAGGAGTCCGGGGAGCTCCTTCGGAGAAAAGGTGTGGAGATCCAGGACGCCGTCGATGGGGATTTCCACGGTCTCCATCTCCGCAGGTTCGAACCATTGATCCTCGTTCTGCTCATCGATCTCGTTCATCGCTGGTCTTCTCTCCGGGCCGCACGTCCAATCGGCTAACTATAACGGGAACTCGAGCGCGACTCAATGCGAGTTCCGGGGAGTTCCGCAGAGTACCCTGCGAATCGTCGCTGATATTCGTTTGGTCTCAACCCGGTCAGTCTGACGAATATCTTTCTGAAAAATGGAATATCTTCGTACCCAACTTGATAGGTTATTTCACTGAAAGTCTGGGTGCCTTCCTCCAGAAGCTGTTTAGCCTTTTCCACCCGCAATGTCTGTAGGTAACCCAATGGAGTTACTCCTACTGACTGCTTGAAGCGGCGTTCCAGGGAACGACGACTCATTCGGAGTTTCTGTGCCAACCACTCGTAATCGATTGCCTCAGATTGATGCTGTTCTATCCATTCCTGGGCCTTTACGACCAAACGGTCCCCATGATCTTTCGGAAAAGACACATGTTGATAGGGAGACTGAGACACCCGACCCATATCGAGAACCATGGTCTTGGCAGACTCGACGGCTGCCTCTCGACCACAGAATTTTTCCACCAGGTAGAGAGAAAGATCCAGACCGGCGCTTACCCCGGCCGAACAATAGAGGCGTCCGTGATCGAGGAACATCCGGTCCTGCCGTAATTTCACCTGCGGATATCTTTTGCGGAACATGTCTACAAATCCCCAATGGAGGGTAGCGGATTTACCATCCAGAAGGCCGGTTTCCGAGAGTAAA
This sequence comes from uncultured Syntrophaceae bacterium, assembly GCA_964497585.1. Taxonomy (GTDB): domain Bacteria; phylum Desulfobacterota; class Desulfomonilia; order Desulfomonilales; family Desulfomonilaceae; genus CAZCDS01. The sequence goes on from CAZCDS010000056.1 coordinate 28,346, forward strand.
AAGACGCCGGTGCAAATACTGGCAACATGGGCGCCTTGATCGTAATGATGCCGTATCCAAGGCACCAGTTCCGGAGTTTTGTCAAGAATCTTCTGAATATATGTAGCCGAGGAGATGATTATCAGATCGGTTTGCTCAATATCCCTAATGCCGCAATGCGGTTGGATGTTGATATTGTTGACCGAGCGTATGGGTTTTCCGTCTTCCGACGCGACTGTTACGTCGAAGAACGGTGTCGGGGGGGATTTCGTCACACGATTCCACAACCGCCCTGCCTGATTGAAAACATCCATGGGCCCAAAGATAGTCGTGGCCATGGTGTTGTACGGTGCAAGAATAGTGACTTTTTTCATCGGTTCCTCCGATCCTGAAAAAAGTGGCGATATCACCCATCACCATGTCGATTATGCCACTTTCTTTCCCCCACAGCAAGCGCGAGGATCAAAGAAGCTGCTCCCACGAAAGGCACGGAGTGCCAACGCCTGGAGGCGTGACCTATCTCATGAAAGGAGACGACCCATGACCGACGAAAGAATCAAAGAGGCTATAGCGCCCTGCGGCCTTTGTTGTGAGACCTGTTTTGCACATGTGGACGGGGATATCCGTAGATACAGCATGAAACTGAAAGAAAAACTGGGAAATTTCCACGTCAATGCCAAACGATTCGAAACCCTTCTCGAGAACCCTATTTTTGGCAAGTACCTGGCTTTCAAGGAGATGCTGGAGTATTTTGCCGCGGAAAACTGTAAGGGGTGTCGCAACGAACAGTGTAAGCTGTTCAAAGGCTGTGGGGTACGCGGGTGTCACCAGGAAAAAGGGCTGGATTTCTGCTTCCAGTGCGATCAGTTTCCCTGCGAGAATACCAATTTCGATCCCGGCCTGTATAAAGGATGGGTGGCGATAAATGAAAAGATCAGGGCAATGGGTATAGAACAATACTGTGAATTTGCCAGAAACCGATCCAGATATCCATAACATGAATAGGTATGCGGGGCATTTGGTGCGGAGTTCCAGGTACACCACATTTAATGCCCCGTGGAACTCCTTGTAGGGCAGGGCTTCTGCCTACGCAATACTCTGCCAGCCCCTCCTCCCAGCCGAGCAATGGAATCATGGCTCTCAAGGGGTCTGCCGGTTCGTTCGTGCGGTCGGAGGAGTTCAACCTCCTCACATGAGGCTTCCTGGACAATTGGCCGTCAACTCAATACTGACGCGCTAATCCACACGACAGAAAAAAGGCCGCTGCCTGCGATTGCCTTGCTGAATGACGTGAGGGGGCAACCCCGGTGCCACCGCTCGTCCTGTTTGACCCGTAAGCACACCGTAGAGAATCTTGCTCACTCCTCAGGAACTGAGTACGGTGTACCTGGAACTGATGGGAACTATGCGGAACTACGAAATAAACGAACGGAACTATCGGAACTATACCCGGAACTCCATCCTTGATCAGAAAGCAATTTCCAGGCTCCCGCCGAACATCCACATCTTTTGGTATATGCTCAGGGTTTCAGGAGTGGCCTGAGAGTAGTTTGCGTTTAGCCAATAGGGCCCAAAGGCGCCGTAAGCATTTCCCGCCGTTTGATATTCGGGGCACGAACCTGACATGCTGGCGTAGGAATAGCGAGCTTCCAACTCAATTATGAAAAAATCTCGCCAGCGATTCCGGCAACGGAAATCTAGATCCAGCGCCCACCGCTGACCGCCGCTGACCGAGGAGTACTGCGATCCCCAAATCCCCGGGGTAAAATTCGCGAATGGATCAAGATAAGCGCCATCCCAGGAGAACTCATAGTGTCCGAATAGGTAGGGATACAGGCGCGCATCGAAAAAACACCCAAAGTCAGGACCGAAGGTATTCGACATACGGAGGCCAACAAACGCGCCGTGCCAAGTAATCTTCTGAGACATGTTAAACTCGGTGGCGCTTGTCAGGGTATCCCTCCACGCGGGTCTCCACCCCTGCTGTCCGGGCAAGACAGGGTAGCTAGCAAAACCGCCCCCCCCAGCGCCAGGAGGTATACTCGCGCTTAACGGATCTATGTCGCTCTTAATCCGGCTCCACTTGTAACCTAAAAGCAAGTCCAATACCGAAAGAATAGGTATCTTGCCGCATATGTCAAATGCCCAGTACTTGTTTCTGTTATCGAGATTTATGAATCCAGCCTCGTTGTTCCCTAATACCAAAACACCGAGAGCACCCCGATACCACCGATTTGGAGGTAGGGTACTAACGGGGAAGTTCCCCGCATCAGTGTATTGTGTGAATTTTGTAGGAAGGCGACGATTTGTTTCCACAGCGAATGTGAGGAATTCCATTGCCGGCAGGCCTACCCCGAGGATTCCTGAGATATACCAATCTTTTAGGTCCGCCTTTCTGTGGTGGACAAAGCCGCCGAAGTCCGACTGAAGCAAGCCTACATGTTGACCGAAGGCGACGGCATCCTCGACCTGAATCCACCCCCCTCCATAAAAGAGACCGACGCGGGCGCTGGTCACCCCTATGCTTCCTAAAAAGTCCCAATAATCACTGAACATTACGCGCCACCAAGGCCCCTGAATGGTCCCGGGCAACACCAACTGATTAGAGGGAACCAGATTAAGCCTTCCCCCAGGAACGCCCCCCGGCGCCGGACCTACAAAGTTCTGTGGGAATTGCTGAACACCTTGCGACCCCGCAACCGTAACCAGATTGCAGGCGAGGAATGATCCTGCAATGACGACGAGGAGCATTCGCCCGATGGAACGCGCCCTCATACCACACCTCCTCACTGCAACACCCTTGCTGCCACCAACGGCCTGCAAGTCTGATCGTCAGTCGGCAGGTGGCGTCAAGAGAGAAATGGAATAAAAAACTCACGACTTTTACATCAGAAGCACAAAATATTTCAAATGTCAAGAAAAATCCAGTGAACAAGTCTCCCCATTTTCACTTCCAGTAAGCCATAATCACATAAGATCCCCTACAGGGGAATGTCCCGGAGGACATTTCAATTCACGGAAGCGAATGCGGGGAGGTATGCTCAAAAACGAAATAGAAGAGCCCTTTTCGGTAACGTGACGCCGATATTGCCTATGTCGGGTCCTCGGGGAGGAGATGACGGAGCCTAATCGGAGCGGACCATCTCCTGCCTTCTCATGGGCAGTAGGGTACCCGAAATGGCAAGCGCCGTAGAGTTCCATTGAACTCCCTTTTATGCCTGCGGTTTCTTGCTTCAGGAGGAAGGCGAGGCAGAGGAGCTCGTACGAAGAGCCTACGAGCACCAAGACGCCGCCCAATACCCGCTGGCAAAGGGAAGATGCGATCTGGTCGCCTCTGCGGAAGGGATTCTTGAAAGAATCTACGACCTCTGCGTCGAAAACATGGAACCAATTGGTAGTGCAGGTGAAACACCGGCTGGACTCGCCGCCGCCCTGATACAAGGCGGCAGACCTGTTGCCGAAGCCGCCGTGACAGTCGCGAATCAAACCGGTTAATAAGCCTGTTCAGTAAGCCTATGGCTGCGTTCTCTGTGTACGACCTGCTTCAAAGGCTGGAAGACCCCATGGTTAAGGTCTTAAAAGGAACCAGGAAAGAAGGTTGAAACACCATCATGGGAAATCAATCAGAAGGAAGACCTCCAATCAACCCTGACATGACCATCTTGGACGGAGTGTCTCGGTATCGGAGGACCGAAATCGTTTTCAAGCAATATGACGAAATGACGGGCACTTGTCTCTGCTGTCAGGCGCTCTTTGATCCTGTGAAGGACGTTGCGGAAAAGTATGGGCTGGACCTGAAGCTGTTGATGGCCGATCTACTCGACGCAGTTTCGGGGGAACCTTGCGATACACCTTAAATTTGGCGTCTGTGCGCGTTCACCCCCGTAGAAGGAACAAACGCGCAGAAGATGCTCTATGTTTCGCGGTGCTTTCGATTTGACACACCCTCCACGGCCTCAACAATCTTTTTGTATCCCGTGCATCGACAGAGATTCGAAGAAACGGAGCGCACAATTTCGGCTTTGGTTGGCTGTGCGTTTCTGTCCAAAAGGCCTTTCGCGGTGAGAATCATGCCAGGTGTGCAAAACCCGCACTGGACAGCCCCTTTCTCCATGAAGGTCTGTTGAATCGGATCCAATGTCTCTCCGTCGGCCAGTCCTTCGATGGTGGTCACGTTTGCGCCTTCAACTTCCGCGGTCAACACGATACACGATCGAGCGGGGCGCCCATTGAGCAAAACGGTGCAGCTCCCGCAAGCACCAAGCCCACAACCTTCCTTGGCCCCGGTCAGTTCCAATTGATTTCTCAGCGTTTCCAGCAATGTTTCATTCGGCTTCACTTCGAGTTCGTAAGGTTCGCCGTTCACCAGCAGCTTGATCGTGAGTTTCTTCATTGCTATTCCCCTTCCGTAAACCTAGCAAAGACGGTCTTCGCGAGAGTAAGAATCATTCGTTTCCTGTAATGGGGATCGAGCACGGTATTCGCTACCGGTTTCGCGTAGTGAGAAACAGCCTGGACGGCTTCGTTAATCGCTTCGTGCGAAAGCTGGTTCAATTCTGTGCCATACGGCTTGGGGCCGATCGCTCCCACGACGAGCTTTCCGCCGCCTTCCCCATACGCGATCGCCAAATTCAAGAGCGGATAGTCAATCGCGCCTCGGAGTCGCAGCTTTTCGTAATCGCCGACGGTCTTTTTTCTCGGAATAAAGATCGCAGTAAGGATTTCGCCCGGTTGGATACTGAAAGGTCTCTCGGGTTTACCCGAGTAGATTTCGTCCAGATCGACGCGTCTCTCTCCTCCCGGCCCTATGAGCTCCACCTGACTCGAAAGAGCGCTCAATGCGGTCGCATTGTCGCTGCAATAGTTCGCAAAACACTTCTTGGCTCCCGGGACCGCATTGCACTCATCACCGCCCATCTTGAAGCAGAATCCTTTCGACTTCCGCCAGAATTCAGACTGGTTGTAAAAGAGGCATCGGGTGTTCTGCAACAGATTGCCCCCGACTGTAGCTCTCATTTGGAGCGACTCGCAGGAAGTCGCCTCCAGGGAAGCCTTGAACGCCGGGAAGTATTCGCTTATCAGGCCGTCTTCTCTGAGATCGAAGATTGTGACCAAAGAGCCGATCTTGATCCATTCGCCGCGATCCTCGACTGCCTTAAGACCACCTATTCGTTTCAGATCGATGACCGCTCGAGGTTTTTCCAACCCGAGTTTTACGCGGGGAAGCAGGTCAGTTCCGCCGCTCAGGTAGAAGGCGTCGCCGTCGTACTGTTGATAGGTCTCGATCGCTTCCTGAACATCCTGCGGGCTCGTGTATGCAAATTGAGTCGAAATCATGATTCGCCTCCATTTCGAGCAGTGTCGAGAGCCTTCAGCACCCGATCCGGGGTCAACGGAAACTCCGTGAGGGGAATCTTCAGAGCGTCATGCGCCGCGCAGACCACCGCGCTGTACGAGTTCATTCGAATCGTCAAACCGCCTTCCTTCGCGCCGAACGCCCCCTCCGGATCGTTTGAGCAAACAATCACCGTCTCGATTTCCGGCATGTCGCAGGCGAGCGGAACTTTGTACTCAAGGAGGTCGGGATTGAGCAGCCGGCCTTCAGTCCATTTCGTTTCTTCCATGAGGACCGCGACCCCCGCCTGATGAATGGAACCCTCGATCTGCCCTTCAACCGCCATGACGTTAATCGGATTCCCGCAATCATGGGCCGCGACGAAGCGGGGTATGACCACGCGACCGGTTTCCTCGTCAACAGTCACTTCAGCGACCGAACAACCGAATGAGAAGGTCCCGGCCATCTGTCCGAAGGGATTCTTCACCCATTCCCGCTGGAAATCGATTTTCGGCATGTACGCCCCCACGCCGGTGATGGGTTTGCCCTGGAAGAACGCTTCACGCACGATCCAGCGCATCGGCATGCTTTTCGACGGATCCGTCTTGGAAATGATCATTCGATCCTTGACGTCGAGATCTTCCGCCGGGTGATTGAGTTTGGCCGCAGCGAAACTCAATATCTGCCGCTTGGCGTCTTCGCAGGCCAGTCTCACCGCGTTTCCCCCGACGAATGTCGCGGCCTGGGAATATGCGCCCGGATCCAGATTCGTGACCTCAGTGTCGGCATTCACCAGGCTGATATCTTCAATCGGGATACCGAGGATCTCGGCGGCTATCTGCGCCGCCATCGATTCATTCCCCATGCCCGTGTCACAAATGCCGGTCACCACGGTGGCCTGTCCGTCGTCGTTGATCTTGACCGAGCACGCCGAACCGGACCTGAATCCCATGGGGAAGCCGCACATGATGGCGACACAGCCCATGCCGACGCCGGTGCCCTTTGTCCGTCGGGCTCGCTTTTCCGTCCAGCGTGCTCGTTCGGCCGCGCGCTGTATGGGCTCTTCGAGACTACCGCTGATGATCACCGATTTTGTGGCTGTTTCTTCGCCCTGTTTGATTCCGTTTTTCAGCCGAATTTCCATCGGATCCATGCCGAGTTCGTCGGCGATCATGTCAAGTTGCATTTCGTTGCCGCTGAGAAAGGCCCTGCCGTGGCATCCATACATGCCGCGGATCCCTTTGTTGGTGATCACCCGGTAACCATCATACCTGACATTGTTGAATCGATAGGCCTCCTCATAGACATAGTACGGAATTGACGTGGCGATGGGCCCGGTGCTGCTGTAAGCTCCGCCGTCAAGGATCACGTGAAACTGTTTCGCCGTGATGACGCCGTCTTTGGTGACCCCTGTCTTTATAGTCGCCGTTATGTCGTGAACCTGCCGGGTGCAGGTGGCGTTCTCCTCTCGTGTCAGGACCAGCTTAACCGGTCGTTCTGTCTTCATGGCCAATAATGAAGTCACCAGATCTCCCGGAGAGACCTCCGAACGAGATCCAAAGTGACCTCCCACGTTGATATGTCGCACCCGGACTTTATTGAGCGGCAGTTTCAGCAGATTTGACAGGGCCTTGGCGCGAACGTGCGGACCCGCGTTCGGGGCCCAGAAGTCGAGGCGACCATTCTTGAATGACGCCACCACCGCGTACGGTTCGAGCGTCGAGTAAGCTTCGCCAGAGGCGTGAAATGTGTCTTCACGCACGAGATGCGCTTGTCGAAAGGCCGCCTCTACGTCTCCGACGTCGATATGAACGTGAATGTTGATGTTATTGGCGTAGTCGTCATGGATCAGCGGCGCGCCTTCCTTCATCGCCTCATGGGGATCGAATACCGCCGGCAGCGGTTCGTAATCGACGTGAATCAGTTCGAGGGCTTCCAGCGCAGTCGCCTCATCCACCGCAGCGACGCCGGCTACATCTTCACCGACGTATCGCACTTTGTCCACTGCTATCATGGGGTGATCCTGCGTATACTTGAATACTCCCCATTTGACTCCGTGGGCATCCGCCGAGGTCACAACGGCCTTCACGCCGGTGAGACGAAGCGCCCTGCTTGCGTCGATATTCAGGATCTTTGCGTGTGGATGAGGACTCCGCAGGACTTTCGCATGGAGCATCCGGGGAAGTTTCAGATCCGCCGTGAATACCGCTTGGCCGGTGACTTTGTTGCGGCTGTCGGTGCGCGTCATCCTCGTGCCGACAATGGTGTGTTCCTTACTCATGAGGCATCCTTTCACACAATACCTGGCGATCTAGATCGCAGTCGTCAGGAAGGGTCTCAGATTCAGCGCATGCGTTTGCCACGCGCCGTTCTTATGCGAGATCACGTTAAGGCATCCATAGTCCTGTGCGATTCGCAAGAGGGCGCTGACGGGCATGGCGAGCGCATGGCAGAGAATCATGCGATTGACCCCTTGGTGGGCCACAATCAGCAGATCTCCGTCCCCCTGCGTGACCAGCTTGACAAACATGGGTACCACTCGAGCGGAGAGATCCTCAAAGCTTTCCCCTCCCGGCGTTCGATAGCGTACCAGGTTCGCTCCCCTCTCGCGCCATTGATCGGGGAATCGTCTCTTGGCGTCATCGACTTCCAGGCCTTGCCATTCTCCCAAATCTATTTCTCTGAACTGTGAAATCGTCCGGAGATCTACGCTGCGGGATCCCGCAACGATCTGAGCCGTCCGAACGCATCGCATCAGATCGCTGGAGTAGACGGCCGAGAAGTCCTTTTCAGCCAGCGTGTCTCTCCAGTACGACGCTTGCCGGATTCCTTCGTCCGTGAGGGGCAAGTCGAGCTGTCCCACGAATCTTCGCCTCTCTCCGGACGCGATTTCACCGTGCCGCATCAAGAACACAAGAGATTCGCTCATCTTTAATGTCTGATGACGCTTCTCTCAGGACTGACTCCAACGGTCGTCCCAAGACCCGTTCGATTCGGCGTTGAACATTCCGTGCGTTTTCGTAGGGAAGGTGGGCCGCCCGGAGCACTTCCGAAGACATTGCCGGCCTGTCTCGGGCGTATTTGAATCTCGTATCCAGTGAAACATAACGGTCGCCGTGTGTCAACTTGTCGGCAAGATAAACGCTTCGGCTTCGTTCAACGGAGCGTCCGGCTCAGGGGTCAAGCCCATATGCTCCGCCACGATGTCGGCAACGGCGCCGAAACCCATTCGCCTCAAGATGTCCGCGGCGACCAGCGCGTGGTCCGGTTCGCTTTTCGCGAGATCGTGAAGGAGAGCGACGGCGACGTTTTCGTTTCGAGAGGGGGGCGTCCTGCCGTCATGCCAGTTTCCCAACTCATCTTCGCTGCCGCAAAAGACCCCGGCATCTGAGAAATCTCCCCATTTGCCGCAGCCGAAACTCCGCTAGGCGTAAAGGCGGCACATGGAACCTTAACTGGAATTATGCGGCGGTTTTCCCATTTTGACCGTTTTGGCAGCCTTGACAGGCAGAGAGGTCGGCCCGCTGATCCAAAAAGGTCTCCGGTGGAGGTACCCCGCGACCGGACGCAGGCAAGACCGTCGTCACGTTGATGAAAACAGGTCTTTTCTCCTTGTTCTGAGCGAACCTCACCCTCAGCAAATCCGTTAAGCGTTTTCCCAGGCTGGTGGTCACCCGAACACAGCGCGGCAATAACTTTGCCCGGCCTCACCCTGGTCCCCAGGCAGTCCCCCTCGCCGGTGCATGCGAAGAGGCGGTGAAAGGAGTTCTTCCCAAAATGACCGTTGGACGCTACCTTTCTCCTGCTGGCCGTGCGTGGGGTCCTCCGTTGATCAACGTCGAGGATTAGGTGTCGCGTCTTCTTTCTCCTCATGAGCGCGTCGGTGGATCTCATGAGGGAATCTTCGAGGGCCTGCAATCCGGCTTCAGCCCCCAAAACCTCATTCTCAAGCCTCGAGAGCCTCGATTGACCGGCTCCCGCTTCTTCTCCCTCGTCTCTGGCGAGTCGAAGAGCCCGATCTATCCCTACAAAATCTGCATCATTGCAGTTCTCATACCCAACGGCAATCTGATACACTCTCTGCCGCACCATCTGAAGCTGCGTGTGTTTGCTGTGAACCCAGGACCTGGTATCCTCCAGTTCATTGCCCATGGGGCCCACGATGCCGAAACGCTCGTCTCTCTCCCTCAGAAGGAGAAAATCCATGTCCGACGTGATTTTGGCTCCCGAAAATCTACCATGAGGGAATAGTCAAATTGCGGGCGAATTGTCTCCTTTTGCCCTTCACACACCCGTGCCTCCGGTTGCTCTCGATAACGATCTATTTCCTTCACCCTATAATGCGCTTGACCGGAAGAACAGACATTTCCGTGTCTCGCCGCGGAATAATCCGGATGAAAACTACGAAAGGAGGAATTTCCAGTGGATAAACCCTATCAGGCGATGCCGGATATCGAGGTCCTCCCTGCGCATTTCCCCATCCCCGGTGCGGGATTCCTTCCAATCAATGCCTTCGTTATCAAGGCGAGAGAGCCGGTCCTTGTTGACACGGGAATGGGAATTGAGAGTGAGGAGTTCATGAAGACTCTAGAGCCGATCATTGATCCTCAAGATTTGAGGTGGGTGTGGCTTACCCACGATGATACAGACCATACCGGTAACCTTCAAAAGGTTCTCGAAGTTGCACACAGTGCGCGGCTTGCGGCGAATTCCTTAGCAGTGCTGAGGATAAGCACGGCTTGGCCGGTACCCATGAACCGGGTTTACTGGTTAAATTCAGGAGACAGTATTGATGTGGGTGACCGCAAACTGACCGCCGTCAGACCACCCCTGTTCGATAACCCGACTACTCTTGGTATCTACGATAACAAATCGGAAGCTTTCTTCTCTGCCGATTGCTTTGGTGCCATCATCCAGTCGCCAGCGCAGAATGCCGATGATTTTGTAGATGAGGATCTGGCTCAAGGCATGATCAGTTGGGCCAGCGCGGACAGCCCATGGGTTCATATCGTTGAGCTGGGCGAATTCAGCGAAACGCTGAACAGAATTCGTCAAATTACCCCGAAAGTGATCTTATCGGCGCACTTGCCAATGGCAAGAGGAAAAAGTGAACAGTTTCTGGATTCGTTTGGGAAGGTCCCGACTTCGCCCCCTTTTGTTGCTCCCAACCAGGCGGCACTGGAGCAGATATTGGCTCAGACGAGAAGCGGGACCTAACCAGGATTTATGGGGCAGGCATACTCGAAGACTTCAGTCCACAAAGACCTTATTTCATAAAATCGAGAAGTCACTGTGCCCTCTGTAATCACGAGAGTTCAGGTTGAGGGCAAAGCTCTTGACGCCAACCGCTGCACGATGATTAAGCGGGTCCCCGAGAATGAGCGAGACCCGTACCTCTCATGGGACGACTTCAACCACCTGCCCGACCACTCGTGGTGGCTCAAAGACGTGGTCACGATGTTGTACTACCCGGGCATGCGCTTCGCTGAGGTTATCAATCTTCGCTGTGAGAAGTACAAGCCCGAGCGTCGGATGCCGGTCCTTCCGCCGGAAATCACCAAGGAGGGGAAGAGCCCGAAGAAAAGCAAGGTGAGACCCGAGCGGGTTCCTTTACGCGCTGAGCCCGTGGAACTGCTGGAGTGCATGCGCAAGGGGGATCACGGCAGGGTGGTTCTGGCCATGGGGCTGATCTTCACGCATCAGGGCAGATATCGTGACCATTGCGGCACGTACCAGGCCAAATTCGTGGATCACTACATGGTGCGAAAGGCTTGGTACAAGGCCAGAGCATCGCTCGAGCTGGAAGGACTCCAGACGCGGGACCTTCGTCATACCCGGAAGACCAACGCGCAGCGGTCGGGCATGGACCCGGCCATAGGCAACCTCATCGTCGGGCATGGCGGGAGAAGGTCAGTTGAAGACCGGTACATCAGGATTTCTCACCAAGAGCTTGTCAAGGCTGTGGATGCGATGACGTTCGCTCACGGATGGACTGACCTTGATCTCATCGAGGAGGACTAAATGGATGTTGAGTTTGAAAAAGTTACGGGAAAATCACAGGAAATCGTGTAGAGAGCGAAAAAGAAGGTCATGGTGGCTCATGACCCTCTGCCTAATGAAATCAAATAGTTATATGGTAGGCGGGAGAGGGATTGAACCTCCGGCCCCTGCCGTGTGAAGGCGATTGGGACGATTTCAGAAGTACTTTACATCGCTAGGAACAAGCTGTCATGTGGCCAATATCAATAGAGAAGACATTGTGACCAACTTAGATTGAGTTTTCCCAATTTTCCCCAACTTTCGCCTCCGATGGACACCAAATGGATACCAGATTCGCACTCCAAGACCGAGAGACCTCCCAACTTTTCAGGCGCGTGAACAGTACCTCGCAGCACATGTGAGTTTTCTAAGATAATCCGCTCCAGCACTGCTCTTTCTTAACTTGAGGCGGCCCTCGCTTCCGTCAATTTTCGGGCCATTTTTGGGACATTCTCTGGAAAGGTTGGCCGACGTCGGCCAGCTTCCGATCGTACTTCTCGTACGTTCACGAAGTAGATTTTTCTCAGGAATTCTTCTGCACCGTCCCCGACAAGATCGGTTACGCTGCCAATCCATGCCATCGTGTGTCACTTCTCCGTCCGTCCTTGACGGGACGCTCGTCTTCCTCAGTGAGGGATAGCGTGGCTACGATGGGGCAAGGCTCAAATCGCAGCAAATGGGCGGAACGTGATTGATTCGACTAGGCACTTTAAGTGTCTACTGAAAATCCACAGCCTTTTCAATCAGTTTGGTCTGCCCGTCAAATCAGCGAGCGCCGCACCTTGAAGGTTGGTGCCTTTAAGCATGTTCCGAAGGTAGACCTCGCCGACGTCGGCGAGGGGCTGCACCACCTCGGACTCCCTTGTCTCTTCATCTGCCGTCGTTCTCGGCGTAATTGACTGAGTTCCTGGTAGGATTCGCTGCTCGAACGCGAGAAAAAGCAAAAATTACGATCTGGATTGAACGAAACGAGCCTTTTATATCGGGCACGCTTGGCTCTGAAGCAAGCCAGGGCTCAAAAAAGGTCAGAGCGATTTGTCATGACTCCCCAAAAGCCCCCTTGTCATCCCCCCGCTTTCTACATCAACCCCGTTTTCGGTGTCCGTTATAATCCCCGATGTGCTCTGTTCCGCCGAATGATCGCGTTCCCCACGGCCTACTCCCCCCTCCTATGCCCAAATTCGCAAAACTTCGGCAATCATCAAGGTGGGTCTGAATCGGGGACCTGTAGAGAAAGACCGGAGAACGTAGCTAGTTTTCATAATGGTAATCAGCGACGCACATACAAGATCCCGCGCAGTCCCGGAACGTGTACCTGAGAGTAATTGTTGCATAGTGCAAAATCTCGGAGAGGCTTGTCCAACTCCCCTTCAAAACCGACAATAATCGCAGTTGGCGGGTCCTTCGCGAACAGATTAGCAATCGTATTTGGGGAGGTGCCTACCATACGATCCCGTTGCCCGCGGGTTAGTAAGTCACCGACACTGTACAAGAAAGGCCCGGTCGTCAGTTGCGAATATACGGGCAGATTAGCCTCCACAGCAAAAAGGGGCGACAAGGTGCCAATCTTGCCATGAGTGCTTGAGAATCTATCTGGAAGCAAGCTCCTCAGATTCATGGAAATAGCATGAACATGCAAAGCAACCCACGCATCTCTGTCAGGAAGTCGCGAAATGTCTCTGGCCAGAACCTGCCCATCGTATGCAACAGATACCACAACCAGAGTGAGCAATAGTCTCCTATACAGTCTCCAGGGCTTTTCGGGCATTAGACCGGCGGAATAGACAAGTAAGATGAAGAAGAAACTCTCCGGCATAGCAAAATACTGGGCATAAGAAGGGGTCGGAACAAATGATGTAGGTATGGCTACGATGACCAGCAGCAAGGCCAGCCATAACCCTACTTGTGTCTTACACACAGTCTCGTCGGTTGTTCGGTTGTTTTTGTCAAAGAACCCAAGTCCAAGTAGAATAGCCAGTACAATCGGCAAGTTGTCGGCTCGAAAAAACAAGTGGTGTGCATAAACCAATTTGGAATAGAGCGACATACGCTCAGTGAAACCCGCATTTAGCAGTCGCTGTGTGTTGGTCAGGTGATACCCTAAGTTATTAAAGAGAAACAGGTCAAAGTCCGACAGGAAAAACAAGAGAGGGAACAGGCCAATTGCAGCGCCGGCAACGAGAGGAAGACAGATACAAAGAACCCAACACCTTACCGTAATTCCATTTGATCTCTTGAAAAGAATAACCAAGGCTGCTGCAATAAAGGGAATAGCGATTGGAGCATAGGTTAGTTTCACTCCTGCTGCTATCGCCAAACAGAAGCCGACAAAGGCTATTCCCAGTGGCTTGATGTGACTCTCGATTGAGACCGTAAAGACATAGAAGCTCAGCAAGGAGAGGCTTAAGGGGAGTATATAGTTAGACACCTCGGTGGCGACATTTAAGATGGTCCTGTTTAGCAGGAACAGCAAAACTACACTCAGACCGGCCACGACGTCATCCAAGACTCTACGGGTCACAAGGAAAAGGGTCATGGCGGATATCATAAGAAAAGAGAAACTGATGAGTTTTCCGGTCAGAAGATAAAACGAACTGATGCCCAATACTCTATAAATGCCGGCATAGAGGAAAGGAAGATATGGAGTTTGGAGGTACGCAAAATCCCTATACAGATCCTGTCCTTGTGCTACAAGGACGCCTGCCGTGATGTACATATGCTCGTTGTGGTCAAACGAGGTCATGATGTGGGCAAAGGCACCAATACATGCGAACAACAAAAGTGACAACAAGAGCCAGATAGCGAGTCGGTCTTCTTTCATCGGCTTTCCTCAACAGGGTTCTCCCGGCAATGGCATGACGCTGCCCAAAAGGCCGGGCCGATCCCGGCGGAGAACTCTCCAGCGGTCGATTGCGGAGCAAGGGAATGGGGTGTGTTCTTAACCCCCATGCGAACAGCCGCCAAAGCCGTATCCATACGACGAACAGATTTGCATCGGTGTCGGCTTCCCAGAAACGCAGAATCGTCCAACTGATGGTTGGCAGCTACGCCGTGGAGGCACAGTCTCTGCCCGTGTTACCTGGGATTATACCGCGACCCCCGAAATTCTAGTAGTTTTTGGAACACAATCCGGCTGTCCACCGCTTTTCGGTCCCGAATTTAAGTCGCCGCGCTTCCGTATAACGTCCGGCGAGCCCAAGTCCCACATTTGTTCGCGATCAGGGACTCTCCTCCCAGAACCTAAGTGTACCACTGCTTTCGCCCCACAGTCAACGGCAGTGGCCAGCTTGTGGATTCGCCTGATGAACTCGCTGACAGGTCCACTCTGCCTGTCCAGTCGGGGCAAAATAGAATCAGATCGGTTGGTCAGTCGGCGTATGGCATGAAAGCCGGCTTGAGTCCATTAAGGAGCTTCCCCTACGACCACCAAGCAGAAAAGGCCCCGCTCTCTCTCAATAAGGGTGGCTGAGGATGGGATGCTCGTGTTCCCGAATCCCAGGAGTATGCCTTCAGGCCACGAAAAAAGATCCACCATGCATAGTGATGCGCTCAGTACGGCGGCTCCCGTACTCGTGCTCCGTTATTCCTAGTGTTCCGTCTCATAAATAGCTCCACAAAGTCTTTTGATCTTTGCAAGTATTGAATCTGCAGTTGCTTGCCAGGAAAA
>CAZCDS010000057.1:0-42450 GCA_964497585.1 uncultured Syntrophaceae bacterium
GCGTGCGCATCAACGAATTGCCCGTTACCTCGGAACGACTCTTCCTGGCTCTGCACGAGAAGAAAAAGGACGAGGACTGATTGTCAAGACAGGGACAGAGATCGGAGAAAGGCCAGTACGCATGGATGGAAGACGGGTAAGTGACACCAGCATTGTCATGGCGGTTCAGATGAACCCCGAGGACGCGAATCCCGTGGGCAATGTTCACGGCGGGGTTATCATGAAGTACGTCGATACCGCCGCTGGCGCAGTGGCGATACGACATGCGAGGTCCACTTGTGTCACTGCGTCGATAGACCGGCTCGATTTCCATCACCCCGTGTTCGTGGGGGACCTCTTGATCCTCAAGGCGAGCCTGAATCTCGTCGGCAGGAGTTCTATGGAGGTAGGCGTGAGGGTGGAGGCGGAGAACCTGCTCACCGGTGAGGTGCGGCATACAGCATCGGCGTACCTTACCTTCGTCGCGCTGGACGAGGATGGCCGTCCCACTGAGGTTCCCCCGCTCCTGGTCGAAACGGATGCCGAGGAGCGGAGGCACTGCGAGGCAAAAATCCGCCGCGATTCAAGGCTTGCGGAAAGGCTCTGTGAGAGCAACCAGAGTGTGTAGCGAAGGATCGTAGGTTCGCATGGGAAGGCGTCTGAGTTCCTGACCATCAAGGACGTTCGCCACAAGAGGGGAGGTGTGCCATCAGCCCAACTCATCCGAAACAGGTATTTGAGGCGGACCACCTTGTTGACGGTCTGTATGTGAGGGAGGCTCTTCCTGCCGATGAAGGCAGGTCACGCACGCCGCTGGTGATGGTACCCGGAGCGTGTCATGGCTGGTGGGCCTTTGAGAAGTGGCTGCCGTTCTTCGCTGAAGCGGGTTGGAAGACCTATGCCCTGTCGCTTCGCAACCACACCGATTCTTATCCTATTCCTGATGAGGAATATCTCGAGCTGAGGGTACAGGACTACGTCGAGGATGTGATGGCCGTCCTCAGGTGGATCTGTGATCCTGCAATTCTTCTCGGGCACAGCATGGGCGGGATCATCGCGCAGAGGGTGGCGGAATCGATCGATCTGGAGGCGCTCATCCTCGTTGCGTCCGTGGGACCCGGGCAGCTCGGCTCAATAAGGGAGCCTCTGCCGGAAGATATTGCGGTAATGCTTGAGCCTGAGGCCGTCCGGAGCGCGTGGGTGGGTCGGCTCGATGATGCGAGCTTCAATTCCCTGTACGAGCGACTCGTGCCCGAATCACCATCCGTGATAAACGAGTATTCGTGTAAGAAGGTCATGATCGACCGTATCTCGATCACGTGTCCCATTCTCGTCGAAGGGGCCGAACACGATCACAGCGCGGTACACAATTTCCGCTCCGTGGCCCAGTTCTACAATGCAGACAGTCTCATGGTTCCTGACAGCGGACACGAGATCATGCTGGAAGAGCGCTCGGTCTTCGCAGCAGCGGAAATAGAGAAATGGATGGCCGCGGCCCTGGAGGGGTGACCGCCTATTCCCAGACAGCCGTGGGGCAACACAACGACTACGCTGCCGGCTTGGTGGGTCGGGTTTCCGTGCCTGCCCTGCTTCGGCGCCATGGAACGACGATCGAGCCGGTTTCCGGTTCATGCTGCCTCGGTCATGTCTCCAGACTTCTTGATCCCGTCTTCCGGATGAAGCTTTTTCGCGTAGTCGGCATCGGCAAAGCCCATCCGAATCGTCGGATCCTTGTCGATCGCATAGGCAGCGGCAATGGGCAGCTCAAGGGAGTCGTCTGCGGTCGCTTCAAGGATACGGATCTCGAATCCAGCATATATCGGTCGCAATTTCTCGGGGAGCTGAAACATGATGACTAATTGGCGGGCGACCCTGTTCCCACTGTCGCTGAGCACCTCAAAGGTGAGGCTGTTCTTCTCGGAGGTTGTCAAGGAGTTGCCGGGGGTACCCGGGAAAATCGCGATCAGCTTTGTACCAAGCTCTGTGATCCTAAGCAGTCCGACCTGCAGAGACCGTGGCTCCAGACCGCAGTCCGGTAACCAGTCGCCTCGATAGAAACTGATAGCCGCGGGGCCGTTATTCAACACCTATCGCACGGCTCCGGTTTTCCCGATCTCGCTGGGTAGTGGGAAGTCAGGGGCCCTATCGTCCACGTTGAGGCTTGCTTCGACAATCCCTGACTGTGCAAGTTCCTCGCCGCACGCGTGCATAACGGCCAGTTTGTTTGCGGATATCACCTTCCGGGCTGCTTCGCGAACCCTGCACCTTGCTCGCAAAAGCCGGAGGCAACATGGAAAACCGACCCGCGTGTCTTGACAGGCAGGACCGTCCTGGTTGACCATGTGGCGGAGACCTGCCCCGCAGTCCTCTCGGCAGCCGATGATGCGAGGCGGGAGTTACTGGAGGCATGGCGGGAGCAGGGTAGGTCCTGCCCGGTCAGACGATCGCAGCAGTCACGCTGACTGCGGGCTGAGTATTCAGGAGAGCGCTTTGGTAATCGTAAGAAAAGAGCGACCCGAAGACGTGGACGCCATCAGGAGTGTTCTCGCTTCAGCCTTCGAAACATCTGCCGAAGCGCGGCTGGTAGATGAGTTGCGAACCCGCAACGCGTTTGAGCTTTCCCTTGTCGCGGAGGTGGACGGTTGGATTGTGGGACACATCCTCTTCACGCGTGTTTCCATAGGCTCTGAGGATTCAGCCACCCGCGCGGTGGCTATCGGTCCCATGGGGGTGCTCCCGGAATTCCAGAGGAAAGGAATCGGCTCGCAGCTTGTCCTCCAGGGATTGGAAGAATGCCGCAGATCCGGGGGTGAGATTGCCATTGTGTTGGGGCATCCCGGCTTCTATCCGCGATTCGGATTCTCTGCGGCCAAGCCGTACGGTATCAGTTTTGAAGACGAGGTACCGGACGAGGCCTTCATGGTCGCCGAGCTTCGTCCCGGCGCGCTCTACAACGTACACGGCATCGTGAGTTACGAACCGGAATTTTCTGCTGTGTAAGGCCGACCAGCACCGACTCTCTCCGCTTCCCTGGAATTCGTCGATCATTGCCGGCCCCCGCGTCCGATCATGTTGAACCCCGAAGCAGGGGTGGGCGCTCCTCGATGAACTCGAAAGACCGCCAAATGAGGTTGACGAGAACCTCTTCCTCCTGATAAACTATGCCGTCCCCTCACGTACACGTGATGAGCGCTAATAATCTTGCTCGTTTCCTCATGGACCTGGAGAAAGAGGCTCGTGATGCCGCAGAAGGGAAAGAAAAGGGAGAAAGGTGAGCGACTCTGGTTCAGGACGTTACTCTTCGTACTTCCGAAGATCGTCGGAGCCTACTTCAGACTCGTGGACCTGACTTCACGAAAGGTCTTCCTCAACGGCGATATCGAAGAGACTGTCCTCAAAAAGAGGAGTTTTTGCCTTGCCGGTTTTCATGGCGCTCTGCTCTGGGCCGCCTACTATTTCCGTTCGTACGGCGGCATCATCATGGTGAGTCGCTCCTGGGACGGCGAGCTGATCGACCGATGCCTCCGCCAATGGAGATACGACACCGCTCGAGGTTCGTCGTCGAAGTTCGGTAAAGAAGCACTCCAGCAAATGATCGACACAGTGAACGAACGGGCGTGCAACTCCGGCATGGCTGTAGACGCGCCGCGCGGTCCGGCAAGAAAGGTGAAGATCGGTGCTGTCCTCATAGCAAAGGAGACGGGCCAGCCTCTCGTGCCCGTTGGCACCTGGACAACTCGGCACCTTCAATTCAACTCGTGGGACAAGATGATCCTACCGTTGCCCTTCGGAACCGTTATTACCGCTCTAGGTGAACCGATCGAAGTACCCGAAGGCCTCGAGCGAGAAGGGTACGAGCGGGTCAGGCAAGAAGTCGAGAAGAGGATCCTCGATACCCAACTGCAAGCCGAGGCGAAGGCCAAGGAGCTTGTCCGTGGAGGTTCCGAGGTCGGGCTCAGACCGGCTCCCACAGAGACCTCTTCGGCCAACCTGTGATAAATTAAGAATTGTTTATCCGGGGAGTCCTTTCTATCAGAAAGGACTCCCCGTTGCACTCTCGCCCAAGAACTCTTCCCCCTGCAGCCAACTCCCTGGGACGCTCAGATATGCTCGACCCCCACGAGAACGTGGTCACCCGAGGGAAACAGTCCTGCGCCAGTGGCTCCAGGCATACCCTATCAGTTCGACAGCGACACCGCGCGGCCGATGAGTTAGCCCGGAGAGCTACTTCTTCATCTCCTTCTTCATCATTTTCTTCTTCTTGGGCTTCGCCTTTTTCGGCTTCAGGCACGGCCTCGGCGGACAGGGGTACGGAGGACACCATCCGTACCAGTACGGACCGCACACATACGGCACGCAGAACACCGGGCCACACCACACAGGTCCACACCATCCGCGCATGAATCGCGCCGAGGCCTGATCGGCCCAGACGCCGCAGAGCAGGGCCACTGCGACCGCAAAGACAACGACTACCAGCATCTTCTTCATGATGCACCCTCCTCTAAGCTGTAACGTTATTTCCTTGATCCGAGAAAATATCCCTGCCGCGACGTGTACTACATCGATGAGACGTTTGTCCAGAAACTTGATCATGGTTTCGGTTGCAACCCTGTCTACCGTCACTCGTAAGGCCCGAGGACCGGCGTGAGCCACACGGCTGCTGATTCCGATAGGGCCTTCAAATCAGGCCTTATTTCGGCGTTACGGAGGCTCTCAGAGGCAGCCGAGGAACGAGGCAAGAAACCCAGAGTCCACCTTAGGAGAGGAAACCGACTTCACGGATAGCGAAGGAGCGCGGCCGCGGGGATATGGCCGAAAAGCGTTGTATCCAGCCGTTACGACATGGCATAAAGAGATGAAAGTCGGCGATGGAGTCCGTTGGCGGGCGAATCGGCCTCGTCAGTCTCCCGTCATACAGCCGACAGATCGAAATTTTCGCGACCGAAATCAGATGCTGCTCTACGTGAAGGGATTCATCCTCGGCCTCATCATTTGTGTGCCCATCGGGCCTGTGGGGCTGCTCTGTTTAAGAAGGACTCTGACCCACGGGAAGTCGGAGGGAGTTGCTTCCTATCTAGGGGCTGCAAGCGTAGACGGGCTGTACTGTTCGATCGCCGGGTTCGGTGTCACGGCCGTGTCGACCTTCGTGGTGACCGAGGAACTGTGGCTCCGACTTGCAGCAGGGCTCGTCCTGATCGGAGTCGGAATCGGGATATACGTGTCCGCTGTCCAGGAAAGGGACTCTCCCCCGACCGCTGAGGGACCGGTACGCTCGTACGTCTCTACCTTCCTGCTCACCCTCACGAATCCCGTTCCAATCCTCGTTTTCGCGGCGGTCTTTGCTGCACTCGGCGTTGGTGGGTGGAAGGGTGAGTATGCTTCCACAGCCATGCTCGTTCTGGGAGTCTTTTCCGGATCCGCTGTCTGGGGGCCTGTATTGGTGACCGGGCTCACTCTCTTTCAACCGCATTTGGACGGACACAGAGTCCGGGTCCTGAACAAACTATCCGGAGCCGTTATGGCCGCGTTCGGCGTTGGCGTAGAAGTGCTCACCTTTTTCAAGCTGATGGTTTGATCGCCCCCTCAACAAAACGAAAAGACTTTCATCACCGATTGGCCAAAAAGGAAAGGCGATCTACTCCCGCGCCACGCCGTGACTTCTCCACGCGTCGATGCCAAAGGCGGGGCCGCTCCGGCGCGCCCCAGGTGTCTCCTTCGGCCACGGTCAGGGGCTCCAAGAGTATCGCCTAACGATGGCCTAGTCCGGGGTCTTGCTCCTTACAGTGAGCACGGGACAATTTGCCGTGCGGACCACGTTCTCTGCGGTGCTTCCGAGAATGAGACTCTTGAATCCAGTCCATCCGTGGGTTCCCATCACGATCAGATCCACGTTCTCCTCGTCGGCAAATTGAACGATCCCCGCGGCCGGATCTGAAACCCGATAGAAGGCCGCGACCTTAAAGTCATCAGACCCGTGCGCTGCCTGGCACTCCTGAGCAACGAGGTCGAGTTCCTCCTGAACCCGTTCCTGAATGTCCCGCTGGAGCTGGGCCATGTCGACCGGGATTCTCTCCTCGAAGAGGGGATAGCCGAGAGGACTGGAGTTGACGACGTGCAGGATGCACAGTTCCGCTGAGAACGCCTTGGCGTACTCGACCGCGCGATGACGTGCAGGAATGGAATTCTCCGAAAAGTCAGTACAGAAAAGAATCTTGGCGGTGGTCATATGGGTCGCCTCCTCGCCCCGAAAGCAATCAATGTCAGTTATCTATCGCAGCCTACTTCGTTGCGGCAAGGAGATGCAACACATTTTGTCAGGGACGAGAGAAAAACCGCGCTTCGTCGCGTCGGGGTTTGAGACGGAGGATCGATTCTTTATTCGGGGGTATTGCGGTTGGCGTGGCCGTAGGCGGAGAGGGGGAACAAAGTTCTTGACAAGAATGGATCGTTTCTTTAGAATGAATATTCATTCCAGGAGGAGAGGATGCAGGTCCGCCATTCCAGAGAAAACGTAAACGGGCAACCGGAAAAGCGAGCTGCTATACTCAGCGCGGCTCTCGACCTTTTCGCGGAACGCGGGTTGCACGGGACCGCAGTGCCCCTCCTTGCTGAGAGGGCTAAGGTTGGCATTGGCACCATCTACCGATACTTCGAGACCAAGGAAGCCCTCGTTAATGCGTTGTACCAAGAGCAGAAGCGGCTCATGGCTGCGGCAATTCAAGCGGATTTCCCCCTTGATCTGCCGCCGCGGGAACAGTTCCATGTCCTGTGGATGAGGCTGGTCGCGTTTGCGCGTGAGCATCCGGCGTCGATCCGGTTCATGGAATTGCACTACCACCAGTCCTACTTGGACGAGACGAGTCGGAGATTGGAGGAACAGGTATCAGCCTGGTTTGCGGGCCTCTTGCAACCTGGGGTGGAATTGCAGGTGTTGAAGGAGGGCCCAGCGGAACTCTTCATGGCGCTGGTAAAGGGGGCGTTTGTCGGGATCATGCGGGCCTATTGGGAGGGGAGAATTGAACTGACGGAGGAGATCCTTGAGCTTGCTGAAGCGTGTTGTTGGGAGGCGATTCGTGGATGAGCAGGGGCACAGCGCAGCGTACTCTTTTTTTTGTCTGCGGAAGGAATGAACATTCAGTCCGAATAGCGAAAAACCCCCAGTCCCGGAAAGGATCGCCCATCTCCTGCCCCTGATGACTCTCCGCAGACAGACCCAGCGTCAATCGCCGGAGAGCTCGGGCTAGCATGATTCGAAGAGAATCCCACCGGCAAAGGCAAGAGTGTAACCGGCCGGCTGCCCTGAGCCACAGAAGGGAGAAAAGAGGATGAATCGCCATTACGCCAAACAGGGTGAGGTACCGAGGCTCGGAGAGATCTGGCGTCCCATAGGGGATAAGACGACCGTATTCGCACTCTACCTCGTTGATGTCGAAAGTGTTCGTGCGCTGGTCCCCCGGCAACTGGAAATCGTGTCGGTGTGGCCGGGCAAGACGCTGGGGAGTCTCCTGCTGAGCTACTACGGGCCCCAATCGACCCTGGAGTACCACGAACTGGGTTTCATGCCCGCGCGAGTACGCTTTGCAGGGTGCAGCGGCTTTTGGGTCACCCACCTGTACGTGGACAATGAGAAGTCCGTGCTGGGAGGGAGAATGATGGGATATCCCAAGGAGCTTGCTCACTTCGACTGGGAGGGCGGTCGACCGGGCTCTGCGGTCATCTCGCAGGAAGGACGAACACTCTGCCGGGTAAGGTACGGCAAACCGATCGGGTCCCTCCGATTTTTCATGGGTGGAGCCTCCATGTCTATCCTGGATGACAAGGTCATGTGGATGCGATCGCGGCTCAAGGCTTCCTATGGCCTGAGCCGGGTGACACTCGATATTCCCGCTGACAGCCCTATGGCAGGCATACGCTTCTCCCGACCGATCGTCTCGATCGCTGGCACGGATATGGCTGGATTCATGGCGGAAGACCTGCGCGTGCTCGGATTCTTGCCGCAGCGTCGTGACGCGCGTTCCACTTGGTTTACCGAAGACCTCGATAGTTCTGACGCGACCAAGCTCGTTCCTTTACCTATAGTTTTCCAGGCCACATGTCTGGAGCGGCGATGGATGCCCACAGGCCGGGTGCCATTGTTGTGCCTTCAAAAGGCGTTTCAGACTGGGGATTGAAGAAGGGAGATCGATCATGAAACCCATGACAGATGAATATCCGTTCCGTTCGCGCTTCAGTCTCGCTCCGCTCGTGGACTTCCACAGGGCATCCCGGGATTACCTTTCGGGAGACTGCTCTGGCCTGCCTCAGGATCTCGAGGAGGGTCTTGCTCGCGCACCCGAACTCCTGGAACCCATGGATGACACGTCGCGGTTGATTTCCCACGAAGGACTCGTCAGGCGTCTCATGGGAGTCGTCTTTCCCGAGGCCTTGTGGGAAACCGAGGGTATGGCAGCAGCCTTTCCCCTGGGAATGAAGCCTGCGTGGAGTTCTCCTACCTTTCAACGCTTGCTCATAGGCGAACGGGGCAATCTCAAAGGGAGACCGCTGCTCGATCCGGAGGAAGATCTCTTGGCCCATGTCATGAGTGCCTATTACCTCATACTGGAGAGGTTGTACGGGATCGCCGAGGGTTTCGAGATGCCCCTTACCCAGGTGGTTCCCGATCCTGATACTGGACTCGACCGCTATATCCGGCTCAAGCGCAGATTCGGGTTCGTGGACGTATGCCGTGCCGGAGGTCCCGAGCGCCTCGGCGAGCGGGAAATGGCGGTGATCCTGGACAACCTCAACGATCCTCCCGCGCTCAGGAAGATCCTTCCGCCTCAGAGTTTCGAGTTCACGGGGTTCACGGTATTGTTCGCGGTGGACATGACCGAGGTGGCTGTCATCTCGGCACTGGAACGAGACCTGATTGATAATGTCGGCATCGCTTCCCATGAGGGTTTCTCTCGATTACAGGAGCGGCTTCGCACACTCTTCAACCGTCCCGATCTCACTGCGGGACTGACTGCAGTACGGGAGGACCAGGCCTTCCTCTTGAGCAGCGGGTACGAGATGAAGGCGAACTGCATTTTCGGGAGCTCCCGAAGGGTCTCTACATCGCAGTTCGTCGGATCGGTCTACCACCGGGCAATCGAAAAGGGAGGAATTACCCGAATCCGTGACCTGGCAGCGATACCAAACCGGACAGCTCCAGACGAGGAAACGTTGGAGCACGGTTCCAGGTCGCTGCTCATCGCCCCGCTCTTCTTCGGGGGCCGGCTCATCGGAGCACTGAAACTCGGAGCGCCCGAGCCCGACGCGTTCGGTCCGACGGACGAACTGATCGCAAAGGAGCTGCTGCCGATGTTCTCCCTGGCGCTCCAGCGGTCCCTGGAGAAGCTCGACAGCGACATTGAGGCTGTGATCAAACAGCGATGCACCGCTGTACATCCTTCGGTTGAATGGAAATTCAGAAGAGGGGCGGTGGAGCACCTGGAGAGTGTCCATCGAGGAGAGCCTCAGGAGATGAGACCGATCGTCTTCAGGGATGTCTATTCCCTGTACGGCGCAGCCGACATTCGGGGATCGTCCGACACTCGAAACGCGTGCATCAAGGAGGACCTGACGGAACAGCTCACGTTGGCCAAGGACGTCATCGAGACTGCGCTCGACACGCGAGACTTGCCGGCCCTTGAAGAGCTGTCCTTCCGGATCGAGGAGCACGTTGGGGCCTTGCGTGACGGGGTGAGCACGGGTGACGAGATGACCGTGTCGAGCTTCCTTCAAAAAGAGGTGGAACCCGCCTTCAAACCTCTTCGAGTGTTCGGCCCACGGGTGACCGACTCGATCGCAGCTTACGAGCGTTCAATGGATTCCGAACGGAGAACCGTGTACCGAAAGCGGAAAGCCTTCGACGAAGCCGTAGCCATCTTCAACGAACGCCTCTCTACCTACATCGAAAGGGAGCAGGCCCAGGCTCAGGCGATTTTCCCTCATTATTTCGACAAGCGCCAGACCGACGGCATAGGGTACGTGATATATGCCGGCGCTTCCATGAGTGAGACTGGTGATTTCGACCACCTGTACCTGCGGAATCTGCGGACCTGGCAAATCGTGGTCGCCTGTGGTATGGCCCTGCTGACGGACCAGCTTAATCGGATCCTCGACGTCCCATTGGAATCGACGCATCTCATACTGGTGAATCACAATCCATTGGCCATAAGGTTCCGCTTCGACGAGAAGCGCTTCGACGTGGACGGCTCGTACAACATCGGTCACGAGATTATCCGATCCCGCATTGATAAGGCCATGGTCAAAGGCGGGAGCGAACGCCTGACGCAACCGGAGAAGATCGCCATCGTCTATTCGCGACCAGCGGAAGCCCGAGAGATGGAACTCCACGTAAGGTTCCTTCAGGCCCAGGGGTTTCTCCTCGATGAGACGGAATACTTGGATCTCGACGATCTACCCGGGGTGAAAGGCTTGAAAGCGCTGCGTGTAGGAGTGAACCTCGAATCGAGTGCCCTGACCGAAAGAGTTCGCCGTATCACGGCCGAGTCAGGCATGCCGGAGCGAATGGCTTCCTGACGACGGACGAGGGAGAGAGAGGCTCACGTCTCGTTGTCCTTCTTTGAAGAAAGGGAAGCCTTGAATTGACCCAACTTCTCGCAAACGTCTGAGAGCGATACAGTGCGCTTTTCGCTGCATAGCCACGCCCCTCCTATCGTCATCCCGGAAAGGCTCGCTCAAAAACAGGATAGAAAACGAGGCAAGATATGCAGTCAGCGGATTCGTTCCTCAGATGACTCACCGACTTCCAGCACTAGCCACCGACTCTCAGAAAGAGACACACATTGTCCCTGCACCCGGCTGCGCAAAAAGAAGGGAGTGGATTCTCGGTAACGAAATTCGTTGACCGACAGCGGGTGATGGAAATACCAGAGAGGTTACTGGAAAGATGCCTTTTGGGAAGAGCTTTCTTGCTGCGACTGGTGCCGAGGGAGTGCAACATTGGGAGCCTGCCGGTGAACATTCCGATTGCGCCAGGCGGGGATCGGGAGGCACCTGCCGAACAAGGTTTGTCAAGCTCTTCCAGACTGGCCACGGCCAACAGGACCAAATCTACGGCCTCTCACCAGACAGATGTGACAACTCTTTTAGCGATGTGTCCGGAACTTTCCTTTCCGAGCGCAACCGCAATCTTGCCAAGGCTGGTGTAAGGGTCCCGCAATTCGGAGACAGGGCCGGAGCAGTCACGCTACCGGGCATCAATACGCCCGGTACAAACAGGCGCAGGATTCCAGATTGTACCGGCGGGAATCGGGCAGTTTTGGCGGAATACGCTTCCTTTTCTCCTCCCAATGGAATAATCTGCACTTAATAGTGAGTCCCGTCTGGCTAGGGGGGCAGCATGATCGACCAAGAGGAGACCGACACCTGGATCGCAGAACCAGCAACGGGGAGTCAGACATACTGGAAGGTCGCAGGCGGGCTGGCGATATTGGTCGGCCTTTATGTGACGAGCCGTTATAGCTACTTGCTGTTTCACAGTTTCGCAGAGGTATTCAGCATTGTAGTGGCCTGCGCGATCTTTCTTATCACCTGGAACTCACGTCAGTTCCTGAAGAACAACTATCTTCTCTTCATTGGCATCGCCTATCTCTTCGTAGCCGGTTTTGATTTGCTGCACACCTTGGCTTACAAGGGAATGGGTGTTTTTCCCGTTCAGGGTTCGAATCTGGCAGTCCAGCTCTGGATCGCCTCCAGGTACCTGGAAGGCATCTCTTTGCTCGTAGCCCCTCTGTTTTTGGGCCGAAGGATCAGACCTGCGGCAGTCATCACTGCCTTCTTATTGATCTCGGCAGTGATCCTGGGGTCGATCTTTTACTGGAAGATTTTCCCTGAGTGTTATGTGGAAGGAATAGGTCTGACAGCGTTCAAGAAGATAAGTGAATACGTTATCTGTTTCATTCTCGCGGCTGCCATGGCCTTGCTCCTTAAACACCGAGAGGAGTTCGACGAAGGCGTACTACGGCTCGTGGCCTTGTCAATTATCTTCACTATCTTCGCAGAACTGGCTTTCACGTTCTACATCAGCGTGTACGGGCTATCCAATCTCATCGGTCACTATTTCAAGATCATCTCATTCTTTCTGATATACAAGGCCATCATTGAGACAGGTTTTCGGAAACCGTACGACATCTTGTTGAGGGAGCTAAAGCGAGAGCAAAACGCGTTGCGTGAAGTCAATGAGGAACTCGAACAGCGGGTGGAAGAACGCACGTGGCAACTGCGTGAAGCCAATGAACAGTTATCCGAGGACATCGCCGAGCGCATGCGAGCAGAGCAGTGTATGGCCGAGGCTTACGAATTCAACGAGAAGATCCTTGCGCTTTCTTCGGTAGGCATAACGACGTACAGATCTGATGGCCAATGCGTTTCAGCCAACGACGCGATAGCGTCGGTTCTGGGTACGACGCAAGGACGCCTTCTCAACCAAAATTTCCGAAAGATCGAATCCTGGAAGCAATCCAGTCTGTTGAGCGATGCGGAAGAAGTTTTGTCCACTGGAGTCGGGAAACAGCGCGAAGTCCATATAGTAACCACGTTCGGCAAGGAAGTCTGGACGCATTGCCAGCTCGCTCGGTTCACCTTCGGAGGGCAACCTCACCTTCTTCTGACCATGGCGGATTTGTTCGAACTGAAGCAGGCTGAGAAGGAACTCAGAGCCAGTGAGAAGAAGTACAAGGAATTGGCAGAACTTTTGCCCCAACTCGTCTACGAAGTCGATGGCAGCGGCTTTATCACATTCTTGAATGCCGCGGGATCGGAAATGACGGGGTACTTGAGAGAAGATGTGGCCAAGGGCTTGAATATTCGCGACGTGTTTCACCCTGACGATCTCGATGGACTCCTCCGAGATTTCAGCAGCGCGCTCAAAGGAGAAGCGCCTCAAGGAAGAGAGTACAGAATCGTCAGGAAAGATGGCGGCACCATTCTGATAGTTGTGTACAGTAGTCCGGTCCGGAAGGACCACAGTATTGCCGGCCTCAGAGGAGTTGCAGTGGACATATCCTCACGGAAGGAGGCTGAGGAGACGATTCGTCAACAGAGCGAATTCCTCCGAACTGTCCTTGAATCCCTGACCCATCCGTTCTACGTCGTCAACACTGCCGACTATACTGTTTCAATGGCTAATTCCACTGCCAGGCGGCTGTCTTCCTCAGGAGAGACCACCTGCTATGCCCTGTCGCTTGGACGGAGTGAACCGTGCAATACTCTCGAAAATCCTTGCCCCATGGGGGAGGTGAAAGCCACCAAAAAGCCGGCAACGGTTGAGCACGTTCATTACCATAAGGACGGCAGAGCCAGCTATGAGGAAGTTCATGCATATCCGCTTTTCGATAGCCAGGGCAATGTCTCACAAGCCATCGAGTACACTCTGGATATCACTGACCGTAAGAGGGCGGAGCAAGCGCTGAAGTCGTCAGAAAAGAGATTTCGCACTCTGACCGAGTCCTCACCCATTGGCATCACAATCATACAGAGAGGAAAGCGGCAATACGTCAACCCAGCCGTAGTGAGCATGTTTGGTTATGAGAGCGCGGAAGACGTTTTGAGGTTGGAGGTGGAAGATCTTTATGACTCTCAAATGGGAGAGATGATCAAGGATCTGATAGAGACTGAATTGGAGGGAATACCGGCGCCATATTTTCAGGAAGGCACGGGTCTGAAAAGGAGCGGCGAAGCCTTTGACATCTCGATGTGGATGGTAAAGACAGAGTTTGAAGGCGAACCCGCCGTGCTCACTTTCGTACTCGACGTCAGCGAGGAGAAGTCTCTGAGGTCCCAGCTCTTCCGCGCGCAAAAGATGGAGTCCCTCGGCACGATGGCAGGCGGCATTGCCCATGACTTCAACAACCTCTTGACCATTATCCAGGGCTACTCCGATTTGCTCCTCGCGTCCAAGACGCAAAGAAATCCTGATTACGAGGACCTCCGAAAGATACTCGCTACGGCCGAGAAAGGCGCCGATCTGGTACGAAGAATCCTCACGTTCAGCAGGAAGGTCGAATCCAATCGTCGGCCCATGGACTTGAACGACGAAGTGAGACAGTCCACGAAGCTCCTGGAGCGAACCATTCCGAAAATGATAGCAATCGAGCTGCATCTCGCGGATGACCTGAAACGGGTTAACGCAGATCCAGGACAGATAGAGCAAGTGCTCCTGAACCTGGCAGTCAATGCTCAATCTGCGATGCCGGAAGGTGGTACGCTCACCTTTGAAACGGAAAACGTTACGTTGGACGAGGAGTATTGCAGGACTCATCTGGAAAGCGAACCAGGCGAATACGTAGTGTTGAGCGTCTCCGACACGGGACATGGGATCAGGAAAGATATCCAGGAACATATCTTCGAGCCGTTCTATACGACAAAAGAGACCGGCGAGGGAACCGGACTTGGGCTGGCCGTGGTGTACGGCATAATCACAGGCCACGGAGGCCGTATCTCATGTTACAGCGAGCCGGGACACGGCGCTACGTTCAAAATGTACCTCCCGGCTATCGAGAAAGAAGGAGGATCTATAGAGGCGGCACCTGAGGAAATGCTCAGGGGCGGCACGGAGAGCATTCTGCTGGTGGACGATGAAGAAGACATACGAGATCTGGGCGCGAGGATTCTGTCTCAGGCCGGATACGAAGTGCTTACAGCGGAGACCGGGCAGAGAGCATTGGAGGTTTATCGAAGCAAGAAGGAAGGCATATCGTTGGTCATCCTCGACCTCGTCATGCCCCAAATGGGAGGGAAAGAGTGCCTTCAGGAACTCCTTGAGATTGATCCGGAGGCAAAAGTGATCATAGCCAGCGGCTTCTCTCGCAACGGAGTGACGAATGCTTCAGTTGAAGGTGGTGCAAAAGAATTTGTCGAGAAGCCGTACAAAGTGACACAACTTCTCCAGACGGTGCGCAAGGTCTTGGACCGGGGTGAGGAAGGAGGCTTCGAGGAAGAAAGATCGTAAATTCCATCCCTTGGCAACAGCGATGTCGCAAGCTCTGATGTAAGAGTAATACCCACCCTGAGGGATGGAGGAGGACCCTGCAGGTGGGCGCTTTCCTCAGGGGTAGCCCGGGGCCGATGCTGCCTCGTGGCCGGTCATAATCCCGTCGCTCCATCTCAGTAACCGAATGAAGCTCTTGGTGTGTGGGGAGATTTGCCAAACTGCAGCGTGAACGCGATTCGCTTCCCGTTTGTCGACATTCCGGCGCGTGCTATGGAGCGGACTCGGAGGCTTGGCAGTTGGCCGATGAGAGGGCAGCCGACACCTCAGAGAGCGTTGAGCAGAGTCAGGGCAGATGGCTCGTTGAGAAACGGGCCCGGACCGCATGGGAAGACACGGTTTTCTGCCAGCGTGCCACCGGACTTCTTTGCGGTCCTGTGCTCGTCGCGAACCCAGAGATTAGGCCTACCGACAGTCGACGGATATACCCCTTCACAATTGACTGCGGATCATGGTTGACACTCGCACGTGACTGGCCTAGAATTAACATGGGCAGGATTCTGGCGTGTGACTCGAACTATAACAGCATGGTAAGTTATCGGTGCTTGGTGAATGGGGGAGGGGAAATTGGTTTTCCGACCAAAGATGCGAGCCGGCGTTCAGAATGTGAATTCCTGGATGGCCCCGTCCGCGGCGAAGTTGACAAGAGAGCCCACAAGAGGACACCCTTTTCCTCCCCGGTCCTTTTCCGATTCCGTCTTTCGCAAGATCGAGGTTGCGTTGCTATCCGCGGGTACATCTGCTCGTTGTGTCGAGTGACTTCCGATCTCTGTAAGCCGATGGCAAAATGGGTGCTCACGCAGGAAGACACAGAGGAATCTCGCGAAGCGTTAACATATTTCTGTAGAGAGGAGGTAAGGAGCGATGGTGGACGAGGGTCAGCTCGGTCATGCGGGGCGGGAGACACTTCAGGGGGACACGTCCTTCCTAGCGTCGATAGTGGAGTCTTCGGACGATGCGATCATAGGAAAATCGTTGGATGGGACCATGTTAAGCTGGAACCCGGCAGCGACGCGGATGTACGGGTATTCGGCCGAGGAAGCCATCGGCCAGTCCATCCTCCTTCTCGTACCACCCGACCGTCGGGAGGAGGTTCCCGAAATCCTCGACAAGATTCGTCAGGGTGAGCAAACGGACCACTACGAGACCATTCGAATGATGAAAGACGGTCACCAGTTCCCTGTCTCTTTGACCGTGTCACCTATCAAGAGCCAGTCAGGGGAGATTGTGGGAGCCTCCACCATCGCGCGTGACATCACTGAGCGTGTACGGGCCCAGGAAGCGCTGACCAGGCAGAGAATAGCCCAGGAAATTCTGGAAATCTCAACACCGGTCATGCAGGTATGGGAGGGTGTCGTGTGCGCCGCGCTCATCGGGACCCTTGACAGCACGAGAACACAGCAGCTAATGGAGCGACTGCTGGAGCGCATCTCGGAAACGGGTTCGTCCGTAGCTCTCGTGGATGTGACCGGTGTGCCTGCCGTGGATACGCAAACGGCTCGGCACCTTATTGAGACCGCCACAGCGGTGCGTCTCTTGGGCGGGCAGGTGATCCTCACGGGTATCCGCCCGGGAATCGCCCAGACGCTGGTGCACCTGGGGGTAGATTTGTCGGAGGTTGTCACACGTTCTTCTCTGGCCACGGGCTTCCGCTCGGCCTTGGAGATGCTGGACCTGGAAATCGTGAGCAAGAAGGACCGCAGATAGCTTTCTGGTGGGAAAGGGCGAATCCGTTTTCCGTTCGCCGCTTCCCCGGAGAGACGGAGACTAATGATGGTGGACGAGCGGATTTCAATCATCAAGGTATACGACGTCCTGATCGTGACCATGCCTGACGACGCCGACGATGCAGCCATATCGGCGCTTCAGGAGCAAGTGTTGAGGGCCGTCGAGCGTCACGATTGCAAAGCCCTGGTGTTGGACATTTCAGCCGTGGAGGCGCTCGACTCCTTTTTTGCCCGTACGATTGTGGAGACCGCACACATGGTTGCGCTCATGGGCGGCCGAACCGTACTTGTCGGAATGCGACCGAGCGTCGCGATTACGGCTACGCAATTGGGACTGAGCTTCAAATTGACTCAGGTGAGTTCCGCGATCAATGTGGAGCGTGCTCTGGACATGTTGAGAGAAAAAGCACCTCGGAGAAACAGGCCATGAACGGTGATCAACAAGGACAAGTGTTGATCGCATCCGAGGGCGACCTGGTCACTGCCCGAAAGACGGCCCGTGAGGTCGCAAGCAGACTCGGATTCGGTCTGACGGACGTCACACGGATCGTTACTGCGGTCTCGGAATTGGCCAGAAATGTTATCACCTTCGCCGGCTCGGGTCTCATGCGGTGGAGGTTGCTGGACGCGGGAAACAGCGTGGGAATCGAGTTGGCTTTCGAGGATCAGGGAGTAGGAATTCCCGACGTTGAAATGGCCATGCAGGAAGGGTTCTCCACGGCGTCGGGCCTGGGAATGGGGTTGCCCGGCTCGAAACGATTGATGGACGAGATGGAAGTTCAATCCGTACCGGGTGAACGCACGGCGGTGGTCGTGAGGAAATTCCTCAGAAAATAGCACGATTACGGTCAACTGCCGTAATTGTCCATGGATTGCGTCTTCTCGTCGGAGGTGTCCGTGTGGACCATGAAACCCGGCGAATAATAGAGATTTCCGATTCCAGGGATGAAGACCGGGCGCGAAAAGCAGCCAGGGCCATGGCACATGCCATAGGCTTTGATGAAACGGTCGCAGAAGAGATCGTCATTGCCGTCAGTGAGCTCGCCACCAACTTGTCCAGGCATGCCAGAGGCGGAGAAATGGTACTTGCCCGCGTCTCTGACAATGGCCGGAATGGTATCCAAGTCGAATCCCATGACGCGGGACCCGGAATTGCGAACGTGGAACAGGCCCTGGCGGACGGGTACTCCACGGTTGGCGGTTTGGGTTTTGGACTGGGTACGCTCAACCGCTTCATGGACGAACTTGACATCAAGTCTCAAAGAGAATCGGCGTCCGGCACCCACATCGTATGCCGACGGTGGCTTCATCGGACGGACCAGACCTCCATTCGATGCCCGCTTGCGTTTGGCGCCGCTACACGCCCGCATCCGATGATGGAGATAAACGGCGATGCTTTTCTCATCAAGAAGAGTGGGCGGTTCGCTCTTGCCGGAGTGATTGACGGACTGGGACACGGGCAGTTCGCTAGCCGCGCGGCCCAAGCTGCCAGGCAATATGTGGAGAGTCATTACAATCGGCCGGTGGCAGAGATTTTTCGCGGGGCGGGTAGAGCCTGCCGAGGAACCCGCGGAGCGGTCATGGCTCTGACCCGGTTCGACTGGGAGGAAGATTCGTCCGGCTCGCGACCCCGGATTCGACTCACGTTTGCCAGCGTAGGAAACATTGAGACACGTGTCTACGGGAATTTGAAGCCGATGAACTTCCGAGTACGGCGGGGCATTGTCGGTCTTCATGCCCCTGAGCCCGTGGTGACGGAACACGCCTGGGAAATGGGCTTCGTGATGGTGATGCACTCTGATGGTCTGCATTCCGGCTGGACATGGGACGATCTTGGCGATCTTGGCAAAATCTCGGCGGCTGTTGCTGCCCGGAGACTACTGATCAATCAGGCAAAGGACAACGACGATGCTACGGTGCTTGTGGTGAAAGAAATGACGCCAGTCTCGGGATAGGGAGGAGCTGTGTCG
Organism: uncultured Syntrophaceae bacterium; assembly: GCA_964497585.1. Lineage (GTDB taxonomy): Bacteria > Desulfobacterota > Desulfomonilia > Desulfomonilales > Desulfomonilaceae > CAZCDS01. The sequence continues at coordinate 18,714 of CAZCDS010000057.1, forward strand.
AGACGCTTCTCCCGTCTCAGTCATCAGCCGGTTTCGAGGGGCGGTGAAAGGTTCATGGCAACAAAGGAATCACGAGAGTAGCTCGACCACGGATATCGGACAATTCAGGAATCGACACGGTTGCGGAGAGGATTCTGATGATCGAACAGGAGCTTGCCAAGACGAATCGTGGCTTGATCGCACTGACCGTTGAGTTGGAAAGGAATCGTGAAAAGATGGAGGCGATGGCTGAGCGGCAACTTCTCCAAGCAGCCCAATTAGCCACGGTAGGTGAACTGGCCGCGAGCATAGCCCACGAGTTGAACAACCCCTTGGCCATCATCACCCTGCGCGTGGAATCCCTGTTGGAAGGGACGCCTGCGGATAATCCTGACCGCGTGGCACTGGAGCTCATTGAGCAGCAGGTTGAACGTATGGGAAACCTTGTGTCCAACCCCCTGCAGTTCAGCCGAAGGCCCGGGCACCAGATCTCCACGGTAGACATTGCCGCCGATATCGAGGGGACACTGAATCTAATTCATCGGCATCTCCACAACCACGCCATTTCGGTCGTGCGTGAATTCGCGTCGGATCTCCCGTGGATACAAGCCGACCGTAACCAGTTGAGGCAGTTGTTTCTCAACTTGTTCAACAATGCTTCTGATGCGATGCCCGACGGAGGGACACTGACGATCCGAGTGTACCGGTCACAAGGGACCCTCCCGGCCCCATGATTGAGATCAGCGACACAGGCATAGGCATCGCTCCGGAGGATTTGCCGAAGATCACGGAACCATTTTTCACGACCAAGGCCGAAGGCAAGGGTACAGGATTGGGGCTGCCCATTTGCCGGCGCATAGTCGAGGCGCACCAGGGAACACTGGACATTACGAGCACTCCTGGCAAGGGGACAACGATTCGTCTCTTTCTCCCGTCAGTGCCGGCTCCCGACGCTGTTCATTTCCCAAAATAGTGGGGGATCAATCTTGACGACACCGAGATATGGCTCCGGACCCGTTGTCAGTGACCTGGAAAAGGGTCTTTTCATCGTTATCTGCCGCCTACGGCTCATGAACGGAAAAAGAGTGTTGGTGTAATGAAATCAGACCTGGACAGCCACGGTGAGGTCACGCCTGAAACGAAGGGCGAGCTGGAACAGGCACGGGAGATGATCCGGGCGCTGGAAGAGGAATTGGCCGAGACGAACCGGGGGTTGATCGCCCTGACCACCGAGCTGGAACACAAGAACGAGGAGCTGCAAATGATGACACACCAGCTTTGGCAGGCCGCGAAGCTGGCAACAATAGGCGAATTGACCTCGAGCATAGCCCACGAATTGAACAACCCGCTTGCCACAGTGACTTTGCGCACAGAATCCCTGCTGCTGGAAATCCCTCCGGAGGCCCCTCATCGGAAGAGCCTTGAGGTGATAGAGCAGGAGGTCGAACGCATGAGCAACTTGGTGGGAAATCTGCTTCAGTTTAGTCGTCGCCACGGTCAACAGATTTCTACCATAGACGTGAGTGAAGAAATTGAAAAGACTCTGGATTTGATGCACCGGCATTTGAAAAACCATGGGATCAATGTCGAACGGGACTACGAGTCTAATGCACCGATGATCCGAGCTGATCGTCAACAATTGAGACAAGTCGTACTGAACCTGGTTACCAATGCCAGTGACGCTATGCCTGAGGGGGGAACACTCACGGTACGGGTGCAGGATGCGCGGGCAAACAGTCCGGGAGTCGTGATAGCAATATCGGATACCGGCAGCGGTATAGCCCCTGACGATTTGTCAAGGATTCTGGAACCTTTTGTAACTACCAAACCGGAGGGCAAAGGCACCGGGTTGGGGCTTTCCATTTGTCGGAGGATAGCCGAAGAACATCACGGTTCCTTGGAAATTACGAGCGAAGAGGGAAAGGGGACCACAGTTCGAGTAGTCATGCCGTCCGTAAACAATGAAAATGGTTCCCATATGGGAAGGACGGAGGGAATTTGAGATGCCAAAGCCACCGCTAGGCCGTTTGCTCATCGTCGATGATGAAGTGGAGCTGATGACCACCCTCTGCGAAACCCTGGGAAAGGCGGGTTTTGAAACCACCGGCGTGACGTCGGGGGAAGAGGCCGTCAGCGTTCTGCCGGACCAGGAATTCGACCTTCTGCTCACCGATGTCATGATGCCGGGAATGAGCGGAATTGACCTACTGAGGGCTGCGCTCGACATCGACCCCAATCTTGTGGGTATCATGATGACGGGCCACGGTACGATTCAGACGGCTGTTGAGGCGATGAAGATCGGTGCCTTCGATTACATGCTCAAGCCGTTCAAGATCGCCGAACTGATTCCGGTGATCAATCGCGCGATGCAGGTGCGCCGCCTTCGTTTGGAGAATATGCAACTGCGCGAAACCGTGGCTGTTTACGAATTGACCAAGGCCATGTCTTTTTCCCTGGACTCCAGCACCGTCCTCGAAAAGCTTGTTGAGGCAGCCGTCCAGCAATGCGGAGCCGACGAGAGCTCAGTCATGCTTCCGACGCAAGACGGTGAGCATCTATACGTTGCCGCAGCCAGAGGCAAGCGTGCAGAATTGATCTTGGGCGAACGAGTGCCCATAAGCGAAGGCATCTCAGGGTGGATGGCAGCGAACCGTGAGACACTGCTGCTCCATGACAAGTTCGATGACCCGCGTTTCAGACAAGTCGAGCCCTTGTCCGGGTCCCTATCGAGCATTTCCATGCCGATGCTGGCCGGCGGCAAGCTCCTCGGCGTGTTGAACGTCAGCGACAAGCACCGAACAAGGCCCTTCACGTTGGGGCAAATTAAGGCTTTGAGCATTCTTGCCGGATTGGGAGCCTCGGCTCTGGAATCAGCGCAACTGTACGATCAGGTTCTCGAGGCTGAGGAGAAATACCGTAACCTGGTGGAACAGCTCCCGGCTGTGACGTACATTGCTTCGTTCAATGGAGGATATAAGTTCGAATATGTTAGCCCGCAGGTTCAAAGCTTGCTCGGGTTCTCAGTGGATGAGTGGCTGGCAAATCCGGACCTTTGGAAGGACAGCATTCATCCCGAGGAACGGAACCATGTTTTGCGACAGATCCGCCAGTCCCTTTCGATCAGCGACGTATTCGCCTGTGAATACCGGATGCTCGCCCGAGACCATTCAACTCTCTGGGTACACGATGAGGGAAGAGTTATCAGTAATCCCGAGGATGAGCTTCGCATACTCCAAGGCGTGATCATCAATGTCACTGCACTTAAGAGCCAGGAACAGGCCCTTCGGCGTCAGGCAGCCGCAATCGAACAGGCTGCGGAGGCTGTTGCCATTGCGGATCAGACAGGCCGGATCGAATACGTGAACCCTGCCCTGGTCACGCTGTCGGGATACGCCCGAGATGAGATTATCGGCCGTCAGGGCGGTGAGTTCCGAAGTGAGCTCCGAGATGAATCAGTGGCCGCATCGATACAAGAGACGCTTGCCAGAGGCGAGGTGTGGAAGGGTCGTGTCACCGGTAACACAAAGGAAGGCAAAACCCTGCAAACTGATTTGACGATCTCTTCCGTCCGCGACGAGGGGGGAAGAGTCACGAATTATGTGGCTATAGCCCACGACGTTACCGACCAAGTGGAACTCCAGAAGCAATACCTTCAGGCCCAGAAAATGGAAGCCGTCGGCGCTCTGGCCGGGGGCGTGGCTCATGACTTCAACAACATACTCACTGTGGTCTCAGGTTTTACCGAGGTCCTCATGGCGGAGAGGAATCCGGAAGACGCTGATTACGAAGACCTTCAGAAGGTCGCATTAGCATCGGCGAGAGGTTCGGAACTCATCAGGAGGCTGCTGGCGTTCAGCAGGAAGACCGAATTGCAGATGCGTCCCTTGAACCTGAATGCTGAAATTGAGAATCTGAGAGAGCTATTGTTCCGAACCATCCCGAAAATGGTAGAAATCGATCTCCATTTGGCACCTGACCTCAGAAAGGTCAATGCTGACTCGGTGCAGATCGAGCAGCTCCTTATGAACCTCGCGTTGAACGCCAGAGACGCTATGCCAGAAGGCGGACGAATAGTCATCGAAACGAAGAATATCACCTGGGATGAGGAATGTTGCAGCGCATATCTAGAAGGAAAGCCCGGCGATTACGCACTCATCACAGTGTCGGACACCGGGCACGGAATGGACCAAGAGACAATGAACCGCATTTTCGAGCCCTTCTTTACCACGAAGCAACCTGATCGCGGTACCGGACTTGGGTTGGCTACGGTCTACGGTATCGTGAAGCAACACGGAGGCTTTGTCACCTGCGACAGTCAGCCGGGCATTGGCACCACCTTCAATGTCTATCTGCCCGCATTCGACGAGGAGGGGGTGGGAACCGACCCTGCGGCGGAGGAAGAGGCTCTCGCCCGAGGATCCGAAACTGTTCTCGTGGTGGACGACGAGGAGTTTGTGCGAGACCTGGGAGCGCGGTTTCTCAGCGGCGCCGGCTACACAGTGCTCAAAGCGGCCAATGGCCAGGAAGCCTTAGATGTCTATAGTCAGCGACGTGACGATATTTCGCTAGTGATTCTGGATCTCGTCATGCCGGGTATGGGTGGCAAGCAGTGTCTGGAGCATCTCCTGAAGATCAATCCTGACGTAAAGGTCATTGTTTCAAGCGGCTATTCCATAGACGGACGTGCTCGACAGGCGATCGAAGCCACGCAAAAGGGATTCGTGGCCAAGCCGTTCAAGTCGGCGGACTTGCTCAAGACAGTCAGGCAGATTCTGGATGAGGAATAAGAAAAGGGCGCCCCGAAGGGGCAAGACATGTCAACTTGGCTGCTCCTTCCGGCATGTTATCTGAAAACAGCCGCACTTCTCATTTTGTCCCTCCCCTGGTGTCTTCCTCGTTTGATGATGTCGTGGGGAAGGCGCATCAGCCTCCACATGCGCGATTCTTGTCATCAGGAGACTTCGCTGCCGCCAGTTATAACCGAGGAAGGCAGCGCGCCTATCGGTCGGGCCGTTTCGATGAAGCGTCATAAAGGGAGGCTCCATGCTCGACATCATATTGACGGTACTCTTTGCCGTTTTACTGATCAAGGGCTCAGTTGTTGCCGCGGCGTACTTGTGGGAAAGGTTCTATACGTCCCCCACAGGCGAGGATCAGACGCATTACATCCAAGCGTCCGACGACTGGCGCCTGGCGGTTCATCGGTACGCGCCGAGGGGTCGATCCGTGGGCCTTCCGGTGATCCTGTGCCACGGGCTCGGCGCGAACAGGTATGTCTTTGACATGCCGTACGGACCGTCGCTTGCGCGGTTTCTCAGCGACAAAGGAAGGGATGTCTGGGTTCCCGAGTTGCGCGGTTCGGGAATGAGCGACAAGCCGGGCCTCGTTTGGTCTGACGTCCCCTACGGGTGGCATTTCGAGGATTTCGTGGAGAGGGACATCCCTGCGGTCATTGCGGCGGTACTGGAACTGATCGACGCGTCAAGGGTGCATTGGCTTGGCCACAGCATGGGGGGCCTAGCAGTTGTGGCGTACCTTGCGAGCCACGACGATCCTCGCATCGCGTCCGTCACTGCGCTTGGATCGCCGTTCGACTTTTCCGTGGTTGGCACGACACCCTTGCGGAGAGCTCGTCGGCTCAAGTGGATTCTCGCGCGCCATCCCTTCTTCCCTTTGATGCTCGTCGGCAAATTCATGAGCCCGCTCGCCGAATACATACCTGCGAATTTCAATGCCATTTTCTACGGGCCAAACACGCCGGGTGAGGTCTCCAGGAGAATTTTCGCAATCGCTTCTGAAGCTGCCCCGCCGTGCTCGCTCTGGCGGGATCACCTGAGGTTCGTCGAGACGGGAATCTTCGGGCCTGGTGACGGATCGCGGTACGTCGATCGGCTGCCAGAGATTCCCATCTTGTCCATTGGCGGATCCAAGGACCGACTTGCTCCCCCCGGTAGCGTCAAGGGGATACCGGAGGCGGATTCGGCGGAGCGTGAATGTCTTATCCTGGGGAAGGAAAGCGGATGCGAGGAGGACTACGGCCACACGGACCTCGTGGTCGGGCTGCGCACTGAGGCCGAGGTGTTTCCTCGCATCGCAGACTGGCTTGAGAGACACGACGGAGATCCCGTTTCATTGAGTGAAGAGTTGCCCCAATGAGCGCAACCCCTATGGATGCCATTTTCCGACTCTGTCGATTGGTGGACCCGTCCTTCCGATTGTAGTGGCACCAACCTGTCAGGAGCTGCTATACTCCCCCAATTCCGGAGAGGATAGGTGACGAAGACGCCTGAGAAAGGAAGCCAGTTCCCCCTACTATGAGCAGAGAGACAGGAGCGGAGTCCCTGATCGATTTCGTGATCGAACGACGGTATGTGTTGGTGTTCATGCTGGTCCTGATCACGCTGTTTCTTGGCGCGTTCATCCCCGGCATGAGACCGGACACGAGCTTCGAATCGACCATCTCACCTACTTCACGGACGTTCAAGGTGTACAGGAGATTCCTCGAGGTCTTCGGCAACGAGGAGTTTGTGCTCATCGCGATCAAGAACACCAGCAAAGCCGGAGATCCCACGGTACTCAAGAGCTTGCAGAAGGTAACGGAAGCTCTCGGCAAACTTGACGACGTGGTTGAGGTCACGAGTCTGGCCAACCTACGGGTTTTCGCCGAAAGAAAAGGCAAGTTCGGGATGGGACCGCTCGCGGATTACAGCGGCTCCGAACCGAGGCTGCCCGGTGGAGACCGACTGGAGAAGGTCAGAAGCGGTATTCCCATGATGGATCTGCTCGTATCACCGGACATGAAAACTGTGGGAATACTCGTGAAGTTGTCGGAACACGCGAAATTCAGTCCCCCCACGGTGGAACGTCTCCTGAAAGAAATGCGGGCAGTGCTCTCCAAGTACCTTCCCGGGGATTCCGAGTTCAGAATCGTCGGCTACGCCGTACTCACGGCAGCTATCCAGAAATACAATATACAAACGGCCATATACTTTGGATTTCTCTGTTTGGTTGTGGCGATAGCAGTTTCGATCTACATCTTCAAGAGCATAAGAGCCACCCTGATCACCATAGCGGTGATCGTCATGAGCAATATCTGGATAGTGGGTATAATGGTCCTGGCCGACATCAGGATCAACTCGGTAACCTGTCTGGCGACCGGTCTCGTACTGATCGTCAGCGTTGCCGCGGTCATTCACATCGTCACTCATTTTAACGAGCGCATTCGACACACGACTGACCGCGTGAGAGCCGCCAAAGAAGCGCTGGGGATCGTGGGGCGTCCCTGTCTCATGTGCTCACTCACGACCGGGACGGGATTCGCCAGCATCATGGTTTCGTCGATTCCCATGGTGAGACAGCTCGGCCTGATCATGTCGCTGGCCGTAATGGTATCGTACATTCTCGCGATCGTTATAACGCCAACCCTTCTCATCCTTTGGGGAGCCCCGACCGAACGGGCGTACAAGCGCATGGCCGGTGATTGGGTTGCGGTGGCCTACGATAAAATGGAACACTTCGTCTTCCGGCACCATGTGCTGTGGGCTTGGATCGGCCTGCTCCTTGTGGCCGTCATGGTAGCGGGTGCTCCGCGGATCCACAGCGGAACCCAGCTCTCGAAGATGTTGGCCGATTCGACCAAAGAGATCCAGGATGTCCGGTTCGTAGAGAAGAACCTTGCCAAGGTACACTCCGTCGAACTCATGATCGAGGGTGACGACAATACTTTCAAGCGACCGGAAGTCTGGAAAAAGATCAGCGATATGGAAAAGAGGATCCGGGCCGTACCTGGGGTGGTGCGAACCGATTCTCCCCTGCACCTGCTCGAGTACCTCCAGAGTCTGGTTTCAGAGCCAGGAACCCCCTCTGAAGCGCTCTTCACCAATCCCACGCTGATTCCGCAACTCTTGCAGGTGATAACCTTCAGCTCCGCGGGCAAGGAGATGCTTGCTCGATATGTTGGTCCCGACCTGGGCAAGGTACGTATCGGAGTGCGCATCATCGAGTCCGGACCTTACTCGGTCGGCAGTATCATCGACAGAATACGAAAGATCGCGAGAAGCGAGATGAAGGGAATCGCGAGCGTTCACGTAACAGGGCAGCTCGCGGTATTCAATTCGGAGACATCCGATCTTGTTCGGGCTCAAGTTTTCTCTCTTCTCATCGCTCTTTCCTGTATCACCCTCCTGATGATCATACAGTTCCGGTCGATCTTGCTGGGAATACTCAGCCTCGTTCCCAACGTGTTTCCATTAGTGGTTATCTTTGGCATCATGGGGTGGTTCGGGATCTACCTGGACAGCGTGACTATCTTTGCCGCAACAGTCTCGATCGGACTCTCGGTAGACGATACGATTCATTACCTGACGCAGTTGAGGAGGGAGATCCTAGCACGCGGAGAGACCATGGACATCGAGAAATGCCTTGCGGAGGCTTACCACGTTACGGCAAAAGCGCTGATATCTACGTCTGCTGTTCTTTTCTTCGGCTTTGCCACCCTGGTGGTCTCACCCTTCCGACCCGTCATCTTCTTCGGTATGCTCGGTTCCGCGGCCATCCTTGCGGCGCTTGCCGGAGACCTCATCTTCATGCCGTCTTTCATTCTGTCATTCAAACCTTTCAGGAGACTGGTAAGGCGAGAGATGGCCGTGACCGTGAGGGCGACCGGCGGGGAATAAACCAACGTTGACAAAGGGCCGTCGGGAAGATCGCGCGGGGGAGCATCCCACCGCGGAAAGGTGAAGGAGACAGGAGATCGACTCTTGTGTGCTGTTCACGGACCGCGCGCCGGAGCAGAAGGCCGCAACTGCCGAACACCGGGGCATTTGACATCAATTGGAAGGCGAGTAAGCTTTTTCTAGATTGAAGATCACGCAGGACGGGATGGACCGAGGCATGGAAATCCAGAAACGAAAACTGGGCCGTTCAGGGGTCGAAGTGACCATTATGGGCCTCGGCGGTGAGGGCGTGCTTAGGACGTTCGGTCACGAGCGAGAAGCCTACCGACTCATCAATCGGGCAATCGACCTTGGAATCAACTACTTCGAATCCGCCCGGGCATATTCGGGAAGCGAATCGTACTACGGATCCGCGCTCAAGCAGCGGCGTGAGGGAATATTCCTCACGAGCAAATCCCACGCGAGAGACCGGGACGGCGCGGCCTCCCACCTGGAAGCTACCCTGAGGAATATGAAGACCGACCACCTCGACCTGTGGCAGGTGCACGACGTGCGGAGCGTCACGGACATCGAGCGGATCTTCGGTCCCGGAGGCGCCATAGAAGCATTTGATGAAGCCAAGAGGAAGGGCCTGACCCGATTCGTCGGCGTAACGGGACATCACGATCCGGATGTCCTGAGGCGCTGTCTTGACCTGTACGACTTCGATACGGTTCTTTTGCCGGTGAATCCCGCGGAACCTGCATTCAGCAGCTTCATCGACGAGGTAATCCCTGCGGCCGAAGCCATGGGAATGGGGATAATCGGCATGAAGATCTACTTTCGGGGCTTTGCGTCCAAGCTCCCCTGGTACCAGGGTATGGAGCCCTTTTTCCGGTTTGCCCTATCGCACAACATTTCCACTGCAGTAATCGGGTGCGATTCGATCGCTCAACTCGAAGAGAACGTCGGTTTTGCCCGTGTCTTCGCTCCTATGCCGGGAATAGAGATGGAACAACTCACAACTCAGGTCGCACCTCATGCCCGCTCCCTCATGTACTACAAGCCCTGACATGCGCGCGGTCGATCAGTGAACGTGGCCATTAGCCGCGGAGAGATATCGGGAACAACACTAGGTTATCGCAGCGTCGTAGGAGTTGGTCTTCCTCGCGGCCCCGTCCATTTGAGTCGTCTTTCCCCTGCCCGTCAATAGTTGAAAATCCGAGAATCGGTAGCCAAAGAGACAAGGGTATCGGCCTCCGCGATTTCCGCGGTGCTTATGAGATCTTCCTCTTTGATTTGCCGGACCTCCACACAGGGACGACAGAGGTACACCGGAACATTTTCCTCAAGGAGAACGTCCAAATAGTCCTTCATCTCATCCCCGGCCATTGACACGACATATTGCGCCATGCCTTTCTTGCCGAAAACCACGGCTTCATCCGTAAGGAAGATGTTCACCTCGTGACCCTTCTGCTTTGCCGTGGCAGCTACCATCATGCAGCGTGTGGGCTTGGATGGGTCGTGAGGTCCTGTACCGAGAACAAACAAGAATTTCGCCATTTTTGTCTCCTTTCGTGACGGGTGATCCGCTGGGCACACCGGCGGGATTCATCAAAGACCATCGGCACGGCCTCAGGTGAACATGCAAAGATCGGAATTGACGGCCAATTTTAGGAACTCTTCTGCATTGGCTATCTCCACTCCCTCGATGAAGTCCCCCTCGTCGAGCTGGAACATGGCCGCGGCCATGTGGCAGCCGATCAGTTTGACCCCCTCGAGCTGGCACATCTCCAGCAAATCGGCCAGATCCGGCAATTCAGCTTTTTCGATCTTCTTCTTCATGATCCCGGTGGCGAGCTGAGACATGCCGGGTATCGCTCCCAGCGTACCGGCCGGATAGAACCGCAGCTTCTCGGCAAATCCCTTTCGGATCACATTCAGCCCGCTGAAGGTGTAGTAGATTGTCGCCTCCATCCCCATCCGCACAGCATTGATTGCTAATACTGCCGACGGGTACGCCCCATCGAGGGAGTCGTGGGAACACACCACCGAAAGCTTTTTGCCCTTGGTCTCTTTACTCATCTGAAGCCTCCTCTCCTGTCGATTTCCCCTCGAGGTCACCGCCCCGAGTGATCGGTCTGGCCTTCATTAGCGGCCCAGGTCATCTACATCTACACATCCATATATCTCCATTATGACATCTAGTATGACGTACTATTGAGAACGGGGCAAGCATTTCTTGATAAAAAAAATAAAGATCACCCATTTCGTTCCATAGCGGTCTCGGAGAATTAGTGCTGGCGGTATCGACCGAGGGTAAAGGTGCACATGAGTAGCTGTAGGCAAGCAGGAGGACACACGCCCGGTGGCCGGAGAAATGAGCCCCCGTAGACACCTTTGAAGAGGGACTCATGTCAGTCGTTTGTGTCAGTGCTGGATCGGAGCAGACACAGGCAGGTTGGACACTCAGAGCCCAGACGTTTCGATCACGGATCGGCCCGCCTCATCGAGCGCATTGACTGCGTGGATGAGCATCTTGAAGCGTTCGTCCTTGGTCTGGCCGTGGTAGTACCGATAGTAGATCTGTTGGCAGATGACGGCCAACCGAAAGAGACCGAAGCAATAGTAAAAGTCGAAGTTGGGCATCTCTCGGCCAGATGCCGTGCTGTACCACTCGACCATTTCGTTTCTGGTGGGAAGCCCTTTGAGATCCGCGGGCACGAGCCTTACAAGATGGCGGCCCGGAGGATCGTCATCCTGAATCCAATAGGCCATGGAGTTGCCGAAATCCATGAGTGGATCGCCAATGGTAGCCATTTCCCAGTCGAGCACGCCGATGATCCTCATGGGGTCGTTCTCGTCGAGGACCACATTGTCAAGGCGGAAGTCGTTGTGGATCACTCCGGGGGTCGGGCTGTCAGGAGGCATCTTCTCCGCAACCCAGGCCATGACCCCTTCGCAGTCAGGCGCGTCGGGAGTTCGCGCTGCTCGGTAGCGTTTGGCCCATCCGGCCACTTGCCGCTCCACATATCCCTCGGCTTTGCCGAAATCGCCGAGGCCGATATGCTCGTAGTCGATGGAGTGCAGCTCCACGTGGACGTCCAGGAGCCTCCGACAGAGTCGCCGAGCCTGGTCGGTGGTAAACTCGAGTCCCTCGGGCAGCTCTCGCCGCAGAATGATACCCTTCACTCGCTCCATGACATAGAAAGGAGACCCGATGATGGAAGTATCTTCCGTGTAGAGATACGGCTCGGGGCAGTAGGGAAAGACGGGGCGCAGCGCTTTGAGCATGCGGTACTCTCGGCCCATGTCGTGAGCCGTTTTGGCCTTGGTTCCGAAGGGAGGTCGACGCAGTACGAACTCCGCGTCACCCACTGCCACCCAATAGGTGAGATTTGAGAAGCCGCTTGGGAACTGTCGAATTGCCACGCTTCCTGAAAGACCGGGGATGGAATCCTTGAGGAATTCCTCAATCTTGGCGGCATCCAGCTCCTCGCCTTTTCTCACGGCCCTGGGCTTGTCAGTGAAGTCCATCCGGATAACCCCTTTGTGCATCCACGTGCAGCGGTTCGGACTTCAGATAATAGGCGTCGATGAAATCCAATACGAATCCGGCGTACCTGTCAACAGGAATGTTCCGCATTGCGTACTTCTTCCTCTTGAGATACCAGTCTTGGAGCATGGCCTTTACCAATGCAGCAGCCAGAAGGTGGTCCCGTGCCCGAAAAACGCCGGCATCTTCACCCTCGGCAAGTATATCAGCGATGATCTTCTCGGTGTAGAGTTCGCTTGCGACGGCCTTGTCTCGCTCCGCCCTGGAGAGGTTCTTCGCCTCCATGTACGAGAAGTAGAACCACGGGAGCATGGCTTCGCTCAAATACAGGTGCGTTCTAATTGCGGTTCGCAGTTTCTCAGCAGGGTCCTCTTCTGCTCGGACGAATTCCTCGAGGATGCCCATGGTAATCGACCGCCCATGGCTCTGGAGCATCTCCAAGAGTTCTTCCTTGCTCGAAAAATAGGCATAGAGTGCGCCCACGCTCAGACCGCTCTTCCGGCTGAGGTCACGCATGCTCATGGCCTGGAATCCCTTTTTGTTACTGATTGCCAGGGTCGCGTCGAATATTCGCTGAAGATTCTTGACGACGGTCTTTTCTTTCTTTATCCGTATGGTCTTGCGGTTCCGGGCAAAGGTCTCCCTGCAGCTATCCTGCTTGGAGACCTTCACCAATTGTTTAAACTCAGCGTAGTTCATCTCTTGCAGGCTCTCCGGTACGGTTCCGCCGGTTGACAAAGCCCTGCTCGGCAGACTCTGCAGACTCTCCTGCGTCCTTCGGCCGCTTCTAGACGCTCGAGCCCAGTCCATGCTTCTCAGCATATTCTCTCAGGATTCGTCTGGCCACGGAGAGTTTGTGCACCTCGTCTACGCCGTCATAGATCCGCGCGGCTCGCTCGTACCGAAATAACCACGACAGAATCGTGTCATCACTCATGCCGAGCCCGCCGTGCACCTGCAGAGCCCGATCGACAACCTTTTGGAGAACATTTGCCGCGAAGAACTTGATGAGAGATATCTCTTCCCGGGACGCCTTGAGTCCGAGAGTCTGCATCTTCCAGGCCGCGTGGAGGACCATCAGTCTCGCGGCCTGAATGTCCGCGGCGCACTCGGCAATCCAGGTTTGTATGATCTGCCGGGTCGCCAAGGTCTTATTCGGGGCGATGATGCGCTTCTGTGCCCTGTCGCACATCAGTGAAAATGCTCGATTGCACTGTCCGATCCACCTCATGCAGTGATGGATCCTGCCCGGACCGAGGCGTTCCTGAGCAATGACGAAGCCCGCCCCCTCCTGGCCCAGGAGATTCTTCTGCGGGACCCGACACGACTGATAGAGTATTTCAGCATGACTGTGCCAGTCGTTGCCCTCGTGCCCCATGATAGAGATATTCCGAACGCGATTGAAGCCCGGTGTGTCCGTGGGGACGATGATCATGCTCGCTTGCAGGTACTGCGGATTCTCAGGGTTGGTAACAGCCATGACGACCGCGAACTGCGCCCCGTCGGCCGCGGTGGTATACCATTTCTGCCCGTTAATCACATAGTCCTCGCCGTCCTTGACTGCCGTTGTCTCGAGCATGGTCGGGTTCGATCCCGGCAAATCCACTTCCGTCATGGAGAAACAGCTCCGGATCTTACCTTCCACGAGGGGCCGCAGGTACGTTTCCTTTTGCTCATCAGTCCCGTACTTGTGGAGGATCTCAATATTCGCCGCATCAGGAGCGGCGCACCCAAAGACGTAGTGGCCGATGGGAGTGCGGCCGAGGGACTCGGACGCAAGCCCGAACTCCACAACATCCAGGCCCATTCCTCCATATTCCTCGGGATGGGGTGGAGCCCAAAGCTCCATTTGCTTGACCATCCTGCGCTTCTCTTCGAGTTCCGGGAGCATCTCTCGGAATGGACGGCGCAGAAACTCCGGTTCCAGGGGAATGAGTTCCTTGTCCACGAACTCGTCGATCATGCCGAGAATCGTCTGCATCTTTTCCGATACCTCAAAATCCATGACGAACTCCTTCGGGGAACAGACCGGCTCTAACGATAGGTTATCAAGCCGGGATCGTTACACAATTCAAGATGGGCAACGGAATTGAAGGACATGAGAATGGGGTCGGCTCCCCGGTATTTGAAGGTTGACACCCCGGTGTTCAGCGTCTGCAGCGCCAGCCTCAGGGCCACCTCGTCAGAAATGCCGAGCGCCATCCCGACGGTCCTGCAGATCGTTCCGCCTGACGTGAACACCACGCTTTTCCCCCTTGGGCCCATCTCCTCCATGACCCGCGTGATGCCGGTCTTCACACGGCGTTTGAACTCGACCCAGGACTCCACTCCGGGAACATCGTATTCCCCGGCGGCCCACCGTGTCATGGCACGTTCGAAGACCACCTCGAACGCTCTGCTGTGCGTGAACAGATTGGCCACAGCCTCCGCGATCGCGGGATCCTCCTCAATGAGGCCCGGAACCAGATGCCCGATAATGGTGTCCGCCCTATACTCGTTGAATTCGGGGAGCACCTGCAAATCCGATTCGGCCGGAGCCCCATGAAGGCGGGACATCACCGCGTGAGCCGTTGCAATTTGCCGCTGCACCTCGCCGGAATAGAACCGCTGAAATTCCAGACCGAGATGGCCGAAGTAATCACCGAGGATATGGGCTTGTCTGATCCCCAGGGGTGAAAGGCGGTCGTATTCCGTCGCGCCGAACGATGCCTGTGAATGCCTGACCAGGTAGAGAGTCCCCATGGTTATCCACAGGTACACGGGGGCAGGGACAGTGTCAAGAAAAACCGAGCGAACGTTCGTTATATTATTACAGTAGACCGCCTTGTGTTGTACGTCGCGATCGGCAAAGCCTGCCCAGCGACTTCCTGCTGTATCTCCGCGATTCTCACCCAGCCGCGCGGTATCGCGCGCGAGTCTCCTGACACCGGGCGGTATGGGTTCATGACCGTCCACCTACCGATGAGCCGAATTGGTCCGATTGCCCATAAGTTGAAACCAAAAGTTCCGCGGTTAAGTATCCGCACAATTCGGCCTCTGCCTTCCCGTTGTCCCGATACTACCAATCTGTCTTCGGGTGACGGGCAACAAGACTCCTAAGGTTGACGGCGGGGCGCACGGTGAGATACCTTCGGAGGCAGGAAAGAGATGGTTTTTCCAGCAAGGTGAGGACGGGTCAGCTTGGTTCGGGACGCGTGGGACCGAAGGCAGAGGCCTTTTCGGTGACAGAGTAGTTGGTCTTCCACTCCTCGAGGTTGCCAAAGCGGTCAAGATGGCGAGACTGTGCAAGATTCCAACCTACGCAAAAGGATCTGTGAGGCTGAGGTATTTTGCAGGCCTGGAAGAGTAAAAAGAATCATTGCGGTCCGGAGAAATTCGATGAAAGAGAAAGCTGCGCACATGCCGTTGAGAGCTGTTCCCTCGGGGGCCTCCATCAGCAGCCTGCCTCTGAAATGGATACTCTTGGGGCCTGTCTTGGCTCTGTTGCTCATCTCTAGTTGCTTTGGCGCTTCATGGAGGGAAGTTCCCCAGCGAGGGCAACCGGATCAGATGTGGTCCAAGGTCGATTACGATCCCAAGCTCACCGACCCGTTCTTCACGTCAAATGAGCGAAGCTATTGGGAGGGCAGCCGTACACTCCCTGATCGGGGGATGTTTCCTCCGGGAGAAGTGCCGCGTCGGTTGAAGGAAACCGCTATGTGTTTCTCCACTTCATTCGGGGGTGGAATACACAGAGTCAGGTTCTGCAAAGCAAGGTTACTAGATGGAAGTGCGATCGAACTCTTCTTTCGTGAGTCGAATCCAGCCTTCGATGATAGACTAAGAATAGCAATTCGAAATGGACGCTTCAAGAGTCAGTACTGGTGCGTGTACAGGGCAGGACCTCGAAAAGGCTTACAGTGGACGACGAAACGGCAGAAGTTGACCTTGGACAAGAAGTCGTACCGGAGGGGCGACGTTATCAAAGGCAGGATAGACTTTGAGTGCTTGGACGAGCTAATCAACCTCAAATACCCCAACAGACGTCCGAGACGCATCATGGTCTACGGAGTCTTCAGAACGATCGTCGAGTAAAGCGGCTGAGAGCCCGACCAGCCATGCCTGAATAGAGGAACCGTGAGGTTCCCCGACTTGATGCTGCAAGAAACGGGTGTCCCCGGAAACTCCCGTGACAGATGAGGACCAGCAATGAGCACGAATCTTGATCTGGCGAAAAGGTTGCGCAGGACGACCGCAATCCTGGCCTGTATTCTGTTACCTGTGTCCGGAATCGCGAGCGAGCCCTCCGTGAATGAACAGCTTCTGCGGGCTGTCGGGAAAGGTCCTCTGGATCTGGTGAAGACCTTGCTGGAAAAAGGTGGGGACGTGAATGCCAAGACTCGAAACAGCATCACGGCTCTCATGATGGCAGCCAAGGGGGAAAACCTCGAAGTTGTGAAGTGTCTCATTGATAAGGGCGCAAAGGTGAACGCCACGGATGATCAGGGCCTGACATCCCTCATGTACGCTACTTCGATGGGAGATATCGAAGTCGTCAAGTACCTCCTGGATAGGGGCGCGGACGTGAACGCCAGGGACAATCAGGGATCCACGGTTCTCATGGAGGCGGCCGCGTGGGGAAATCTCAAAGCAGCCCGACTACTTATCGATAAGGGGGCCGATGTGAATGCCCGGGACAAGAATGGGTCCTCAGCTCTCATGGCCGCTGCCCGGCGGAGAAGACCCGAAGTCGTGAAGTACCTCATCGGTGCGGGCGCGGACGTGAACATCAGGGACAGTGATGGCGACACGGCCCTCATTGAGGATGCCATGTGGGGAGATCCCGAACTTGCAAAACTGGTCCTCGATAAAGGCCTTGACGTGAATGCCAAGGATAAATACGGCTACACGGTCCTCATGTACGCTGTGAGGGCGGGAAATCTCCAAGTCGTGAAGTTCCTCATCGACAAAGGAGCCGACGTAAATGCCAAGAACAAACGCGGAAACACGATCCTGACGATCGCTGCCGGGGATGGAGATCTCGAAGCCGTGAAATTCCTCATTGACAAGGGAGCCGACGTAAGTGCCAAGAATAAATACAACTACACGGCATTGATGGAGGCTGCCAGGAGAGGACATCTCCAAGTCGTGAAACACCTCATCCATAGGGGAGCCGACGTGAATGCCAGGGACGATGATGGCTCCACAGCCCTCATGAAGGCTGCCATCGAGAGATATCCCAAAATGGTGAAGCTCCTCATCGAAAAGGGAGCCGACGTGAATGCCAGGAACAAGGATGGTAAAACAGTACTTACGTTCGTGAAGAATAGACAACACACCAACGAGATCGTGGACGTGCTCGAGGCACACGGAGCGAAGGAATAGTGTAGGATTCCGAACTCTGCCGACTGCAATGGGGTCAAATTTCCAGAACAGGGTGACCTGAGGGGCAGGATTGTCGGTATACTTCGCCCTGGAAACACGGCCGATGGCTCATCTTTGTGATCGCCTCCTCGAACAAGTCAAGGCACGCGCACCGGGAAATCCAATGACAGGGGAGGACCGAGGATGTGATAAGTTGTGCGATTCTCAGACATCGTTCCACTTCGTGCAATTTCAGATCGAGCCTATAGTCTTGGTATCTGACACGCTCCCTTCGCCTGTCGTATAGAGCTTCAACCTCGTCCCAGACAGGTGTTAGCTCCGCCAGTTCCATAAAGCGCATAGGGGCCTTGCCATGGAGGCTCCCGTGGGCTCGATCCCAGTTATCGAAATGCTGCCATTCCTGGAGCCGGTCAGCGAGATCAGGGTTGTCCAGAGCCACGGTGGAGCAGAATTCGGCCAGATCCGTCTTATCCTCGTCGCAGATTCGTGCACCGATCGGCACACGCGGCGATTCGACGAGCCGGTGATGGGGAATAGGAAAAGGGGCCAACTCTTTCCGCGAAGGTTGGCCCCGATTTGTCGATACGAAGCGAGGTTCAGATCTGATAGAAGACCTTTTGCAGGTATTTCGGCGTGTATCCTTCCACATCGAGGTAGAAGGTGATACCGCCGTTGAAGAAGGGCCATCCCGCGCCGAGCAGCATCGCAGTATCGATGTCCTTCGGGTCCGGCACGACCTTTTCTTTGAGGATCAGGTCTATCTCATAGGTGAGCGCGGTCAAGAGCCGATCCACGATCTCTTCCTTGACGAACTCCTTATCGCCCTTGTCTTTCCAAATCTCCGCGATCTTTGGGTGGACCTTCTTGCCCGGACCCGCTCCCTGGTAAATTGAGGGGATCTTTGCCTCCGCCATCTTCTTCATGTTTTCACTGATGGGGAAGCGCTCCGGCCACGCATCATGGAGCGTCTCAGCGACGTGAAACGCGACGACCGGTCCGACCATGGCGAGCAAATCAAAGGGCGCCATGGGGAGCCCCAGGGACAAAGCGGCCTCGTCCACCTGTTCAAACTCTGCGCCTTCGTCGACGATCCTGACGCACTCTCCCATGAACCGGGTGAGGAGCCGATTCACGAGGAACGCGGGCGAATCTTTAGCCAGGATGGCGTTCTTCCTGAGCTTCTTGGAACATTCGAACGCCGTGGCAAGCGTCTCCGCGTCGGTCTTTTCACCGCTGATGATCTCCAACAGCGGCAGGATCGCAACCGGGTTGAAGAAATGGAACCCGACGACCCGCTCGGGATGGTTCAGCTTGGACGCCATCTCCGTGATGGAGAGGCTTGACGTGTTCGTCGCGAGGATACAGGTGTCCGAAAGCACTGCCTCGGCTTCGGCGAAGACCTGCTGCTTGATGGGCATCTCTTCGAAGACCGCTTCGATGACGAAGTCACAGTCGGCAAAGTCACTGTAGTCCAGGGTCGGAATGAGAATGTGCTTCAGGTGATCGGCCTGGGCCTGCGTCATTCGGCCGCGGCTCACCAGGGAGGAGAGTTCGGTTTGCACGTACCCCACGCCCTTGTCGAGGAATTCCTGTTTGATATCCTTCATCACAACGGGAACGCCCAGACGCCTCAGGAAGAGCACCGCCAACTGGGAGGCCATCAGGCCCGCTCCGATGAGCCCGACCTTGTTGATCTTACGGGGATTGACGTCCTTGGGACGTCCCACGGGCTTCTTCGCGCGACGCTGGACCAGATCGAAACTGTAAATGGACGCCTTGCAGGCACGACTCTTGATGAGATCGCCAAGGGCCTTGTCTTCTTCCGCAAAGCGCTCTTCAAGACTCTTTTCGAGGTCGCATGCGCCCTCGATGAGCTGGATGGCCCGGTACGGAGCAGGGGCCGCGCCGTGAACCTTCATGTCCACGAAGCTACGGGCCGCGTCGCAAACGCTCTTGGCCTTGGACATGTCCGGCGGAGTGCGTTCGATCTTCTCTTTGCCTTCGATGATGTCCTCCAGGAAGGCGAGGGATTCGTCAAAGAACTCCACCGCATCGAAGAGCCGATCCGCGAGGCCCATTTCAAAGGCCTTGGTTCCGTTGATCATCCGGTTCTGGTTCAGGGAATTGTAGATGATCAGCTCCAATGTCTTCTCCGGACCGATGAGCCGCGTGGTCAGCGTAGAGCCACCCCAACCTGGAATCAGGCCGAGAAAGCACTCGGGGAACCCAATGGCGGTAACAGCTTTGGAGACGGTCCGGTAATCGCAATAGAGCGATATTTCCAGACCGCCACCGAGCGCGGCTCCGTTGATTGCGCCGAGTGTGGGGATCTTGAGGTTCATGATTCGTTTCATCGCGGCATGCCCTGCTGCTCCCGCCTGGCGCCCCTGTTCGAAGGTGTTCACGAACGGTATGGCCATCAGGTCGGCGCCCGCGGCATAGATATAGTGCTTGCCGCAAAGCATCATTCCCTTGACGTCCTTGTTCGCCTCGATCTTGTCCATGGCCTCGTGAAGAGATGCCATGGCCTTTTCGCCGAATGTTGAAGGCTTCTTATAGTCCTCGCCGTTATCCATGGTGACAATGGCGATCTTTCCTACACGGGATTCGTATATGTTCGTATAAAAGAGCGTTGGTGCCTCAGCCATGACTCCTCCTTGGGGTTCGTTTGCCCTCTGGTGTATCAATCGCCTTTCTTGTTCTTCTTCTTTTCCTTTTTCTCTTCTTTTTTCTTTTCGTCACGCTGCATGTTCTTCCAGATGACGGCTCCTCCCTGGCCGAGGCCCACGCACATGGTTGTGAGGCCGTACTTGACATCCGGCCGTTCCGCGAACCCGTGCATCAGGTGCAGGGCGAGTCGCACGCCTGAAGAGGCGAGCGGATGCCCGAAAGCGATCGCCCCGCCATATATGTTCATGCGCGGGTCATCAGGAAACTCCAGCCCGAACTCGTTCATGAATGCGATGGCCTGTACAGCGAAGGCCTCGTTCAGTTCGATCAGGCCCATGTCGTCCATGGAGAGGCCAGCGATCTCGAACACTCGTTTCGTGGCGGGAATCGGTCCGATGCCCATGATTTCAGGCTTGACCCCAGCATAAGTGAACGCTTTAAGTTTCATCTTCGGTTGGATTCCAAGATCTTCGGCCACATCCTTTGCCATGAGAATACAGCCCGCGGCACCGTCATTGAGTCCTGACGAGTTGCCAGCGGTGACCTTACCCATGACGCGGAATGGCGTCTTGAGTGTGGCGAGTCCTTCCAGCGTGGTCTGGGGCCGGGGTTGTTGATCTCTGTCAGCAACGACCCACCCTTCCTTGGTGTATACGGTCATGGGAACGATCATCTCACGGATCTTGCCTGAATCGACGGCCTTTTTAGCCTTCTGCTGGCAGATCATGGAGTACTCGTCGGTCATCTCCTTCGTGATGTCGGGAAACATGTCGTGGAGATTCTCCGCGGTGGCGCCCATGCTCAACGCGCTGGAATCGACGAGCTTGTCGGTGAGGAACCGTGGATTCGGATCCGCGGATGCGCCCATGGGATGGTGTCCCATGTGCTCGACGCCGCCGGCTATGGCAATGTCGAATGCGCCCAACGCTATTTCGGACGCAGCCGCGGTGAGGGCGCTCATGCCGCCGGCGCACATGCGGTCAATGGAAAATCCCGCGGTGCTTTCGGGAAGTCCGGCCAGGATGACCGAGGTCCGTCCCAGGGTCGTTCCCTGGTCCCCCTCTTGGCAGAAGGCGCCCCAGGCGTTTTCTCCGACCATTTCGGGTTTGACCTGGGGATTTCGTCTGAGCAGCTCCTTGATCACCTTGACGACCATGTCGTCAGCTCTTGTATTCCAAAAGAAGCCTTTCTCGCCGGCTCTCCCGAACGCGGTTCTGATTGCGTCAACTAGTACGACGTCTCTTGCTTTCATATTCAAGACTCCAATCGGTTTAGAATAACGCGAACGATTCTTCAGGCAAATCTATGGCAGACCGCTCGCCGCTCATGATCGCCCTGGCCTTTCCCTTGGAGAGAGAAAGGACGGTGTTGGCAAAGAACTCCGCAGATGCGACTTTGCCTCTGTAGAATGCGGCGCTTCGGTTGGTGCGGCAGACTTCGGTCTTTTTTTCCGGTGTGTCGGCCTTAGCGTCACTGTAAATCTCATCGAGGCGGCGGTCCGCGATCACAGCCTGCCAGAGCAGCATGAATCCGATGGCGATGTCTCCGAACAGCTCGAGGTACGGGCTCGCGTAAAGGATGGGGATCATAAAGTCCTCCGTGACGCTCTTCAGACCAAAGTATCGGGTAACCTCGATGAGCTGCTTCCTCGCCTCATCAAAGGGCTCGACAATGTCCTTTAGCCGGTAGTTTTTCTTGGCGCCTTTGAGCAGATTGCCCGTTTCCGCGACGATGGATTTGAAGAGAGCGCCTTGGTGGTAGCCCAACTTGCGGCCGACAAGGTCCAGAGCCTGGATCCCGTTGGTTCCCTCGTAGACCGAGCAAATTTTAATGTCCCTCAAGAACTGTTCGACCGGGTACTCGCTGCAGTAGCCGTAGCCGCCGTAGATCTGCATGGCAAGATCGGTCACCCTAAAGCCCATCTCGGAACACCATGCCTTGCACACGGGAATCAAAATATCGAGGAAGCCTTGATACTTGTCCCCTTCTTGCTCGTCCGCGGCGGACTGAACCCTGTCCTCGCAATAGCCTGCGAAATAGATGAGGGCACGCATACCTTCGGTTACGCTTTTCATCCACATGAGCATCCGGCGGACGTCCGGGTGCTGGATGATGGGGACCTTCGGCGCGGTCGGATCTTTCAACGCGGAAATCTCGGGACCTTGCAATCGCTCCTTGGCATAGCGCAACGCGTGCATGTACGCGGCGCTCGCCTGAGACAGAGCCTGGATGGCCACTGCGAGACGGGCCTCGTTCATCATGTTGAACATGATTCGCATGCCCTGGTTCTCATTACCTAGCAGGTAGCCGGTACAACCTTCCTTTTCCCCGAAGTTCAGAACGCATGTGGCCGAGCCGTGAATTCCGAGCTTCTTTTCGACCGAGGCACACACGACGTCGTTCTCGGTCAGCCCGCCGTTCTCGATCCGCTTTTTGGGAACGATGAAGATGCTAATGCCTCTGGTTCCCGGCGGTGCACCTTCGATACGGGCAAGCACCATGTGGATGATGTTCTCGGTCAGGTCGTGGTCTCCCGAGGAAATGAAGATCTTATTGCCGACAATGGAGAAGGTCCCGTCAGGCTTCCTGAACGCTTTGGTCCGGAGTGCGCCCACGTCACTGCCGGCCTGTGGCTCTGTCAGGCACATGGTCCCGCTCCACTCGCCGGTGAGCATCTTGTCCATATAGGTGCGTTTCTGCTCCTCAGTACCGTACTTCTCGATAAGCCTCGCAGCTCCGATGGTCAGGCCGGGATACATCATCAGGGCCTGATTTCCCGCGGAGAAGAGTTCCGAGACAAGGCAATAGATAACCGTGGGGAATCCCTGACCGCCGGTTTCGGGATCGGTGCTGAGCGCCGCCCATCCGCCTTCGCAATAATGTTGATATGCCTTGTGGAAGGAGTCTGGAACCTTGACTTGTCCATCCACGAGTTTGACGCCTGTCCGGTCACCGTCTACGTTGGTGGGCCAGATATCTTGTTCGGCGAGTTTTATTGCGGCTTCAACTACCATGTCGTACACTTCCCGGGACATCTCCGAGAATTTTTCCCTTTCGCTCAGCTCTTCTAGGTTGAGCTGCTCGTACAGGACGAATTTCACGTCGCGCTCGTCAGCGAGAAGGTTGGCCATTGGTTTCACTCCTCCCTATCTTGTTTAGACAGACCAGTAGCTGGTTCGGTAACTTGGTCGGAACACTCGGTACCCAACCGGGAGACGGGCTTCTCTCTCAGACCCCAGGAGGACGACTCGCGGTTCGCAAGTCCAGTCCTGAGACTTTTTGCCTGATAAGGCATTTTGCACCATTTGAGCGTAGTTCTCAACACAAAAGATCAACCGAAAAGAATGAATTTGGGATGCAATTTTGTGGTAATATAAACGTGCCTATGACAAGGGTCGTCCCGCCTGCAGAGGAATTCTCAGGAAACTAGACCGGCCCAAGCTTCAATGGATTTTCTGAACTATAGTGCCGCGCAGAAAGGATAGGTGCGAAAAAGAGCGCGACTTTTTATCGG
>CAZCDS010000058.1:0-42428 GCA_964497585.1 uncultured Syntrophaceae bacterium
AACCCAAGCAAAAGCGCGCGGATGAGAAGAAAGGCCGCATTCTTGATGCAGCCCTCGAGCTCTTCGGGTCCATGGGTTTTCACGGTACCACAGCCAAGGAGATCGCAGCCAAGGCCGGCGTGGCAACCGGGTCGTTTTACCGTTACTTCCGGGACAAGAAGGCCGTGTTCATGGCGGTGTGCATGCGCATGGAGGCTGATCTTGGCGGCGGGGTCTTCGATTTCGGCCAACGAATGAGGGACGAAGGCCGTTCAGAGCAAGAGGTCCTCGCCTCGCTGATCAGCTTCTCGATCATGGCCCACCAACGGCACAAGGGCTTCCACCGAGAAGCGCTCGCCATGCAGATCTTGGATCCCGACGTGGCAGCTTGGGCCTGGGAGCGAGAAGATCGCTTGATTGCTGCGCTCACGGGATTTCTCCGTCCCATGGGCTCCAAGTACCGCGTCGACGACCTGGAGGCTGCTGCAGCACTCATCTACTACGCCATCGAGGAGGTCGCACACCGGGCTGTGCTTTTCGACTGCCCAGTGGGCGCCGAGCGGCTCGTCCGAGCCCTCCATAATTCCGGGTACACCATACGTAATTCTTGACGGATGCGGATGGTTTGCTATGATGTAGCTATGGGTCAAATGGCACGAGTGGTGGCTCCGGGGCATCCCCATCACGTGATCCAGCGAGGGAATCGCAGGCAGCCGACCTTTTTCTGTCAGGAGGATTACAGGGTCTATAGTGAGCTCATGGATCAGTGGTGCAGGGAGCTTCATGTGGAGGTGTGGGCGTACTGTCTGATGACGAACCATGTGCATCTGGTAGCGGTACCCGATTCGCGGGAAGGTTTGGCAAAGGCGGTGGGGGAAGCTCATCGCCGGTACACGAGACACGTGAATTTTCGGGAAGGTTGGAGAGGCCATCTCTGGCAGGGCCGATTCAAGTCCTATCCCTTGGACGAGTCGTATCTTCTTGCAGCAGTCCGGTATATCGAACTCAATCCTGTGCGAGCACGCTTGGTTGAAGATCCGGCCGCGTATCCATGGAGCAGCGCATCGGCCCATCTGGGCTGCCGGGATGACCTGCTGGTTGGGGCGTCGCCGCTGTCGGAGATGGTGACCGATTGGCGGGAATTCCTGGGCAGCGGGATCGGCGAGGATGATGTTGAACTCCTGCGACTGCACGAACGGACGGGCCGACCGCTCGGGAGCGATGATTTCCTGGCTCGGCTGGAAGGCGAGCTTGGCAGAGTCTTGCGGAGGCAGAAGCCCGGCCGGAAAAGGAGCACTGTGGGGAATTAAGTATGGTGTACCCGGAATTCACGAATTCTCGCGGAATTCTCGAAATTCTACGGAATTCGCGGAATTCGCGGAATTCGGAATGACTACCTGGACGGCGGGGTGGGCAATGACGAGTACCTCATTTCCTTTGACCGGCTTCAAGCGGTGATTGAGCCTGCGCTCGTCCCGGCTGTGAATTTCCGACTGACTTCCGTTGCGCTTTCGGGGCAAGGAAGCGACCTCTCGCGCTAAGCTTGCGACTATGTGGGTCAGGGGGCATTTCATTTCGCCGGTGTGAGACCGAGACGACTGAATCTCGATGGTTCGAGAGCGCATAGGCACGAAAGGGACTGGCATGATCAGCAGTGACCACCGGAAGAAGGGCTTCTGGAGCCTGAACGTCAGGCACCTGACGGTGATGGGGTTGCTTTTCGGGTTGTTGCTCTTTATCCCGCTCGTGTCCCAGACAACGGCAAATACCGTCCTCCTCGCAGCGCTTACGTTATCGGCCTGGTTGGTAGGCGAATGGAACCGCAGGCTTTTCCTGGCCATAGCATTGTTCGGAATTCTGGGAATATGCCTCTCCGTTGCGGACCGCCTGTTTCCCGAGTTTTTGGGCACATTCGTCAGACGGCCGCTGGGTTATCTGTTTGTGATTATACTCCTAGCCCTTCTCGTATTCTGCGCGGGAAACATTCTTGCTGCGCTCTTACGAGCGACACGGGTCACGGCTGACGAAGTCGTGGGGGGGCTGAATTTCTATCTGATCATCGGCTTCATTTGGGCAAACATTTACGAGCTGCTCGTTTTGGTCAACCCGAATTCGTTCAACATAAATCTTACAGGGGACGAGC
The DNA here is from genome assembly GCA_964497585.1 of uncultured Syntrophaceae bacterium. GTDB lineage: Bacteria > Desulfobacterota > Desulfomonilia > Desulfomonilales > Desulfomonilaceae > CAZCDS01. The sequence goes on from CAZCDS010000058.1 coordinate 2,123, forward strand.
TTTTTGACAAACTGGTTTATTTCAGTTTCGTCACGTTGACCACTCTGGGGTACGGGGATGTGACGCCACAGACCGCCATGGCGGAAGTATTTGTATCAGTGCAGGCCATTATCGGCCACATATACGTCCCGGTGGTTGTATCATACCTTTTGAGCCTGTTCGTGAGTCAACGGCTCAGCGCGAAAAGGCAAGAGAGCGAATAGACCAAAGCGGTTCATGGGGAGCAAATTGACTCTCAAGAAAAGTGAACAAACGCTATAAAGACCCTTCTTGGAAGGGCGCCAGCTTGTCCCGTAGAACCGTCACCCTTTTCGTGATTTGTACTCCTCACGCTCGTTATCATGTTTCTCCGTCAACATTTCCGCCGCGGTCGGCTCCGATGCTGTGCTTATTTTGTCAACCTCCTTCGGATTTTTCAGCCCTGTGGTAGTCAGTCGGAGTAGCCGACTCTGTTGAGCGCCATTCCCTGAGGCGAAGGCTTGCTCAGCCTCGGCCGAAGCAACAGCATTAGGCTTCTCCTCCCGGTCCCAGGCGTAGGCTAGATCGATTTCTCCCAGCTCTGTCCCATGTCCACCAGCGGTCTGACCTCGTCGATCTTGAAGGTGACTGCCGCGTGGATCATCTTTCTCGCTGTCTTCTCACCGACTCTCGGAGTCAGCTCCGTTATGATTTTCTCGTAATTCTCTCCCGACGTCTCATGGTCGGTCATTTTCACGTAGATCCTCACTCCTTTCCAATCGGGTAAGGCTTCTGCCGGTTCCATGACGAGGAACACGGCGTAGGGATTCTCAAGAAGGTTGGCAAAGGTTCGGTTCTTTCCGATCCCCATGAATATGACATTTTCGGCGATCATGCGGGGGGACGCGAAGTACGCGGAATTGACCTTGCCGTTCTTGTCGGCAGTGCTGAGAGTGCCCAGTCGCGGTTGTCTGTTGAAGTACTCCATCAGCTTCTTAGTCATGTGAACCTCCCGTAATATTGAGCGCAAACGTACCATTCGCTATGATATTCCAGTCGACATCCGGCCTAAAGTCAAGTAGAATCGATTATAATAACTTGGGTCACCGAAAACGGCCGGGGACGGTGTCCGGGAGAATTGCCGGAAATACTCGTTACATAAGGACGGATCGGCAGTCCCCTCTATTGGGCTCAGGCCCGGAGGTGCGATCCGCGGGCCGATGCGATTGCTGCGGCTCTTCAGGAGTAGGACGCTCCTGGTGCTCCGTGCTCGGAAGCCGCTTTCCCACGGGTCTGGATTGGGTGCTAGGCGATCTCACTGACAGGAGTGGCCCGCACGGTGAGAGATATCCATGGCAACGAGCGTGCTTTTTGCGCAGATGACTACGGGTCGAGTGGTTTTCACGCATGCTCAACGAATTGATATGTTAAGTTTTTTCTTCCTGCTCCAGGGAAAGTGCGCTCTCATGACGCAGGTTCGTGCTACATCACGCGCTGCTCAAGCTACCAACGATCCTTGGTATTTGATCGAACATCCCGTTTTCCTTAGCTTTCCTAATGTCCCCGAATTGAGAGGGAATTTGGCACGGCCCTTGCCAGAAACCCCAACGGGCGGTCAGGCAGAAGAATGTTCGAGAGGAGGCACACCGGCCCGTTTCCGCCGATCTTTTCATCATGCCACAACCGGGGAGCCGGCTGCAGGGAACCGGGACCCGGAAGCAGAGGGAGCGAAATGGAGGGAATGAATCAACTTGTGGTGTTCACCTTGGACGACCAGCAGTACGGCCTCGGTCTCTCATGCGTAGAGCGGATTGTTCGCGCGGTGGAGGTTACCCATCTTCCGGAAGCTCCTGACGTCGTGTACGGGGTGATCAATGTAGAAGGGCGGGTCATACCGGTGATCAACAGTCGCAAGCGATTGGGTTTGCCCGAGCGGGAGATCGAACTGGATGACCACTTCATAATCATCACACAGGACGGGCGTACAATGGCACTGGTGGGAGACGAAGTGAGGCCCGTGATGGAAGTGCCCGATGAGCAACTGGTGGGATCCGACAGGATCGTGCCGGGGAAGGGATATGTCCGGGGAGTGGCAAAGCTCGAACAGGGGATGGTGATGATCCTCTCACCGGAGAGAACGCTCTCGTTCGAGGAGCACGACAAGCTTTCTTCCGCGATCGAGGGAATGCTCGAGGAGTAACATGCCGGCACGCATACCCGAGCACCTGCTTTCCGCATTGAGCACGACGGTTGAATCGATCCTCGGGCTGAATTTCCCCCGTGACCGTTGGCATGATCTCAGCCGAGCCGTTACCAAGTGTGCTCCTACGCTCGGTTTTGATGATCCGCACACCTGTGTGCGCTGGCTGTTGGACGTTCCGGTAAACGAAGATCGAATAGAGGCTCTCGCCGAATACCTTACGATCGGCGAGACCCATTTCTTCAGGGACCACAAGCTTTTTCGGGCACTCGAGGACCACATTTTCCCGGAGCTGATCGCAGCCCACCGGCTCGACGGAATGAAGCTGAAGATCTGGAGTGCGGGCTGCGCAACCGGGGAGGAGCCCTACTCGATTGCCATACTGCTGCTCAGGATGATTCCCGATCTGAATCGATGGAAGGTGACGATTCTCGGGACGGATGTGAATCGGAGCTTTCTGCGGAAGGCGGAGGAGGGACTGTACACGCAATGGTCATTTCGAGAGGTCCCGCCTGATATTGAGCGGACCTGCTTCAGGAAAAGCGGTAATTTCTCCGCGATCGCCCAGAACATTAAGGAGATGGTCGAATTCTCTCATCTCAATTTGGCCAAAGGCGTCTTTCCTAATTTCTCAAACGGGACCGATACGGTCGACATTGTCTTCTGCCGAAATGTGTTGATGTATTTCACACCTGAGCGGCAACAGCAGGTCATTGAGCGCTTCTTCCAATGCCTTCCGGAGGGAGGCTGGCTCATTGTCAGTCCTACGGAAGCCCCCTGCGTGGAGCATCCGAAATTCGAGAGCGTCAGCTTTGACGGTGTCGTGCTTTTCCGGAAGAACAGTGGCAAGCCTGCCGAACCGCTTCCTTTTCAGTTTCCCTTCGACATCCCTTCCATGCAGGACGCGCCCGCACCGGTACCCGAATTCGGTCCCCTGCCTTGGTCTGTTCCGGATTTGAGCGTTCAGGAGCAGCCCCCGACATCGCTGCTCGACAGCCCGCCCGAACCGCCCGCATCGGATTTGTCACAGGACAGGTCCGCGCCTGAGGAGGGAAGCCGTTATGTGGACGGGTTGGTGCTCTATGAGGAGGGTCGCTATCCTGATGCGGTCGAGACCCTCCTGGATGCTCTCAGGCTCAACCACTTGAAGCCTGGAGAATCTGTTGCAGCGATGTCCGTGTTGGCTCGGGCGTACGCAAACCAAGGCCAGCTCAGTGACGCCCTCGAGTGGTCGGAGAAAGCGGTCGAAGCGGACCGGGTGAATCCCATCTATCATTATGTGCACGCGTCGATTCTCCAGGAGTCGGAAAGAATCGAGGAGGCCATCGCCTCTCTCAACCGGGCGGTATTCCTCGACCCGAAGCTTGTCGTCGCCCATTTCGCGCTTGGCAACCTTGCCCGTGGGCAGGGACGGTTCCAGGTATCGGAACGCCATTACAGGTCCGCATTGTCTGCCCTCGGCAGGTACACTGACGATGCACCGGTGCCTGCTTCCGAGGGAATGACCGCGGCCAAATTCGCAGACCTTATTGTTGCTATGACGAGCAAGGAGACCTGCCATGACAACCCGTGAGCCTTCAGATCTCAACGCTTCAGTTGGCGATGAGGACCGCCGTGAAACCGCTCCCGATCTCGTGGAATCAGGTTCGCCCCGAGGAGATGTGCCCTCGCACGCGCGGGCGTCGAGACGCATGAATCGGGAAGAGAAAAACAAAATCCTCAGGGAGCGTGCGTTGAGATTGGCCAAGGCTCCCGATACCGATGTGGAACTTAAGGAGGAGTCTGTCGAAGTCATCGAATTCCTGCTGGCTGATGAGAGATACGCCATCGACGTCAGGCATGTCCGCGAGGTCTATCCCCTCAAAGATCTCATACCGGTTCCCTGCACACCGAGTTTCATCATGGGCATTATCAACGTCCGGGGTCAGGTCGTATCGGTTACGGACATGAGGCAGATCTTTGAACTGCCCAGGAAGGAATTGACGGCTGAATCGAAGGTGTTGATTCTCACCAACGACAACATGGAATTCGGCATTCTTGCGGACGTGGTGCTGGCGGAGCGCAAAGTCCCTGTCGCGGATATCCAGACGGGTCTTGCTACCCTCAGCGGACCACGGGAGAAATATATCAAGGCAGTTACGTCGGAGCGATTGGTGCTCCTGGACGGTGAGCGACTCCTTTCCGATGAGAGCATTGTCGTCCACGAGGAAGTGGGCGAATGATGCGGAGTCACGCGGGACATGTTGAACGGGCAGCCCAGGGGCATGACACATCCCGTCGTCGCACGGCTTACCGGAAGGGAGTCGGCGCTTCGTCGCTTCTCCCTTCAGGCTATCCGCTGAGGGCGCCCGCTGGACACTTCCGCGGGAGAGTTGGCTGACACCGATTTCGATAGGAGATCTCTCCATGGTAAGGAAAGACGATGAGTTTCTGAAAAAGCTGTTCGCGGCATTCAAGATCGAAGCTGAAGAGCACTTGAGAGCTATTGCCGACGGACTGCTCAAACTTGAGCAGATGCCTGAAGGAGGCGACCGGTCCGAAATCCTGGAGAGCGTATTTCGTGAGGCGCACAGCCTCAAGGGTGCTTCCCGATCAGTGAACATGGCCGAGATCGAGGCCGTATGCCAGTCTGTCGAAAGCGTATTCTCGGCGCTCAAAGCCGAGCGTCTTGAGGTATCGACGGAACTCTTCGACACGCTGCACCGGGCGACCGACGCCATGAGCGACCTGGTTACGGAAACAGAAGGCGTGGAGATCCAGCCGATCCTGGAACTGCTGGGACGGCTCCAGTCCGGCGTTGAGCCTGCCGCCACCGCCGCGCCGCGGAAGTCAGCGCCTCCGACCAGGAAAGCCCCTGGGGAGGAGAGTGTTGAACAAGCCAAGCCGCAGCGTTCCCGGAAAACTGACGCTGCCGAAAATGACGAAGGAACCGTGGTGGACACCCACCGGGTCGAAGGAGCCGGAGGTGCGGACTCAGCGTCGAAGATCGATCGGCGACTTCATTCGGACACTATCAGAATAGCCGTAGACAAGCTTGATCCGCTCCTTCGGCAGGTCGGTGAAATGGTATCCGTCAAGCTCACCTCCACACAACGGGTGGCCGATCTGGCCGGCTTGATCGGCACGATCGACCTGTGGAAACAGAAATGGGGCGGCGTTTCGTCTCAAGACCGCGCGGTCGGCAAGCTCCTGGCGGAAAAGGAGAGGGGAGCCGAGTCGGCTGCGAACGGCGGTCAGTTGGCGAAGATCGCGGAATTCCTCGGATGGAACGAGGAGTGGATCAAGGACCTGGAAAGTGGCCTGAGGACCGTCACGCGAGCGGTCGAGAACGACGCCCGAATGCACGGCACCATGGTGGACGACCTCCTGGAAGACATGATGAATGTCCTGATGCTGCCATGCTCCTCTCTCCTCGAAATATTCCCCAGACTTGTTCGCGACCTCGCCAGGGACCGAGGAAAAGAAGTGAATCTGCTCACCCAAGGAGGAGAACTCGAGATCGACCGGCGCATTCTCGACGAGATGAAGGATCCACTTATTCATCTCGTCAGGAACTGCGTAGATCACGGCATTGAGACGCCGGAGGAACGCCAACAGAGCGGCAAGCCGCGGCACGGCACGGTAACGATCTCGATGTCTCAGATCAGCGGCAATCAGATTGAGCTGATCGTGTCCGACGACGGCGAGGGAATTGACGTGGGCAAGGTCCGGGACGCCGCAGTCAAGCGCGGGCTCCTCTCCGAGCAGGATCGGCAGTCCATGGAAGAACAGGACGCGGTCTCCCTCGTATTCCGCTCCGACGTCTCCACGAGCCCCATTGTGAGCACCATATCCGGAAGGGGCCTCGGGCTGGCGATCGTCAAAGAAAAAGTGGAAGCACTTGGCGGAAACATCTCAGTGGCCACGACCCGTCAGGTCGGCTCGTCCTTTCGCATCCTTCTTCCGGTAACGCTGTCGACCTTCAGGGGCATACTTATTCGCGCATACGGCAGCCTCTTCATCATCCCCACCGCGAGCGTGGAACGTGTGGCAAGGATACCGAGGGACGTGATAAAGACGGTCGGAAACAGGGACACCGTTACGGTGGACGGTCGCGCGGTTCCGCTGATGCAGCTCGGTGATATTCTTGAGATGGCTCGGCCCCAGACCCAGGCCGATGATTCTCCGTTCATCAACGTCATTATCCTCCGGTTGGGAGAAACGCTCGTATCCTTCCGCGTCGATGCTATATTGCAGGAGCAGGAGGTTCTCGTCAAAGTTCTGGGAAAACAGCTCTCCCGTGTCAGAAACGTGGCCGGGGCCACGGTTCTGGGCTCCGGCGAGCTGGCGCCCATACTGAGCGTGCCTGATCTGGTCAAGTCCGCGACGAGGCGTGATTTCACCGGCAGAGGACCGGTGGTCGGCGTAGAGGAACTCGAGCATAGGAAGAGGTCGGTCCTCATCGTAGAGGATTCCATCACCTCCAGGATGTTGCTCAAAAATATTCTGGAGTCCGCCGGGTACGACGTGAGAACCTCGGTGGACGGCGTGGACGCGTGGACCGCGCTCAAGAGTGAGCAGTTCGATCTCGTGGTCTCGGATATCGAGATGCCCAGGATGGACGGATTCGAGCTTACGGAGAGTATTCGCGGGGATGAGAGGCTCAGCGAACTTCCCGTTGTTCTCGTCACCTCTCTCGGCTCCAGAGAGGACCGAGAACGAGGCATCGAAGTAGGCGCAAACGCATATATCGCCAAAGGCAGTTTCGACCAAAACAATCTGCTTGAGACGGTCGAGCGACTCGTCTAATACGAGGATCGACATGGTACGGGTTCTCATCGTTGAAGACTCGGTTGTAGCTCGGGAACTCCTGAAGCACATCCTCACCTCCGATCCCGAAATCGAGGTCATCGGAACGGCAGACAACGGTGTGCAAGCAATCGAGTTCATTTCACGCGATAAACCCGATGTTGTGACCATGGACATCATCATGCCCAAGATGGACGGGTACGAGGCCACTCGTCGGATTATGGAATCCAATCCCGTACCGATCGTGGTCGTGAGCGCGAGCGTCAGCAAGGAAGAGGTGGAACGAACCTGGCGCGCGGTGGAGGCCGGCGCGGTGGCCGTACTGGAAAAGCCGCGGCTGGCCGACATGGGAGTTCGAGGAACTGACGCGGAGAAGCTCGTCCTCACCGTCAAGGCCATGGCTCAGGTCAAGGTCGTACGGCGATGGAGCAAACGAAAGGCCGAGACGGGGCCCAAGACCATCCCGACGCCAACCAAAGCCCCAGCGCCGTCCGAAGACTTCAAGATCGTGGCCATCGGTGCCTCGACCGGTGGCCCTTCCGCGCTTCACAGGATTCTGGGTGGGTTGCCCGGAGGATTTCCGGTTCCCATCCTGGTGGTCCAGCACATCAGTCCCGGATTTACCGCGGGCTTTGTCGATTGGCTCAATGAGGCAACCGACTTGAATATGCGCCTGGCGGCCGACCGCGAACCGGTGCTTCCCGGTAACGTCTACGTGGCACCGGACGGATGTCAGATGGCTGTGGGCCGCGATAGGAGAATTTCCATAACGCCCGATGAATCGATCAACGGAATCAAGCCCTCGGCCTCACACCTCTTCAGATCGGTCGCGCACGCGTTCGGCGAGAAGGCGGTCGGTGTACTGCTAACCGGCATGGGCAGGGACGGGGCCGAAGAACTCAAACTCATGAAGGACCTGGGCGCGGTTACCATTGCCCAGGACAAGGAAAGCAGCGTTGTGTACGGGATGCCCGGAGAGGCCGTGAAACTTGGTGCGGCCAAATACTCCTTGTCACCGGAAGGAATTCGGGATTTCCTGAAGCGCATCGCGGGGAGGGCTTAGGTGAGCACGGCCGCGTCCGTTAGGGGATGCGGACTCCCCCCGAAAGGGGAACGATAGAGCGGGCCGCAGGGTACGAGCAAACGAGAGCAGGCAACTGCCGGAGGAACCGATACATGCTACCGAACGGCGAGAGCGGCACGAATGAGGCGAAGATCCTCATCGTCGAAGACAGCCCCACTCAGGCCATGCTCCTGAAGCATTTGCTCGAACAGAACGGATATCACGTCCTGTCAGCGGTCACAGGAAGAGACGCGCTGGAAATCCTGCACACCGACAGGCCCGCGCTTGTCATCAGCGACATCGTTATGCCGGAAATGGACGGCTACGAACTGACGCGAGCCATAAAGGAAGACGAGCGACTGGCCGATATCCCCGTGATTTTGCTCACTGCACTGCTCGATCCGGAAGACGTGTTGCGGGGCCTTGAAGCCAGAGTAGATTTCTATCTGAACAAACCGTACGACGAGGATTTTCTCCTGTCCAAAGTGCAATCGGTGCTCGCGGCTCCCAGCGTCGAGGCAAATGGTGACGAACAACGATCCTGTCAAGTCACGGTCAACGGCAAAACCCACACGGTAACAATCTCCGCGGAAAGCTCCCTGAATCTGCTCGTATCCACCTATGAAAATGCGGTCCAGATAAACGAAAAGCTCCTGAAGGCGCAGATGGAACTTCGCGCCCTCAACAAGGGCCTCGAGAACAAGGTGCGCGAACGGACCGCTCACCTTCAAGAGGAAATCGTCCAACGCAAACAGGCGGAAGACCGGGTCACCGAGCGTACCGCCGAACTCGAGGCGGCAAACAACGAACTCAGGGAGTTCGCGTACGTGGTTTCGCACGACCTCAAAGCCCCCTTGCGCGCGGTAAGTCAGCTTGCCGGTTGGATCTCCACCGATCACGCGGATTCCCTCAACGAGGACGGCCAGGAGATGCTGGGGCTGCTCCTGAGCAGACTGGACCGCATGCATAACCTGGTCGAGGGGATCCTGCAGTACTCCCGAATCGGTCGGGTCAAGGAGAGCGCAACCGAGGTCGATCTCAGTCAGCTGGTGGCAGAGGTTATCGACCTGCTTGCGCCCCCGGACAACGTCAACGTCATCGTTGAGACCTCCCTGCCCACGATCCGTTTCGAGCCGACTCGCGCGGCCCAGCTCTTTCAGAACTTGATCAGCAACGGCATCAAGTTTATGGACAAGCCTCAGGGGGAGATACGGATTGCCTGCGAAGATGCCGGGACCGACTGGAGATTCTCGGTTGCCGACAACGGACCGGGTATCAGCGCGAAGTACCATGAGAAGATCTTCCAGATCTTCCAGACCCTCACGGCACGGGACGAGTTCGAGAGCACCGGCATCGGGCTCGCGGTAGTCAAGAAAATCATTGATATGGGCCGGGGAGAGGTCTGGCTGGAGTCCGAGGAAGGGGTCGGTACCACCTTCTTCTTCACCTTGCCGAAGACCCCCGGCGCAGAATCCGACGGCGATATTGTCTCGGATGCCGCTACCTCGGAGTAGGCCCAGGTGTCATTGGGTGAGTATCGTTTCGGAAAAATTCGGCTAGGCTCCTTTTCGCCGTGACGGGAGTTCGGACAACCCGCGAAGCAGGAGCTGATTGTCCTCCGATCCATTATCGTTGGAGGCGTTAGGTATGTCGGACAAAGAAAAACTTGCAGAGTTCGGTCCTGCCGGGTCGGAGGATTCCAGTCCGGAACTCAAGGAACTGGATTCCCGGATTAGAGAACTCGGGCAGCTGATCAAGAGCCTTCAGGAACGGGAGACCCACTCCAGAAAAGCCCTCGTCAACGTCCTGGAACTGATGGATTCCGGTGCTCCGTTTACAGATGGCGCATTTCCCCCGGAGACGCCCGAGTCAGAGACAGGGCAAGAGAAGGACCATCCCCCGTCCGGCCGTGCGGAGGCGAGCATCGAGACTGTCCTCAAAGAAAGGATATCCCAACTGCTGGAAGAGAACCACCGACTCAGACGGGAGGTCGAGCGAACCGAGCAAGAACCTCAATCCAAAGAAGGAAATCTTCCGGACCTGTTTGAGAAGGCTCCCGTCCCTATGGCAGTACTCAGTGACAAGGGCGTGTTTCGCCACGTCAACCAAATTTTCACATCCGTCCTGGGCTACGACGCTCAAGACGCTCCCTCTCTCCAGGACCTGGCCGGGTGCCACCCGGAGGACCTTCTCGGGAACCGGTCCCAGACGGGAACGGACTCCAGCGAGCAGGGAACAAAAACAGTAAGGCCGGCTGACCGTCGCATGATGATCGTCTGCAAGGACGGAGGAGAGATGACCTTCCTATCCAGGGCGTCGCGGCTTGACTCGGGCGACTACGTGATAACACTCGATGAGATCACCGAGCACGATCAGGCCGCGGGGGGCGACGGACAGAGAGACACCCTTTATCAAAACATTCTGGAGGATCTCCAGTTGGGGGTGGTGTCATGCGATGCACAGGGCAACATCACCGAAGCGAATTCCAGAGCGCTTGGCATGCTGGGAGTGCTGGACAAGAAGGGACTCAAGACCCGAAACCTGATCACATGGCCCGGCTCGGGTGACTCTCCGGGGATCTCGGGAGCGGTCGCCAAGTGTCTGGAATCGGGTGAACCCCACGTCGGCGAATTGGTCTTCAGGCGGATCGGCGGCAGAGGTGTCTTCTTCAGGCTCCATCTCTTTCCTGTCCGCGGCGCGGGTGGGGAAACGACCGGCCTTCAGGCCGTATTCGAGGACCTCTCGGACCAGAAGCGGGCCGAGGAGTTGATCCTGCGGTCGGAACGCCTGAGAGTGTTGGGCCAGATGTGCAGCGGCTTGAGCCACACCTTCAGCAATGTGCTCCAGGTCGTCTCCGGTAATGCGAACATGGCCCTGACCAATCTGGAGGTGGAGGATTTCGAAGAGATCAGAGCCAACCTCGAACAGGTTCTCGAGAGCACGCGATCGGGAACGGAGGTTGTTCGACTGCTCAGCCAATTCGGGCGTGATCCGGGCCGGAGAACTTCGCCGAGAAAGGTACTCTTCGACCTGAACGACTCAGTGGCCGAGGGCGTCGAGATGTGCAAGCTCTGGTCAAAGGTCCTTTTGGAGCGCGAGAAGATATCCATAACCCAGAATCTTCACTTGACTCCTGGTTGCTACACCGAGGGCGACCCCGACCAGATGGCGTGGGTTGTGCTCAATCTGCTCCGCAATGCCGTCGAAGCCATGCCCGAAGGTGGGAGGATCGATGTGACAACGGCCCTGAGGGACGATCACGTCAATCTCATCGTTCAGGACAACGGCCCCGGAATCCCCGACGGGGACATCCGCAAGATCATATCCGCTTTCTGGACCTCCAAAGAGGCTCACGTAGGCATGGGCCTGACGGTGAATTCCCGCATCATTCGGCAGCACCGGGGAACCATGGGCGTGAAGAGGGTCAAACCCCACGGCACCGCCTTCTCCATCAAACTTCCCAGGGCCCCCAAGCCATCGGACACGGTCGAAGTGGTACAGCGTAGATACGCGGACGGGCAGTTCAACATTCTGCTGATCGACGACGAACGGGCGGTGGTAACCATCTTGGGTAAGGGCCTCCGGAAGCTGGGGAACACCATTTACATGGCTCAGTCCGGACAGGAGGGACTGAAAGTGTTCGAGCAGAACCACATCGACTGCGTCGTCTGCGACCTCGGCATGGAAGGCATGAATGGATGGGAGGTCGGTCGCGAATTGATGGGGCGCTGCCTCGAGCGAGACATCCGCAAGCCTCCCTTCATCCTGCTCACCGGATGGGGAGGCCAATTGGGAGGCGACGAGCTTCTCTCACACCCTTACGTCGACCGAATCGTCGAGAAACCAGTCACCGTCTCGACGATACATGAGATTGTCGGCGAAGAGGTCAGAAGTGCGGAATCAGAGGTTCAATGACGGGTTGTTACGGCAGGCGGCATGAGATGAGGCTTTCAACGGCCGTCACGAAACGGCTCGAACGTGTCAGGATGGCGGTATGACGCAATCGGTCGGCTCAGAGGGGAACAAGGGGACTCACGAAGCATCGGTTCAAGCCGCGGATACCGCGCGTCTTGCCGCGGAGCTGGAAGCCGTTAATACCGAGTTTCAGGAGTTCGCCTACATCGTTTCCCACGACCTGAGGGCCCCGCTGAGGGCGGTGAGCCAACTGGCCACGTGGCTCCAGGAGGACCACGCGGACGGGCTCGGCGAGGACGGCAAAGAGCTGATAGATCTCTTGCTCGGGAGACTTGATCGCCTGAACAACCTGCTCGAAGGCATCCTCCAGTATTCCCGTATCGGAAGGCTGAGGGAAAAGGAAAAGGATGTAGACCTCAACGTCACGGTCAGAGACATCGTCGAGTCCCTCGCTCCACCTGAGAACGTAAAAATCTCTGTTGAACAACCGCTGCCCGTGATGAGACTGGAACTGACCCGCATCGAGACGCTCTTCAGAAACCTGATCGAAAACGCGGTTAAGTTCATGGATAAACCCGAAGGCTGGGTGAAGATCGGCTGCCGTGACGAGGACACGCATTGGAGATTCTCCATTTCGGACAACGGACCGGGCATTGAGCCGGCCCACCACGAGAGGATATTCAAGATTTTTCAGACCATTGCCGCGCGCGACGAGTTCGAGACCACGGGAATTGGCTTGACCATCGCAAAAAAGATCGTCGATATGAACGGCGGTAGCATCTGGCTGGAATCGGAGCCGGGCAAGGGGAGCGCATTTCATTTCACCCTGCCCAAGGAGCACTGAGTGCGGGCCGGCCGCAGCGTGGAGTCGGTGCTACGGACGACAACTTGGATAATTCGCAGGGGTTTTCCTCGAGTTCGGCAGAACGTGGGCTCGAGAGCAGCCCACGATCCTTTAGGCGCAGGAGGGCCTATATGAAGGGTACCCAACCGATACTCCTCGTGGAAGACGACAAGGTCGACGCCATGGCAGTCAAACGCGCGGTCAAGGAACTGAAGATCGCCAACGAGCTGAAGATCGTCGGCGATGGGGAAAAGGCGCTCGAATTTCTGCAAGATGGAAGTAATGCCAGGCCTTGTCTCATTCTGACGGACATCAATATGCCGAGGATGAACGGCATTGAACTCCTCAGGGTCTTGAAGGCCGATCCGGAGCTTCGACTCATCCCTGTGGTCGTCCTGACCACCTCCAAGGAGGAGCAGGACAAGTTGGACAGTTTCGATCTCGGCGTGGCAGGATACATGCTTAAGCCCGCGGATTACTTGAAGTTCGTCGAACTTATCAGGGCGGTGGACTGCTACTGGACGATCAGCGAGATCGCCGGAGGGTGACGCGCGTTGAGCGATAAACGGATCAAATTACTCCTTGTGGAGGACGACAGAATCGACCGCATGGCCTTCGAACGGATGGTCAAGTCCGACGATCTTCCCTATGACTACTCCTGCGTCTCGTCTGTGCAGGACGGGAAGAAGGCGATCGAATCGGGCGAGTTCGACGTGGTGGTGACCGATTATCGTCTCGGCGACGGCACGGCCTTTGATCTCCTCGGTGCGGTCCCATCGGACGTCGCAATCGTTCTGGTCACAGGCGCGGGAGGCGAAGAGGTCGCGGTACAGGCGATGAAGGCCGGCGCGTCGGACTACCTGATGAAAGACGCGAACGGCAACTATCTCAAGACCCTGCCCGTCACCGTTGAGAACACGGTCAAGGCCAAGGCTACGGAAAAGGAGCTGAAGAGATATCACGAACAACTGGAGCAACTCGTTCAGGAGCGGACGATTCAGTTGGAGAAAATGAACGAGGACCTTCGACGGGAAATCGAAGAACGAAAGCGTGCCGAAGAAGCCCTCAGAGCTGCGCATGAGAAACTGGAACTTCGTGTCGAAGAGCGGACCGCGGAGCTGAGCCAGACAAACGAACAGCTCAGGCAACAGATAGTCGAGCGGGAACGGGCTGAACAGAGACTCCAGAAGAGCAAGGAGACCATGGAAGCCATCCTCAACGCTACCAACGACTGCGCCTTTCTCCTGGACACTCGCGGGACATTCGTGACGGTGAACCAGACGACAGCCAGGACCCTCAACAGCTCCAGCGAGAGCCTTGTCGGGAAAGCCTACTTCGATCTGATCCCGGTGGAGGAGGCACGAACGAGGAAAGAGCGATTCGAGGAAGTGGTCCGTTCGGGAAAAGCCGTTCGCTTTGAAGACAACGGCAGCGGTCAGATCTTCGATCACGGCTATCACCCGGTCTTCGACTCGGACGGAAGCGTGGAGAGTGTGGCGGTATTCTCCCGGGACGTAACCGATCAGAAGAGGTCGCAGGAGCTGTCGGTTCAGCGCCAGAGGCTGGCGGCTCTGGGGGAGATGGCCGGCGGAGTCGCCCACAATTTCAACAATCTCTTGCAGATAGTGATAGGCGCCTCGGGTCTGGCGGAGGCGGAACTCGAATCGGGAGATCTCAATGAGGTCAAGAATACACTCAATCAAATATCCGAAAGCGCGCAGCTCGGCTCAGAGACTGTCAAACAACTACAGGATTTCGCACGGGTGCGTACACAGGACCCGACAGCGGAAGGCCGGCCCTTCGACCTGTCCGTCGCGGTTCGTCAGGCCGTAGAAGTCAGCCGGCCGTTCTGGAAAAGCGGCCCTGAGAAGAAAGGGATACAGGTCCATCTCAAATCGCAGCTTGCAGACGACTGCCTGGTGAAAGGCAACCAGAATGAACTCTTCGAGGTCATCGTAAACCTCGTCAAGAACGCCACCGAGGCCATGCCCGAGGGAGGAAAAATCCTCGTCAAGACCTTCTTGAAGGACGACCAGGTGTTTCTCCAGGTGGCCGACACGGGCATGGGCATCGCCAAGGAGAACCTCAACAAGGTATTCGAGCCATTCTACACAACGAAGGGAGCGAAGGGTACCGGGATGGGCCTTTCTTCGAGCTTCGGGATCATTAGCCGCCACGGTGGAATGATCTCCGTCAAGAGCAGAGAAGGTAAGGGGACCATCTTCACTGTGCAGCTACCGCTCGTCGGGGCGGACGGTGAGACGGGGGTGGTTCGGCCCAAGGCACCGGTCGATTTCTCCGCGCATGTGCTCATCTGCGATGGTCAGCCTCAGGTAGTCGGTCTGCTCGCCAAGGCCCTCACCGGACTTGGTCAAAACGTCATCAGGGCCTATTCTGCCAAGGAGTGTCTCGACGCGTGCAAGAGCAAGCGGGTCGACATCGTCATTTCCGATTTTGATCTGCCGGATGCCAATGGGTGGGAAGTCGGCGCAGCAATCCGGAAGATATGCAAAAAGAGGGGAACCCCAAAGACTCCCTACATTCTCGTCACCACGCAAGCAGGGCTGCAGGACGAGATCGCGAGAATCGCCGAATCCGGAGTCAACCGCATCGTCGAGAAGCCGATCAAGTATCCGATGTTGTTCGATGCGATTCGGCAACTCCTCAAGCAGCAGAGGACATCGTCGGAATGAGATCCGGGGGACACGCGGCCGAACGGACCCAAAAGACTTTTCCGGGAGTTCCCGGACGCTCGGCGGCCGACCGCTGGAATAGAAGGAGACCCATCAGGCGACGACGCCCAAGTGGAAGGGTTGGCGTCACGATCCCCGGCACGCAATTGCTGGACGGATGTGCCGTCTGGTCGGGTCCCTACGGGAGTTGAGTCATGACTGACAGATCGAGTCCGGAATCAAACCCGTCACAGGGCGAGCCGGAGTCTCCAACCTTTCTCGGCGGAAGCAACACCCCGACGGAAACCATAGACCTGAAAGGTCTTTTTCAGGAGGATTCGGGTGCTTCAGCCGGTTCTAATCTGGAGCAAATTGGATCGAGTGCAGCGGGCAAGCTGTTCGAGGCGTTGCCCATTCCCGCGATACTCCTGGATACTTCCGGTCGGATCGTATTTGCCAATGGGGCTTGCGATCGAATCGCCCCCCAGGGTACGACGTTGCGGGGAAAAAAGTTCTCCTCCCTCTTCAGCGATCCCCGCGAGGCCGGGAACGTGGATTCGCGCATCCGCAAGGTCCTCGCCAAGCGCAGGCCCAAGGTCATGGAGGGTCTGGTTCAAACGGGAGAGGACTCGGTTCTGCGGCGTCTGCACCTGAGGTCTTTCAAAGTCGGCGCGGAGCGGTCCGTATTGGTCCTCCTCGAGGAACCGGTGCGTGGAGCGGTTTCCCAGGTCTTGGGCTCGACCCGGAAGACCGGTGCTCTGCGCGGGCAACCCGTGGGAGCGGCTCGTCCGGGAGACAGGCTGGGCGTGGGACTGTGGTCGATGGAGGAAGCGCTCAAAACGAGCGAGCTAACACTCGGGGACGTACTGCCTGCGGCACCTCTCGCCATAAGCTACTTCGAACAGGGCAAGCTCAAGTGGGCCAACCGGAAGATGCTGCACATGTTCGGAGAAGACACGGAAGATGAGTGGCTGGGCAAGAGCCCCAGGAATTTCTACCCGTCCGACGATGAATTCGAGCGGGTCCGTGAAGTCATCTACAAGGAGCTGGAAGAAGGCAAGGCTGCTGAAACCGGAGCGCGCTTCATACGCCGCGACGGCTCCACATTCACAGGCCACATAAAGGTTAGCGCGATCGATCCCCGAGTTCCCCGCAAGGGAACGATCGTAACGATATCAGAGAGTCTCCCTGAAAGCCTGGCGAAGGCCGCTATGCCGGGAAGATCCCGGGACGGTGTTCCGGATGCCGGGGAAGGGGCGACCCGAGCTCCTGCGCTCTCTGCCAGGGAAAAGGCGACAGGAGTGGCTTCGGCAGAAAGCTTCCAACACGTTCTCTTGCCCTCCTCGCAGGTCACCATGGTCCTCGACCCGGAGGATGGGACCATCCTGAGCGCGGCCGGCGCGACCGAAGAGATCATGAAGTGCGATCCCACGTCCATGGCCGGCAACAAGCTTTCGTCCTTCGAGCTGCCCAACCTGCCGCTACTCGGGCCCGAACTGCTCGAGGAGCTGAGTGTTACGGGCAGGGCCGTGGAGGGACAGCACCTGTTTGCTGTGGACGGAGCGGTGATCCCGGTCGATTTCACAGCGACGGAGGTTCCCTGGGACGAGAAATCGGCCGTGGTACTTACCGTACGCCCCGTGATCACTGCCCAGATGGACGCCCAGCGACTCCGCGAGCGAGCGAGACACTATCGCTCTCTTCTCGACAACGCCCCGCTCGGGATCATAGCCTGTGACGTAAACGGAGACATTACGGAAATCAATCCCCATGCCTTGAAAATGCTTGGCGCCTCCCACTCGGATGCACTCGGAGGACTGAACCTACTCACCTTCCCGCCATTCGTCGAAGCGGGCGTTTCCAGCGTTATCGCCAATTGTTTCGATTCGGGCAAACCGGCGGTGAGTGAGTTTCCCAACAACATTGGGCTGGGCCGGCGGCGCTACTGCCGACTCCACGTTGGGCCCATGAGGGACCACGACGGAAGCATCGTCGGCGTTCAGGCCATCATGGAAGACGTCTCCAAGCAAAAAGAATCGGAAACCCTGCTCATCCAGGCCGAGCGCCTCAAGGCCGTAGGAGAGATGGCCGGCGGGGTGGCGCACAACTTCAATACGCTGCTGCAGTTCGTTGCCGGTGGTTCTCGCAAAGCGCTGGGGTATCTGGAATCGAAGGACTACTCAAAACTCCGGCCGCTGCTCGAACAGATCTTTGATGGAGCACGGGACGCGGTTCAGACTATACGGCGGCTCCAGCAATTTGCTCGTGCACGCCGTGCGCTCGGGGTTTCACGCTTTTCCCACGCGCAGAGGGAGATTTTCGACTTGAGCGAAGCCGTCCGGGAGGCCGTAAAGAAGTGGAAGCTCGGCTCCAAGGCAGAGCTACGCAAAGGAAGAATCGAGGTCTCTATGGCACTTGACCTCTCGGAGGGTTGCTTCATCGAAGGCGAGGAAGCCGAGATCATCGAGGTAGTTGTCAATCTCCTGAAAAATGCCGAGGAAGCCCTTCCCATCGGCGGGAAAATCAAGGTCAAGACCTATCTGAAGGGCGATCGGGCGATCCTCGTAGTCCAGGACACGGGAGTCGGCATCCCCTCGCAAAATGTCGGAAGGGTTTTCGAACCGTTCTGGACGACCAAGGACACCCACGTCGGAATGGGATTAACGTCCAATTTCGGAATCGTGCGTCGCCACCGCGGAACGATTACCCTCACCAGTACCAAAGGACGAGGCACCGCTTTCACCGTCCAGATCCCTCGGGTGAAAATGCCCGTTCGCAAGCAAAGAACCCTCGAGAAGAGAATGGCGGAGCATAGCTTCCGCATCCTGATCATCGATGACGACGAACCCATCGTCCGGATCTTCGAAAGAGGATTGAAAAAACTCGGACAGACGCCTATGCCAGCTTTTTCCGGTCAGGAGGGACTGAAGCTGTTCGAAGAGGTGGAGGTTGATGCAGTGGTGTGCGACCTCGCCATGCCAGGGATGAATGGATGGGAGGTGGCACGAGCCGTACACCAGGTTTGCCTCGAGAGGGGCACGCCCAAGCCGCCCTTCATTTTGTTGACGGGCTGGGCGGGGCAGCTCACGGAAGACGAGATCATGGCGCACCCGGACGTCAATAGAATTGTCGAGAAGCCGCTCAAGGTTACGAGGCTTCTGGAGATTGTGGCACAGGAGGTGAAGGGTGCGGTTGACGAGGTCGCGTTTGCAGGAAGGGTCGACGGAATCGACTTGCTTGAATACATTCAGGTCCTGCTTCTCACCGGCAAGCCTGCGATCGTTGAAGTCCTCCACAGAAATGGGGTCCGGGGCCTGGTATTCATCGATAAAGGACGGATTCGTCATGCAGTCTGCGGCAGCCTGGAGGGTGAAGAAGCACTCTATCGATGCCTGAACATGCGGGTCGGAAGTTTTTCCAACCTTCCGTGGCGTGAACCGGAGCGGATCACGATTGACCAACCGACGGAGTATCTCTTGATAGAGGCCAGCAGAAGGCGCGACGAGATGAAGAACGGAGGCCCGTGGTCCATTGAGTGAAGCAGGGTCCTGCGCCAGCATCTTCAGGGCCCGGCGACGTTAGGAAAACATACCGAAGTGGACAGGAGGGAACTGCTTTGGGAAGAAGTGCGTACCCCGGCACATGGTGCGGGGTGAGCGGAGAGGGACAAAAATGTCCGATTCACGGGTCTGTGTATGGTATAGGTGAAAAGGTGAGGAGGGATGAATCGGCGTATGTTCTCCACCTGGCGTGAGCCCTCACGCCGTGACGCTGCTGCACAAAGATCGAATTCTTTTTCGGCCCCTCTTACTGTTGGAGCTCCCTGGAGGAGGCCGGTAGTCTACCCTCACAGGCCCGTGTTCATATGATCCGTTTTTTCAGAGTGATGAGTGATATCTCACGAGGGATGCTTTGCCTGAAAATCCGAGAACAATCAAGGCTATTGAGGCCGTCCGCTGCATACGTTCCGGGATGACCGACGCCGAGCTGATGGAAAGATTCAAGCTCTCTGCCAAAGGCCTCCAGGTGCTTTTCGAGCGTCTGGTGACAGCGGGAATCATGGACCGCTCGGAGTTCGTTCAACGGGTATCCCTCTCGCACAGTTCCATACTGATCGACAGCGGGCACACGAGATTTCCTCCTCCGCCTCAGGAGCCCGACAAACCGATAATTGACGCGACTGAAGCACTCGAATGCATTCGTGCGGGAATGGGTGAGGCGGAACTCATGAAGAAGTACTGCCTCTCTTCCAAGGGAGTGTGGAGTCTCTTCAGTAAGCTCCGGGAAAAGAACCTGGTCACCCAGGATCAGATTGACCGTATCATCTCCCGAGCGGATCACACCGCTGAAGTGGATGAAGAAACGGGTGAAGTACCTCCCCAAACCCCGCGCTTGCAAACTCCAAATGTCGATACGGAAGGACTCGCTTACCTCATCGAATCGGGCTCGGACCGGGAAGCCCTCGCCGATGCTTTCAACATCACCTCCCGAGATCTCGACAGACTGCTCGAAAAGCTAGTTGATGAGGGTCGGTTCTCGCGACGCGACCTGGAGCGAATGCTCCCCGCAGTCTCCAAGTGCTTCGTCATCACGAGCTGTTCCTCAAACGAGGTGCTCTACAGTGGCGAAGCGACCTCGCTCGCCGAACTGGTGGAAAGGGCGGTCGCGCTCGGGGCCGATCTATCAGCTGCTGACCTCAGCGGTCAGGGCCTGGCCAGGTTGGATCTTTCCGGGGCCCGCCTCTCAAGGGCTAACCTCAGGGGAGCAAATCTCGTGGGGACGGATCTCACCGAAGCGAAGCTGCGCGAAGCTGACCTCCGGTCCGCGGACATGTACGGAGCGATACTCCATAAGGCGAATCTGGCCAAGGCCAACCTTGCCGACGCAAACATGACGAAGGTATATGCGGTGTGGGCATTCCTCGAGGGAGCGAATCTCTCCGAGACCAACCTGACCAATGCCAATCTTACCGGCGCCAATCTCAACGGCGCAGAGCTTTTTGAGTGCATTCTGGACGGCGCCGTGCTCACCGGAGCCAATATGGAGGCGGTCAGTTCCGAATTCGTGAGACGAAATGACGGGTCACAATAGAGCGCGGCCCGCGGGACAAAGCGTTTCGGCAATCGGGAATTGCTTTCCTGGCCTGCCGTTGTGCAGGCACGTCAGGGCTACTCAACGTAAGGGATCGCCCTCTCATCGGTCACGGTCGCTTCGCCTGTCCTGAGGTCGAGCCGGTTATATGTTCCACTTGCGTTCGGAAATTTGACGTATCGCACTCCGCCTTCGTACAAGCTTTTTCGAAGGGCTCTCACCTCGTCGAGGATCTCTTCGGCCTGCCTCTTTTTCGTTCGGATCGTCCAGTCGATGAGCAGAGTCTGGGTAATTGCGCCCTCCATTCGTGCCCGACACACGCCCTTGAATCGGGTATTTAACGAGGCGGCCGTGACCTCCCCCACCTTGGATGTCTCCGGGAAAAGCAGAACCCCGGCAATTCCGAGCCCAAGAATACCCCACGCAACGGCGATGGCAGCTTTGATCCCGATCTTAAGCTTCGTATTCTTGATCAGCGCGTAGAACCCGACAGGAAAGACGAAGACGAGCAGGACCACCACGAGACCGGTATTGTCGTACCAGGGGGGGCCGGGTATCTCGTCACTCCCGGGCCGGTCGGGAGGCGGCACTGTCGACTCTTCCGGCTTGGGGCCAGGCTTCTCGATGAATTCCCTGTATGCCTCGGTGGCACCATGGGCTCCCTCGGTGATCCCCGGCTCGTCCGGAGCAGGCTGAGGTCGTGCAATCGCCAACTCCCCAATGACCTCATGGAGATCAACCGTGCCCTCGATGAGCACCATTCTCTCCTCATACTCGCCGCGATCGATCCAGCCCCTGTCCAGGAGCTTCTCGAACAGGCTCTGTAACCCCTTGGCAGTGAGCCGGTACTTCTCCATCAGTTCCGCATCGCCCATTCCGGCCCGTATGTCGGCTACGGCCTCGCTCACGCCGACCCGACGAGCGCCCTCGTCCCTCTCCTTCTCTCTGGCCTCCTCTTTCTCCCGCAGCCTCTCCTGAGCAGCCTCGATCTCCTCCGGGGTTGGGACGATGATGAAGGGTCCCACCCGCGCGGTGACGTGGACCGTGGCATCGTATCCGTGCATTCGCTCATCGAGTTGGGACTGACTAATTATCCCTGCCTTGAGAAGCTTGCTGAACAGACTTTCCAGACCCTTGGCGGACACGCGATACTTTTCCATGAGTTCGGCGTCACTCAGACCTGCCAGGATATCGTCACGCGCTTCTTTGGCGTCGACCACTTTCTTGGTCATTTGGGCACCTCTGATGCTCGCTGCGCAGTTCTGATTCAGCGGGTAAAGGTTGGCACCCGGGCCGCGAAATGCTGAGCCATCCGGATTCCGGCTCAAATCGCTGCTAGTCCGGGGGAGCCGGACAGTTCGCCTTCTCGGTCGGTTCCGATGGAGTGCAGCTCTGACCAGTGAACATGGTCGATCCATAGCACGGCTTTCCCTCACCCCCGTACTGACGCCACTCGGGGCCGGAACAGTCGCCCCGAGCAGCGGGCAGATCCGCTCCACCGGTCAAGGACAGGCGAAAGATGTACCGCTCGTTGGGGTCGCCCGTGGGCCGTGAGCCGTTGCGAGCACATCCCCAGACCTCTGTTGAGAAGGGTTCCGCGCCCCGCCGAATGCGGACATCACAGTTGCGACCGGTGCCGCTCCAGCCATAGAACGGACCGGCAAGCCAGCCAATATCAAAAGCCTTTCCGAGGACCTCGAATCCACAGTTGCGAGCCGTCGATTCCTGCCTCAGTCTCTCGACGGATGCGGAAATATTTGCCAGATCTCTTTGAACCGCAGAGTCGCAGGCCGATCTCTTGTAGGCAATATAGGCCGGCACCGCTACAGCCAGGATTATTCCCATGACCGCCGCCACAACCATTATCTCTACGAGTGAGAAGCCCGACTCGCCTTTGCTGTCTGCCATCAATTCCGTCCGTTGGCGCTCGGAGAAACCGACCACAAGATCGGCGCCGGCACCTCCGCCCCACTCGGTGCTCAGCACCTGACGCCCGAGCCTGCCTCCGATCGTTGCAAGGGATCGCACCGGCCGGCGTGCGCAGGACTCAATCAAGATTTACATCGGCCTTACAGTTACGGCACCGCTTGGCCCCCCGGAAGAGCGAGAGTCCGCATTCAGGACACCGGTAGCGTTTCTCCTCTTCCTCGACCCATTTCTCCGTTCCGTGTTCGCGCCGAAAGGGCACAGCCCGATTAATCACCATCTTCCCCACGGGAATAGGGAAGTTGTCTATGAACTCGCAAGGCCAGTCGTCGCATTCGTGGCACCCAAACAAGCCTTTCTTGGAGACGCACTCTCGAATCAGACACGTTTCGCAGAAGCCGGAACGCACGTTGGACAGGCATCCGTTGCACGAAAGATCTTCCGGCGTGCAACCGTAGAATCCCGCAAGCTTCTCCTTGAATTTCTGATTGTTGTCTCGATGAGCGATATAGACCCCGCAAACTCCGCAGTACAGCCCGCATGGCGCCAGCAGTTCGTGGTTCACCATCCTGTCCTCCCGGTTGTTTTCTTCTATCTCCCGTCGGTCCGCAGGAGCGATTACGTGGAACCTCGGCAGGCCGTTTCAGCGGCAAGTTTTTTTTTCAAGGACTTCTCCGCTGAACTCGTCAGGCCACAACTCCTAATTCGGCACGCGGAACTGGGTACCTTTGACCCCTTTCATGAGTTTCTTGAGACCAGGCAATTGCGACTTGCCCATAGCATAATGATAGGGGTACAGGATCTTCGGTTTGAAGCCCTTGACCGCGTCCACGACCATTGCCGCGTCCATGGTGTAGGGAAGGTTCCCGGGAAGAAAGGCCACGTCGATTTGCTTGAGGGCCTTCATCTCCGGCGTATTCTCCGTGTCCCCGGCAATGTAGACTCGTTTGTCGCCGAAAGTGATCACGTACCCGTTCCCTCTGCCCTTCGGATGGAAGGGTTGGCCCGTGTTCCGTTTATGGACGATATTGTATGCAGGGACGGCCTCTATTTTGAGTCCGTCGACGGTCTTGACGTCACCGTTGCGCATGATCGTCACCGGCTTCAGCTTCTTCGCGACCGCCTTGGTCGCTATGACCAGGGTGTTTTTCTTCATGGTCTTTTTCAGCGCACTCGGGTCGAAGTGATCTTGATGCTCGTGGGTGAGGAGCACCAGATCGGCCTTCGGAAGCTTGGAATAGTTGGCCATTTTTCCGAATGGATCCACCTGGATCACCTTCCCTCGGTACTTGAACATGACAGAGGCGTGGCCTAAGGGGGTGATTTCCAGATCACCGCCTGAGGTCTTGAGCACATCGGTCCCGGCCACCGCCTGCATCCGGACCGCCATCGTAATCGCCAGAAGGCTCGTTACCAACACGATCAATAGTCTCGCCATGGAACACCTCCATCGTCTTCCTGGGCCGTTCTGGGGCGAGCTTATTCTCGCCCGCCCGAGCATACCTCATCCTCTTCCCCATGGTCAATTTCAACCGGAGACGAGATTTGATTCAGAGGTCACCGCGATCCGGCAGACTCCAGGTTCTCGATGAGCGCTTCGATCTGGAGGAATGCCTTCTCCTCATTGTACATGCGCACGTCCGCGTGATCCAAATCGATCATGACCGTGGGGATCCGGTACTGCTCGGCTATTCTCCTTTGGATGTCCATCTGCATGATGGAGTAGACCTTGCAGCTTCGATTGCTGGCGAAGATGATTCCGTCCACACCGTACCGTTCAACCAGCTTTGACGTGACTTGGAATCTCAGCTCAAGACCGTACGGGCATATGGAGAAGTTCTGAGTTCGCGCAAGAAAACGGATCGGGTCCGAGCCGTCGTAGGGGAAGTGGTCTATATCGCCCTCTATGGTGCCGATGCATGACGTGTACGGAGCGCATATGACGTTGGCGTCCATTCGAGCCAACCGAGTCGACATCTTGCGGAGTTGATGCCAGGGAGCGATGTTGTCCCACATCAATCTGAAACGCTCGTTTGGCACGGGAAACTCTCCCTTAGCGACCCTGCTCTCGGTTTCGTCCGCGAGGAACTTGTAATGATCGACCAACTCTTTGGTCCCTCGCAGCGAGGTTATGTACGGCGCCATATGAACGAATGTGTCAAACGCGGTTATCCCCGACGGGCGATTGGCCGCCAGATCGAGAAACCTCTTCCAGTGGGCGACCGCCTCATTTGTGTACTCGATGGCTCGGCGAGCCTTCTTGCCGTCGAATCGCCGGCCCGTCATCCGCTCGATGGTTTCAATCAGGTCCCTGTACTGAGCGGCAATGTATTCAAGGTCCTTTTCCTGTTGCGGACCGTAGCAAAAGGGAACGTCAAGAACGAAATGGGGGACGTCCAGCTCCCGATGGTGGACGTCGAACCATTTTACGAGATGTGAGCAGTTGTTGTTGTCGGATACGAGCAGATCCGGTTTCGGAAGACTCGCGGTCGGGGAATTCTTCGCGGCTGCCACCGATCCCAGATCGATCCGTGCGTAGGAGCAAAGGTCCATCGAGTAACCTGCCCGCTCGGCATTTTCTGCCAGGGTCGCTCCAACTCCCTTGGCCGCACACATCGCCGAGTGATTCTCCGGCACTGCCACGACCAGATCAAAACCCTTGAGCAGCTCTATGGGCACGATGATCGCGACCCACACGACGAATGCGCCCTCCTCCGCAGCGGCGAGATCGGCCCTGTAGCGCGATGCCATGAGGTCGCTCAGCTTCTTGGCGGCCTGTGCTTCGGTTTCGGCAGGCATGCTCACCTCTCGACACTCCCAGTGTTTCCCGTGACCACTTCCGCGAAAGCCTCGATGCGGGTCTTCAGCACGCCTACATTGTCCAAGCCGTCCGCGGTAAGCTCCAAGCTCAGCGTGGGAATCCCGTTGTTTCTGAGACGTCGCTCGAGGTAGGGTATTTCGAAATACTCATATTCACAATACTTGGTTCCAACGAAGACGAACGCCTCTGCTTGCGTCCGTTTTGCCAGATTCAGTATTGCCGGGACTCTCCTGTCGGCCGTGTGGAGGAGTGTCGTGCAGGGGTGATGATTCGAGTACAAGTCGTCATAGTAATCACCGGGATCGCCGGTCGCTGCCGGATTGTATGCATAGGAACGGGCCAGCGACGCTATGTCGTTGGCGACGACTCTCAGCCCGGCTTCCTCGATCAGGTCGGATACCTTTCGCGGCGGTGGGACGATGCCGCTGACAATTACGCGCGCGAAGGGTTCGCTTTGCCCTTTGCTCGTTCCTTCGGCCGCCGCGGTTCTGAGGATCGATTCCAGTTCTTCTATCTGCTTTTCCACAGGGGTCCAGTGGTGTTGTTGGAGCACCGCCGCGAAGACGCCGAAACTCAGGACGCCTTCAGCCACCAGGCGCTCGACGCTCTGTGCGAGTGTTCGAGCCCGTGCATAGAGTTCGGTGCTCTCCAGAAATCGCCTCTCGGAAAACGACACGCCAAAGGTCTGTTCGATCTTGCCTACGAGGGCTTCAATCTCATTCCCGAGGTATCCGCTGCTGTCGGTCTGCGAACGGGGCGCCATGGGGATATGAATACTGAAGAACGGGAGATCGCTCCCCCGTTCCTTGAGGGCCTCCGCTATGATTTCCGGGAGATTGCGCAAGGTATCACACGCGTTGTACGCGAACAGTGCGTCCAGCGCTTCTCCACCGTCTGAAACGACAAACTCGGTCACGCGGCGGGCTATGGAGCACGCGTACTGCTGGACATGTCTGTCGCTGTCCCGAAAGGTGCTGACTGTTCCTTCGAGGCCCCAGAGAACCACCGGGATCAATCCCATTGAATGGAACAATTCCACGGGAGGGTACAGAGGGAAACAGCCCACAACGGGCCTGCGGGTTTCTTTCAGCCGGTCGATGAGGTCGCGCACAGCGCTCGTTGGTGCGGACAAAGCCTTCTCCCCGATCGTTTCCTGGGCAGCAGGGCCTCAGGGAGATCGAAGGTACTGATTGTTCAAGGTGATGAGACTGACCGACCCGGCGAAGGACTTCGCGATCCGCGCCGGATCCCTCCGACGAGCCGGTCTTGTGCCAATGCACGACAAGGACCGTACGAAGAAGCACTGCCGGACGAGCCGGCAGTGGTACTGGCACGTCCGGTCTTACGTCTTCAACGGTGAACTCGTGCCGCCTGCTTCCTTATGCCATCTGTTGCACGAAGGTTGCCTTCAGAGCATCCTTTCGGTGGTGCTCACCTGCCCTATTTGAAGGTAAAGAAGTCGGAAATCTTGACAAATTTCCCATTCTTCACCTGCGTCATGAAGAATTTGTGCTGCCCGAGATGGCTCTTTGGAGTGAAGGTAATCGGTGAACTCTTGAACGGATCCTGGACATCCTTGATCGTCTCCAGTGCATCGATCAACTTCTCGCGTGTCAGGTCCTTGCCGACCTTCTTCGCTCCCAGCTCAAAGAACCACATGGCGATGTAACCCACGGCCGTAGGCATATCCGGGCCTGTTCCGTACCATTCAGTGTGACGCTTGTACCACTTCCTCACAAAGGGTATGTCGCTGTCCGCGTACACGTAGGGCGTCTCCGCGCCACAGTAGAAGCCGTCAACCGAGAAGCCCGCCTTCTTGGCGAGGAGCGGGACGTATTTCGTGAACGCAGCCGGTCCACCGGACATATTCACCTTCCACCCGATCTCTTTCGCTTCCTTCAAGGCTCCGACAGTCTCTCGGATAACAGTTCCCAGGACCACGAGATCCACGTCGGCCTTCTTCAGTTTGGCGATCTGTGAGCTGAAGTCCGTCGCGCCTCTCTTGTACGATTCGGCCGCGACGAGTTTCATCTTTTGTGCGGCAAGCTCTTCCTTCACGCCCCGGAGGTGATCCCGGCCGAACTCGTCGTCCTGATAGAGGCAACCGATCTTCTTTGCGCCCTTGTTTTTCACGAAGTATCTCACGATTCCTCGGCAGTACTCGGAATAGGGAGCGTGAAGCGTGAAGCTGTACCGGTTGAAGGGAGTAGAAAACCCTTTGGCCGCGGCCACCGGAAAGAGTGCGGGGATCTTCTTCTTCGTGGTAATCGGCAGGCACGCCAGCGACGTCGGGCTCCCGAGGTTGCCGATGAAACAGAAGACTTTGTCGCGAGTGATCAGCTTGTTGGTCGCGATGACTGCCTTCTTGGGATCATAGCCGCTGTCCATGAAAATCAGCTTGATCTTCCGGCCGTTGATGCCGCCGGCCTCGTTGATCTCCCGGGCCCGCATTGCAAGGCCGTTCTTGGCCTGGGTCCCCCATCCCGCCAGCGGACCGCTCAGATCCTGGATAGACCCGAGCACGATCTCCTTGTCCGTTACTCCCTCTTCCGCCGGGGCAATGGCACATAGACCGAGGGCAATAGCCAGGACCAGACAAAGCACAGTAAACAGCTTTTTCATGAAGATCCTCCCTTTTTTCCTGAAATGTTGACATGTTGGGCGGCGCCTCGTGTCAAACTCGACGCCTCCATTTGGCCGATCGCAGTTAATACATCGACTCTATGAGATCCTTGAACTTCTCGCTGACGAACTTCCTCTTGAGCTTGCCGGTCGGTGTGATCTCATCGTCGTCCGTGGTGAGTTTGATGTCGATGAGACGAAACCGCTTTACCGTCTCAACCCGGGCGAACTTCTCGTTGACCTTGTCCACCTCTTTCTCAATAAGCCTGGTGATCTCCTCCGATTCCGTCAGACTCGCATATGTGGTAAAGGGGATTCGGTTGTCCTGCGCGTATTGCATCACGTTTTCGTCATCGATCATAATCAGCGCGGTGAGGTATTTCCTCCTATCTCCGATCACCACCGCATCGTTGATATAAGGGCTAAACTTGAGTTGGTTCTCTATTTCCGAAGGGGTGATGTTCTTTCCACCGGCGGTGATAATGATGTCCTTCTTGCGATCAGTGATGGTGAGCTGCCCGTCCCCGTCGATGCGCCCCACGTCCCCGGTGTAGAGCCAGCCGTCGATAACCGTTTCTCGGCTCTTTCCGGGGTCCGCGTAATACCCCTTGAAGACCGGAGGCCCCTTCACGAGGATCTCCCCATCGTCCGCTATTTTGACCTCCACGCCGGGCAGCGCTCTTCCTACGGTCCCCAGTTTGACCTCTCCAGGGTAATGCATTGTCGAAGGTCCGCCCGACTCGGTTTGCCCGTACACTTCCCTCATATCCAATCCCAGTGCGTGAAAGAACTTCAGCAGGTCCGGTGAGATCGGCGCGGCTGCTGACATACAGAATCGGGCTCGGTCCAACCCTATGAATTTCTTCAGATTCTTGAGTACTGTCCAATCAGCGAATCTGAACAGCGCGGTGAGCCAGACCGGCGGTTTTTTGCCTTGCAACCGGTAATCCGAGACCTTGTACCCCAATGCGGTGGCGAGTTTGAACGCGAGTTTCTCAAAGCCCGTCGAATCGTTGATCCGCAGAACAAGACCGGAATAGAACTTCTCCCAAAACCGGGGAACAGCGAGGACCATGGTCGGGGATACCTCACGGAAGTTGTCCGGCACCGTCTCGAGATTCTCGGCGAAATTGATGACGTACCCGCGGTGGAGGGGGCCGATGCCGGAAAAGACCCGTTCGGCCACGTGGCACAGGGGAAGATAGGTGAGGATCTCGTCCCGCTGAGAGGCCGGTTGCACACTGTACAACGCATCTACCGCGCTGAGCAGGTTGCGATGGGAAAGGATTGCTCCTTTCGGAGGCCCTGTTGTACCGGACGTGTAAATGAGAATGGCCGGATCGTCGGGCTGGGCGACTTCGAGGCGCCTCTCAAAACGTTCATGGTCTTTTCGGTCCGCCTCCCGCCCCGCGTCCAGCAGCTCGTCAAAACTTATTGTCATGGGGTCGGAGAAGTGCCTCAGTCCTTCCATGTCTAAGACGATGATCTTCTTCAAAGAAGGTGTGTTATCTCTCACCTCGAGTATCTTGTCGAGTTGCTCTTCGTTCTCGGCTACGTGGAGTTTGGCCTGACAGTGGTTGACGACGTATTGCACCTGTTGAGGTGAGTCGGTTGGGTAGATCCCTGCAGAGAGTCCGCCGGCCGCGAGGATGGCCTGGTCCATGTACAGCCACTGGGGATTATTCTCACTGGCGATGGTCACCCGATCACCCGGTTCGAGACCGAGGGAGGCCAGGCCCTGCGTGACGTAGCGCACAGTCTCGCCGTATTCCCGCCAGGAAATGTCCCGCCAGATGCCGTAGACCTTCTCGCGCATGGCTGTGCGGTCGCTCCATTCGCTGACCCGCCTGGAGAAGAGCTTCGGAATGGTCTCGTCCCCGTTGCCGGTGACTCTTTCGGGAGAGCCCTGGTTTCTCATCGCCATTTCTTCTTCCTTTTCCACCTCTTGGTTCCCCGTATGCTCTCTTCTTTAACCCCGAGATAGAATTCTTTAACGTCTTCGTTGTCCATCAACTCCTTGCAGGAGTCTTCGAGCACGATTCGCCCCAGTTCAAGTACATAGCCCCGCTGGGCCAGAGAGAGGGCCATCGGCGCATTCTGTTCGACGACCAGGACCGGCGTTTTCTGTTCCCGGTTGATACGGCCTATGATTCGGAAGATCTCCTTGACCAGGAGCGGCGACAGACCCAGCGACGGCTCGTCAAGCAGCATCAGCTTGGGACGGGCCATCAGGGCTCGACCGATGGCGAGCATTTGTTGCTCTCCCCCGCTCATGTTGCCTGCCAACTGTGTCTGCCGTTTCCTCAGAATGGGGAAGAAGCCGTACACCGCTTCGAGGTCCTGCCGTATTGCCCCGCGATCCGATCTGACATATGCGCCCATCATGAGGTTCTCTCGAACGGTAAGGTCCTCAAAGACCTCCCTCCCTTCCGGGACCTGCGAAATCCCGAGCCTGACCACTTTGTCGGGCGCCAGCCGGTCTATCCGCTTTCCAAGAAACTCGATGGAACCCTTTTCCGGATCCATGACACTGGAGATCGTCTTGAGGATGGTGGTCTTGCCAGCGCCGTTCGCGCCGAGGATCGTGACGATCTCACCGGCCTCGACCGCAAGGGAAACCCCTTTGATCGCCATGATGGGACCGTAGTATGACTCGATGTTGTTAACCTTCAGCAAGGTCTCCCTCCTCACCGAGGTACGCTTTCATGACGTCGGGATGACTCAGGACTTCTTCGGACGTTCCCTGGGTGATGACCGCACCGAAGCTCATCGCCATCACTCGGTCCGAGATCTCCTTCACCAGCCGAATGTTGTGCTCCACCATGAGTATGGTGATGCCAAGTATCTCCTTGATGTCGGTCATCCAGTAGGAGAGGTCTTGCGTCTCTTCCAGGTTCAGGCCTGATGAGGGCTCGTCAAGGAGGAGAAGCTCGGGCTCCATTGCCAGCGCTCTGCCCAGTTCCACGGTCTTCTGGATCCCGTACGGCAGTCCGCCCACACGCTTGTCCCGGTAGGCCTGGAGTTCCAAGAAATCGATGATCTCCTCGGCTTTCTCCCTGCTTCGGATCTCCTGTTTCCTGACGGACCGGGAAAAGAGCGCTTCAAGCAGCAGGTTGCATCTCCGGCGCCGATGTCTGCCGAGCAGGAGATTGTCTATCACCGTCATGTTCTTGAAAAGCTCGATATTCTGAAAGGTCCTCGCGATCCCCAGGTCTGCCACCCGGTGAGGGCTGACCCGGGTCAGTTCCCGGCCGTTGAGCCTGATGGACCCTTGATCCGGATCGTAAAACCGATTGATGCAGTTGAATATGGTCGTCTTCCCCGCACCGTTGGGCCCGATGATGGAGAAGACTTCTCCCTTCTCGACGTGGAAGCCAACGTCCACCAGCGCGGCAAGACCGCCGAAACTCAGCGACATGGCGGAAACTTCCAGGAGTGGCATCTACTGTCTCTCAGCCTTCTGGTACTTCTTTTCCCGTTTGAAAGTATCCCTCTTGTACAAGGGAAACATCTCAAAATAGAACTTCGTCTTCAGCCAGCGACCGTACAATCCCATGGGCTCAAAAAGGATGAAAAGGATGATCATGAGCCCGTACAGGCCCGGCTCCAGGCCCGGCTGATTCTGCATGTACCCGGGCAGGAAATTCTTCGCCACGACAATGAATTGCGGCAACAGAATGACGAACGCGGTCCCGAAGACCGCGCCGTGCAGACTGCCCAACCCGCCGATCACGATGATCGCGAGGAACTCGATCGAAACGAGGATAGTGAAGCTCTCGGGATTGATGAATGAAATCTTGTGCGCATACAGGCTGCCGGCTATTCCCGTGAACAAGGCACTGACGGCAAACGCGACCGTCTTGTACTTCGCGAGGTTGATTCCCATGGCCTGCGCGGCTACTTCGCTGTCCCGAACCGCTATAAGCGCCCTGCCCGTCGGCGACCGGAGTATGTTCCTCGCCACAAGGATGACACCGATGAGAACGACCAGAGCCAGATAATAGAAACGGGTCTCCGTGTCGAGAACGAATCCGCCGATGGCCGCAGGATCTACGTAGAATCCGAGGTTGCCTCGCGTCAGGCTTTCCCATCGGGCGAGGATCTCTTCCACGATGAAGCCGAAGCCCATTGTCGCAATCGCCAGGTACAATCCCGACAGCCTGAGCGCAGGAAGCCCGATCACAATGCCCGCGGCTGCCGCCACGATTCCCGCGGCGGGGAGCGCCAGGACAAAGGGCAGTCCCTCCGAGGTCAGAATTGCGGATGTGTATGCGCCGATCGCGAGAAACGCGGCATGTCCCAGAGAGATTTGTCCGGTGTACCCCGTCAGCAGCATCAGTCCCACCGCAGCAACGGAGTACATGCAAATGAAGGTGAGCTGCGAAACGATGTAGTCGTCGGTCAGCACGGGCATGAGCAGAGCGCCAACGATCAGGGCCAGATACCAGAAAAAGGTGCTACGGTACTTGAACAGCCGGATGTCTTCATAATAGCTTCTCTTCATTATGAAGCGCATGGCCTACACCTTTTTCTTAGCCCGGATTCCGAACAGACCTTCCGGCCGAATGATCAGGACCAGGATCAGAATGATGTACGCTGCAACATCCTTCCATCCGGGCGGCAAGTACAGACCGGACAAGCTCTCCGTCACTCCGATGACGAGTCCGCCGCAGATGGCGCCGGGAATGCTTTGCATCCCTCCGAGCACCGCCGCGGGCAGGGCCTTCAACCCGATGAACCCCATGTTCATGTGAACAAAGGTTATCGGAGACAACAACACGCCGGCAAAGCCCCCAAGTGCAGCGCTGATGATCCACGTGAGCGAAAAGACCCGATTGAGACCGATACCCATGTACACCGCGGCCAACTGGTTTTGTGACGCTGCCCGCATCGCCACGCCCATTCGGGTGTACCGGAAGAAAGAGAACAGCACCGCCACAAGCACTATCGTCAGCACGATCACGGATAGGTGTTCCCAGGAGACGACTAGGTCACCCCGCCTGATTACTTTCTCCGCGAAAGGAGTCGTAAAACCGCGGGTTTGCGTTCCCCAGCCGGG
The DNA here is from genome assembly GCA_964497585.1 of uncultured Syntrophaceae bacterium. Lineage (GTDB taxonomy): Bacteria > Desulfobacterota > Desulfomonilia > Desulfomonilales > Desulfomonilaceae > CAZCDS01. The sequence continues at coordinate 35,082 of CAZCDS010000058.1, forward strand.
GATCATACTCACCATGCTCCTCATGAATATCCCGAGCCCAACGGTGAGCATCACGATGGAGAAGACCGGCTCCCCGATAAGCGGACGCAGAATCACCCGCTCCAGCATCATGCCGAAAATCCCCATGAGAGCGGTGGTTGCGAGCAATGCGGCCCAGTAGGGGAACTTCAACCAGGTGATGAGGCTGAAGGCAATGAATCCGCCGAGCATCATCATTTCGCCCTGCGCGAAGTTGATGATCTCTGTGGCTTTGTATATGAGCACGAATCCCACCGCCACGAGTGCGTAGATACAGCCTATGGCCACTCCGCTGATAATCGTTTGGGAAAGCTCGGTTAAGAGGTCCACGATCACTCCCTGCGTCATTCTCCCGATCGATGCGCCGAACACGGGGTTATCCCGTCGAAAATCATTTCGCAGAGATATTCCGTTATCTGATCCGGTAACAACTCCCGATTGAAGATTACTCCGGGCAGACACGCATGCTCGATTGCGCCAAGGACGAACTGCCTGATGTCCTTGGCCGGGATGTCCGACCGGATCTCACCCTGCTCTCTACCCTCCTCTATGATGTCCAACAGAACACCGGTGTACTCAGTGACCATGGCATACGCGTCACTGTTGAAATAGTCCTTGTGGTTTCGCACTTCGACAATGAGGATGCGGGCGAAGACCCGATCCGTGGCATACATGTGCGCGTGCGTCCAAATAAGCTTTCTCAACTTGTTGAGTGCGCCCTTTATGCCCTTGAGGTCGTATTGCATGCGCTCTATGTAATATCGAAGATATTCGGCAAGAATATGATGCAGCAGATCGCGTTTGTCCCGGAAGTATTTGTAAATGAGCGGTTCTGTGACTCCTGCCCGGCGAGCAATCTCAGCGGTTGTGATCGCGCTGAATTCCGTTTCCGCGAGGAGCGACTTGAGCGCCTCCATGATCCTCGTGCGGCCCGGAGGGGACGACTGCCCTCGAGGATTTCCGCGAACTCTCTCACTCCTGTCCGGACCGGCCATGCAGTCTCTCCGGCTCACCTCGGCGCAGAAAATCGTGTAGTGACGATCAGACCTCGGCTCGACCACCACGGGACGAGGATTAATGTCGGACCCGGGTTAGGAAGCCTAACTCTTTCAGCATGTTGGCTTGGTGTCTTGGTAGAATACGAATTAAACGACGCCCTTCCGACGAATCACCCTCCGGTTAGTTACACTAACTAACCCGCTCTCCACTGTCAAGCGCTTTTTTCTCCCGAGGCCCGAGCAGTGGAACTTCTCCGACGACCGTGAGAGACGCCGCGTATGCAGAGTGCCACGGTCGATCCCGCCACCGGACGCGGCGGGCGCGAGCCAATCTCCGGGAATGACCGGGATGATGAGAACCATCTGACCCGCGCTACCGGCCGAATGTGTCTCCGATGCGGAAGGGCAATGCTTTGACAATTCGGTCTATTGAGGCCAGACTGTAGATGATGGGGCAATAATCGAGCGAAGAGAATCAACGGGGTGGTCGTAACGTATGCGATCGGGCCAAGTTTCGGTCCACCGAAGGAAGCGGGCGAATGAGCAAACAGGGGGACAAACTGACCGTACTTGTGGTCGATGATACTCCCTCCACTATCAGTGTGGTCAGGGCCACCCTTGAAGGGCAAGGATATCGGGTAGTTGAGGCCCAAAGCGGCGAGAAGGCACGAAGCTTGGCCGAACGCACAATGCCCGATCTGATCCTGTTGGACATCCTCATGCCCGGGATGGACGGATATGAAACGTGCAGGCAGTTGAAGGCACGGGACGTGACCAAGGATATTCCGGTCATATTCATGTTCGCCCCTGCCGACGAATTCAAGAAGATAAAGGGGCTTGAGTTCGGTGCCGTAGACTATGTTAGCAAGCCGATTGAGATAGAAGAATTGATCCGCCGAGTCGATACCCACCTGACCATTGGTGAACTTCGAAAGGAGCTGCTTGATACCAAGGCAACGCTGAAAGAGCGTGTGTCGGCCCTGGATGAATCCACGTGGGGGCTGAGCATCCGAGACCGTATTTCCCGAATTCTCCTCACTGTCCCCGACGAGGACATGTACGGAGAAGTCCTGGACGTCATCCTTGAAGCGATGGAAAGCAAGTATGGCGTCTTCGGATATGTCGACGAAAACGGGGCGCTCGTCTGTCCCTCCATGACCAAGGACATCTGGGAGCGTTGCCAGGTACCTGAAAAGACGCTCTCATTCCCTCGAGACAAGTGGGGAGGCATCTGGGGAACCGCGCTGGTTAAGAGGAAGACCCTCTGCGTCAATGAACCAATAACCGTGCCCGAAGGCCACGTTCCGATCACTCGTGCTTTGGCTGTGCCCATTGCGCACAGAGGAGAGGTTATCGGCCAACTCACGGTCGCCAACAAAGAATCGGACTTTGACGAGAGTGACAGCAGACTGCTGGAAAGCATAAGTGATCACATTGGCCCCGTCCTTTACGCGCGATTGCAGAACGAGCGAGAAGAAAGAGATCGGAAGAAGGCGGAGGAGAACCTCCGACAGCGTTCCCGGGAGTTGAGTGAAAGAGTCAAGGAACTGAATTGCCTGTACGAGATTTCCGATCTCGGCGAGAGGAGCGACATCGAGCTCAGTGATTTCGTCCAGGGTGTCGTGGACCTCATACCAGCGGGGTGGCAGTACCCTGAGATCACCTGTGCACGGGTAGGCCTGGAGGGCAAGGAATTCAGAACGACCAATTTCAGGAAATCCGGGTCACGACAGATAAGTCCGATCAAAGCCTTCGGGCGGCGCGTCGGAACCGTGGAAGTCCGTTATCTGGAAGAGCGCCCGGAAAGCGACGAAGGACCGTTCCTGCACGAAGAGAGGAACCTCATCAATGCCATCGCCCAGAGACTCGGCAGAGTCGTCGAACGAAAACGCGCCGAGGCCGCACTCAGGGAGAGTGAAGAGCGATTTCGAGCAGTCTTCGAGGGTGCTCGGGACTGCATTTTCGTCAAGGACGACGCCCTCTCGTACACCCATGTCAACGCGGCCATGTGCAAGCTCCTCGGGCTCCCTGCGTCGAAGATCATCGGTCGAAAGGCCGAGGACCTCTTCGGCGAGGAGATCGGTAAACAGGTGACGGAAGGCCATGCCCGAGTGCTGGCAGGCGAATCGATCGAGGTCGAGCAGACCAGACTGATTAACGGTATCCCGGTCACTTTCCATGACAACGTGGTCCCCCTTCGCAACAATGTCGGCCGAATTGTCGGTGTCTGCGGCATCTCCCGCAATATCACGGAGAGAAAGAAGCTGAGTGCGGACCTGCCCATCGATGTTGCCGACTATCCCTCCCAGTCAATGCGTGTCACCCTGGAAAAGGCGGGAATTGCCGCGGATGCCGACGGCATAATCCTCTTGGAGGGAGAGAGCGGAAGCGGAAAAGACTATCTGGCACGATGGATTCACGATCACTCCCTGCGTGTCAGCGGACCGTTCTTTTCCATCAACTGCGCCGCGTTGCCACGGGAATTGGCCGAGTCCGAGCTGTTCGGCCACGAGCGGGGCTCTTTCACGGGAGCCACGGGACTGAAACGGGGCATGCTGGAGCTCGCGGAAGGCGGCACCATTCTGCTGAACGAAATCGGCGAGTTGGATCTCTCTCTCCAATCCAAGCTCCTCGCGTTCCTCGATACGCGTTCTTTCCTCAGAGTCGGAGGCCAGAAGTACGTGAACGTTAATGCTCGGCTCATCGCGGCCAGCCACCGTGATCTCAGCCGGGAAGTAAGTGAAGGACGGTTCCTCCGTCCGCTTTTCTATCGCCTCAGCGTCTTCCCCATCCGCGTCCCCGCGCTGAGAGAACGAGTCGAGGACATTCCTACGCTGGTCCGCAACCTTTTGGCCAAGCTCGCGGTCGAGATGCAGCTCAGCGAGATTCCTCTGATCGAACCCGCCGACATTGAGATCCTCTCTCGATACGACTGGCCCGGCAACGTCAGGGAGCTGAGAAACGTGTTGGAACGCTCTCTGATGCTCTCCCGCGGCACCGACTTCACCCTGGCGCTCCCAGCCCCAACGGGTCAACCCACGCGGAATGGCAAGCACTGGTCGCATACGGTCACCTTAGGGGAAGATCGGACCCTGCCCCAGGTGACCGATGAGGTAATTCGCTCGCTGTGCACCGAAGCTCTCAGCCGTTGTGGAGGCAGCAGGAAGGAAGCCGCGCGCTTGCTGGGAATATCCCGGGGCGCGTTGTATCGGTACTTGAAGCGTCTTGGGATCGAGCACGGTAAGGGGACGCGCGCGTGACACTTCGCGCGGTTTCGGAACAATTCTGTGCCGCGGTAAGTGACCGGCATGATTAATTGACGGCAGACCGTGTCCGATTTCGCGCGTTCTCCCCAGAAAACCAAAGAGTTTCGTGCGCGACGGCCTTCCTCTCGTTCCTCCTAACACACCGCTTTTTCTTGACGATATTTCCCTATACAAACACTAGGACTTTCCTGGCATGGAAATTGCTCCTTTCCATGGAAAATTTGGATTCAAAAACCACCTGTCTAGGGACGTGAGTAGTAGTGCTCACAAGTCCACCAAGAATACGGATTCCATGAGCGGCTGAGCGGTGATTGCGCACAACGGGAGATCGATCGGGCACATGCTTGCGGGCGAGTCGTCGGTCGTAACGTGGTTCCGCGTGGGGCAGGCTTGGCGGAGGGGTAGATGTCGGGTGACAGACTCGTGCGGGAGGCAATGGCGGGCAACCTGAGGGCCGTCAGGCGACTAATCGCAGGCGGGACGGATGTCGATTCGTACAATCGGTGCGGGGTTACCGCGCTCATGATCGCTTGCTTCTGGGGTCGATCTTCCGTGGTCCGCTTTCTCCTGAAGAGCGGAGCGGAGGTCGGCTTAACCGGGACCCTTTCCGGTTGCAGTGCGCTCACTTATGCCTGCCTATCGGGCAATCCGGAGTTAGTAGCGCTGCTATTGCAAAAGCAGGCTCCAGTGAACTCAACCGACAAGAGCGGAAAAACGGCACTCATGGCGGCCGCTGCTATCGGCAACGCGGAGGTGGTCAAGATGCTTCTCAATTACGGGGCGGACGCCAACCACCGGGATCGGTTCGGAACAACGGCGCTGGAACACGCCCAAAGGGGCGGGCATCGCGATGTGATGAATCTCCTTGTGGCCAACGGCGCGGGCAGGGCGTCTGCGGACGCAAGTATACGGGAGGTGCAGTGGCTATAGTCGATGGCGGCGAAATGGGAGCGGTTCCGGTGACCCCGGAAGCGTAGGGAAATTTATGGCCTGATCGATGAGGAGTTTATCATGGTTTGCCATAGACAGATAGAAGACTTGATCGAGATAGGCCGAAGGTTCGTCGAGGACGAACTTGATGAGCATGAATTCCGCAGGTGGGGCGAAGAAGCGTTCCACTGCCTCGAGGCCCTTTGGGGCGCTGATCATACCTACACCAAGTGTTTCCGAGGCTTCACACGATGGGCAAGAAATCCTAATGTCCTCGTGGGTATCGGTATCCTTTGTGCAGCCCGGCAAGGGTCCGCCGCGAATCCGTCAAGGCCTCCCCTGGGCACTCGGGAGGCAAGGGTGGAACTCGAGCGAGATCCCCTTTGAGTTCACGCGAACGCCGAGCTGAGAACAGCCCCTTGAACGGGAACATCGCTCGCGTGGTTCACTTGGCTTGGCCTCTGCAAATGGGATTTCGGAGGATTCCGGTATGAGGGAAGAGGATCGTGATAGCGGAAGGGTGATCGTCCTGGGGGCAAATCCGAGCGACACGTCTTCACTGGAGGCGCTCCTGGAGAGGGACTTCCTGGTGGAATCCCGGGCAACGCTTGATACCTTTGAGTCTCTCATCGAACAGGGCCGCCCGGATCTCGTGGTCTGGGATTCCGACGGGTCTGTAGCTCGATCGGCTGAAGTTGCGAAGATCCTCAAGAACCAAAGCGATGACCGGCCACTCCCCTTGTTGCTGATCGCCCGGGACCTCCCCGAAGGTTTGCTTGCGACACTGGAATTCCACGGCATCCCGGTCGATTGGCTCGGCAAACCCGTTGAACCCGTCATCCTCAGGTTGAGGGTCGCGAATCTTATCCGCATGAAACGCCAGGTCGATCAACTGAGAGCCTCACAGGCCAAGGCGTTGGAGAAGCTCCGCATTCTCGAGTCGCAGGTTCAGATGGTAATCCATGATCTGCGTTCCCCGGTGGTATCGATCCGAGGCTTCATCAACAGGCTGAGAAGACTGTTGGCCTCGCAAGCTCCAGATCCCCGCACTGCTGACACGCTCGACTGTTTGGACAAGACCGGCCGGTCCATCGAAGCTTTCCTCGATGAGACGACCGATGTGCTCATCAGCGGTTCCAACGGAAGGCATTGGGGCCCTGTACAACTGGACCGGGTGATCGATGAAGTGGTCGAACTGCACAGGGACGAATTGGATAAGCGGGCGATCGATGTCAGGCTCAACACTTCCGCAGGCCCCTGCTCAATAATCGGCGACCGGCAGCGCATCCGCCAGGTTTTCGACAACCTGCTCTCAAACGCCATTCGGCACATGAGACGGAAGCGTGACCCTTGTGTGACCATATCGGTTCACCATGACGACCACAGAGTCATCGCAGGAGTGTCCGACAACGGAGCGGGCATTCCACCGCAATACAGAGACAAGATCTTCGATCGATTCTTCCGGATTCCCGGCTCTGAGAGTGAGAGCGGCAGCGGCCTGGGCCTCTCCATAGTCAGGCGGATCGTGGAGGACCACAATGGGAGAATTCGCGCTGAGTCCGAGACAGGCAAGGGCACATCGTTCATTCTCTCCTTTCCGAGGCCGCTGAGGAATGGTCTCCGGCGTCCTTCCTTGCGGGCCAGGCGGGAGCTCCAGTTCGCGGGCACGGAGTCGAGCCCGCGCCTTTCGGGTGATCCGGTGGAACGTGCTTTGCCCCCGCCCGGTGGGCTTCTCCCGGATTGTCCGCAGGAGGCGACGCTCACCACGTCTGACCGCGCCCCCGACCAACCTTGTTCCCCTGATGGTGGGAGGCATCAATGGAGACAATCAAGCTGAGAGACGTGGGCGGCATGGGATTGATGTCCGGGTGGGACGACGACGGACGCTGCTGGGTGGAATGGATCGTGGACAACGGTGAAGCCCCAAAAGGCCTCCTCGCGTGCTCGGTGTGCGGAGAACCTCTCTCCGTTAGGCGCTTCGGTTGGGTGTGCCCCGTGAACGGTGAAGTGCGGTGCAGCACTCACCTCGCGTACTGACCCGCGAAGTGATAGCGAACCTCATTATACCATCTCGCGTTCCAATGATGAATGTGATAGGGATCTCCCCGAACGTATGGGGAGGCGATCATGCCAAG
>CAZCDS010000059.1:0-40540 GCA_964497585.1 uncultured Syntrophaceae bacterium
CCGATAAAAAGTCGCGCTCTTTTTCGCACCTATCCTTTCTGCGCGGCACTATAGTCAGAAAATCAAAGGAACTCTAATTTCATACCATGAGGGGACGGACACTGGCAAGCAGCTTGAGCGTATAATTGACCTTCGCCCGTAGTCGAACCCTCCCTTAGACCAAACGTGGAGATTTGAGCGAAAAACGCGTAGGCCTCATGCGTCTTCTGAGATGTCTATGGCAGGGACAGGATGTAAAAGAAAGGGCCCAGTGAAGGGCCCCATCCTGATGGCAACAGCGCCGCGCTTTCCGTAAACCGCGGAACATAGTAGAATACCTCGTCTCATGCCCAGTGGCAACGTTTTACGTGAACATTCAATCACACCTTGAATGGCTCCGGGGTGGAGGGCTCCACGCGCCGGAACGCGCCGAGAATCGCCACAGCGAGTACGTCAGCGCGCTGACAATTACATCACCGCGTACGTGTGCGCACTCTGCATATAATATGTGGTGTGGCTGGCTGTATTCTTCACTATTTTCAGCAACTTTTTTGGCGTTGTACGTTTTTTTCCAGGCGAAGACTGACAAGTGGGGGACTCGGTCCTATTTCGTGCTTTATCCCGTGAAAGAAAATGCACAAGTGACCGTCATTATGAACTAAAGCCATATCCCCCTTCGCAGAGTTTCTGTCAAGGGGAAATATCGGGGGCGTATATGACTAGTCTCAGGACACCTATTACGTGGGTAATCTCAAGGGGGTCGGTCGGATCTATCAGCAGACCTTCATCGACACCTACGCGAAAGTCGCCTTCGTCAAGCTCTACGACCGCAAGAATGCCCTGGTCGCTGCGGATCTCTTAAATGACCGGGTGGTTCCCTGGTATGAAGAGCAGGGGATAAAGATCCAGCGGGTACTCACCGACCGGGGCACGGAATACTGTGGCAACAGGGAGCATCATGAGTGCCAGCTCTACCTGGCCGTGGAAAAGATCGACCTCTCCAAGACCCGGGCCAAGTCACCACAGTCCAACGGGATATGTGAACGTTTTCACCAGACGATGCCCAACGAGTTCTATCACGTAGCTTTTCGCAAGAAGCTCTACTGGTCCCTGCAGGAGATACAAGAGGATGCAGACGCCTGGATTCAGTAGTATAACAGTAAAAGATCGCATACGGGAAAGTACTGCTTCGGAAAAACACCAATGAAGACCTTCATCGACAGGAAACACTTGGCAGAGGAGAAAGACCTTGACAGATTACGGCCTGACGCCCTCGTAGCTGTCAGGTAACTCACCACTGTCAGATGAAGTCCCATCTATTACATATGAGCAGTAGAGACTTACTCACAGTAATTGCCTACTCTTCGTCAAGCACGTGTCTAACCGTCTGAAGCAGCTGTCTCATCTTGAAGGGTTTGCTGACCAAGCCTCTGGCTGAAGCATCGATGAATGTCTTTGTTTCTCCGCTCACTGCAAAGCCACTGGCGACAAGGGCTTTGACCTGGGGGTCGATTTTGAGAAGTTCCTCAAGACACTCCTTGCCTCCCATTTCGGGCATGATCAAATCGAGGATGACGAGGGAAATGTGTGATCGCTCCTTTGCGTAGAGATGTACGGCCTCTTTTCCACTGCTGGCCGTGAGTACCGTGTATCCCGCCCGTTCCAGCAGTCTCTGCGCCAATTGGACTATGAGTTTCTCGTCGTCCACAACGAGTACCGTCTCAGTTCCAAATGCGGGAAGTTCTCTGCTGTCAGCAACATCGCGGGCAGTTCCCCCCTCGATTACCGGGAAATGGATCTTGAAGGTCGTCCCCTTTCCCTTTTCGCTTTCACACTCAATGTGCCCTCCATGCATTTTCACGATTCCGAAGACCACGGAGAGTCCCAGGCCGGTTCCTTCTCCGGCCGCCTTTGTCGTGTAGAAAGGCTCGAAGATATGCGCTACGACATGCTCTTCCATCCCATGGCCGTTATCCGTCACGGTAAGCTGAACATATTCACCAGGCTGCACATCCGGATGCGTTTCGCGGTACCGGTCATCCAGGACTATGTTCTTGGTTTGAAATGCCAGGTCCCCTCCTTCGGGCATTGCATCTTTGGCATTAACGGCTAGGTTGAGCAAAATCTGTTCTACCTGGGATGGGTCGGCGTTGATAACCTTGAGATCATCTGCCAAATGGGACCTTATTGCAATCATCTTAGGGATTGTACGATATAGCAGTTTTTCGGCCTGCAGCACCTCCGCATTAAGATTCAAAGGCCGCATGTTTGTCTCTATTTTGCGGCTGAAGGTCAGTATTCTGCGAACCAGATCGGCTCCACGCTCGGCTGCACTCCGTATGGAACGGAGTTCCTCGTAGCCAGACCAATCCCTGCCTCTCTCGGTGATGACCAATTCGGCGAAGCCGAGGACAACTTGGAGGATGTTGTTGAAGTCGTGAGCTATTCCGCCTGCCAGGGTGCCCATGGCCTCCATTTTTTGGGCCTGGATGAGCTGCTTTTCGAGGACCCTTTTCTCGGTCATGTCTCTAATTATGCCCTGGTAACCCACAATATCTCCTTTATCGCCGCGACGTAGGCTCGCGGTGAGCGCCGCTTCGAATAGGGTCCCGTCCTTCTTGCGGAGTTGAATGGGATAATCCTTTAGCGATCCAGCCTCCGCTATCGACTCTTGGAAAACCTTCCGATGGGCTGGGTCCGCATAGGCTCGTTCGACTTTCAGACCGTCCAATTGGTGCCGATCCCAGCCAAAAAGATCACAGAAAGCTTGATTCGCATCTAGGAATCTTCCATCTCGGGTAGTTACGTATACCGCATCTCTTGAATCTTGAAACAGAACCCGGTATCGTTCTTCGCTCTCCCTCAGCGCCTCTTCAGCCTTCTTGCGGTCGGTTATCTCAACCAAATTTCCCATGACCGCCGGGCGTCCCTGGTAATCTATTCGTGTTGCCAAGACCTCGCACCAGATCGCCTCTCCTGTTTTTTTCAATAACCGCAACTGTTGGGGCACCACTGACAGTTCCTTGCGGAGACGAGCCAGAACTATTGCTCCTACCGCATCACCATCCTCCGGGTGTACCCTATCGAAGACTTTACGTCCAATCATCTCCTCTTTCGTATAGCCCAGCATGTTCGCCAATCTCTGGTTCACGAAGACTGCGATACCGTCCTGATGAATGAATATACCCGTCAGCGAGCCTTCTGTCATTTGGCGATACCTGTCTTCGCTCGCTTTCAGTGCTTCCTCTGCCCACTTGCGTTCCGTGATGTCGCGGAAGAAACCCACGTTGCAGGCCATGCCGTCGAGGACGGTTGGGGTAGTACTGATATCGGCATAGAAGACGGTCCCGTCCTTCCTGAGGCACGGAATGTTCGGGGCCAGGATTTTTTCTCCCCTTGCCTGGGCGTCGAACTCGGCTATGAGCTGCGGCAACCGATCTTGCGGGTGAATGTCCGCAACTCCCAGCCTCGTCAGCTCTTCCTTCGAATAGCCGAGCATCCGGCATACGGAAGGGTTCGCATAGGTGAAACGTTTCGTTGCAATGTCCGCGATCAGGATGCCGTCGGGGCTGTTGTCGAAAAGCACGCGGTATCTCGATTCGGATTCTCGCAAGGCCTTCTCGGCCTTCTTTCGCTCCGTGATATTTCTCAACGAGGTCACCCTGATGCGACGTTCCGGATCAATCATTTTCGCTTGAATTTCGCATGGGAAAGTTGTTCCGTCCTTCCGAAGAGCGATCACCTCATAGGGTGGCGCATAGTCCCGAACAATATTCTTCCCGACGAGTTCTCGATGCTCAGGGGCTATCCATTCTATTCCCGGCTTGCCGACGGCTTCCTCGTTGGAGTAGCCGAACATCCTCTCCGCAGCCCGGTTCTGACCAATGCAGACGCCCTTTTCCGATAAGAATATAGCCTCGAAGGTATGTTCGGATAGCGCTCGAAAGCTTGCTTCACTCTCCTTCAGCGCCTCCTCCGTTATCTTCCGTTCCGTGATATCTATGCCGAGGTGGAACTTCGCATCGCGTCCATCGGTCCACTTGATGATTCTTTCCGTAGCTAGATAATCTCTATTGTTCGTGGGGTTGTGATATTCCCACCGATAAGGCTCGCCTTCCAGACGTCTCGCCATGGCCATGACACAATGGCTGCAAGGCCTGTCCACACCGTGGAGTTCCTTGAAACAAAGTCCCCCGATCAATTCCTTTCCATGGCGCTCTTTCATAAACTTGTTTGAGAAGAGGATTTCATAGGTCTCTACATCTACGACAGAAATCACCTCGTTAATGCTGTCGAAGATCGAGAGAAGCTGTTGTCTTTCCTTTTTCAGAGCTTCCTCCGCACTCTTCAGGCTTAACTCCTCTGTCAGTTGCTCCTTCGAGTTGTCTTGGTCTCTCATGTTCCGCCCCCTAACGCGAAGAAATCTCCAGGTTACCACTCTCGATCTTCATCTACGGTTTTCTCATTGAGAAACTTGCGACGCCTATTCTGCACACATCTCTCGGATCATTTTTCTCATGTTCGCCATATTCATGGGTTTCTCGACAACGGCATCCACGCCGCTTTCTGCTATTTTCTCCGTTTCAGTCTTCTGGCCCCCCCAGCCGGTCCCGGGCGAGCCCCTCTGGAAACTCTGGGCTCCTTTGGCCCCCGTTGACGTGAATGAAGGAGTGCTAGCACTGTAGCAATCTGCACGGCCAATGGTCAATTAGTTCTTTTGACGTGCCGAGTGCTGACCCGGGGACATGCTGGGGCAGATGGAAAAGCACCAACCAGGTCCTGATGGGACAAATCGGTCGCATCGTGCGACCGAACCCCCTCGTCTGCGCGACCTTGGCCTGACCAAGTCACAATCCTTTCGCTGGCAAGCGATAGCGCGATTGCGAGAGCAGAGAGATTTTGAGTCCCTGGAAACCTGAGACCCGACCGTGAAGCCGCTTCGCATACCTGCACGATTTGCCACAGGATTTTGTCACAAAATCATCACATCGCGGCATCCCGAAAATGAACCCATGACCTGACACTCGCGCAAGGTGTACCATAGAGAATTGACGCAAGACTGCAATCCTCCAACCGAATTTTGACACGAGTTTAAAGACAGACTATTTTTCGTCGAACTGACCACTTTTCAAGCCCCCACCCCACCATATTTCTGTCGATCCAGGCCCACTTCCTTTGAGTACTCAGCCGAAGAATTGAGGAATGCACCGCCGCGAGACCCATAGTAGCAAAAACCGCCCTGGGAGCTACCAAAGCCCTCTCTGTGGAAAAGAACGTCAACCCGTGCATAGCCGGAAGATGTTGTGGAAAAGTATGGTTCTCTCTCGCGGATCAATACGGTGAAGATAGCTTTCTGCAGTTGATATCAGGCCATGGCCGGATGAATGTAAGGACGGTGTAAGGTGTAGTGCTTACCATTTACCATAAACCGTAAACCGTAGCCCGCAAAAGTGCGCTGGTCCCGTTTTTTTGGCTTACTAACTAGTGGGAATTATGACGAAATTATTAGAAATGATAAATTATTTCGTCATGACCTCTACAAAACGAGGTGGACCCGTAAACTGATTAATGATACGCAAACACAAATGGCAAGAACATTTGCCCCATGAAGCCCGAAAAGCCACTATTCAAGCTGATTTCAGCGCCCCTCTGTATGGGGGGAGACAGGACACGGGAGGACACCTATGCCCAAAAAGCAGAATGTTTTTGTAGTACGAGCGTTTCAGGTTGATAGGCTGTTGTGGAGGCGGTTACGCCTCTTTGCCGTGAGCCATGATGTCACAGCGAGTCGCCTGCTCCGGATATTCATCGAGGATGGCATGAAGCGGGTTGAGGCCGGGAAAATCAAGGTCTGAGCCGAGATGAAGTCGCCATGAGTGCCGAGGCCAGTGGAAACGCGAGCCGGGAACCTAGTTGAGGAATGGATGGAAGATCACGGGGACTCCCTGGACATCAATTTGTAGGAACGGAAGGACATGCCCCATCAGCACAAAAACTTCATCCGCGCCCGACCCCGGATCGTGGAGTCAACGCACCTGCACTCGACGCCTAGCCACGCGATGACCACAAGAAGAAAACCGCCCGGCTGAGGTGCCGTTCATTCCATCGCCTGGAGCTGGGCGGAAAACAACAGGCTAGACCTGAAGGAGGATTGCAATGTCTTCTTAAATTGACCTTGAGAGAATTCTGCTGTTTGTACTGCAGGATTATCATCACACAAAAAATGAACAGCTTTTTTCATTATCCGGATCCGCGGGGTGACTGCGTAGCCTACGCAAAGAATATCTGCGCATGGGATTGCGAGGACATCCGGGACGTCTTTCTATTGCTCAAACGGCTTTATCGTACGCTGAACGACAACCCGACGGTGTGGGGAGAGATTCAGGAGGATCTTCAGACGGACGTCCCGACGGCCGCGACCGGTGATATTGGTATCAAGGGGTTCCTGATATTGGACAAGCGCGGGTTCTACCTTGATGAGAAGCTACGCATTCGACATCTCCTCGATGATGAGGACGACGAAGGCCGGAAGATCTATCGCCAATTGATGAGCGCACACGACAACTCTTCATCAGAAAGTCCGGGTAATTGCTGCGAGGATCCCCTTTGATCAGTGTGGCGCACGGGAGAGAATAGCCAAAGCCTGAACCATGGACCCTCTCTTAACCCCAGCACAAGCCGCTGAATTGCTCCAGGTAAGTGTCAAGACCGTCCACTACCTCTGCCGTCAGGGAAAGCTCGGTTACGTGCAGATTGATGGTCGCAGGCGAAGATTCATGACCGAGCAACTCGAACAGTACGTCTGCGCCCAGGCTGTCCATGTGGCCGTTGACAAGAAGCCGGCCGCCCCGGTATCCTCCTCTCCCAAATCCATCAAAGGGGGTGAGAAGTCGGCTAGGCTTTCTCGGCGCACTCGCAGAGAGGAGATGCGCGAATGGTGACGAAGAAGGGGAAGGCGTATTATCTGCGCATTCGCCCATTCGGGACAAGAAATGAGAGAGAGGTCATGGTTAGGACTCCGGCAATTTCACGCTCTCAGGCCAAGATGGTCCAGAGTGCCGTTTTGCTGGCCTGTCGTTCCGGGAACTACGCAGCCCTTGACGATGCGAGTCGTGAGACCTGCATCCGAATGTTCCGCAATCGGCAATGGGAATTGCCTCCCGAGTTGGGTGGAAGCGTGGAGACTCCCGTGCTAGAGCTGACATTATGGAAGGGCGCAGAACTGTTCCTCAAGTACCCCGATATCAAAGGCAGTGCTGAACGATACCGCTATGAGCTGTGTCTTGACAAGCTGATCGAGCATTTCGGGGAAGACTACCCCATCAAGTCAATATGGGTTCCTCAGATCAAGACATTCGTGGCAGAGCGGATGGCTCAAGGGGCAGCACCGTCAACGATCAATCAGGACAAGGGGACGCTCTCGAAAATGTTCCAAGTGCTGACGGAACTGAAGCTTGTCGAAGCGAATCCGGTGCAACTGGTCAAGAACCTGTCCCAAAAGTCAGAGGAGCGTCAAGTCTACCTGTCTCACACTGACGTTCAGCAAATCACCGGCCTGTGTCCCGAGTGGCTCCAGCCGATCATTCAAACCGCCTACTGCACGGGCATGAGGCGTGGCGAAATCCTGGGGCTCACGCAAGGACAAGTGAAGCTCTCAAGGCGGATGATTCTTTTGGGGCCTGCTGACACGAAAGGGTGGGACTGGAAGAAGGTCCCCATACATAGAGACCTTGTGCCGATCCTTGAGGACGTGATGAAGGTTCGCAGGATCGGGAACGACAGGGTGTTTCTCGTCAACGGCCGAACACCTAACAAGTGGTCACTCCGCAAGCCATGGATAAGTGCCGTGGAAGCCCGTGAACTCACGCCACGGCCTCGATTCCATGATTTGCGCCACACGTTTCGGGCGAATGCCAGGCGGTCACGAGTGGACCCGGATGTTGCCGAGGCTATCATGGGGCACGCAGAACGACAGCGCCGGATCCGGGAGCGCTATGGGAAGATATCCGATCAGGAACTCATTGACGCCATTGACAGGGTGACGTTCGACCACGGTGAGACGGAAATCATGGTGGCCAAAAAGTAAATCTGGAAAATCACTCCACGCGGGAAATACGCGGGAAAAACCATCTCCACAAAAAAATCAGGATGTGGGTCCTCAATCCAACATCCTGACTTCTTTGGGAATTATGTGGTGGAGATGAAGGGATTTGAACCCTCGACCCCCGCGTTGCGAATGCAAACCGGGCCCTAATCAACCCAATGCCTTAGCCGAATTCCCCAATGATTTCAATCCAGATTGGACCCGTTCGATCCCGATTGATCCTGTTTGGTCCCAAAAAAAGGTAACTGAATGGTAACTGGGCAGGCCAGTCCGTCGGATCTGAACGTATCCGCTTCTCGAAGCTTTCAGATGATCTGCGCAACGCTGTATCGCGTGCGGTTCATCCTGACTCCCCATTGAGGTCCAGATACTGCCACAGACTAACTCAGAACCTGGACCACTTTTTGCGGGCAGGTCAAGGCCGCAGCCCGGAGATTCCCCATTCATCCCCAATGGCATATGATCACGAAGAACTAGCGTATCGTGGCCTAAAGGTGTTATGAAGAAACCATATAACCATTGTTAGGCGTCCTTTACTGCGTCGCTAGTTTAGGAGTCTGTCATGAAACGCTTAATAACCCGCAAGCTTCTGGGTATCTTCGCCGCGAGTATTGCGATACTGGCGCTACTCAAGTACTGGCTGCCGGATCTAAAGCTGGGGCCTGAGATAGCCAAGGCCGTTCTGCAACTCGGCGTCGTTGCGATAGTCGGGTCGTTTGTTTCGCTGCTTCTATTCGAGTACCAACGAGAAAAAGGCCTCGCCGATAAGCAGCGGGACATGGACCGTCAGTCCGCGGAGAAGGAACGTGACCTAGAACGGGCGCGCGCTGAGAAACGCCGTGACATGCTCGTTCGAAAGGTTGAGTACAGAGAACAACTCCTAATGTTGGTACTGAGTAAGGCTCTTGCCGCATACAGTCAAGCGAAGAAAGCTAGACGCCTAATGCGCGCTCGCGCTGTGGCGCGGTCCGGCGAGAGTGAGGTGCTCTTAGTGGAGGGGTACGACCAGTACATGGAGCTGGTAAACGACGCGCAGCTGGAACTCGAGAATCTGGCGCGCGATGTTAAGACCAGCTCGGTTGCGTTCTCGAAACCTGACGAGATCGTCCAAAGCCTAGAGAAGATGGAAGCCCATCTCGGCGAACTGATTGGCGAGTATGAGCGTAAACGCCCGTTGTTTCTCGATGACGTGCCTCATCGGCCCCTGGGGGACCATCCTTTGCTAGAAGACTTCCTTCGTCGGGCAAAGGACAGCAAATTCAGTACGGAAGTCGTACATCCGTATCATGAGGTACAAGCAACTATTCGAGCCGACCTTCTCCATCCGCAGGTACCGACGGCAGGCGAGGACGCCTAACATCAGGCTCAACAAGGATGCCCGGAAAAGTCGTCGGGCACCTGTTAGCCTGCACGTTCTCCGTACGGGACTGATGGAAATCCGGGTACAGAACTGGCAAGATCGTGCCATCGTGAGCCCGACGATCCTCCAGAGCGGTCCGAATCGGTTCTTCTTCTCGAGCGACTGCTCGGAACTGCCTCACGTGCACGTGATGCGCGAGTGGAAAACAGCTAAGCATACTGAATGAGAGGAGGCGATTATGTCAGAAGAGAGCGTGTTTGGATACATGGTGCTGCTGACCTGCCCCAAAATCGTTGCGAGGTCACTGAGTGACCACGTGCCAGAATAACGGCCCTCACGCCCGACGAATGGGCGATGGGCGGTTGTTTCCATGTTGGGGCGGTCTATGTGCGATTTTCAGGTGCACTATTGGCTCGTCACATGCCGTATGATCGTGTCAAATACTGTGTCTCCTGATCGCTGCATCACTTGTATCCTCCCTTGAGGTACAGATACCGTTACAGACTAACTCAGAACCTGGACCACTTTTTGGGGGGCAGGTCACTCGCTCTTCTGCCTAGTCGCGGCCAGCTTCCATGATCTTTTCCGCCAGGAGTGTTGGATTGGTGAAGCAAACCTCGTGGCTTCCGGGAAGCTCTATCAGACGGAAGAGTCCGAGTTTCTCCGACAGCCTGGGATGCCACGGCAAAGATTGAGGGAGCGCGGTGTCCTGTTGGCAGTTCACAAACGACTTACCAACCTGAATCGTTGCGAGCTCGGTCTTCAGCGAAATCGGGTCAGTCATGGTTTTGTACGGATGCGGATTGAGCTTCTCGTACGAGGCCTGGGCTAATGCGGCGTTCGCATCGTTTATGAAGGCTTCTCGCCAGATAGGGGGCGGCAACATGACTGCTCCGTTGTTCTCCGCGGCAATCTGATCAAATAGCTCGACGTAGTGTAGCGGACACATATCGACGAGACTCTCGCCGTTGAGCGGCACGAACGCGCTCCAATAGACGAGCCGCATAATCTTTTCAGGGATCCTGTCAACCACCTTAGAGATTACCATGCCCCCGTAGCTGTGACCCACGAGGCGCACACTGGAGAGGCCCTTATCGTTGATGAAGTCAACGATGGACTGCACAGCCTCGTCCAATCCAACTTTCGACCGGTCATCGCCGGGACGGTTCCCCGCAACGGTCGGGCAATAGCACTCGTTCCCTGCCGCGCGAATGGGACCCGCGACGTCTTCGAGCAACTCGCCGGTGTGCCAGGCACCATGTATTAGTACATATACGTCTCCCATCTAAAACCTCCTGAACTGGAAATATGCGGCGGTTTTGCAATTTTGCACGTTTTGGCATCCTTGAGGGGCAGAGAGGTCGCCCCCCTGACCCCAAGAAGGACTCCGTGGGGCGTACCGCGCGAGCGGATGCAGGCAAGACCGTCGTCACGTTGACGAAAAAAGCACTTTTGTTCTTTTTCTGAGCGTACGTCACCCTCCCTAACTCCGACAAGCATTTCTTACCACATGCTCGTCGCCCGAACACAGCGCGGTAATGGCGAGCCAAGAGAAACGCGGAAGCCAAATGCACATGCCTAAATCAGGCCATTGGAACATGAGTTCAAGACCTCTTCTCAGCTCACTCTCACCGGTTGTCAAACATCATTTGTTAATACGAGTCTCCTCATTGGCGACTGTGAGTGTGCCTCCTCAAATGCCTGCTTGATCGTTGACATCGGCCTCAAGTCGATGAGAGGATCGATTCTGATGGTTCCCGCCTGAACCATTTTCAGAACCTCCGGGTAATAGGACGGCAAACATCCCCATGTGCCCGTTATTTCAGCGTCAAAGGCCATCAGACGGGAAAACATGAACGAAGACTTTGCCATCCCGAAGCCAACTACTACGAGTTTTCCGGTGAATCCCAGCAATCCTAGCCCCAAGTCTTGCGCGGGACCGGCACCGGTACACTCGAAAATCTTCCAACCTACGTTGTGAGGAACTCCAGCTTCTCTGGCAAATTGTTTGAATTCGGCCTGGATATCTTTGAAGTCTTTGTCTCTTATATTGATGACGTAGTCACAACCGTATTCCAATGCCCTATCTAACTTTTCTTGGTTGCGTCCCATGCCGATGACCGGACTCGCACCGAACGCTCGAGCAACTTGACCCATATACACTCCCACTCCGCCGGTCACACCGATAACCAGCACAGGATCGCCCTTGCCAATCCCTGCCCTAACTGCGGCCTGGTATGGCGTAGTTACAGCGTCGGCGACTACTCGTAGTGCGATAACGGTCTATCCTGGAGGTCCTCTATCACGCAGAGGTCTTCAGCGGGAACTGGAATGTGACTCGAAAAGCCTCCGTAGATTCCCAGAGAATTACCCGGCATCTTCTGATTCAGGCAGCGATTATTCCTGCCTTGGGCGCAGATTTCGCAATTGTTACAGGGCATGACGGCCGGTACTATCACATGTTTGCCGACCCAGGATTCTGCACCATTCCCGGCTCCCACTACCGTGCCGGCGATTTCATGCCCAAGCGTGAGAGGCGGCTTGGTGGTCGTGGGAACCCCATCATAGAAGTAGGACAAGTCAGTATGGCATACTCCGCAACCTGCGACTTCTACCAAGACTTCTCCCGGTCCCAGGCTCGGCATGGGTATCTGGGTTTTCTCCAGCTCACCGGGTGCGATCACCTTTTTGGTCTCGCCATCGAATTTCGGGCCTTCCACCATCTGCCAGGTTTCGATTTTTTCGGGTATTCTCAAATGCTTTCCTCCTAATTTATGGTCTGTCTCCGGTGAGCCACTCCGGCCATTCCATCTTCTCAGCTTATCGTGGTCAGGGCCGTAGTGGCATATTAGCGCAACTCGGCTAAGTCTTTCGACTATATCCCGGTTTTCCGGGGTTGTTACCTCGAACGCGAATACCTATTGTGATGAATTTCTTGCATTAGCCACTCTCTTTCGAGTCCGACCGCTGCTCAGACACGATCGCCGGCTCGTCTACTTGGAGAGTCTTCTCAAACTCGGTCCAGAATTGTTGTTGCGACATTCTCCAGCTTGACCCATATTTTTCGTTAAATATACTCAGGAGATCGTCAAAGACTTTTCGCCAAACAGAGCGATAGCTTAGTCGAAGAACGTCTTCCAGGAACTCCGGGAGGGAAAACAAACGATCTTTGGGCAGATATGCTCTGGCTCCCAATTCGATCGATCGCCTGAGAGCATCGGGATTGAGCGCATGAGCCGTAAGCATCACCACAGGAAACCCAGCATGTGTCGCAGTCTCGAGCAGTTCAAATCCGCGCACGCCCATAATGTCGAGAACAACAACATCGTAGTTATGGGAAAACAAGAGCTGCCGTGCTTGGTCAAAAGTCGTAGCTTTGTGAACTACGAGGTCCGTATGATCCTGCAAAAACTCCTCGATAGTCTCCAGAACCTCCCACTCGTCATCCACGATCAGGATTGTTTTGCCACGCAATAGGTCGGTTCTTGCCATAGCAGGCCTTCCTATGCTCGCTACCCGGCCTCGGACGGGGACACTACATGCCGAGGTAACGTGCCTTCACGTCGTGATTTGCCGCAAGATCCTGCGGTTTAGACTGGTGAACTATTTGGCCCCGACTCATAACGAGCACACGATGGGCCGTGTTCAGAGCCATGTTGAAGTTTTGCTCGACCAGGAGAATCGCCATTCCTTGCGCGACCAAGTCTTTGATCACTTGGGATATTCCTTGGACGATCAACGGCGCCAGACCTTCAGAAGGCTCGTCAAGGAGCACGAGCTGCGGTCCGCTCACCAAAGCCCTTGCCATAGCGAGCATCTGCTGCTCCCCTCCGCTGAGATTGCCAGCTCGTTGATCCCGCCGTGCCTTGAGCGCAGGAAAAACCTCGAAGGCGGTTTCTAAGTCCCACGGATTGGCAATGCCTCCCACATCGCAACGGAAAGGAATCCGGAGATTCTCGACAACACTCAAAGAGCGGAAAACACGTCTACCCTGGGGGACCAGCGCTATGCCGCCACGTATTATTTGATGCGTGGGGCGACCAGTGATCTCGTCCCCTTTGAAGAGGATTCGCCCCCCCGAAGGCTTAGCGAACGATACAATGGAATGCACCAGCGTGGTCTTGCCGACGCCGTTCCGTCCGAGCACGGCCAGAACCTGCCCCTGGCCAACCGTCAACGAAACGCCGTGAAGTATATGGCTATCCCCGTAGAAGGTGTGTAAATCGGTAATTTCAAGCATTGTGGCTCTCGAGCCCGAGGTATACCTCGGCTACGCTGGGATTGCCCCGTATTTCTGCCTCGGTGCCTTCAGCCAGCACCGATCCATAGTACAGGACGGTTATCTTGTCTGCCATCTGAAACGCGACATCCATATCGTGCTCGATGAACAACACGGTCGTGGATGGTTCCAAAGCCCTGACCATGGGGACCACGAGGGCGGTTTCGGCCGTGGACAATCCCTGAGTCGGTTCATCCAGGAGCAGGATTTTTGGTTTCGAAGCCAAAGCAAGAATTATCTCAAGCTGGCGTTGTTCCCCGTGGGATAAACTCCGCACCGGATAATCCTTCTTATCCTCCAGTCCCCACTCTCTAAGCAATGCAACCGCATTGCTGATCAATTCGGTAAACGAAGAGGTCATCTTGTAGAAGACATATTTCGTTGACGTGAGGGCCTGCAGACTCAGGATTACATTTTCCAGTACCGATAGGTTTCCGAAGAGGTTCGTTATCTGAAAGGTTCTGGCCAGGCCCAGCGAAGCTCTCAAGTGAGCCGAAATTCTTGTTATGTCTCGATCGAACGAAAGAATTCTGCCGGCAGACGGCTTTACGATGCCGCTGATGACGTTGAAGAGTGTGGTCTTCCCCGCGCCGTTCGGGCCGATAATGGCGCGCTTCTCGCCTGCTTCAACGGACAGCCTGCACGTGGTGAGGACTTGCAAACCACCGAAGCGGACATCGACGTTGTCAACTTCAAGGGCAATCATGAGAATTCCTTGGTTAACTTCCTTCGCCGCAACGTCCGGAGAACATCCCCACGGCGCATAAGAATGGAGAGCGCAGAACCGGCCGGCCCGGAACTGCGCGTCCCTTGCCTCATTGTACCCATTTTCCCTTCATACCCACGTACGCCGGCCTCTTCATGTATTCTTCCGGGCTCCAGATCCAAAACTGATTTACCATGGGGTATGTCTTTATGGGAACACTCTGCCAGGAGCCGCCGACCTTCCTCACTTCCCGGATGTATGAATTCTGGATGGGAGCCCCGAACTTGTCGAACTTGACTTTCCCGCGAGGAGCGTCTAGTTCCAGGGATCGCATGACCTTGACAAATTTTGCTCCCTCAACCTTGCCGTTGGTCTTGTTCAATGCCTCCGCGATCAGTTTGGCAGTGACGTATCCCTGTTCGGAGTACAGGGTCGGCGGGTGTCCATATTTCTTCGTGTATGCTTCTTTGAACTTCTTGTTCTCCGGCGTGTCCAGAAGCAGGCACCAATGAGATTCGGTGACCACTCCTTCCGCGGCCTTTCCCTGTTTCGGCAAGATCTTGTCGTCAACGAGGTATCCTTTCCCTACGAGAGGAATCTTCTTTTTCAGTCCGTAGTCAGCATATTGCTTGACGAAACGAAGTGCGTCCGCACCGGCGAAGAATACCATCACGACATCGGCATCGCGATTTATCTTGGTCAAATACGGCGCATAGTCTTTCGTCCCGAGAGGCGGCCAGATTTCCTGAACGACCTTTCCGCCCTTCTTCTTGAATGTGTCAGCAATTCCTCCTACGTGCTCATAACCTGCGGCATAGTCGGCCCCCATGAGAACTGCCTTGCGATAACCCTTGTCGTACAACCACTCTCCCAACGGATGTGAGCCCGCGCTGTTGACGAAGGCGGGCCGCACAATGAACGGGTTGCTCTTCCTCTGGGTAAGATCGTCGGCCCCAGCATTGGAGATCACGAAAGGAATCTTGTGCTTCTCGACGAACTTCGCAAGGGCGTAGGCCGATCCGGATCCCACTACGCCGGCGAGAATGTCGATATGATCCTTTTCCACCAACTTCCGAGCCGTGTCCAAGGCGCGGCTCACCTGATTGCTGCCGATGTCTTCCACAATGACTTTTATTTCTCGTCCTCCGGCTTTGTGCCCTATCTCGTCCATGTACAGGTTGAAGCCGTCCCTCAGATCAACCCCGAGAGCCGTATACACTCCGGACAACGAAATGGTGTAGCCGATCTTCACCGGTTCCGCGGCCTGTGCCGGGGAATTGATGCCGAACCAGAGCCCGCACAGTATGAGCAGCCAGGCCGGCAAACTCTTCAGCGTAATAGAAAGTCTTTTGGTCATAGCCTCCTCCTTTTCTGAGTTGGATATCATCTCCATGGATCACTTTGATCTGGCGGAAGAAACAAGATCGACGGTGCTCTCTCGGTTTGAGAGCTCCGGTTCCGACTTCTCTGCCTGAGCGGGATCTTGGGAAGATCTCTTGCCCATCGCCATGGTGATCGTACCTATCAAACCGTTGGGAAAGAAGAGCACGGTACACACGTATGCAAGCCCGAGCACTATCAGCCATCGGTCGGTCACGCTGCTCACGAACTCCCGTACGAAGACGATGATCAACGATCCCGCCAACGGTCCGAACAGAGTTCCGGGACCGCCCAGTATGACCATGAGAAGGGCGGAAGACGAATGTATGAGACTGAAGTCCGCCGGATTGGGACACCCGTAATAATACGCGTGAAGGATTCCCGATACACCTCCGAGAAGCGCTGAAGCAACAAACGCCATGTACTTGTAGAACCAAACATTGTAGCCTAACGCACGCATCCGTGATTCACTGTCCCGAATGCCCGTAAAAACAAGCCCGAACGGTGAGTTTACGAACAGCCGGAAGCCGCCGATCACCAAGAGGAACACCACTACCACAAACACGTAGTATGACACAGGGCCGTCAAGGCTGACGCCGGGGATCAAATCGGGCCTCCCCAACCCGGGAAGGCCGTCATCGCCTCCCGTCACTGAACGCAAGCCATAGGTTACGCCGTAAAGGATCTGACAGAATGCCAGCATGATGACGAGGAAGAAGATGTCCCGTGTGCGAATGGCCAGGAGGCCGAACACCAGTCCTGCGACCAAAGCTGCTAGCAGTCCGATTCCCATTGCCGACCATGCGGCACCCTCGACACTTCTGGTGTAAATGGCAACCGCATAGCCAGCCACCCCGAAGAACGCGGCTTGCCCCACCGATGCCAGGCCGACGTAACCGAGAAGCAGGTTCGCTGACATGGCGAGGATTGCAAGAATTAGGGCGCTTGTCACCACGCCCAGATAGTACGTGGAAAGAATCAGCGGCAAAACACTGAGGAGGGCCAACAGTGCAACGAGGAACAGCAAGAACTTTGTCTTGTGGCTCATAACACTCTTCCCCAGAGGCCGGTGGGTTTCACCGCGAGAATGATTGCCATTGGAGCGAAGATGGTGAACATGGCAAGCTCGGGGAAGAGAGCCTTTCCAAAAGTGTCCAGAGAGGCAACGATAATGCTCCCGAAGAAAGCCCCTTTCATGCTGCCCAAGCCTCCGACGATGATCACTACCACTGCCAGCAGCAACACATCCAGATCGACTCCGGGGTAGACTCCGACGAACGGCCCCCCCAGAACGCCGCTGAGACCGGTAAGCGCCGTGCCCAGGATGAACACGATCGTGAACAGCACTGGTACATTGATGCCGACCGCCCTCGTCATCTGCTCGTCATCCACACCGGCACGCAATACCGCTCCCCATTTGGTCTTCTCCTGAAAGAGCCAGAGGGCAATCCCGATGGCAATACCAACAACGATCACAAACAAACGATACTTTGGAAAGATCATCCCTCCCAGATTGACCGCACCTGTCAGAAACTCAGGTTTGTCAAGCGTGGTGGGGTCGGCCCCCCATATAATGATGGCAAGATCGCCGATGATGAACATGCACCCGAAGGTGAGGAGAACCTGGAGAAGCCGTCGGCCGTATATCCGCTGGAGGAGGAACCGCTGGAGCACGAATCCCACGGCGCCCGCTGCGACGGCACCCGCGAGCAGGCCGAGGACAAAACTCTCGCTCCAGGCGATTACACTCAGCGCCGTGTAAGCTCCAATCAGATAGCACGAGCCATGGGCAAGATTGAGAATGTTCATCAATCCAAAGATGAGAGACAGTCCGGCGCACAGGATGAAGAGGAGCATGGCAAAGGATAGAGCATTGAGGGACTGAATGATCCAGAATTCCATTTCTCCTCCATCCTTTCTCACGAAGCTTTCCGCGCAGAGATCCACGGGCTTTCAACCCCTCTTCTCGCTGCGGATCTTTCCCATGGACGGTCGAACTGCCCCAACTCACGCTCTCTTTATTTCAGCAGCCGAGCGTTCGAGCTCCACCTTTTCCGCTATCATCTGACGGAGAGCCTTCTTGTTGACCTTTCCCACCGCGGTGAGGGGAAAGACGTCGACCAGCTCCAGGCGCTCCGGTAACTTGAACTTGGCTATCTTACGCTCGTAAATGAGGAACTCGTTCAGCGCTTTGAGATCGACGGACGCCCCTTGCCGCGGAATCACGTACGCACAAGCACGCTCACCCAGGAGGGGATCAGGCATCGCGACATAGGCACAGTTGGCTACTGCCGGGTGCGCCAGAATATGATCCTCGACTTCTTCGGCACTTATCTTCTCGCCGCCTCGGTTGATGCAATCCTTGATTCGACCCTCCACGATTACGTTGCCCGTGTGGTGGAGGCGAACGAGGTCGCCGGACTTGTAGAAACCGTCTTCCGTGAACGCCTTGGCATTGTGCTCGGGTGCCCGGTAATAGCCTCTGATCGTGTGCGGCCCGCGACACCAGAGCTCACCGACCTCCCCTCGGGGCACTTCTTCCTCGGTAGCCGGATCGACCACCTTGAATTCGTCGCCCGGCGATTGTGGGCGTCCTTGAGTGTAGAGCTGCACTTCGGGGGGATCGTCCTGCCTGGTCCAGTACAGCGGGCCCTCGGCCATGCCGAGAACCTGCTGTACGTCACAGCCCAACTCTGGCTTGATCCGTAGAGCAATTTCCGGATTTAGTTTGGAACCGCCGGTCAGTATCACTTGGAGGGAACTCAGATCGTACCGTTGACGGTTGGGATGGTTGAGCATGCCCACAATCATGGTCGGCACTGCCACGCAGTGCGTGACGCGATGCTTGGCAATGAGCTCCATCATCGCCTCGGGGCTCGGATTGTCGGAAAGAATCTCGCAGCCGCCTTTGGACAACACCCCTTTCAGGCCTGGGCATGCCACGGCAAAGTTGTGTTCCTGCGGAATGGCAATGAGAGAAACCGTGTTTTCGTCGAGCTTGCAGATGTCCGCGTTGCAAAGGAAGTTGTAGATGTAATCGTTATGCGTTCTCGGAATCAGCTTGGGAATGCCTGTGGTTCCCCCGGAAAGAAGGAGAACCGCAGGCAGAGTCGGGTCCGGTCGGGGAAGATCGCCAACGCCGACGCGTTCCTCGATGGGATCCTGGAGCATTGTATCAATGGAATAGTTACCGCTCTTCGGATCTCCTCCAGCAACGAGGATCATTTCCAACTGGGGATTCTTTACCTGGATGTCCGCCGCCATCGCTTCATAGTCGAATCCTCGCCAGGCCGTCCCGATGGCAACGGCACGAGCCTGAGACAGCTCTGCAAAGAAGCTGATTTCCGCCTCCCTGTGGGCAAAAAGGGCCATGATGGGAATGGCTCCGGCTTTCAGAGCTCCTAAATAGGTCATGACCACCTCGGCGATATTCGGCATTTGTAGGATCAAACGGTCGTATGGGCGCAGACCGATGTTCACCAAATGGAGGGCCAGTCGAGTCGAAAGTGTGCCCAGCTCGCCATATGTGAACTCTCTCCCTCCCGAGGTTATGAGAGCGGTTCGAGGGGCATACCTGCCAAAGCTCTCGTCCATGACTTCGCTTATTGTCCGGTCGATCCAGTACCCAGCGGCCCGATACTTCTCAACCAAATCCTTCGGCCACGGTGTGAAGCCTTCCATAGTTCTTACCTTCCTTGCCCCGTATTAGATACGTGAACCGATTTTGAAGCCGTCGTGAATGGCGTTGTACAGGCTCCGTGGAACCATTGCGTCGCCCACGAGGTACAACTCGTCGCAGAAGTACTCCAACTCGGTCGTCAGCTCCTGGCGGGATCTGACAGGTCCGGCCAGAATGACGACATCAACCGGAAGATCGTGCTCGGCGCCTTCTTTGTCCCTGATTTTCACCGATCCGCTTTCTATGCTTAAAGGCTTGGCCTCGGTGAAGACCCCAATGTTGAGGTTCTTGACGAGTGCATTGTGACGCCACTTGAATGTCATCGACACGTCGAAATCCACCCGCTTGTTTGCTTCCACGATGACAGGTTTCCTTCCTTGCTCGGCCAGGACCTCCGCCACCGTCAACCCGATCTTGCCACCACCGAGAATGACCACATGCGGGCCGGAATTCACCATGTTCCCCGTAGACAGGACTTTCCAGGCATCACAGACGATTTCGGAATCGATTCCTGGAATCTCGGGCTTTTCTACTGTGGCCCCTGTTGCAACAATGACCACGTCAGGGTCAAATTCAGCCGCAACGCGTCTGTTTACCTGCGTGTTGAGCCGGACCGATATACCGAGATCCTCTACCCGGTATTTGTAATATTGGAGCAGCTCCAAGAGGACCTCGCCGCCGCTGATGTCCTTCGAAGAGGGGATCAGTGCTCCGCCGAGGTCGCCGGAAGCCTCGAATATAGTGACGTCATGGCCCCGCTGAGATGCAGCAATTGCGGCCTCGAGACCGCCGGGTCCTCCACCAGCCACCATGACCTTCTTTTTGACCGCTGCCGATGTTACGGAATATTCCGGCTCGACTTCATGGCCGAGACGAGCATTCACAGCGCAGATGTATGGCTGGTCGTAAAACATCTTTGCCAAACAGAGCATGCAACCTATGCATGGCTTGATCCGCTCGGGCGTACCATTGCTTATTTTGTGGATCAACTCCGGGTCGCTCAAAAGGGGCCGGCAGATTTCCCAATAATCGAACACCCCGTTGGCAAGGGCCTTGTCCGCCTCCCAGGGATCGGAAAGGCGGGGACCGAAGGCAAGAGGAACATCTCCTATGTATTTCTTGGCTTTTTCCGCCAGGTGCAGCCACTCAGTTCGACTCACATCCCTTCCCAGCGCGCCTTGCCTCGATTCGTGCCAGCCGATGACCATGCTGATCATGTCCACACCGCAACCCGCTGCGATTTTCATGATCTCCATGCATTCCTCGACGGTGTTCCCTCCGTACTCGTCCATGAGTTCCGTGCCGTTGAGTCGTATTATCACGAGTCTTTCGGGGCCTACGGCCTTACGGAGTGCTTCAATGATTTCCACCATGAATTGCGCGCGTTTTTCCACCGACCCCCCGTACTCGTCGGTACGCTTATTGGTAAACGGAGAGAGAAAGCAGCTCATCAAATAGCCGAGGAAACTCGTTACCTCTACTCCATCGTAACCGGCCTTGACGGCCCGTTCGGCTGCCGTGGCATGATCCGAGATCGCCTTATGGATTTCCTCTTTGCTCATGGCTCGGGGAGGGCGAAAGTGTTTCAGTGTTTGTGGGGTATCCGAAGGCTGCACGCAGTAGCCCAGATCTATGCCTCCGTACCGCCCTCCATGAAGGATCTGCTGGATAGCTACGGCGTTATGCTCGTGAAAGAGATTCGAGATCCGTTGAAGACCTGGAATGTATTTGTCGTCGTTTATACAGAGCTGACTGTGATAGGCTTTGCCCTCGCCTGAGGTGTCGGGATAGGCGCCCTGATTGGTCATGATGGATGCGCCGGTTTGGGCAATGACCTGATCGCGAGCGAATTCTCTTTCCGTGAGAAACCCGTCTCGAGAATTGAAATTACTCACGCAGCACGCGGCGTATTTGATCCGGTTCCGTACGGTGAACTTCCCCACCTTGCCCTCACCAAATATATGAGGAAACCCATTATTAGTCATATCATGCCTCCGCAGAAAGGGCTATTTGGGCTAGAACTTTGTTGCTGGCGGCCCTATCAGTTGTGCCTACAGCCGGGCCCTGGCAACCCGTAAACTCCGTATCTCGTCTCAAGCGCGCACAGCAAGGACTGTGCCACACGATATCCTCCTGAATTTCTGACGTTTTCTCGTGGCGGACATGCCAGCAGTTGAAAAACGTTTTCAATCCCGTGAAATGCACTTGCGGGACCATCGTCTCAGCGTATCCTAACTAGCTGACATGACTGTACTAAGTTCCGCGGAAAATAGTAGGAACGTATTGAAAAAACTTTTCAAGTCTGCAAAAAAACGCTTGCAAGTGCGGCAAGCTCCTCCGTATGATTGGTATTGAACGATAACAATCAAGAGCTCCGGGGCCTTCTGTGTCACCGAAAGAAGAGCTGGGAAACTGAACGAACCAAGATGCGAGAAGACGATAGCCGATTCAGGAGGGTTTCGTGGACCTCGGCGAAGTTCTAGACCGGTATCACCAACACATAGTGGAGACTTGGGCATACCATATGCTCAACGACCGTTCTTCACGATACTCGGACGAGCCGGCGGAAGAACTTACACCACTGATCGATCATGCAACCGGCTGCTTTCGCCGCGCACTGGTGGACGACCAGTGGACAGATCTCGTTCAATTCAGCAACTTCATTGCACGAAAAAGGCTTCTCGGAGGGTTTACCCTTTCGGAGGTTCAACGGGCTTTTGAACAGTATCGAGCGACCGTGATCCCGCTCCTAATCTCCCATATTCAGCCGGCGCTCTTGACCCAGTCTCTCCTTCGTCTTCAACACGTGATGGTTGTTACCGTGACTCGTTTCAGCACCTATTTTCAAGAGTTGCATGAAGAGACTCTCCGGAACCAGGCAGAGTTCCTCGAACAGGAAGTGGCAGACAGGACGCGGGAGTTGACGGAGTCGGAACGGAAGTACAAGACACTCGTAGAGGATATCAACGACGGGTACTTCGTCCTGGTCGACGGGGCCATAGTATACGCGAACAATGCCTTTGCCCGTATGCACGGATACGACTCTCATGAGATCCTGGGAAGACATTACTTGGATTTTGTCGCCTGCGAGTCAACTGAAGCGGTAGAAAAGGCATATTCCGGAAGCCGGGACGGTACGGTCTGGACGTCACGTCTGGAATACCTGCGGCTGCATCGGGACGGTCGACACCTGCCGACCGAGATCATTGCAAAGCTTTCTTCGTACGGGGGCGAGTTGGCCAATATCGGAGTTTGCAGGGACATCAGCGAACGAGTAGAACTGGAAAGGAAGACACGCGAGGCGGAGAAGCTCGGCGCACTGGCCAAGTTTACCGCTTCGCTTGCCCATGAAGTCAACAACCCTCTTACGGCGATCAAGATGAATCTCCAGATGTTCTCGGAAGGGCAGTTGCCGGAGGAAGCCCGCCGAAAGCTCCTGAAATCGACCCTTCGCGAAATAGAACAGATCAGAAGATGCATCACGGAAATGATGAATCTAACCGTGCCGTTTCGCCTGAAACACCGGTCAGTCAATCTGAGAGAACTCGTGGAGGGATGCCTCAGTATCGTGGAGCAGCGCATGACCGATCAGAGAGTGAATGCCGTCTACCGTCTCAGCTCAAAGGTCACGGACGTGCGGGTGGATCCGGAGAGAATGGAGCAAGCCTTGGTCAACTTGCTGCTCAACGCCCTCGAAGCACTCCCGAAGGGAGGGCGCATATTCATCAGCTCCAAAGCATCGATGGAGAACGGCGAACCGTGGGCCTACATCCGCGTTGCCGACGATGGGCCAGGCATTCCCAAAGAGAAGCGGCCGTATGTATTTGATCCCTTCTTCAGCCAAAAGGCGGGAGGAATCGGCTTAGGACTGGGAAACGTCAAGAAGATCGTAGAAGCCCACGGCGGTCGCGTCGTGGTTACGGAGCGGAAGCCCAAAGGTGTAGCCTTCACGCTAGTGCTGCCCCAGAAGTGAGATATGGGTATGAGATCGCGAGTATGCATCATAGACGACCAGAACTCGATTCTGGAATCAATGGAGATCTTTTTCCGGATGAGAAACTGGGACGTGTACACTGCCGCCAACGGCCCGGATGGGATCGGCTTGGTGGAAGAGGTCCGGCCGTCCTTGGTCATTTTGGACCTCAGACTCCCGGGCATGAGCGGTCTAGAGGTCCTTGAGAAGCTCCGGGGAAGATCCCCAGAGCTGCACATAATTGTCATCACTGCCTTTCAGAGCATGGAAAGTACTATTCAGGCGATAAAGCTGGGAGCGTTCGACTATCTCCACAAACCCATCGACATTGCTGAACTGGATGCCGTGATACGGCGGCTGGATCAGACCACCGTTATAGAGAATCCTGATGATTTCGAGGGACTCGACCAAGCTGTGAGCCCCACCGATCATCAGCCCCAGATCATAGCCCGAAGCCGGAAAATGAAAGATGTCTTCAAGACCATCGCCTTGGTCTCGGAGTCCAGCGTGACGGTGCTCATCCAGGGAGAGAGCGGTACCGGCAAGGAGTTGATCGCCAGGAGCATCCACTATAACAGCCCCTGGAGCGACAGACCTTTCACAGTGATGGATTGCTCGACCCTGGTGGATTCTCTCGTAGAGAGCGAGCTTTTCGGTTACGAGAAGGGCGCCTTTACCGGAGCCACTGAAAGGCGAAAGGGGCGACTGGAGTTGACGGGTGAGGGGACCATCTTCTTCGATGAGATAGGAGAGCTTCCGCTACGGATGCAGAGCAAGCTCTTGCGCTTCCTCCAATCCGGGGAGTTTGTGAGGGTGGGCGGCAATCGTCCCATTTACTCGAATGCAAGAATAGTCACGGCCACCAATCGGGATCTCACGAAACTTGTTCAGGAGGGCAAGTTTAGAGAAGATCTGTACTACCGATTGAAGGTCGTGACGATCGATGTTCCGCCGTTACGCAGCAGGAGGTCCGACATTCCTCTTCTGGCGAGCTTTTTTCTCAAGAAGACGGCCCGGCGGAACGTTTCAAAACCCAAGCGATTGTCACCTGAAGCGCTTGAGCTGTTGATGGACTATGACTGGCCGGGCAACATTCGACAACTGGAAAATGTGCTCACCCGCTGTGCAGTGCTCGCCCCGTCGGCGGTGTTGACTAGAGACCACGCTGAGGCTTGCCTGAGAGACTCTCCCCTATTCTCGACAATTGAGGAGAGCATGACGAATTTGGAGGATGTCGAGCGGCAGCACATCCTTAAGATTCTGGATTCCAACGATTGGCATTTCGGAAAGACGTGCGATCAGTTGGGGATGTCACGACCCACCTTGAGGTCACGGATGAAGAGATACGGACTTTACCGGACAGACTCTCGAAGATCTCGCACTACGATGTCGGAAAACGGAAAGCGACGAGGGAAGGTCAAGAGCAAAGCGAGCCGGCACCCGCAACCGTCGGGTGCCGCGGACGAGAAGCGGAGCAGGTGATGCTTCGGCCTCAGGTTACCAGACCACCAGAGCCACCCCAACTACGGCAATCCCCATGCCGACGATGGCTGGAACACCGAGAGTCTCCCCAAATACGAAGAAGGCTATCAACGCCGTGCAGGGGGGAACGAGATAGAACAAGCTAGCGACCGAAGATGCCTTTCCCCTTCGAATCAGCATGAATAGGAGAAATATCGCGCCTACCGAGAGAACCAGGCAGAGCCACAGAAGAGCGAAAATAAACTCCCCCGACCAGACCACGTGCATTGAGTCAAAGAGGGGTGCGACAATCAACATGGCACCCCCCGCTGCCGCATTCTGAATCGCCGTACCGGTTCGGAGATCCATTCCGGTGCAGAACTTCTTCTGATAAAGCGTCCCAGCTGTGATTCCCAGCAAAGCCGCCGCGCTCCAAGCGAATCCTCCCATCTCATGAAGATCCAGCGACACCTTGTTCTGGACCACCAGGGCTACGCCGACAACTCCGAGGACCAATCCCAGCCATTGGCGGAGGGTTACTTTCTCGCCGAGGAGAGGCCCAACGACAATGGCAGTCAGAACCGGCTGCATGCCAACCAACAGTGCGGTGACTCCTGCGGGAACACCGCTGTACATGGAAGAAAAAACCCCGCTCAGAAAGATTCCATGAATAAGAAGGCCGGTCACCGCTAGGTGAACCACTTCGCTTGAGGTCCGGGGCCAAGGAGCACGGGTGGCGAGAGCCAGGACGACAAGGATGGCGGTGACGAGCCCGAATCTTACCAGAAGGAAGGTGAAAGGCTCGGCATAGGGTAGTCCGAGCTTGGCTCCGATAAAGCCGGTCCTCCAGAGTAGCACGAAGAGTATTGCGATGACCATGTGACGAACCTTCGGGATCGGGGGAATTCGCCAGCCGGATCGAGAACCACTCCGTCGGAAACACTAGTCCGCGTCCACCGGTAACCCCCCGAATGGCAGAAGGTCCGGGAACAGATCTCTTGCCTCGGCAAGAACACTCGGGTTACCATGAACCGGGGCGCTCGAAAGGATCGTCTTACGATCCGTCGAAACCTTCCGCAAGTGGTAACCGCCCTCGCTGTCCTCAACCAACTGGACTCTGTGTTCAAAGAGAGTCTTTTCAGCGACGATCCTGCATGAGCACGATGCCGTCATCGATAAGCTTCCCCGTGAGTTATCTTTTGTTACTCAATTCCAGAACCAGTGTATAATGCAACACGGGCGGTGGGCGCAAGAGGGAGCTCGCCAGTCAACCGGAAGGCTTCAGGCGCTCCGTTAGGGAGCCCCCTGGGAGATTCTGAGAAGGAATTTGGCTACAACACAAGTCAAAGCGAGATTCCGGGGATTCAGCACAACCGAGAGATCTTGTTGGAGGTGGTGACTTGAAAAAATATGCTTTAATTATCGTGGATATGATCAAAGATAATGTCAATATTCATGGCAAAAGCAGGTTGGATTTGGCTTCAAGCAGGATCATGCCGGCTTTGCTCGATATGGCCACTGTCTTCCGAAGCTATGGGTGCCCCGTAATATTTGCTTGCGATAGTTTCATGCAAGGGGATTTTATTTTCCAAAGTCGGATACCGCCTCATGCGATCCGAGGAACGGTAGGAGCCGAGCCTCTCAATGAACTCAAGGCAGAGCCGACTGACGTAATACTTCCCAAACGCCGCTTCAGTGCTTTCTATAAAACTGACCTTGACCAAAGGATGCGGATCTGGGGGGTTGATACTGCGGCCATTGCCGGCATCAGTACCAACGTCTGCGTCCTTATGACGGCACTGGACGCGGTGCAAAATGATTTCCGATCAGTGATTGTATCTGATGCGTGCGCTTGTCATGACCAGGCCGTACATGACAATGTCATAAGCATGTACGCCAATACCTTGATGGTGCCGTTACTACGCATCTTATCCGCTTCTGAATTGCTTTCCGAATTGAAGGCGCACTATGCCCCATCAGTCTAACAGGGAAGGTCATGATGGTGTCCAGGCGCTAATGACCTGCCCCCATAACCTGAGCCACTTTTCAAGGCAGAGTCTTCTGTGTACGGGCCTCCCCTCGGAGATGATATCATCTCCGGCATATTCCGGACAATGAACGTTTTGAAGAAGGCTTCCGGAGTTGGCGGTCTGTATCCTGCGTCCCGAATGCAAACCAGGCCCTAATCAACCCAATGCCTTAGCCAAATTCCTCAATGATTTCACCCTAGACTGACCCCGATCGATCTCGATTGATCCCGTTTAGTCCCCAAAAAAGGTAACTGAATGGTAACTGGGCGGGCCAGTCCGTCGGACCTGAATGTCTCCGCCGGGAGAGGGTGATGCCAGTGTAGTCAAATCAACAAGATGCTAACGAACCTCAGTCTCTTCACACTTCCCTGTACCTGCGAGCATCCACGCTATAAGGGGTCTCGTACCGACGCGCTGTCGAATGAGTGAGATTCATTCGCGGCGCCAGGAGCGAAGAGGGCGTAGCATGCTACGTCCCTACGCCGAAGGGGGTCTTACTGCAATTGGCTGCGGAAATACGACTTGATTAGGTCATCACCGGGGCAGCCCATATTTGCGCCGGGCTCTTACCGCGAACTCCATCCCCAGCCGGATTGCGTGAATGGCTTCTCCGCTTTGGATGTTCCGAGTGTCACAAGGTCCTGGAGCTTCTTGAGGGCTTGCCCCGAGTCAATGGACTCAGCCGCCAACTCGATGGCCGCCTCCATCGTGTCTGCTTTGGAGGCCGCCACGAGCACCGCGGCTGTGTTCAGAAGGACCATGTCTCTGCGAGCACCCTTTTCACCCTGAAGAACGGATCGAGTGATAGCCGCATTTTCAGCGGCGTTCCCCCCGCTAATTTCCTCCAGTTTGGCTCGTTTGAGTCCCACGTCTTCGGGGACCATGGTGGAGGTCGTCGTCTCACCGTCGAGCAGGCGGGTCACCCGGGATGGACCTGTGATGCTGAATTCATCATAACAGTCCTCGCCATAGACGATGAAACCGTTTCGACAACCCAGTTTCTTCAGCACTTTGCCAAAGAGATCGGTCAGGTCTTCGCGGTAGACTCCCAGCACCTGAACCGGAGCATGACCCGGATTCGTCAGAGGGCCCAGCAGATTGAAGATCGTCCTCACGCCGATATCCCGCCTGAGATCCAAAATGTGGCGCATGAATCCATCTACGTAGGATTCGTATAGAAATCCAATCCCAAGTTGCTCAACACAGTCAGCCACTTGGCGCGGCGTAAGTTCCAGTGGCACTCCCAGGGCCTGCAGCACTTGCGCGCCGCCGCAATTGCCCGATGCGGAAAGGTGCCCGTGCTTGGCAATCCTCAAGCCGCAGCCGGCAACAACGAAGGCCGTCGTGGTAGAGACGTTGAATGTGGTCGTACCGTCTCCTCCCATTCCGCGCGTCCCCGCGACCGTCTCCAGATCCACGTTGATCTCGTCCCTGTCCAAGCAGACATCCGAGCTCCCTATGGGGAGAGGTACGCTCTTTGCCCTCATCACGTTGGCTGCCGCCACTATTTCATCGGCCACTTCTCCCTTGGCCCGAAGACCCACCAGAAAAGCCGCGATTTGTCCTGATGTGGCCTTTCCGTCCGTGATGGATTCCATGGCCTGTGTCATCTCGTCTTCTGTCAGATTCTGTCCATTGATCACTTTGGCGATGGCTTCCTTGATCATGCTTATCCTCCGTGCCCGCTCCCAGGATCGCCGGGATTCAACTCTAGCCGCCGACGCTCGATCGATTTCTGGCCGTCAGCAGTCTAACAGTTGACCAAAGACCGGTCAAGAGACCCCGGCAAGCTCTTTGTGGGGAGCTCGTCCCAAAGGATTTACATGCCAAAGGAGGTGGAGCTTCTCAGGCGAGTCACGGAGCATCTGGATGACGGTTACGGCCTGAGACGGGCCTTCGAATTGGCGAGGGAAGTCGACGAAGAGGCGGCGTAGGAATAATCGCAGGCGGTAGTCAATAATCATTTGGGGGAGTTCCGCATGGCGACCACGCTCTGGAAGTCCCTCTGTGCTCTTAGCGCCGCGGCCGGCGTCACCTGCCCGACCCTAGACCCGATCGAGCTGCAACAGGCGGTTCTCGCGACGGATCTCATTCTCGGCAGGGACCGATTCGCTCAGCGATTCCTGAAGGATTACCGGGAGCATCAAAGTCTTTCCTGAGCAAATAGGAAGGAGGCTCGTGCCGGCTGGAAGAAGAGTCTGAGAGGGATTGCGGCTGCTCGAGCGACCTCGGGTTTAATTGCTGTGAGGAACCATTGACTCTGCTCCTGGAAGACTAACACTGGGAGAAGATTTACGGTTGACCGATAGTCCTGCGGTGAGGTACGCTCAGAAACGTGACAGAACACACTTTTCTGAGAACGTGGCGATGGTTTTGGCGCTGTCGGGTATCGAGGCGGAACACACGGCGGACCTTCTCGGTGTTGTGAGCACCATCCGTCGAACGGTCGGTGGCCCAACGTCCACAGAGCAGTAAAATGCAGCAAAATTCGGCGAAAGGATCGATTCTGAGGGGTAAGGTAGTGGCACCAGCCACACAAACGCAACAGAGACAACAACCAGAAAGGAGTTGACTATGAAGCCGAGAACCGTCCTAGTTTTGTCTTTGGGGCTCCTTTTGGCATTTGTTGTGTGCATCAGCACACAGGCCTTTGCCAAGGAACCCTACAAAGTCGGGGTGACATATGCGATCACCGGACCCGTAGCTTTTCTCGGCGAACCCGCGCGCAATGCCGCGGTGATGATTCAGAAGGACATTAACGCCAAAGGGGGCATCAACGGACATCCCCTGGAACTGGTCATTTACGACAATGAGGGGGACGCCACGAAATGCGTGCTCTCAGCCAAGAAACTGATTCAGAAGGACAAAGTGCTTGCCGTGATCGGAGCGAGCACCAGTGGCACGACCATGGCTATCATTCCGATCATGACTCAGGCGAAAACTCCGCTCGTGGCTCAGGCAGCCAGTAGAAAGATTGCAGCGCCCGCGGACAAGAGGAAATGGATTTTCAAGGTCGTACCGGGGGACGACCTGTGCGTTGAATTGATGTATCGCTTCATGAAGAAGAGAGGCATCAAAAAAGTGGCGCTCTTGTCGGTTTCCACGGGCTATGGAATCAGCGGTCGAGAAGCCCTCAAGCAACTCGCGCCAAAATTCGGTATGGAGATCGTGGCCGACGAGACCTATGGGCCCAAGGACACGGATTTGTCCTCACATCTCACCAAGGTCCGGGGGAAAAAGCCTGACGCCATCGTCAACTGGTCAGTGGGACCTACCCAGGTAGTCGTCGTGCGCAACTGGAAAGACCTGGGCATAAAGGCGCCGCTTTATCAGAGCTACGGCTTCGGTTCCAAGAAGAACCTGCAACTGGCAGGAGGCGCCGCGGAGGGCGTTATCTGCCCCGTTGCCAAGATAAGCGTTGCCGAACAGTTGTCTGCAGACGATCCTCAAGCCAAAGTGGTGAAAAAGTTCAAGAAGATGTACGAAGAGGCGTACAAGAAGGAACCGGACACCTTCGCCGCGCACACCTGGGACGCGCTCGGTCAGGTTGTTAGTGCTCTCAAAGCCGTGGGTCCGGACAAGGCCAAGATCCGGGACTATCTGGAAAACCTTAAAAACTGGCCCGGTCAGAACGGAGTTTTCAACCGTTCGCCTAAAGACCATGTGGGGCTGGCCTGGGATTGCTATGCGATGGTTGAGGTCAAGGACGGGAAGTGGAAGCTGCTCAAGAAATAATCGAGAGGGAGAGGTGTTCAGGCTTTGATTCCTCTCCCTTCCACGCGTCCGGACCGATCCGTACACGGGGAAAAGTCCCCTTTGCCTGTTTTCTCAGGAGCGATCCTGAAAACTCCTCCACGGCGACAGGGGAGGGCACTCGTAGGACGGGATTAAGCTCAACACAGTCGTAGCTCCAGCCGCTTCTCTCCAGGTCTTCAGGTTTAGCCTGGAAAGCTACAAAGCCTGGGGTCTCCCCCGGCTTGGTCAGGCTCGGACCCGAGACCGGGGAAGGGGCACAACCTCAAGTGCTTTTCACGATGGAGCCTCCTTACGCCGGGACTCCAGTTTTCACCGGGTTTCGCTGCTGATTGAACTCGTGTATTCATCGGATACGGTCTTTTTGAGTGATACCCGACGAGGGATGACAGGAAGGGCGTCCAATGGGCGATATCACTTTGACCAGCCAGATCCTTCAATATATCTTATCGGGACTAACCGTCGGTTGCATATATGCCCTGATCGCACTGGGATTCAACATCATCTACAATGTGACCGAAGTAATCAATTTTGCTCAGGGCGAGTTCGCCGTCTGGGGAGGACTGGCGATGGTGCTGGCGGTCCAGAACCTCGATTTGCCGGTGCTCGCGAACTTCTTCATTGCCGTCGCTGTCGTCAGCCTCATCGGCGCTCTCATCAACCTTCTCACCATCAGGCCTCTGAAGAATCCGACGGTACTGACCATGATCATGGTCACCATAGCGGTTGCGATCACGCTCAAAGGCCTTGCCATGTTCACATTCGGCAAGGACTCATTTGCGCTGAACCCCTTTTCGTCCGGCCCACCCTTCCATGTATGGGGAGCATATGTGTTCCGCCAGAGCCTGTGGGTTCTGGGCATAACCTTGTCACTGGTCGTTGTGCTGACCTATTTCTTCCAGAAGACGATACTCGGTAAGGCAATGAGCGCGTGCGCAGACAATCCCATGGCGGCAGGTTTAGTCGGTATTAGCGTCAAAAGGATGGTCTTGGCTTCTTTCGCCATGAGCGCGGCGCTTGGGGCGGTCGGCGGGATTATCATAACGCCGATCACTCTCATGGAATTCGATCGAGGCCCCATGCTGGCGCTGAAAGGGTTCGGAGCCGCGATCATGGGAGGACTCGGCAACTTCTACGGCGCGGTGATTGCCGGTTTAGTGCTCGGGCTCCTCGAATCGCTCAGTACCGGCTTCATTTCTTCGTCCTACAAGGACGCCGTAGCACTCATCGTACTCTTGGCAGTGCTCTTCGTGAAGCCGTCGGGTCTTTTCGGACGCACGACTGTGCTGGGGAGCAAGAAGTTTTAGCAATGGGAAAGAAGAACAAAATAGCCGTGATGATCCTCGCCGGGATTGTGATGCTGTTGCCTTTTGTGCTGAGTCGCTTTGAAGCGACCTCCTACTATCCTGACGTGCTCGTCTTTGTGGCGATTCACAGCATCATTGCCGCGGGGCTCTGTCTCCTGTTGGGGTTCGCCGGACAGATCTCGCTTGGACATGCGGCTTTCTACGGCATAGGGGCCTATGCGTCGGGAATCCTTACCACCAGACTGGGCCTCTCTCCATGGTTGGGCATCGGGGCAGGTATTTTTGTTGCGGCAGTGGTGGCCTATGGCGTCGGGATGCCTTCGCTGAGGCTTCGCGGTCACTACTTGGCCATGGCGACGCTCGGATTCGGAGTTATCGTATACATCGTCTTCAACGAATATGTTTCACTCACGGGAGGTCCTTCCGGGTTTGGTGAGATTCCCCGCTTGTCTCTATTCGGGCTTGAACTTGATACTACCCTACGATTCTACTATTTCGCCTGGTTCCTGGCGATTGTTGTGCTCGTCATATCTCTCAACATTGTCCATTCACGCGTCGGAAGGGCGCTGAGGGCGATTCATGGCAGCGAACTGGCGGCCATGGCCCTTGGGGTGGACACAACGGGCTACAAAGTGCAGATCTTCGTTCTCAGCGCCGCGTTCGGAGCTTTGTCGGGGAGTCTGTATGCACACTATGTTACGTTCGTGAACCCGCCGGCCTTCGACATATTCTTCTCGCTCAAGCTCCTCATGATGGTGGTAATAGGCGGGACCGGAAGTGTGTGGGGAGCCTTTGCCGGTGCGGGGCTCCTCACTTTTCTCCCGGAATGGCTCTCTTTCCTGCATGACTTTGACGTGCTGGCTTACGGGCTCCTTCTCCTCGTGATCGTGATGTTTCTTCCCGATGGACTGATAGGTCTCGCGCATCGCGTGCGTTGGCCTGCTCGGGCAGCATTGGGAAAGGGTGAGTGAGCCATGGCCGCGCTTCTTGAGCTGAGAGACGTCTTCAAGAACTTTGACGGCGTTAAGGCCATCTCCGACCTGAGCTTCGGGCTACCAAAAGGAATCGTGAAATCCGTGATCGGTCCGAACGGGGCAGGCAAGACCACCCTGATCAACATGATCACAGGAATTTATCCGCCGTCGTCGGGAGACATCCTGTTCGCGGGCCGTTCGCTCTCCGGCCTGAAACCGCACGTCATTTCCGGGTTGGGGATTGCGAGGACCTTCCAGACGGTCGAACTGTTCGGGAACATGACGGTCATGGAAAACGTCATGGTGGGATGCCATGTCAGAACCGGTAAGGGGCTTCTCAGTTCCGCGTTCCGCCTCCCCGGTGTAGCGACAGAAGAGAGGGAGATAAGCGAACGTTCCATTGACTACCTCAGGCTCGTGGGAATCGAACAATACAAGGACCGCATGGCCGGAACCGTCTCCTTCGGAGTGCAGAGGCTGGTGGAAATAGCTCGTGCCGCGGCATCGCAGCCGGAACTCCTGCTCCTGGATGAACCCGCGGCCGGGCTGAATGAAGCGGAAACAGCGGATGCGTCT
This sequence comes from uncultured Syntrophaceae bacterium, assembly GCA_964497585.1. Lineage (GTDB taxonomy): Bacteria > Desulfobacterota > Desulfomonilia > Desulfomonilales > Desulfomonilaceae > CAZCDS01. The sequence goes on from CAZCDS010000059.1 coordinate 33,562, forward strand.
AGCCTGATCAGAAGGATCTGCGAGAGCGGCGTAACGATGATCCTGGTTGAGCATGATATGAAGATGGTGATGGCAATCTCCGACGAGATCCTGGTCATCAACTATGGCCGCAAGATAGCGGAAGGAACCCCTGATGCTGTCAAATCGGACCCTGCCGTGATCGAAGCGTATCTGGGGAAGAGTAGGCCACATGCTTGATATTCGCGATCTAGAGGCCTTCTACGGCAATATTCAGGCCCTGCGGCATGTGTCGCTCCACGTGCCGAACTCGCGGATCGTGTCGATTGTTGGAGCAAACGGAGCAGGCAAATCCTCACTGCTCAAGAGTGTTGCCGGCGTGCTTGCGTCGAAGGAAGGAAGCATAAGCCTTGAAGGCCGGGAGATAAGTCGCCTGCCTCAGAAGAAAATTGTTGAGTACGGCATATCCCTCGTCCCCGAAGGACGCCAATTGTTCGCCCATCTGAGTGTCCTCGACAACCTGCATCTCGGTGCCTACACCCATTTCACCCGGAAGAACCGAAAGCTTATATCCGATACGCTCGAAAAGGTTTTCGTCCTGTTTCCCAGGCTGGGGGAAAGGCAGTCACAGATCGCTGGAACTCTCTCTGGAGGTGAGCAGCAGATGCTCTCAATCGGGCGGGCCCTCATGGCCGGTCCGAGACTCCTCATGTTGGATGAGCCCTCGCTGGGACTCGCGCCGCTCGTCGTGGGGGAGATCTTCGAAAACATCGTGAGTCTCAATGCGAGCGGGACGACGATACTCCTGGTGGAGCAGAACGCGAGAGAGGCCCTCCATCTGTCCCACTACGCCTATGTCCTCGAGACGGGCAGGGTGGTCCACGAGGGTACGGCCGACGATCTGCTCGGTGATCCGAAAATAGAACAGGCCTATCTCGGAGGAATATGAGTTCTCCGGCTGGTGTTTTCTGTTCAGCCGGCTCCGAGAATCGTTTTCCGGAGAAAGGAGACCTACATGTCACAAGAACTGATTGACGCCCTCTCAACGATGAAAGAAAAGGAAGCGCTCACGCTGGTGGAGGAGTTGCTCGACAAGGGGACCGACCCTTTGGCAATCCTGCAGGACTGCAAGCAAGCCATGGCGATCGTGGGTGACAACTTCGCTTCAGGGAAGTACTTCCTACCGGAACTCGTGATGGCCGGAGAGATGCTCCTCAAGATATCCAGTATTATCAAGCCCAAGCTTCAAGTCACAGCCGCAGCCGAAACCCTGGGTCGAGTCGTACTCGGGACCGTGGAGGGCGATCTGCACGATATCGGAAAGGATATCGTTGGCCTCATGCTGGAAGTCAACGGTTTCCAAGTAACGGACCTGGGTATCGATGTGCCCCCCAACAAATTCGTCGATTCCGTCAAGGAGAATGAACCGCAGGTTGTGGCACTCAGTGGCTTTCTCACGTTGGCCTTCGATTCCATGAAGGCGACCGTAGATGCCCTTGCCGAAGCCGGGTTCCGTGAGCGGGTCAAGATCATGATCGGCGGTGGTCAAATCGACGAGGGAGTGCTCCGTCACACTGGGGCGGACGACTATGGTTTGGACGCCATGGACGCGGTCTCCATGGCCAAGCGGTGGGTGGGAGGAGGTGCTCAGTGAACACGTCGCCGGAAGAGCTATTCCAGGAACGTGAAAAGCGGGTCTGCGATGCGATAGAACTGAAGACCCCTGATCGCGTACCGATCGTAAGCTTCCTCGGATATGTTCCGGCCTTGTGGGCGGGAATTAGTATCAGGGAAGCCATGTACGATTTCGACAAGTGCATGGACGCGTGGACCCGTGCCACTGAATACTTCGCGCCCGACATGGCGGATAATCCATTCACTATCCGCTTTCTGGGGCCCACCTTGGATGCGCTGGATTTTCAGCAACTCAAATGGGCCGGCCGAGGACTCGATGATTACGCCCCCTATCAGTTTATCGAGGGCGAATACATGAAAGAGGACGAGTACGATCACTTCCTTTTCGATCCGACCGACTTCATTATTCGCCGGTACTGGCCGCGCGTGTTCAAGGCATTCGAACCCTTCGCAACGCTCCCGCCCCTCCGTGACATCATGAGCTATTACATGGGCCTGACCAATTTCTTCTTCTTTTCCTCGGAGGATATGGTCAAGGCACTTGAGGCGCTCTCCTCGGCTGCTGAAAAGGCGAAAGAGATGGTGACCGGCGCGGTGCAATTTGCTGAACGCATGAAGAACATGGGTTTTCCCATGCAGTTTGCCGGCACGACACAGGCGCCGTTCGATACCATCAGCGATTTCATGCGCGGCACCAAGGGTGGGATGATCGACATGTTCCGGCAAGAGGACAAGCTGCTCGAAGCAACCGAGAAGATGCTGCCGATCATGTTCGAGCTGGGTTTCGGAACAAAGAGACGAGGCGGCAAAAGGGTCTTCATCCCGCTGCACAAAGGCCTCGACGGGTTCATGTCCACTGAACATTTCAAGATCTTCTACTGGCCCACCCTGAAACGGTTGTTGGAAATGCTTATTGCGGAAGGCTTGAATCCCGTGGTCCTCTGGGAGGGCGACTGCACGTCCCGTCTCGAAATGATCGGTGACATTCCAGCGGGTAAGGCCGCATACCATTTCGAGCGGACCGACATCTTCAAGGCCAAAGAAGTCATTGGAGACAGGGTGTGCCTCAGAGGAAACGTGCCGCTCTCCATGCTGTGCACAGGCACGCCTGATGATATAAAGGCATACTGCCGAAAGCTTATCGATAAAGTGGGCAGGGACGGAGGATTCATCATGGACGCCGGCGCCGTGATCGACGGCGCAAGGTTTGACAATCTGAAGGCCATGATCGATGTCACAAAAGAATACGGCCGATATGACTGAACTTGAGATCGCCCTGTCAGGAGACTCGTTCGTCCCGGATTGAACCGGCAATGATCGTTGTACACGACATCTGTGTGTTTCCCGGACTTCAGGATGTGTTGGACCGACCCCTATGGAGCGGCCCTGCAACACGATCGGAGGATTTTGAGAGGCTGGCCCGGGAGACGCTGGATATGGTGGCCGCGGAAAGACTCGTTCGGCCGAAGCTGGTCCTGGGCATTTTCTCCGTGGCCGACAGAGACGCGGAGCAGCTGGACCTGGCCGGAGCTGGCAGGCTCCTATTAAGCCTTTCGCCCCGGACGTTAGCCTGCTGTGACCAGGTGGCCGTTGCCATTGTGACCATCGGCCCTGACTGCGAAGCGCGAGCCGCCCTTCTCATGGAGCGGGGAGAGCGACTCAAAGGATTGTTCCTGGACGCCTCAGGCAGCGTGGCTGTGGAGATGGCGGTGGACAAGGCCCGCGAAATGGTCACGGAAACAGCGCATAGTGCAGGGTTGGAGGCAGGCCCTTTCGTGAGTGCCGGAACCCGCGGTTTCGCTCTGGACCAGCAGTTCCGGATCTGGCAAATGCTCCGGGCCGAGCTGATAGACGTACGGATTTCGTCCAGGGGCATGCTCCACCCTGCCAAATCGGCCTCTTTCCTCCTGCCCTTGGGGCGTGAGATGCCGGGCTGCCACGACGATCGCACCTGCAGACAATGTGAGATGTTTCCTGCGTGCGCTTTCAGACGACATGACAAACACAAGAGAAAATTCGAGCAGTCCGGTCAGACACAGAGTAATGGTGAGACCGGCCGGCGTTGAGATCGACCTGGAGCCCGGGCGATCGCTGAGGTGGGCCGTGCGTGGAGCGGGAGCCAAGCTGGAAGGGCTTTGCGGGGGCAGGGGAGCCTGCGGTGCGTGCAGAGTGCGTGTGTCAGGGGGGCGGGCCACAGAACCATCGAAGGCTGAGTTGCGCCATCTCACTTCTGAAGAACTGCATCAAGGTCTGCGTCTGGCGTGCCAGACGAGAGTTTTGAGTGATGTTGAGGTGACCGTCCTTCCAAGCGCTCTTGCTGCCGGCCAGCGTGTGCTCACAGCGGCCTCGCACGATACGGCGATCGTTGATCCACCGGTTCGGGCGTACGACGTGCAACCGGCTCAGCCCTCGGTCAACGACCAACAAGCGGACGATCAGCGGGTTCTGGAGGAACTCCAGGCACGACACGGCGTGGAATGCTGTTCGGTGGACCTCCGGTGCCTGGGGGAACTCTCTTGGCTTATGCGCGGTCAAGACAGGCTGGCTCGAGCGCTTGTCCGCGGTCGAGAACTGATAGGAGTGAGTTCCGCTGAGGCCCCCGTGCTGGGAATGGCAGTGGATCTGGGCACTACGGGCGTGGCCGCGTCTCTATATGATATGTCCGACGGGAGGCTTCTTGCGGCCTCGGGATTGCTGAACCCCCAGTGCAATTATGGAGAAGATATCATCACCCGTATTGACGCGGCAGGACGATCTCCCGCGCGGGCTGAGGAACTCAAAAGAGTCGCAGTTCAGGCTATTGACCGAATGGCCGACGAATTAGCCTCGACAGTCGGAGAATCCGGCAGAGCTGTAGCCGAGCTTGTGGTCGTGGGAAACACCGCGATGCACCACCTGTTTCTGGGGCTCCCCGTTGGACAACTCGCCCGAGCGCCTCATCTTCCTTGTGTCGGCCTGGCTATGGAGTTGAAGGCACGGGAAGTCGGATTGAACCTGATGTCGGGTGCTTATCTTTTTCTTCCTCCCAACCCCGCGGCCTTCATAGGATCGGATCACATCGCTATGCTTTTGGCGGTTAGAGCCGACGAGGCCGATGAGCCCACGCTCTTCATAGATATGGGTACCAACACCGAGATTTGTCTCGTGGCAGGGGATTCGATGACGAGCGTCTCCTGTGCATCAGGACCGGCATTTGAGGGGTTCCATCTCAGTTCCGGCATGCGAGCCGTTCCCGGCGCGATAGAGCGTATTAGCCTTACCAACCGAGGGGTGGAATTGGAGGCCATTGGCGACCGGTCGCCGCTGGGCTTCTGTGGATCCGGTATTGTCGACATCTGTTCCGAGATGTTCAGAACAGGTGTGGTAAACGCCCGCGGGACGTTGCTCCCGGATCACGAGCGCGTGAAGACCGACGGATCAGAGTTGGCGTTCACGGTGTTGGATCGGGGAGAGCATGATGCCCAGATCCCCATTACCGTCACCCAACGTGATATCCGCAATGTCCAGCTTGCCAAGGCTGCCATACAGGCTGGTACAGAAATACTTCTGCGTTCGGCGGGCATCAGTGTTGATGACCTGAGCCAGGTAATCGTAGCAGGTGCGTTCGGCAATTACTTAAACGTTCACAGTGCACAGAATCTGGGATTGCTCCCCGCAGTCAAGCCCGAAAAGGTGGTCCAAGTGGGTAATGCTGCCGGCACAGGCGCGGGCATGATGTTGCTCTCCTCATCCTGGCGTGAGCGGGCAGGAGCAATCTCCCGAAAGCTAAGGTACCTCGAGTTGGCGTCACAGCCGGACTTCCAAAAGATCTTTCTCGACTCAATAGCCCTCGGTCGCAGCCAAGGGCTCAATGGAGGGCGCTCATGAACACCGTCGTGTCCGGTCATGCCAAGACAGTAACCATAGGTCCAGATCTGCCCACAGTTCTGATCGGAGAACGCATCAACCCTTCCGGTAAGAAAAGGCTTGCTAGCGCACTGAAGGAAGGCGACCTGGAACTCGTCCGTCACGAGGCACGAGTGCAGGTGGAGGCCGGGGCCGAAATACTGGATCTCAACGTAGTAGCTCCGGGCGTGAACGAGGTGGACATGCTTCCTCGGGCGATGAAAGCGGTCTTCGAAGAGGTAGATGTTCCGCTGTGCCTGGACATCAATGACCCAAAGGCCCTTGAGATTGCGTTGGAGCAATACCCCGGCAAACCTATCATCAATTCGGTGACCGGCGAAGAGAAATCGCTCGCCGTGGTCTTGCCCATCGCGAGAAAGCACGGTGCCGCGGTCATCGGCCTGACAATGGATGACAACGGAATACCGAAAGATGCTCGGACACGTGCATCCATCGCGGCATCCATCGTTGAGCGGGCGCGCGGTGAAGGAATTCCCGAACAGGATGTCATCATCGATTGCCTGGCGTTGACACTCGGGGCGGACAGCAGTTCCGGCCTCGTTACTCTTGAGGCGGTTGCTCGCGTGAAAGCCGACCTCGGAGTGAATCAAACGCTGGGAGCAAGCAACGTATCGTTCGGCCTGCCGGAGCGAGGCCTGATCAATCGGATGTTCGTGTCTGCAGCCATCGCGGCCGGCGTCACCTGCCCGACCCTAGACCCGATCGAGCTGCGACAGGCGGTTCTCGCGACGGATCTCATTCTCGGCAGGGACCGATTCGCTCAGCGATTCCTGAAGGATTACCGGGAGCGCGAAAGTCTTTCCTAAGCAAATAGGAAGAGAGACGTGTCTCGACCGGCCCACAAATCTGCCGAGCCCCACCGCCAGAATGCCAGCTAGCAGCCGATGGTCAACCCGAAATCTAGGAAAGACGCATCAGAGGAAATTCTCCACTGTTTACCCGCCTCAACAGTAGCCCTTCCACTCGGATTCGTCGCATTGGCCGGCACTCGTTCGCTCCGCGTCCGATCTCCGGGGTGGCATACTCGCTGATTTTTTTAGCCTAGCCCAAGGTGATTGAAAGGTCAGAGGATTTTCAATAGACACGTGAAATGACCACTCGAATCCAACATGTTTCTCCGCTCCGTCAGCGCCCCACTGCTCTACTCCTCGCCGCTTTCTTGTCTGTCGAGGTGGACCTCGGGAGGCATGGACCATGATTTTCACCGAGGTCGATCTGGCGGAGAAGATCGCGGATCTCTGAGGTTTCCTGAAGGGGGGACCAGTTCCGTTTTTTACCAGAACGGACTTGACAAATTGCAGCGGCCACTGTAAGCGAAAGGAGGAGCATATCGACAAATGACCGACTCAGCTCAAAGATTCTTCTTTTTTGGGTTTAGCTTTAGAAGGAGTACTCGCATGGGCTGAGTGTGCTGATCTCATAGATACTGAAGGAAAGAGCGGAGACCACACTCCGCTCTTTTTTTGTTTCGTGGGGCAGT
>CAZCDS010000060.1:0-39286 GCA_964497585.1 uncultured Syntrophaceae bacterium
GAACGGGCGCACCCATTCAAATGGACATACACCGGAAAAGTACTGGCTGCTTAAACACATCAACTTAAGGAACGCGACACTAGGAACCGGAATGCCGTGTGCATTCGCCGCCCTGTAACCGGGAACCTGTGATAAGTGGCCAGCGACTGCGGGCATCTGTGGGATGAGGGACAATCTCAATACTCATGTTGACGGCATGGACGAGGGTTAAACGTGTCAAAAATGCCCCCAGTAGCATATGATAAAATGCAAATTTGAGGTTGGCGTTCCGGGACCTTCATGCGAGTCGCGTTGGTGGGGACCGGGACCCGGAAGAGAGCATAAGAGAGCTAATCGACCGTGCGAAGATGCCTGGAGAAAGAGGGTCGCAGAACGATGCCCGGCCAAGCCGAGTTATCCGCAAAGGAGAAACTAATGATCGAAATGGACGCCAAACAGTTGACCGAGCTACTCAACAAGAACTGGATGACGCACGATGCCATGTGGTTTCTGCACTGTATGCAGGAATGCGGCATGGAGAAGACCAACAAAATAAACAGGGCGGCTGTGAGATCCATGGCAATGATAGAGGCAATGCGTCTGTCAAGGGCACTGGGAATGGAGAAGGTAGCTAACTATGAGGATTTCAAGAAGCTTTTTCAGGCGGCAGCAGATCTGGTAATGCCCGATTTTATGAAGTTCTCGTATTCTTTCCTGGAGGACGGTGTGATTCACGCTGAGTGGCAATCCTGCTTTGCACATGATGGTATGAAGAAGATTGGGATGATCGATCAGTATGAATGTGGGATTTTTGAGCGCATCGAAGGATGGTTGGACGCGCTCAAGATACACTACACCGTCTCGCCATTGGTTCAAGGTTGCATGATGCACAACGAAGGCCAGTGCTATAGGGACTACCGGCTGCAGTTTGATTAGGCTTTGCAGCCTGTCATTGTCGCTGAAGTGGGGCCTTTGGAGTTCGAGTCTGCGAAGCCTCCGGGACACCAGTTCTGCCGCGTGCGGGAGGATGCAATAGGGGCTTCCAGTTGGATGGCACTCGAGGCACAGGTTGGGGAACGTCTTTCGACTGGGCGCTTGGCAGCCCTTCCCTCGGTGGCGGGGAAATCCCGCGTGATGGCACAGCCACAGGATACGAGGGCCTATCTGGTCCGAGCCGGTTACCCGGCGGATAAACAGCCTGAACAGGGAATCCTTGGACGTTCTGGCCGGCCGGGGCAGGCCCAATGGGCGGGGTTAGCTTTGCATACAGAGTTTCCGGAGGGTCGAGAGGGCTGGAAAACAACGTTTGGTCACTCAGCGGCGAGTAGACCGGCTCCGTGACTTTGGTAATAATGGTCCCCTTCTCTGTCCCGCCGGTAATCGTAAACATCGTCTTCCTGATTATTCCCTTGGGAACCGCATATTTCTTTTGCTTGGTGTTGTTCAGCTTTTCTTTCATGAAGTATCCCCATACGGGAAGAGCCGCCCTTGCCCCGGTCTCTTTCTTGCCGAGGGTTCTGCCATCATCAAATCCTACCCATACCCCCGTGGTGAGCCTCTGATTGAACCCTACAAACCATGCGTCCACTGCATGGTTGGTGGTTCCCGTCTTTCCACACAGGTCCCACCGTTTGACGTATTTCCGCAACATGGCGCCGGTTCCGGCCCTCACCACGCCCTGAAGAAGAGATGTCATTATGTATGCGGTTTGAGGAGACATCGCCGGCCGCTCCTCCCTTGGAGGAGCAGGCGGACACGTCCCAGAAATTTCGCGTGTTGTGTGCTCCTTCGCCATAGCAATAGATGCCCCCTGGAGATTCGGTCTCTCACGCGGCCACACCGGAGCCGGGTCATTAGGACTTGGGCATTCTTCCTGGGCTTTCTTCTTCATCATGAGACGCCACCACGCGAGTACCTGTTCCTTGGACCGCTCTTGAGCTTGTCTCGATGTTGGCAGAGGCATTTGGGAGTCAGCAAGCCGGACGATCTTGGTGTTATCCTCGAGAAGATTGCCATAGCGGTCTTCGATCCGTTTTACCAGGACCGGCTTGAGAAATCTTCCCCTATTTGGGAATACCGTATACGCGGAGGTGAGTTCCAACAGGCTCATTTCGGATGTTCCGAGACACAGGGAGAGGTTTCTTCTCAGTCTCGACGTTACTCCCATCCGTTTCGCCATGTCGACAACGGGACCAATGCCTACGTCCATCATGACCTTTACGGCACAGATGTTGCGAGAAAGCTCCAATGCTCGGCGGAGGGAAATCGGGCCCAGATTGTTGCCTTCAGCATTACTTGGAGACCATTCTTCATCCGTCTTTTCGAGTTCTATTACTACCGGTTCATCCACGATAACGGTCGCTGGTGTGTACCCGAAGTTTTCAAGGGCCGCGGCATACACTATCGGCTTGAATGCGCTTCCGGGCTGCCGTTTGGCCTGAATCCCTCTATTGAAACCGAAGTGGTGCTGTGAAGCACCACCCACAAGCGTTCTAATATAGCCCGTACGGTTCTCTATGCAAATCAATGCTCCCTGGAGAAGCGGATCATCGTCCAGTTCGAAGAAGGGCCTCTTACCGTGGAACCCCTTGAAGCGCAAAGCAAGCACCTCTCCCACTTTGTAGTCTGGAGTTCGTTTTTTCAGTTCGATTGTACCTTTCACTTGATTGGTCAGAGCAACATGCAATCGGGTTCCGTTCGTTGATCGATCCACTCTGGTGAGCAACCCCTGATATCGTTGTTCCGGGCGCAAGGACAGCAACTTGCGATGTTTCAAGAAGTCAGGGAATTTGGCCCTCGTCAGAGTGTGAAGGACGGCCAGATGCCTTTGCCGAGTCTTCACTTCCCGCAACCCTTTCTGAAGAGCCTTTCTGGCCTTGCGCTGATCTTCGATTCGACAGGTGGTAAATACCTTAAGACCATCATTGTATAAGCGAGCTTCACCGTACCTTTCTACAACGTAACGACGGACCGCTTCAGTGAAATCGGGAACAATGTCAAAGGGACGTGCCTCTTTCGTACGAAATACGGTCTTTTCTCGCAGTGCCATTTGCTGTTCCTGCTTCGTAATGAAAGCGCATTCGAGCATGTTTCTCAAGACAAACGCTTTCTTCTTCAGCGAAAGAGCCTTGTTCCGAAAGGGGTTGTATCTACGCGGATTAGGAACAATGCCAGCGAGGATTGCCGCCTCTCCCAAGGTTAGCTGTTCAACGTGCTTGCCGAAGTAGTTGCGTGCAGCAGCCTCAACACCGTAGCATCCGTCTCCCAGGTAGATTTCATTCAGATAGACATACAGGATCTTTTGTTTGCCCCATATCTTCTCCAACCGCATCGCCAGTATGATCTCCTTGATTTTTCGAGAAATCTTTCTGTCGCGAGATAAGAGAAGCAGCCGCGTTACCTGCTGTGTTATCGTGCTTGCTCCCTGCTGAATCTTGCCTGTAGCCATATTGCGGTACGCAGCCCTGGCGAGGCCCACGAAATCTACCCCCCTGTGATGATAGAAGCGTGAATCCTCCGCTGCCACAAAAGCGTTTACGACGTGAGGAGGTATTTGCGGCAATTGAACAACATACCTCCGCTCGGTGCAGAAAACACCGATAACCGATCCGTCGTCAGCATAGATCGTGGACACAGTCTTGGGCTGATATCGGTCCAACTCAGGGATTTCCGGAAGTCTGCTCGAATAGGCCATGAAGGCCCCGAGAATGGATCCGGAAAGGAACGTGAAAAGGGCCAGAACCAGAAGAACAGGAACCAGAACGGACACGACGAAGATTGACTTCCCAAGATTCATTTTGTGCAGGTCTGCTCAATGAAGTTCTTTGTGCTTCGCACGTGACAGGCTCCATCAAGGGTGGAGGTCAACCGATTTCTCTATCAATCCTCCGCAAGGAAAACCCAAATCTCATTCAGTTCAGGCACCATCGGCCGATTTGCTGGCGGAGGCGGCCGATAACCGGTGTTAAGCCCGCTCCCCTCAATCTTCTTTTTGCCTCCACACATCATTCCGGCTTCTCTTACCTGGGCATTGCAGAACGAGTGGACCCCTACCCGCACCTTCTCCGCCCGAAAGACCCTCCCAAGCCTTGGACGGCTCACCTGGCGACGTCAGCTTCGCGTAGGTGAGATGCTGATCGCGCTTTCGCTTGCCTGTCACGGTACTCATCCTGGGTGAAACTGTCAACGGTGACCAGACAACTGACCCGGAAGCTGAAATATTCCGCCAAAATATTGCCCGAGCGAAGACCGAGAGCCGTGAGAACAAACCAAGTCGGTGCGTGACCGGACAATCGTGCCAGGAGGACAGTCCCTGGTCACACACCTGCACTGGGGGGGTAGGCTGTTCCGCACATAACGCAGGTAAGGACTCTCTCGCCGAAAAAAGAGAGGGAATTCCGCGGACTTCATTGATACAGGTTGAAATAATGTCCGCTTGGATGTCAGGTAAGACTGCAGGCTAGTCAACCACTGGGGCCGGGTCTGGAGGAGCCGGAGTAGCAATATTCTTTTGTGCCTCCGTACACATACCGGAACGCCTCGACCATCGGTCTCAGTACCGTGAATTTAAGGTCGTTCTATCCACAGCCCGTCAATACTACAGCGGTATGCCGCCAGCCTGTCAGGGACACGGACTCGTGCTCTTGATCTGTGTTCTTTTCCTCGGAATATTAGGTGCGAAAACAATTTTTTCACCGTCTTATCTCCTTCCAATTGAAGCCGTTTCAGCCGGTCACCTTCGGAAAGGGCCTTCCTTGTGCCCAATGTGCCTCCGGCCTCAACCATGGCCTCTGACTCCGTGCCCGGTATCATACCTTCCGTGACCGCGCACGGCGTACGATGTCGCGCTGAGCTCCAAAAAGGCAATCAAAGAAACCGGGCAAATTTCATCACTGTTCTTCATCAATTCGCTCCTATCTTTGTACTACAAGGTAAGCGCGCAAATCCCGCGCAAATTTTTCGTTGTCTCTCAAAGGGCCCACACCTGTTTGAAATATCCCTGGCCATGCCATTTCTGAAGCCTTGGCAGGTGGAGAGCGGGGATCGGGTTGCCTTGATGGGGGGGACGAAGATCGCGCCTATGCCGAGCTACGCTTCAAATTCGTTGAGCAGCAAGAGCCTGGACTCCATAAGCCGGGACTCCAGCCACGGGCGATTCGAACACTAATCAGGGGGCTTCGGAGTTGCGTCAGGCCATAAGGCTAACGGAGCGTACTCCTCCGGCAATCGGGCAGTGTTTTGGACACACGCCACAAAGTGTGGTTGCAGGTCGTTGTAGTTCTTAGAAAATTCGGCGTGCACTGCCTGTACGAGTCGGAAGTGACCAGCATGCATAACCGCAAGATTACAGCGGCTCTTCTCCCTATTGCTGCAGTCGGTACAGAAGTGAACGACCCCTTAGACCCACCGTGCCGTAACCGTCTTTTCGTCCAGGAATAACCGCATAGACGCCATCCGGCTCTTGGCTCCACCCAGGAAAGACTTACGTTTCGAGCCCAGTGGGAAGAAGGCGTAGGGTTGCGGCACGCCGACATTGATGCCCACATTCCCGACGTTCACTTCGCGCGCGAATTTCCGAGCATGCCGGCCGCTCTGGGTCATGATGCAGGCCGAGTGCCCGAGATCTGTCTTCGTGTTTATCCATTCGATCACCTGGTCAAGATCGTCCGCACGGATAAGAGCTGCGACCGCGCCGAAGGCCTCTTCTCTTGCAGTCTCCATGTCCGGGTGCATGTTCTCGATCACGGTGGGACCCATAAAAAAGCCGCCGGAAAGCTCTTTGGGAAGTATTCTGCCATCCTGAACCATGGTCGCGCCCTCGGCGAGGGCCCTCTCCACCCACGAAGCCACTTTGTTTCGGCCCGAGGCCGTGCAGTACGGCCCCATCGTTGTGGCCTCGTCAAGACCGTACCCCAGCTTCACGCTCCTCGCCTCTGCAGCAAAGCGCTCCCGGAATTCGTCGTATACGTCCCCGACTACAAGAACGTTGTCCGAACCGAGACACCGCTGGCCTGTCATTCCGAAACAGCCCTGCCGAACATAGGGGATGATCGTCTCGATGGGCGTGTCGGGCATGATCACAACGGTGTTCTTGCCGTTGCCGTTTATTGAGGAATTCTTTCCCAATTCTCCGCAGAGCCTGAAGAGATCCCAGCCGGCCGCGGTCGAACCGATAAAACCAAGGCCTTGGATCTCGGGCCTGCGGAGTATGAACTTGTTGATCTCTCTTCCGCCGTGCACCAGGTTTATCGCGCCCTTGGGCCAGCCGGCCTCCAGTGCAGCACGGCAGATGTATTCCCCTGCAACAGGGTCCTGCCGACTCGGGCTTATTACCACTGAGCATCCCGCGGCCAACGCATAGGGCACGAAGGATGACCACGCATGCATGGGGATGTTGCCTGGAGTCACGATGAGAAAGGCCCCCAGGGGTTCCCAGGTAAGCCACATATCAATGCCGCTTGCCAGCTCGTCCAGGTGCTCGTTCCGGGCTGCCAGCCCGTACGCCGCGGAACACGCGGACTCGATATTCTCGATTACCCGGCGGACCGAACCTTCAGACTCCTTGAGAGTCCTGCCATGATCCTGGGTCAACACCCTGGTGAGTTCGTCGAACCGCTCCTCGAACTTCCCGCGCATGTCGAAGAGCATGCGCGCCCGTTCACGCAGCGCAATACCACGCATGGCCTCGAACCCGCGCTGCGCGGCTTCGACCGCGGCTGTGGCCTCCTCCTCCGTTGCCGTGGGGAACTCGGCGATCACCTCACCTGTGGCCGGATTCACATTCTCGTGCGTGACGCTGGAGCGCGATTCCACCCACTCCCCGTCTATGAAGAGTTTCAGCTTTCCATAGTGTTTTTTTACTTCGGGCACAAGTGCCATGGAGATCTCCTTGGACATATGATCAGCGGCTCATCATGTTCGGGAGAATGAGCGCGATTTGCGGAAATATCGTGAGGATCACGGCCACGACAAATATGGAGAGGAGAAATGGAGCCACTCCCCTGAAAATAGTCTCAACCCGCACGTCTTTGGCCACTCCGGCAACGGTAAAGATGTTCAGTCCCATGGGCGGTGTGATGAGCCCGGCTTCCATCATCAAGACCGCTATCACGCCAAACCAGATCGGGTCGAAGTGCAGTGCCAGGATCACGGGAAAGATCACGGGAAGGGTCAAGACCATCATGGAGATGGCGTCGAGAAAGCATCCCAGCAGAAGGAATATCAGCACGATCACCGCATGGATGGCGTACCGTGACACGGCCAACTCTCCGGCCCAGGCTGCCACCTTGAAGGGGATGGTGCTCAGTGCCATAAAGTAACTGAAGACATTGGCTCCCGCCACCAACAAGAGAACCATCGTAGATATCCGTACCGCTTCCGTGAGTGCCGCGAACAGTGCACTTCCGGTAAGCTTTCTCTTGAGAATAGTGACGAGAAAGAGCACTGTCGCGCCTATGGCTCCCGCTTCCGTGGGCGTGAACAGGCCCGCATATATGCCGCCCATCACGAAGACGAATATGGCGAGCGGCTCCCACACTCCTTTGAGGGCTCTGACCTTTTCTCCCCAGGTCACGGGCTGCTCCACGGTGGGGGCAGCTTCAGGCCAAATCTTCACCCAGACCACCACGATGGCTATGTAGGAAATCGTCAACAGGATTCCCGGCAGGATTCCCGCTATCAGGAGCTTGCCAATGGACTGCTCGGTCAGCATACCGTACACGATGAAACCGATGCTGGGCGGGATGAGGAACCCGAGGGTCCCACCGGCGGCGACGCTGCCGGTGGCCAGACGGGGATCGTATTTGAAGCGCCCCATCTCGGGAAGGGCAACGGTCCCCATAGTGGCCGCGGTGGCGACTGAGGAACCGGAGACCGCGGCAAACCCTCCGCACGCACCGATGGTGGCGACGGCGAGACCGCCGGGGAACCGGCGCGTCCACTTTTCGAAGGAAGAGTAGAGTTCATGGGTGATCCCGGAACTACCAGCGAAGCCGCCCATGACAATGAAGAGTGGAATCACCGTGTACGGGTAGAACGACGAGACGTGCCAAAGGGTGCTGGCAGCAACAGGCAACGCAGCCTCGAATGATGAGAGTACCATTATGCCGAGAAACCCGACCAGCATAAGCGCGAAGGCTATAGGCATACCGAGAAATATGAGCAGGAAGACGCCCAGCGTCCCCAGCACTCCCACGATGACAGGATCTAGCATCATTTGACCAAAGCCCGCGCCGAATCCGCGAGGTCGAAGATCAGCTCAAGAGCCAACATTAGGGCTGCCAAAGAGACGAGCAACCGGAACGGTAGCTGCGGAATCCTAAGCATGTCCGAATACGCGGAGGATTCGAAGGCGACCACCACCCCCTGCCAAAGGACGATGATCACGATGAAAAGGGTCAAGAGGGTAGTAAGGATGTTCAGGAGCTCACGCCACTTTTCTGGCAGACGATCGGTCAACATGGTGACCCGCACATGCCCTTTCATCTGATGAGTGTACGCCACCCCCAGAAGAATGAAGATCGCGAGCATGAAGCTCGAGAGCTCCGTAGAACCGGGAATCGGCCAGGCCCAGAGACCCGAAGTCATTACATCAGCGGAGGTGAGCAGCATCATGGGCACGAGGAAAGCCATTCCCGCATAGCACACCCCGCGGGTGATCTTCTGAAGGATAAACTTCATCCGGTCGTACATTGCTTCCTCTCAGGCCGCGGAAGGTCCCCGCGACCCATCGCTTCGTGTCTGCTCACCAATCTGCAGACCGGCCTTGGGCGGGCTCCAGGCGTGGCCTTTGGAAGGCCGTTTCGTGACAGGGGCGCAACATCGCAGCGCCCCTGATTAGTCTACACTCCCCCTCATCCCACTCAGAAAGGGAGCCCCTGAGCTTTCTACTCGGCACGAGAGGGCGCTCCAGCCATGCACCCAGCCCAAACTGGGAATACTCCGAGAATGCTATCTTCTCCTCTGCCAGGGGTTATTTCTTCACCCATTCGGGAGGCGTGGCCACACAAGTCGTCCCCAGAGACTTTGCTACCTGCGTATAGACGATGACCGCCTCCTTGGCCGGAAGCCCCTTCTTCTTCAACTCGGCCACCCAGTTGCGGGTTGCCTCCTGGAACCTCTTGTTCCATTTGGCTTGCTCCTTCGCCGGCAGGTCGTAGACCTTCACCCCCTTGCTCTTGATCTCTTTCATCATGGTGGCGTAGGTCTTCTTGTCCAGTCCGTGGGTCGTAGCGAAGGGATTACCCGCGACGTCCATGATGATCTTCTGGAGGTCAGGCGGGGTCTTGTCCCAGAACTTCTTGTTCATGACGACCCCTTCGGAGACACACCCGAACGTGGCCTTGACCCCGTACTTGGCGACCTCGTAGAGTTTGAAGGCCAAGACAAGAGGTGGACAGGTCACGAGACCATTGATCCTCCCCGTCTCCATGGCCTGGTACACGTCGCCGAGAGGCATGAACACAGGTTCCGCACCGAGCGCCTTGATATACGCCGTCTGCATTCCGCCGGGAGAACGGATCTTGAGCCCCTTAAGATCGGCCAGGGTGTGGACCGGCTTGGTCGTCCAGAGGAACGCCTGGATGCAGCCGTTGAGTTCCAGTACTTTCACGTCCTTGAACTCGTCCTTGAGCACCTTCTGGTACACCTTGTTGCCGATATCGGTAGCCAGGTCCTTACCCTCCACCCAGGCAGCCATGGAGAGAACGTCGGTCAGGGGAAAACGACCCGGCGTCCAGGTCGCGGTAAAGTATCCCATGTCCGACATACCTTTCCTCACGATATCGAAGTGCTCGGGGCCTTTGCCCAGCGCGCCCCCCGCGTACATGGTGTACGTGATGCGGCCGTTGCTCCGCTTCTTCATCTCTTCCAGCATGGGGATCCAGACTGTTTTCACCTCTCTGCTGGCAGGCGGATGCCAGGTGCTGAACTTAATGTGTATTTTAGCCTTTTCCTCAGCGTAGGCTAAGCCTCCCAGGACGAGCCCGCTCAGAAGAGCCAGGGCGCATAAAATGACAATCGTTCGTCTCATTGCGAAGCCTCCTCCTTGTTGTTCCGGTGCCCGGGGTATACTCCGGTCACAAGATCTTAAACACGGGCTCTATCGGAGCCCGTCTTCGTACTTGGCCTCATCTTTGGTCAAACCTCCGACCCGGGGAAGCGGCCGACCCGAATCGGTGACCACCAGGATCACCATCAACTCGTCGGGCATGGGCGCGTCCTCCACGGACACGGTCATGCCGTCGAAGTGCGAACGGATGAAAGCAGCGTCCTTGTGATTGAGGGGCACATCCACGGTGCACCCCGCCGAACCGCGCTTCTTCACCGAGGGAATCAACGCCAGACCTCGACCGAGCGCATCACGGAACGGCTTACCCATCTTCGGGTGCATAATGGCCGCGGCATGCTCGAGTTCGCCCGCGAGTCCCACCACGCATGCCTTGGCGTAGCTCTCCGCCTTGTCAGGACCGATACCCATGGCATCGAGGCATTTCCGGCCCAGCATCCCGCCCAGCTCCTCCCCAATGTCCATAAGTTCGGTCAAATCCTCCACATACCGCCCGGCGCAGGGATTGGCTATGACCGCGATGGCCGCGGCCTTCCGGGTCGGAGGATCGATGAATTGGCCCATTTCCTGCCTTGTTTCCTCCACGATGGTGATCAGCTTACGTATCTGCATGCAAAACACCTCCTCTTCCCCCAAGCCTGTCCGAGCCAACGCGGGCTCAGATCACCGCCGCCTTGCGCACCGGAGGTGGGGTATTGCGACTGCCCTTCGCTACGACCTTGCCGTCGACCACGATGAGGGATACGCCCGGCGTGTCGCCCTCCTCAAGAGAGGAGAAAAGATCGTTCCCCGTCGATCCCATGGGAGCGTCCATGAAAACCAGATCCGCTTCCAGTCCCGGAACGATCCTCCCGCGGTTCAGACCATAGAGACGCGCAGTGTTCCCTGTGGCCGCACAAAAGGCCACAGCGGGATCAATCCCACCGAGAGAGACGAGCCAGGAGACGTTCCTCAATATCCCCAGCGTTACAACTCCTGTTCCAGAGGGAGCATCGTTCCCCAGTATCAGCCGCGCGCATTCGTCCCGCTCTTTCACGAGTCGGGCCACTTGGGACGCTCGAAAGACGTTTCCGCACTGGACGATCTCGATTGCCGCGTCGGTCTGTTCCACGACCTGTCTGGCCTCCTGGAAGCTCATCGCCGTGGGACCTCCATTGATGTGCGAAGCTACGCTGGGCTTCACCGTGGCGATCTGGCTGGCGCCGACGACCGAGGAACCCGGAATCGAGGTCCCCCCCGAGTGCATCATGACTACCATACCACGTTCCCTGGCCCAGTTGCACATGAGAGCGGCTTCTTCGGGCTCCTTGACCGAGCCCAGCCCAATTTCGCCCACGATTTTGACACCCTCCCGCGCCATCTCGTCGAAATCCGCTTCTGTCAGGCCCTTTTCGAGAATCAGTGCCCCGCCGAGAACCTTCATCCCGCCTGGACGGAAATTTGCCCAGGCCTTGGCCGCGAGAATGGCCAGAGCTTTGGCTCCGGCGGGATCCTTGGGACGGCCGGGAAGATGAACCTCGCCCGCGGAGATGGATGTGGTCACCCCTCCCTGGAGAGAGGAGTCCAAAAATCCCTGCATCTGCTGGCGGGGTGTGTAGTCGCCCAGCACCACGTGACAGTGGGAATCGATCAAGCCCGGACAGACGGCCGCGCCCGCCGCATCGATGACCGTGGCTCCCTCCGGCGCGTCCAGCCCCTTACCGATCTCCTTGATTATCCCCTCCTCTATCGTTATGGAATCCCCATCGAGCAACGGTCCGTCGATGTCACCCGAAACCATCAATCCGACGTTCTTTACCAGCATTACCGTCATATCTGGCCTCCTCACCACGACGGCGGACTGATCACCCACACCACACGACAGGGGGTCTCAGCCTCGTTGGTCCAGGAATGAGGAATAAGGGACGAATAGTAGAAGGACGACATGGCCCTGATGACATGAACCTCGTCTCCCACCCTCAACGTCATTTCTCCCTCGAGCACGATACCGAACTCCTCGCCGGGGTGGGTATAGGCGTCGCGAGTTCCCCCACCAGGCTCGATCATCGTGTAGAAGGGCTGCATCTGCTTGTTCCCCACTATCCTCACGAGCTGCCTTATCCGGGCATCCCACCGGGGAAGACTCACCTCGGTCCATTCGTCTTCCGCCAAGACCACCGGATCGTCGATGAGTTCGTCCACGAAGAAATCGATCATTCTCCGATTCAGTGCCTTGGCAAGTTTTCTGAGAATTAAGATCGAGGGGGAAACCTTGCCGTGCTCGATCTGCGAAATGTAGCCGGCCGTCACTCCCACGTTGGCGGCCAACTGCTGGAGGGTGAACTCGTTCTGTTTGCGCCACAGGCTGACGAGTTCGCCTATTTTCCCGTTTCTATCCATGCCCGCAAAAGAAAAGGAATTGACATCTCCCATTTTAGATATATATTAACATTTTAAGTACCAGTTAATCGCATCTCTGTCAATGAGAAACTCCGCTGTCCACAAAAAAAGCGTGTCCCGCGGAACAGAACAATGATATTCCGCGTCACGGCAGCTCTTTGCCGAACGGTGATTCCATGAAGCTGGAGTTTGTACTCAACGGAAAGAAGACTTTGCTGGAAGAGGTTCCCGGTGAGGAAACGCTTCTTTCGGTTCTTCGGGACCGTTTGGGCCTTCTCGGAACCAAGGAAGGCTGCGGCATCGGCGAATGCGGCGCGTGCACCGTCCTCCTGGACGGAGAGGCGGTCAACGCGTGTCTCACCGCTGCGTGGAAAGCCGCGGGGCGGGAGGTGACGACGATCGAGGGCCTCGCCTCGGAGAATGGGCTACATCCTCTCCAGGAGGCCTTTGTGGAATCGGGAGCCGTGCAATGTGGATTCTGCACGCCTGGCATGATAATGGCCGCGTATGCGCTGCTGAGGAGCGAGTCCAATCCTGACACGGAACAGATCAAGACCGCCCTCGAAGGCAATCTCTGCCGCTGCACCGGTTACAAACACATAATCGACGCGGTGCGCATGGCTCAAGCAAGGATGGCGCGTGACGATGACTGAATATCTGGCGGCTGAGAATCTCGCCCATGCCCTGGAAGCATTGGCCGAGGGAGCCATGGTCATTGCGGGAGGAACGGACCTGATGCTTGAGCTGCGGCGATTAAGGCTCAAGGGCGAGGAGCCTCCCCCGCGCCTGGTGGACGTGAGCCGCCTACCCGAACTCAACCGGCTGGAGTTGGACAACGACAGACCCTTCGTGGGTTCCGCGGTGACTTTCAGACGGCTGGAGAGGGACGAGCACGTGAGGCAGCGGTACCCCTTGCTTGCAGACACAGCCGCCTCCTTCGGCTCCGTTCAGGTCCGCAGCCTGGCAACTATCGGAGGCAACGTTGCCAACGCGTCGCCCGCGGCCGACGGAGTGACGGCGTTGACCGCTCTGGGCGCCCGGGCTCGGATCCTTTCGCAGCAGGGCGTGTGCCACGCTCCTCTGGAAGATCTCATAACCGGTCCCAACCAGACATCCATGGCTCCCGGCGAGCTGATTCTCGGTTTCGACCTCGAGACCCCAGGCGGGGCGGAGGTTCAGCGATTTCACAAGATCGGACGGAGGCGGGCCGTCGTCATAGCGCGGGTGAACCTCGCTGTGCGCCTGCGAAGAGACTTGGCTGAATCTCGGGTGGTCCTGGGCGCTTGTTTTCCTACCCCTCGGCGTTTGACCGAGGTCGAGGACCTGCTCGCTTCGGGGTCACCCAGCCCCTGGCTCTGGAAAGAGGCGGGTCGAATCGCGGCTGATCGGTTTACTGCCGTGTGCGGGTGGAGGCCTTCCGCCCGGTACAAGGTCCTGGGAATTGCCGGCCTTGTGGCGGCTGCGTTGGAATCGGCTTGGAAGGAAGCGGGAGGAAAGGGATGACCATCGGAGAGAGCCTGGTCAGGGTCGGTGTGCGGGAGAAGGTGACCGGCCGAGCAAGGTTCGGCGCGGACCGGGGCGAACCAGGGGATCTCTTCCTCGTCTGCGTCAGGGCGATCCAGGCTCCGGCGCGGATCGAAGGTGTGGAAATGGGGCGGGCCCTCTCTGTTCCCGGTGTGGTCAGGATCTTTACCGCGGCGGATATCCCCGGCGAAAATCGTTTGGGTATCATTGCCGTCACCAGGGACCAGGAGTTCCTCGCGGAGGATATCGTTCATCATAGGGGGCAGGCAGTGGCTCTGGTGGCCGCGGAGACAGAGGCCGCGGCGAGAAAGGCGGCGCAGGCCGTCGAACTCAGACTCACCGAAATCAAGGGAGTCTTTGAACCTGCAAAAGCTCTGGAGTCCGGCACTCCCCTCGTCCACCCGGAAAGTGAGAGTGGCAATCTCATGGCCCGCAGGGCCATACATAAAGGCGACGCGCAGGCTGCTCTGGAACGCGCCTCAGTGGTTCACGAGGCCGATTACTCCACGCCGTTCATAGAGCACGCTGCACTCGAACCGGATGGAGGAAGGACCTGGATCGAAGACGGACGCGTCATCATCGAGGCCTGTACCCAGAATCCTCATTACGACCAGGCCGATGTAGCCCGGTTCCTTGGCCTGGACCCCGACCGGGTGAGAGTGGTCCAGGCGGAGACAGGCGGAGGCTTCGGCGGCAAACTGGACGTATCGGTTCAGCCCTACCTGGGCCTTGCTGCGTGGCTTCTCAGGCGTCCCGTGCGCATGGTCTACACCCGGGAGGAGTGCTTTCTGGGAACCGGCAAGCGTCATCCTATTAGGATGAGGTGCGTCACTGGAGCCGATTCGGAGGGACGGCTGCTTGCAGTGACAATGGACATCCTTGCCGATACTGGCGCGTTTGCCTCCTACGCCCTCGCGGTGGCTACCCGCGCTGCGGTCCACGCGACGGGACCCTACCATGTGCCAAATGTCCAGATAGACTGCCAAATGGCCTACACGAACAATCCCTGGGCTGGCGCGATGCGCGGATTCGGCGTACCTCAGGTCGCCCTCGCGCACGAGGGCCAGATGGATGCGGTGGCGGACAAGCTTGGGATGGACCGGCTGGACTTCCGCCTTCGCAATGCCCTTCGGCCGGGGCTTTCTACACCTACGGGGCAGGTCTTGAAGGGCAGCGTAGGGATAGTGGAGTGCCTCGAGCAGATCGAACCGATGTACCGACAATGGCTTTCCGAGGGGATGGACAGGTCGGGCTGGCGGACCGGCGTAGGCCTGGGGGCCATGTTCTACGGCGTGGGTAACACTGGGGTGCCGAACCCTTCCACCGCGCAGGTTGAATGGGGCCAGGATGGACGGATCACTTTGTACACGGGCGCGGCCGAGATCGGGCAGGGATCGGACACGGTTCTCCGTCAGATCGCAGCGGAGCAATTGAAGGTGGATCCGGAACGTATCAGCCTTGTCCGTGGTGACACGGATCGGACCACTGACGCAGGCGCGACATCAGCGAGCCGACAGACCTATATCTCCGGAGCCGCGGTGCTCGATGCGACCTCTGCGTTGCAGGAGATGATTTTTTCGAGGTTCGAAGAACTCATGGAGGCCCCCCGGTGGGATGTGGAGACCGCGCACGGTCGCCTATGGGTGAAGGGATCCCCTTCGCTCTCCATGACAGTGGAAGAGGTGGTGGAGAGCCTAGCAAAGCAAGGACTCACGGCCAGGAGCGAGGGGCGGTTCGATCCGCCCACCGTGGGACTGGATCCCGAGACCGGTCAGGGCTCGCCCTACGCAAGCTACGCCTTTGCCGCTCATGTGGCCCTCGTGCAGGTTAACGAAGTCTCCGGCGAGGTCGAGGTAAAGCGCGCGGCCGCGGCCCACGACGTGGGCCGTGCCATCAACCCCAAATTCGTGGAGGGGCAGATTTGCGGTGGCATAATGATGGGACTGGGCATGGCGCTCATGGAGGAATTCGTACCGGGAACCCATGAGAATTTCGATAGGTACCATATCCCCACCATCCGTGACACACCCGAAATCGATCCCGTCATTATCGTGGAACATCCCGAAGAGACCGGTCCCTTCGGAGCGAAGGGCGTTGGGGAGCCTGCCTTGATTCCCACCGCACCCACCATAGCGTCCGCGGTGGGCATGGCCGTGGGGCGTCCCATGCGGCACCTGCCCATGAGCCTGGAACGGGTCATGGACGCGCTTACAGGAGCCCGCGATGAAGATTGATATCGACAAATGCACCGGCTGCGGTCTCTGCGCGAAGGACTGCCCACTGGGAATCATATCGCTGGAAGAGAAGAAAGCCGTCATCGGAGAAGGCTGCGTTGAATGTCGGACCTGTTTCAGGGTCTGCCCGGTGCAAGCCGTCATAGAAGTGGTGATTCCGGTTCCGGGAGCGGCAGTCTGCGGCCATTGCCCGGTCGCCTGCTCGGTTCCTGAGGGGCGAGAAGGAGCCTGCAAACGTTACAGCAATCAAAGAGGACAGCTCGTCCGCACGAGACCGCTCCTCACGTACGAGGAGATCGCGGGCTCTCTTGCCCCCGAGCCGGCGCCGGAGATCGTCAAGCCGATGATCACCGCGATCGGCGCAGGTGGTACCTACCCGGACTATGTTCCTGCTCCGTACATCGTGTCGGACACGCGCGACGGCGTTGACGTGGTTACGGTCGTCACTGAAGCTCCCCTCTCGTACTCCGGTCTCAAGATCAAGATCGACACGGATCTCCCCGTGGGCAAGGAAGGCGCGGCGGTGAGATTCGACGGCCGTACCGTGGGGATGGTGGAGACCGAGGAGTATGGATCGAAAATACTCGCTATTGGAGGGGTCAACCGGCTCACGGGGAAGGCCGGATTCGCCGCGGCCAGAGCAGTGGCAGCTATCGCTAACAGGGAAGCGGTCGAGTTGAAGGTGAGAGACGGTGCGAGACTCGAGATCCAGGTAGGCCGCAGTCCAGTCATAGACGGGGAAAAGGTAGACAGGATGCGAGTCGGCTGCGGTTCTGCGACCGCGGGCCTCTTCGCGAAGTTCCTCGAGAAGGCGGCGAACGAAGTGATCGTGCTCGATTCCCACATCACGTCACTCTTCACCCACCATGCCGCGGGCCGATTTCTCGGGCTGGAACCCTCGGGCATCGCCCTCTCGTTTCCCCTATCGACTCCGGGACGGTACTTCGGCCGCCACGGAGACGGCTGGGGCGGGACGGACATCCATGATCCGCTTGAAATCGTCTCGTCAATCGACACTGGGAAGACCCGGCCCGGCGCGACCTTGCTCGTCACGGAGACCACGGGCCAACGCGCGGCCATGTTCCAGCTGGGGACCGACGGACGTTTCCACCCCATCCCATTGACCAGCGAAGCCAGGTCGGCCGTGGACACCATAGCGGAAACCTGCCAGGAATCACGAGTCTCAGCGGTCTACGTAGGCGGCGTGGGCGGTTCGGCCCGGGCGGGTGTGACCAAGTATCCTCTGCGGCTTACAAGGGCGGTTCATGCGCGCAAGGCGGTACTCACGTGCGGTGGTGCCCCCGTCTTTGTCCTTCCGGGCGGCGGCATCACCTTCTACGTTGATGTCGAGCAGGTCGTGGCCGGCGCCTTCACCTGGGTACCGACGCCCGCCACGGTAGCCCCGATCGAATACACGATTGCACTCCGAGACTACGAAGAAATCGGTGGCCACGTTGAGGCTGTGAAACCCTTTTCCGCGCGGGAGCCGACATGGATTGATCGCGATGTCTCGTGAAGATGAGCCTGGACCGATTCAGGTTCTGGCTGAGAACCTCATCCTGGTGGACTGGGGTCCCATGACCATGACACTCGCTGTCTGGGACAAAGGTGTGGCGCGGCCGGTCATGGCTGTCCGGGCAGCGTGGTCTGCTCTGCAAAGTTTGCAGTCAATGGCCGATTTTCAGGGCTTCCTTCGCTTGAAGGTCCGGGATCTGCCGGGAGGCCGTCCGTTGCCGCGGGTCGTACGAAGGGCATTTGACGCAGCCAGAGGTATTTCAGGCGAATTGACTTCCCTCGCTTCGGTAGCCGGTGCGACCGCGGACGACGTAGCGGACACGGCTTGGGATCTCGGTGCGGACAGAGTAATTGTCAACAACGGTGGCGACATTGCTCTGAGACTGAATCGAGACGAGGAAGTGAATGTCGGCGTCAGGGAGCCCGCTTCAGGGGAACTGCTCGGGAGACTCCGGATTCGTGCAAGCCAGGGCGTGGGTGGCGTGGCAACGAGCGGTTGGGCTGGACGGAGCTATTCTCCCGGAGTGGCGGATCTCGTGACAGTCTGGGCGCGAAACGCGAGCGTTGCTGACGCTGCAGCCACGTTCATTGCAGGCCGGGCTACGACTCCGGGTTTCGGCGTCCGACAGGCCAGAGCCTCTACCCTGGATCCTTTTTCAGACCTCGGGGACACTCACGTAACCGTTGGCGTGGAAAGACTGTCCGGAACTCAGCGCCGACGTGCACTCAGCGAGGGAGCGAAGGCCGCGGAATCACTTCGTCGACGTGGGAAGATTTTGGGGTGCCTCATTTGTGTTCAAGGCGACTCTTTCCTCCTGGATCCGGAAAGGATCACATCCCTGCGGAATCATCCAACATGAGGTGAACAGTCATGATCCGTGCGGTACTGAGTCGTATCGCACGTGTCCAGTGATGCGGGTGCGGCATCAATCTCGCGCTGGAAGAAAAGACCGAGACTTCGGCGCACACAAGACGATAGCGCCGCTACTCCTCGTCCAGCCAGGCTATGGCTTCTTCCTTGTTGAAGAAAGACCGCACCGGGAATCCGGTCTTTTCAGTAAGACTATCCATCTGATGCTTCAAGAAAGTTTCACGGTCATATACCCGCGCTGCTTTGCGCAACCCACCCTTGACCGCTATTTCCTGTGCCCGAGCGATGTAGTCAGTAAGTAGAATGCCCGGAGATCCCGTCCAGTCGATGAGTTCAGTAAACCCCGGGGAACAGAGTTTTACGGCTTCGGCTACGTGGTCCGGCCAGTCGGAGACGTCCTTCTCACTTGTCCACGACCCACGCATAGTGAAATGAATACGGTTTTTGGCTTGATCAACGGCCACAGTGTAGAAGTCGTTTGAGGCGATCGTCTTCATGGCTCCTCCTTCTTTCCGACCAGACGCTTGCGGAGTTCAGTTTGGCCCAATACCGGACAATACGATGTTGCGTTCCGCTGAACACGCTGTCCGTGCCTTCGGCGTTGCTGTGTCGCTCGTCTCGCTGCTGAACCGACTCAGCTCTGCTTTGGCCCTTGATGTGGCTTCCCGGGCATTCGAGAGACCCCGGCCATCATGTTGCGTCAGTCGGTCATGTGTCCGAGGTTCCACTCAATTCTTGGGGGAGGGATTCCCCTATCCGTCCATACTGGTCCCTTGTCCCCGGAACACCGATCGATTTCTCTCGTACTTTCAGTTTACCAGAGCGAGCCCACTTTTGTCAGCCGATTGTTCACGGCCAGAGCCTGTGGAAAGAGCCTCCGTTGCTGTCCATCTATTCTTTCTCGTTACCATAATGAGAAGGGGTGTTTAGCATTGCTCTTACGTGCCGCAGCGCACGCCTTTCGATCAAAAAGAATGTCATCGTGGCCCTAAGTCGAGCGCAGGTTGGTAGTGGCGAGCCAAACGGAAGGCCGAAAACTGCATGGACGAGCAGCCTTCTTTCGTGAAAAGATAGTCTTTCGCCAGTCTAAAACGGAACGAATCAAGCGGCAAATCGGCCATAGGATCACCCAGACCCCGTGCTTGGACTAGCGCAGATCTTTTGCATCGATGACGGCAGGGCGGTTGACGGAAGTCTCGGGTTTTTGCTCAAACTCGCAGCAGTCTGCATTTCGCTTAGAGGGCCAGGTACTTCTTCACTACGTCCTCGCTGGACAGTATGCCCGTCATGCTATCGGAGTGCACCATACGGCCCTTTTCAATGATGTAGCCTCTGTCGCACACCTGGCGACAAAATCTGAGATTCTGGTCTGCGAGGAGGACAGTCACCTCATTCTCTTGAATGGTGTGGATGGCGTCCACAAGCGATTTCACAATCAGAGGGGCCAGGCCCTCGGAAGGCTCGTCCAGGAGTACCAGGTCCGGGTTCGCCATCAGAGCGCGGCCGAGGCTGAGCATCTTCTTCTCACCGCCGGACATGTTCAGGCCCTTTTGCTTGCTCCGGGTCCGAAGGACCGGGAAGAGATCGTGAACTCGCTGGAGGTTCCAGAAACCACTGCGTCTCGATACCCGCGCGGCAATTGCAAGATTCTCCTCGCACGTGAGATCCGGGAAGATACGCAGGTCGTCAGGCATGTAAGCCATGCCCATGGAGGCCAGTGCGTAGGCGGGCCGCCCTTGCACCTCCCTCCCGTTGAAAACGATGGAACCGCTTTTCGGGGGGCTCAGTCCAATAATGGAGCGCAGGGTCGTCGTCTTGCCGACTCCGTTTCGTCCTAGCAGAGCTACTATTTCGGCGGGAGCCACCTCCAGGGAGATATCTTGCAGCACATGGGAGGTGCCGTAAAAGGTGTTGACGTCCTTAAGAACGAGGATCACTCCACAACCTCCTCCCCAAGGTAGCACTCGCGGACTTGCTCATCAGACTTTACGACGTCGGGTGTTCCGTCGCAGACAATGTCCCCCCGATGTAGCACCATCACTCGGTCGGAGAGCGAAAAGACGACGTCCATATCGTGCTCGACAATAACAAATGTGGTTCTTCCGGTGGCCGAAAGCCGACGAATGTTCTCCAAAATCTCCGCTCTCTCAATCGGGTTCATCCCTGCAGTGGGCTCGTCCAAGAAAAGGAGTTTAGGCTTCACAGCCAAGGCTATTCCTATTTCCAGGAGGCGCTGGTCACCGTGGGAGAGTTCCGTAGCAAGGCTGTCGGAGCGCTCGACCAGCTTCAGGCGCTCGAGCACCTCCATTACTCTTTCGGTTACCTCCTCCTCCCGCCTCAGGTCCCGAAATATGTGGTGAGCTTTTCGGACCACCCCCAGAACCGGTATCTGAATGTTCTGGAAGACCGTGAGGCCGGGGAACACGTTGACGACCTGGAACGAGCGGCATAGCCCGAGCCTGACACGGCGGTGTGTGGGAAGGCGAGTGATTTCGCGGCCCTGGAGGAAGACTCGGCCCGCGTCGGCTGGGAGGGAACCGGAGAGGACGTTGATGAGGGTGGACTTGCCCGCGCCGTTAGGTCCGATGATGGATGTGATCTCACCGCTGTGTATCTCGAAATTGAGTCCGTTTGCGGTGACGACCCTCCCGAAGGCTTTGCTGAGGTTCTCCACTTTGAGCAGAGGTGCGCTCATGCGGCCCCCTCTCCTCCGGCCTTCTGTCCGAACTTGCCCAGGTACTGTTCTGCTGCGCCCATGGCCCCTCCCCGAAATCCCATGATGATAACGAGCAGAATCAGGCCGAACCAAAGCATCCAGTTTTCGGTGAAACGCTCAATGATCTCGCGGAACACCACGAAGATAACGCTGCCTACGATCGGTCCGCTAAAGGTCTGCAAGCCGCCGATCAGGCTGACCAACACCGGCTCGGCCGAATGTGTCCAATGTGCGGAGAATGGGTCGGTGTTCCGCTCCAGCATTGATCCGAGGGCTCCGGCCAGCCCGGCAAACCAGCCGGAAATGACGAACGCGGCCAACCGGTAGCTTTTCACCGAAATACCGGCAAATGAGGTGCGCCGGTGGTTCTCGCTTATGCCTCCCAGGACCAGTCCAAAGGCGGATGAACGAATACGGTGAATCGCCCAGACGGTAAAAGCGAAACAGAATAAAACCAAAAAGTAGAACTGACTGTCCTTGTCGATAGAAAGTCCGAACAGCGGACTCCGGCCGATTCCCACAAGTCCGTCGTCGCCGCCGGTTATATCACGCAGGTTCCAGATAAGGGAGAAGACCATCATGCCAAAGGCCAAGGTCAGCATGGCAAAATAGATCTCGGTGTGCCGAACGCAGAAGAAGCCAATAACCAAAGCCGCTATGACCGCCACCCCGATGCCTACGAGGATGCCCAACACCGGGTCGGTGCTCACATGCAAATAGAACAGGGCCATGCCGTAAGATCCCGCGGCATAAAAGGCGGCATGTCCGAAGGACAACAAGCCCGTGCGGCCCAGCAGCAGGTTATAGCCCAGGGCAAAGATGGAAAGCAACATTACCCGCATGGTGAGGTACAGCACAAACCGATCCGCAAGGAGACCTATGAAGACAAGAACCAAGGCCAGCAGTCCGAAAGCCAGATATGGTATGTACCGGCCCATACTAAGACGCCTCTCCGAAGAATCCCTGTGGCCGCCAGACGAGGATGATTGCCATCAGGATGAAGGTCAGGAACATGTCGAAAGTTGGGATGAATCTGGTTCCAAATGAGGATAGCAGGCCAATGATCAGGGCACCAAGAAAGGCGCCTTTCAGGCTTCCCAGCCCTCCTATCACGGCAACCACAAAGGCGTCGATGATGATCGCTTCTCCCATGCCGGGCGTGAGAAGGCCCACGTACGGTACTGCCAGGCCGCCACCCATCGCACCCAACCACGTACCGAATACGAACACCGCCGTGTAAAGCGCCGGAACCCGCACCCCTATGGCCGAGGCCATCTCTCGATCCGAGGATGCTGCTCGGATAATGCGCCCCGCCCAGGTCTTTTCCAGCATTAGCCACAGTCCCAGGGCCACCAACGGACCGATTACCATTATGAACAGGCTATAGGTCGGGAACAGTCGACCGGTGATAGACACGGAGCCCGCAAGGCCCGGCACCGTAGGTGAGCCGATGGAACCGCCTCCCCAGATTATTTTGACCAAGTCGTCGAAAATGATCACAAAGGCGAACGTGAGTAGTAGCTGATAGGGTAAGTGAAGGTGGTACACATATCGGAGGAAATATCGCTCCATTATAAAGCCCACGGCACATACGCACAGAGGTCCCAGGGCCAAACCCAGCCAGAAATTGTCGCCCAGCAAGGAAAGAAGTGTGAAGCAGAAATAGGCTCCCAGCATGTAGAAGGCGCCATGGGCGAAGTTCAGTACCCCCAAAACCCCGAAAATCAGGGTCAGTCCGCTGGCCACCAACCATATGAACATCCCTTTGGACAGCCCGGCCAGACAGACATGAACCAGCGATTGCAGCATATACGTGAACCTCCGCAGTCACTCTCCGTAGGAGCTTTTTCCGGTCATCCCCGGCGGTCCGAGAAAGGAGGCCGGGGATGACGGGGGGACTCAGGATTTGAACGGCGGTTTGCTTGCCGCGCCTTCGAATGGAGGACGGTTGAAGCACTCTTTGGGCGGGATGACTACCATCTTTCCCATAACCTTGAAAGAGTACTTTGGATTAGCCGTCGTAAGGCCCCAGGGCACTGCGTACATAGCCTGGTGGTCTGCTTTGCGGAAGACGCGTTTTCCGGCCGGGCTTTCAAGCGTCATACCCTCCAGTGCCTGAATGACAGGTTTGGTTTCCTTGGAACCTGACGCCTCGACGGCCTTTTTGAACGCGTACAGCGACGAGTAGCCGGTTTCCGAGACGTAGGCCGGATAGTGCTTCCAGCGTTTGTGGAACGCGGCCACCCACTTCTTGTTCCTGGGGGTATCAGGATACATGAAGAAATAACGGCCGGAGATCCATATGTTGTCAGGCATCTCCTTGCCCAAACCCTCCAACACGTCCATGGCCGCGCCCACCGGGAGCATCACGTGTTTGATCTTGCCGAACAGCCCAGCCTGTGCCGCCTGCTTCATCATGGTGATCAACTCGCCGGCCCACTCAACTGAGTATAAGCCGTCGGGTTTGGCGTCCAGAATGGTATTGATGTGAGCCCGGAAGTCGGTGGTCCCGAATGGGGCCCATGATTCGGCTACGAACTCCGTGCCGGGCTTGAGCTTGCCGAGAGTCTCTTTGAACATGCGCCAGCAGGTGTACCCGTACTCATACTTCGGGCTAATGGTGGCCCATTTCTTGGCGGGAAGGGTCTTGGCCACGAAAGCCGCCGCATTGCCGTCCTGATAGGTGGGGGTGGAGATGCGGAAAATCTCCTTGATACCTTTCTTGAATACTTCCTGCTCGGTCAGTTTTTCCGTGGCCGCGTGGGTGACCATCAGGGGCTTTTTCAACTGAGCCATAACCGGCGCAAGGGCCAGCGCCTGACCGGAAGAGTCCACACCGGCCAGAAAGTCGGCTCCCCAGGAATCCACAAAGTAGCGGGCGTTCTTGATGGCCTGGGGTTTCTTGAGTGTAGAGTCGCGGAAGTCGACTTCCAGCTTGGCACCAGCAATGCCCCCCGCGGCATTGATCTCTTCGACGGCCATATCTACACCCATCTTGTGGAACTCGCCATACCCGGCCAAGGTGCCGCTCATGATCGCCTGATACCCTACCTTGATCGGTCCCTTGATCTTGGCTTGGGCCGCCCACAGGCCGGTAGGCTTGAGCACACCCGGCCCAAGGCCTGTGGCGGCGGCCGTCAGAAGCCCCGCCTTTACAAAATCTCTTCGTGTAATCTTCTTCTTTGACATTGAGATCCTCCTTTCTCCCGGCAATTATGCGGCTCCCGCACCGTCCCGTTGGTTTTGACCCCCGGCTGGTCTTGGCAAGGGCTCACGGGTCGGTACAGGCAACCGAGTCTTCTCACACGATGCCCCAACTGGAAATGGTTGCACCGTCCTTTGTCTCTGTCACGTCCATTCCAGGATTTTGAAGGTTCATACGTCCCTCTTCCGATCGACACTCATTTCATAGATCGTTGTTTGTGCCGTGGCGCACGTCGGAGCCGATGATCCTACGTCCGACTAGGGCATGAAAATCGATCCTATCAACCGGCCCCATGCCTTTCAGACCCCGAAACACCTGGGCTCGCTGCTACATCTCCGTGGGTCGGCCCTGTATCGGCGATGGGCCGGCAACGTGAACTCGAGGTGGTCTCTCACGGGAATTCCGATCCCAGTTGCGACCCACAGTAATGCGTGTCCCACGGTGCCTGCTTCTTCTCCCCGCGGCAACGCACCGATTCGTCATTCAGTCTCACGTTATTCTTCTCGTTCCCTCAGTGTCCGACGGAGAAATTTGCCCGTCAGCGTTTTCGGGATTTCAGCAACGAACTCCACCTGCCGAGGATACTTGTACGCCGCCATGCGAGTCTTGCAGAAAGATATGATCTCCTCAGGGGTCACAGAACCCTCCATCGCCTCCTTCAGCGCGACGAATGCCTTCACCGTCTCACCCCTGTAAGGGTCTTGCACTCCCACAACCGCCGTCTCCTTGACTGCAGGATGTTGGTAGATCACATCTTCTACATCTCTGGGCCACACTTTGTATCCCGAGGCCACGATCATGTCTTTCTTACGATCCACTACATAGAACCATCCGTCCTCATCCATTTTGCCGACATCCCCGGTGTAAAGCCACCCATCCCGGATGGCATGCGCCGTCTCCTCCGGTTTTTCCCAGTATCCCGGTATGATAATAGGACCCCGATTGGCCAATTCGCCTACTTCTCCAGCGGGGAGTTCTACCGATCCATGCTCCAGGTCCACAATCTTGGTGACACAGTTTGGAACAGGGACGCCGACCGAAAGCGCCCCGCTCTCCTCATCCACCGGCGCCTTCTCTCCCAAAGGCACAATGTGAGACGGAGAGTTTGTCTCTGTCATGCCATAGACATTGTGGAGATACAGACCGGTAAGTTCTTCGAATCTGTTAACGAGTGCCTCCGAAACCGGTGCGCCGCCGCTGTAAGCTTTTACAAAAGTTGAGACGTCCCTTGTTTTGATGTCCGGATGATTCATTAACGCAATGTAGGCCGTAATGGAAGCGACCGTCACGGAAGCCTTCCACCGCTCAATGAGGCGGAGTGTTTCCCCGGGGTCGAACCGGTAAGAAAGGACCACCGGAATCCCCGCCAGCGCGGATATGGCCAAGTGGGCCACCTCTCCGGTGACATGGAACAGGGGAGCCATGCCGAGGACTACATCGGTCTCATCAATGCGTTGCATCGCTTGATAGACGCGGGCATTGAACGCGATGTTGCCATGGGTGTTCATTGCCCCTTTCGGAGGACCTGTAGTCCCCGAAGTGTAGGTGAGATAAGCCGTATCATCGGGAGTTAGTCCGGGATCCTCCACGTCTTTCCCGTCATATTTCTCCAAGAGATGGAGCATCTCTGTTGCCCCGGCCACGGGTATCTTCTTGAACTCTTTGAGCATAGGGGGAGGCGCGGCATCGCGTGAAAGCAAATCCAAAGGGGATGTTGTAACGACTGTTTCAATAGGAGAATTGTCCAAAAAGGCTAAATCCAACCCGTCCAGGATCTCGTCGAGGGCAAAGAACAGCTTGGCTCCTGAATCTTTACAGAAGTAGGACAGCTCGTTCTCCTTGTACATAGGATTTACAGGAACGACAATGGCACCGAGTTTCCACGCGGCATAGGTCGCGATGAGAAACTGAGGCACATTTTGGAGGTCTACGACGATTCGATCGCCCTTTTTAAGACCCAAATCCTGAAAAGCAGCTGCCAAGGCATCCGACTGACGGTCAATTTCACCATAGGATAGGACGGTGTCGAAGTAGAACACGGCCGGAGCTTGCGGCGAACGAGCCGCGGAGGCTCTGAAATCCTCCAGAGCGGTACACGGGGTTATTTCGAGATCGTGGGGAACCCACTCCGGATAATTCTTCAACCACACCCTTTTTTCATAAAGGGAGCCCATGTTGAGACCTCTTCGGAATTGCCAGAGTCAGGCCCTCGCGCGGAATCTATCCCAGCGCGGCAAACAGGATGACATTCTCTTCACCAGATTGTCCAGCCGCCATCAATGTAAATGGTTTGGCCTGTAATGAAATCGGAAGCCGGCGCAGCAAGAAAGATCACTATGCCCTCCAACTCAGGAGGATAGCCCCATCGTCCCATTGGGGTCCGCTCATTTATGAAGTTGAAGCGCTCCGGATCGTTGCGGAGCTGGGCAACCAGCTCCGTCTCAAAGTAGGTGGGGCCAATGGCATTTACTCTGACACCCTGTTTGGCCCACTCCAAAGCCATTACTTTGGTAAGCTGGTCTACGCCTCCCTTTGAAGATGCATAGGCCGCCTGCATGGGTAGGGCAACCGTTCCCAGAATGGAGCCCATGTTGATCACCTTGCCGTACCCACGATCAAGCATCTGCGGGACCACAGCCTGAGCCACTAAGAAATAGCCCTTGAGGTTGGTGCTGAGAATGAGGTCCCACATGTCTTCCGGAAACTCCAGCACCGGCACTCGGTAATTCACTCCTGCGTTGTTTACAAGAATGTCGATCTTGCCGAATTGCTTCAGGATTTGATCTACTCCCTCGCTGATACTCTCCTTGGAGGTCACGTCGAGAAAAAAACCCGTGGCTGATCGGCCCAAATTCCCTATGGCTCCGGACACCCGATCCAGGTCTGATTCATTGCGTCCGCACACCGCCACATCAGCGCCGGCCTTTGCCAATGCAATAGCTGAGACTTCTCCCAGGCCACGAGTACCTCCTGTTACCATGGCTGTCTTTCCTGTAAGATCAAACAGCGCCCGGGACATTCTCACTCGCTTTCGTCGGGGCCCGCCCTGGGAATCTCCGTTGGGGTATTTTCGCCGGACCTCTGGATGTGCAGGATACCGCTCACATAGAGGTAGGAGGATCCACGTCCTCCGATCGAGGAAATTGACCCCTGTTCGACTCCTTCATGATACTGAACAACAGCCACATCATTGTGGCTCAAAGATCCCTAGGGAATAACCAAATCCATACTTAGAGGCTGCCTATTCGGGAATTAACAAGATCCTGAACATTTGTCAAGGCTTTTTTCCGAGGAGAATCTTTGGAACCTGAGAAGACCGTCCGGACGCCGGAAGAAGCAGCGATACAAGCTAATATCTTGATGGTAATCCTCTCGGCTCGGTAATAGCCGAGGCAGTCAAGAAAGGCCGAAAACTAAGGAGAAGGTTCAGGAAACCGAAATAATCGACTGCTATGTCTGGAGCTTAGGCCTCTTCGCCAGCGGGCCAGGCTGTGGGCTCCGTTTCCCAAGGAGTCTTTCAAGGGTTGGATATTGTTGAGTTATTTAGGATTCCTGTGTGTTCTGGTTGACTTCCGATACCGATAATATTATGGTGTGAATGTTAGAATACTGAACTCTTCGGGAACCAGTGTTTTATGGATACGATTGGAAGCAGACTACGCTTACTGCGAAAAAGCCAGGGACTGTCGCTCAAGCAGGTAGCGCATCGAGTCGGCTGCTCGCCCTCGTACCTGTCAATGATTGAGAACGACAAACTGGACCCTTCCGCCTCCCGGCTCAAGAAGATCGCAGATGCGCTCGGATCGACGATCATCGAGTTGTTCTCCGAGCGGCCGAATGGGGAAGAGGTAGTCTTGCGCAAGGAAGAAAGACAACGCGTGGCGGTTCGCGGCTCGAAGCTGCTGATAGACATCCTGGTCCGCCAGGGGCCCGGCAAGAATATTGATGCTCGGCTTGCGATTTTGGAGCCCGGCGGTGGGTCGGAAGGCAACTATTCGCATCCGGGGGAGGAATTTGGATTTGTTGTCAAGGGAACGCTTGAACTGACGGTGGATGGGTTGACGCACATCTTGTATGCAGGCGATGCATTCTATTTTGACTCAACGAGACAACACCGATTCCGGAATACAAGCGACGAGACAGTAGAGATCGTATGGGTGAATCATCCACCAAGTTGGTAAGTATCGTGGCGCCATACCAGCGAGGGAAAGGCGCGGCTGGGAACTCTCCAGAGTTCAGGCCACATACGCGCCACTATCCGGTGGTGACAATTCGCACGGGCTACGCGTCCACATCTGTCTCATGAGAGTGGCTCTGAAATTCTGCGGCGGGTGCAATCCGGGTTACGACCGGGTGGAATACTGGGAGCAGATACGCGGGGCAGCCGGTGAGAGGATTGATTGGGTTCGACTGGATGCCGATAGTTACGATGCGGTACTCTTGATATGTGGGTGCAAGACAATGTGCCCGCGGGACGAGATATCTCGAACGGACTGTCTGGTTTCGCTCTCGGACGACTCGATGAATGCCGAGAGCGTTGTAGCGCTTCTGGAGTCGTGCCTAAGGACGAGGATTGGAGAGGCGGAAGAGCCCTCCAAGAAAGGAGTGACACAAGCATGGAAATCAAGACGGCGGAGGACTACATTCGAAGCCTGAGAGAGCAGAAACGCATCGTCTACTATAACGGCGAGCAAGTCGACGACATTACGACTCATCCAGCGTTCATCCCCCACATTAACTCCGCGGCCAAGACGTACGAGATGGCGTGCCGACCCGAGTATGAGGATCTTGCAACAGCCACCAGCCACCTGACAGGCGAGAGGATCAGCCGCTTTACGCACATCCACCAGTCTGTGGAGGACTTGATCAAGAAGGTTCAGCTCCTGAGGGCTGTGGCGCACGAGACGGGAAGCTGCTTTCAGCGGTGCGTGGGGTGGGACGCTCTCAATGCCACATACATGACTACGTACGACATCGACGAGAAGTACGGCACCGATTACCATCAGCGTTTCCAGGAATACCTGAAGACAGTTCAGCGAAGCAACCGGATGATTGTAGGCGGCATGACCGATCCCAAGGGAGATCGAAGCAAACCGCCTCACCAGCAGGCTGACCCGGACCTCTTCACCCGGGTGGCGGAGCGGACCAACGAGGGTATCGTCATACGAGGCGCGAAAGCCCATCAGACCGGCGGAGCGAACAGTCATGAGATCCTCATCATGCCTACCCAATTCATGCGGGAAAACGACCGGGACTACGCCCTCGTCTGCGCGGTGCCGCTGGACGCGCCGGGGTTGATTCAGATCTTCGGCCGCCAGACCAACGACGAGCGGAAATTCGGGGGACGTATCGACGCAGGTAATCCCGAGTTTGGCCTCGTGGGGGGTGAGACCCTTATCGTTTTTGACAACGTGTTCGTCCCGTGGGAGCGAGTCTTTATGTGCGGTGAGTTCGACTTCTCCGCCATCATGGTCGAGCGCTTCGCCACGTTGCACCGCCAGAACTACGGAGGCTGCAAGGGAGGAGTGTCGGACGTCATCGTCGGAGCATGCGCGGTGGCCTCTGAGATGCACGGAACGGAGAAGGCCTCTCACGTGAAGGAGAAGCTGGCACAAATGATGCACCTCACCGAGACTGTCTACTCAGGTTCGGTTGCGTGCTCGGCAATGGGCGCGGAGACTCCCAGCGGCGCCTACTATCCCGACCCACTCCTGGCCAATTGCACCAAGCACAACATTACAAGCCACATCTACGAGATTGCCAGGTTGGCTCACGATGTGGCAGGCGGCATCCTGGCCACCATGCCCTTTGAGAACGATCTCAAGAGCGCGGAGATCGGCGAATACGTTAAGAAATATATGGCAGGCGTGGAGGGAGTGTCGACCGAATCGAGGATACGTATTCTCCGACTCATCGAAAACATGACCGGTGGCACGGCTCTGGTCGAATCCATGCACGGAGCCGGCTCTCCTCAAACCCAGAAGGTGATGTATGGTCGCCTGGGGAAGATGGACATGAAGAAAAAGATGGCCAGGAGATTGGCGGGAATCCAGGAGTGACCGGGACGTCCAGAGCGGCCGCAAGGAGGTGCATAACCTTATAAACATTTCCCCAATGTGACGAAGGCACAGGCCGCTCCACAAAAAGAGATTGGCATGGAGCGGTCACACTCGACGTGCTGACGACATTAAGCGTTTCATGGTAGGCGTGTGGGGGGTTGAACCGCCGCCCTCTCGCCGAGATTACGTTGAAACCATTGAACCCCATCAGTAGTCCTGAGTTGTCGTCCGTTTGTCAAAACTCACCAAAAAATCACGAAAGGGATTTCGCCTTCCAACCTTCACTCACGAGGCCTCTCAATTGTCGTCTTCGGCTTCTTTACCTGCGTGGCTCCCCCTTTGTCGGCAGTGGATTCTCTGGTTATCTTTCAATCTTCCTGTGTAAGAACTCACAAACATTATAACAGCATTCACCGAGCATGGACTGGTTGTAATCCGGTATGACAGAAGAGAAGAGTTTTCCAGGTTTTAGACTGCGCAAGTCCAGATCAATTGTAAACCCATAAGAAGGTTCAAATTCGCCCTCGTGCAAAAGGTCCCTGTAACTTATGGAAACTTTCAAATGCATGGAATGTTGCCTCTTAATCCAGCTTCTCACGGTTCTCTCGTAATCACTCTTACTCAGAATGATCTCTCCTCTTCTGATACAGACAATGTCGAGAGAATAAACGTTACGACACAGTTGAACCAAAGCTTTGAATGGCACATACTGGGCAGATAAGATATCTTTACAGAAACGGGCAAATTCATTGACATGGTTAAGCCCCTCGTGCATGGCCGAGAAAACTCCTCTGAAACCGTTCACCCTAGCAAAGCGCATTATTAGACCTTCCACCATAGCAAATCGCTGGTCTTCTATAGAATATTGCATTTCACGAACAAAAAAATTCCTGATATTGGGATAGACGCATTTGTCTCCAAAACGAGCTCTATGATCTTCCATTGCCATTGCCGCAATCATGCCGACATGGTGGAGTTTGACTGCTTGGATCACGTCCATGCTGGTCAACCGGCGATGTGATGTCATGTCATGCTCAGGCATAGGTGCGTCCCCTTACCGCATGAGACTCTTCTCTCTCGTCAATAGAATAACTTCAATGACTGTCCAGTTGAACTTCATCTACGAAGGTTATCTATTCCTATCATGGGCCATTCTCCGAAAAATTCGCCATTCATATTGCCTTGTCCATTTCTGCTTGAATTAGGTCAACTTGCTTACGGATCTCTTCCAGCACCTCCCGAACAGGCCTCAGTCGGTCATCATTAGCAGGCATGAAGAAATTGTCCGACTGAAAACAGAGAAATTCTATTATTTCCGCTGAGCCTCTGATCATCGGTAGCCAGTCGGCCACATCACTCATCATGTGCAGGTTGGGAAAATAATGTGTTAGTTCGTTCCTCACCTCGTTGAGCAGATCGACGAGCCGATCGTGGCTATCGGAAGCCTGGAATTCCTTGCTACCACACATGCGGCACATGACCTCAGGGTCTTTTATTCTTTCGTAGAGATCCATGAAGTCAAGAAGCTTGGGGAGCTTGGTTTCAGTGAGCTTAAGATAGCCCTTGATGTGTCTTCGGTCTCTAGTTCGGTCCTTGATCGCGGCGACACCATCGGAGCCTCGGATGGCGCATGCCATGAATCCTTGCAGTGAGTTATGAAGAGCAATAATAACCCATTTCCAACTCTGAGACTCCTCCCAGACTTTTGCAAGAAAGTGACTGACCATTTTCAGAGAATAAATTGAGTCAGACAGCGCATCGTTTGTGAAAATTCGCCTCATGGGATGAACTCCTGCCATTTGATAATTCGCAGGCCCGGCATGTCGGTGCATTGCTCTCAATCTGCGGACAGGTGAGTGTTGACCCCCTGCTCCGGTCCAGGCGAAGACTGCCAGATGACCACGTTTGTGCCATCAAGGATGCGTTCTTCTCCAGTCTGCTGATTCCTCCCCCGCCGTGGCCGTTTCGACTTCACGCTCCATTTTTCGAATCCTGAAACCATGACATCCTCGCTTGACACGAGGCTGGCCTTGATCGAGTTCAGCAGCGTTACATTTTGCCGGCGGCCTCGCCCTTCATGAATCTTCAGTGTTCGGTAGTCTTCTGCGCGAGGTCAGTCTTCGTCAGCGTCATCGAGA
Source organism: uncultured Syntrophaceae bacterium (assembly GCA_964497585.1). Classification (GTDB taxonomy): domain Bacteria; phylum Desulfobacterota; class Desulfomonilia; order Desulfomonilales; family Desulfomonilaceae; genus CAZCDS01. The sequence continues at coordinate 32,687 of CAZCDS010000060.1, forward strand.
CCCTCCTGATATACACTGAAGCTGCAAACGCCCCGGCGAGTCCGATTCTAATGGAAGAGAAAGAGAAAAGCAAAGCGCCATGTCCCCCGCGGTCAACTCGCGTGGGTCTGCCTTTGGGGTCTGGGTATGCCTTCCACCTGGGGGCCCAGATGGGGAATTATTCCGACGACGGCAAGGGAGGGACTCTCGGCGATGTCCGCGAGCTTGACAAAGATCGCGACAGCCGTCTCAAAAAAGGCGAGACCCAAAAAAAAGGCCATGGGGCAACATGACCTAAGCCCGGAGAATCATTGATAGACCCAAAATGGAATGGAACCTCCCACCCTGTCGTGTGAAAGCACGGCACCAGTCAATCCCAGATCGGTCGATCCGTATTTCCCCTGAGAAATCAATGGCCATTGAACCCTATCGGTACTCGTGAGTTCTCATTGGTCCGTGAATACTCCCGAGAAAATGACGAAAGGTTTTTTGATCAGGAACCCCGGCCTCGAACTTGCTGCCTAGTGAGATACTCTTTTCCCAGACATGAGCTATTTTTCAGGATTGAAGGTTGGGGCCGTTTTCGGGGATTTACCCTTCAAGTGAGTATGGTAATACGCATAGGTAAGGGGTTCTCCACTCCGAAGCACATCGGCACTGACCACATCTCCCACAAAAAGGGTGTGGGTTCCCACATCCACCTGTTCGATGACTCTGGCCTCCAGGACGCTGAGGCAATGATCCGTAACCAGCGGCGCACCTGTGGCACCCTCAGCGAATTCTACCTGGGACAGCTTGTCCACGTTTCTGCCGGATTTGAAGCCAAATAAGCCAATAAACGTCATGGGAGTTGAGGTATCGAGCACCGAGGCCCCGAACACCTTGCTCTTGGATATGTACTCGTGGGTTAAGTTGTCCTTGTTGATAATCACGGCAACCCGTGGCGGCTCTGAAGTCACCTGAAGGACCGTGTTGACGATTTGACCGTTCAGTTTACCGTCGAGATGGGATGTTACGATGTAGAGCCCATAACTGAGCTGCGTGAAAACCTCTCGGTTGAGAGCCGATGCCATACTATCTCCTCCTTAGCCTGTCTCTTCGCTACGTTCTCTGAGACGCTCAGATGCTAATTGTCCCTTCGTGGGATTCCTCGCTCATGCCTCTGCCACCATTTTTGCAACGGAATCCGAAACGAACTCCGATTCTTTCTCGAAGCGGACTCCTTGTTCGTCAGTGGGCCTTCAACAAGGCTCCCGCATTGGCTGCTATCACGCAGGTATCTCGGTCGCCCTCACCACGGCCCCTCTTAAGGCAACGGCGGTCTTGCCGCTCGCGACCATGACCCTTTTGACTATCCCAATGCCGAAAGCATCGCCGACGAACAGCGCACGTAGCGCTTCGAAGAAGTCCAGTTCCCTGAAGAAGATAGAGTAAGGCACTCGACTCACGTAACCTCTGCGGGGGATGCTGTTCCACGCTCTGCCCGTGTCAAACAGCCGTTTGCACTTATTCCTTTGCTCCATGTTTTATTAGGAGCGCTCTCAGGTCCTCGTGTCCGTTTTTGGTGGCGTGGGTAAGGGCCGTCCAACCGGACGATTCTTTTGCGTTTACGTCGGCGCCTGACTCCAAGAGAAGCCTTACAACTTCGATGGCACCCTTTCCGGAAGCCAGCATCAGGGCCGTTACGCCATGGGAAGTCCTGGCATTGACGTCAGCTCCCTTGCCGAGAAGTAGCTTCACAATTGCAGGGTGGTTTGTCAGGGATGCCAACATCAAGGCGGTGAACCCGTCCTTGAACCTTGCATTGACATTCGCCCCCTCACGCAGAAGGCGTTCAGTTTTCGGAAGATCGCCTGCCAGGGAAGCCTTTATCAACTCCTGGCTTTGATCTCCACCTTCAGCCGTGGCAATGCCTGCGCTGAAAGAGCAAATCCCACAAATGGTCAGAACTCCCCAAAGAAAACCAACCTTGTGGTGCTGGAGGTAGCCTGCCAAATTCTTATGGTCCTTGCCACAGGTCTGGCATTTCCTGGGAAAGAGGCGGGAATCCTTGCCGATGAGGGCTAAGAGCCTGATGAATTCCAAGAAGCGCTTGTTGTATGGTTGAGCCTTGTCTTGATGCATCAATCGTATACTCCCGTAGATTGGCTGTCACAGGGAACTCGGCGACGTGGACGGCAATATGCAGGGACCCCGGATACAATCTTATTGGCTTCCGTGATTCAAGGGCACCCTGCTGAACGCCTTCTTCAGCACTGGACCATACTTCCAGATGTCCACCGTTCTGCCGTCGAGGATGATCTCCCTCGCCTATCTGCGCGTTTCTTCCTCTCCTGCGCCGTTTTGACTTGACGCTCCACTTTCCGAATCCTGAAACCATGACATCCTCGCTGGACACGAGGCAGGCCTTGATTAGGTCAAGCAACGTGCCAACGATCTCGGAGGCCTCCCCCTTCATGAATCTGCTGTGCTCAGCGATTGTCTGCGCTAGGCCAGTGTTTCTCTGCTTCGTGGAGACCCTCCTGATATACACTGAAGCTGCAAACGCCCCGGCGAGTCCGATTCTAATGGAAGAGAAAGAGAAAAGCAAAGCGCCATGTCCCCCGCGGTCAACGCGCGTGCGTCTGCCGTTCGGGGGGTGCGTCCGCCTTCCACCTGGGGCCTCAGATCGTGAATTCTTCCGGAGAGCGCAAGGGAGGGACCCTCGTCTACGTCAACGAGCCTGCGAAAAATCACGACAGCCACAGCAAAAATGGCCAGGCCCCAAAAAGGGTCATGGCACAACATGACCTACGCCATGAGAATCATTGATATACCCAAGAGGCGTGGAACCTCCCTGCCCTGCCGTGTGAAGTCAAACTCACCCCTAATAAAACCGACGCCTTAGCCGAATTCCCCCATGATTTCAGTCCCGATTGATCCAGATCGATCCCGTTTGATCCCGTTTAGTCCCAAGAAAGGTAACTAAATGGTAACTGGATGGACCGGAGCAAGAGAGCTGAATGTCTCCGCCGTGAGAGGGTCGTACCCTAGAAAAGGCTGTTAACACGAAAACCGCACTGACAGTGCCTCTCCTCTGATTTACCCCAACCCCGTGGGAGCCGTTTCGGGGGCCCAAGATGCCGGATTTTGAACGTGGCGGTCCCCGATCCGGTCCCCCGAGCATCTCATACCAATAGTGGTCCTGCTTGGGGTTCTTCTTTCTGATCATTCCCCCCGATCGCTGTCAGTCGGCCTTCCGCTGTAGCCATGCTGATGTTCTGAAGCGTATCCAAAGAGTCTCTTGAATTTCCGAGGTCTTTCGGCCATGATATTTTGAGAAACAACTCACGCATCAACCCGCACCCACCAACTTGAGAGGGGGAGGACCACGCAGAAGACACGGACGCGTGTGGGTCTACCGAGCCCTTCGCACTGACGTGATGAGTTCAGCGCTTGCGCACACGAAGGGGAGTCTGTCTTGTATGAGCGCAACTGGTCAACCAGGTAGCGCATCAAGGAATCGCATAAGCCTGGTTCGACGGCGGAAACGCTTCTGAGGGAAGGGGAGACGGAAGATGATGCGGATCAGAATAGGTTTGATCGTGACGTTATGCCTCAGCCTTGGGATAGTCGCATTCGGTGAAGAGGCTCGGTGGAAGGAGCTGAACGAACAAGGGGCGAAGCTCTACCGTCAGGGCAAGTACGCTGACGCGGAGAAAGTAGCTCAGCGAGCCTTGAACGTGGCCGAGAAGACCTTCCCAACGAATCATCCCACCGTGGCCATAGCTCTGAACAACCTGGCCTTTCTCTATGAAGCGCAGGGGAAGTATGCCGAAGCGGAACCGCTGTACAAGAGAGCCCTGGCAATTTTGGAAAAGGCCCTGGGCAAGAACCACCCAAATGTGGCCAACTCTCTCGGCGGCCTGGCCGGACTCTACAGCGATCAGGGGAAGTATTCCGAGGCCGAACCTTTGTTCAAGAGAGCCCTCACAATATTTGAGAAGGCCCTCGGGAAGAACCACCCCGATGTGGGTACAGCGCTCGGTAATCTTGGTGTGCTCTATGCGCATAAGGGGGAGCGCCGGAGAGCTCTGGAGATGTTCGAACAGGTGCTTGCCATTCGTACTAAGAAGGGTTTACCGACAGAGTGGCCGAAAAATCTCATGGCAGACGCTTATCTCGACCGGAATGATCTCGTTAGGGCTGCCCCCTTGATCAAGGAATCGGGCAATTTTCCAACGAGAGGACGATTCTATCTCCTCAGTTCTAACTATGAAAAGGCTGCTGCGAACTACGACCAGCTTCGCACATGGGCTGAACGGAACAGGGACGCAGACGCTCTCTTCACTGCCTACACCGGACTCGGCAGAGCCTATGAAGGTCTGGGAAAAGATGCCAAGGCAGCAGAATACTATCGCAAAGCGGTTGATTTCACGGAGGCCTTGCGTTCCAGCCTCAGCCGTCAGGCAAGGGAGAAGTTTTTCGACGTACGGGTCTATGGCTTTTACCGCACAGCGCCTTATGAGGGTCTTGCACGAGTGCTGATACGTCTGAACAGGCCGGTTGACGCGCTGAAGAGCTCGGAATACTCCAAGGCACGCGTATACTCGGAACAGATATCGAGCCTGATCGCAGGAGATCGATTAGATGTCCCGCAAGGCATGATCACGAAAGACGAAAGCCTGAACGATCAACTCGCGGCCATCAAAAAGGCAAGACAGAAAGCTTACAAGGACGCAAACAAGGAACGAATCAAAGCGCTTGAACCACAGGTCAAGGAATTGGAAGACAAGCTCGACGCCCACATCAAGATGCTCCGCAATAAGTACCCTCTCTTCGCAGTAACCAGATATCCCGAACCTATGGAGCTATCCCAATCAGCTCTCAAAGACAACGAATGGACTCTCTCATACGACGTGACCGACTCCGGTGTCATTATCTATCTCACCAAGGGCAAGAAACTCGTCAAGGCTTTGTTCAAGCCTACCGCGCGGAAGGAGCTGGATGAGCTGGTTCGGAAGGTCAGGGAACCGCTGGAGGTGAGCGAAGGGAATTTCGTCAAAAAACTCAAATCCTTTGACTTCGCCTCCGGCAAGAAGCTCTCCGATCTGCTCCTCTCGGACATGCTCTCTGACCTGCCTGAAGGCATCCCGGTCATAATCGTCCCAGATGATTCGCTCGGAGTCCTTCCTTTCGAGATGCTCGTCCTCAACGACGGGGGCGAAGTCAGGACGGACAAGAAGATACCCTACGTCACAGGAGCCCGGTTCTTCGGAGACCGGAATCCCTTATCCTACTACCAGTCGATCACGGCTCTCACCCTCGCAAGAACCTTCGGCAAAGCCAAGAGGTCGGCTCCAAACAGAATGGTGATGGCAGACCCGGTGTTCGATGTCAAAGACTCCCGCCTCGCCAGTGCCAACCGGCAAAGACGAATTGCAATCATGAAATCCATGCCGGACAAGCTCCTGTCCATCAAGAATGAGATGGGACTGACCTTTCTTCGACTGCCTCTGACCGGAGAACTGGCGAAGAGTTTGAAACAGCTCGACTCCAAGAAGACAGATCTGTACACGGGAATGAAGGCGTCAAAGCCTGTGCTATTCGAAAAGCCGCTGACGAAGTACGGCTCGATCGTCTTTGCGACTCACGGTTATTTCGGAAAGGACTTGCCCGGCATGCAGGAGCCGGTTTTGGTGTTGACGATCCCCGACCAGCCCAAAGGACAGGACGGCTTTCTCCGAATGAGCGAGGTCATGGGCCTGGAGCTGAACTCGGACATCGTTGCTCTCACCGCGTGTCAAACCGGCCTTGGGCGACGGATCTCTGGTGAAGGCACGATGGGAATGGGGAGAGCCTTCCAGTATGCCGGAGCTAAGGCTGTCCTGATGACCCTCTGGTCGGTTGCGGAGAAATCATCAGTCATTCTGACGGAGAGCTTCTTCCGCCACCTGAAGGAGGGAAAGAGCAAGCTGGAGTCGTTGCGGCTGGCCCGGAAAGAGATCCGAGACGCTGGATACGATCATCCCTTCTTCTGGGCCCCGTTCATCCTAGTGGGAGAAGTTGACTAAGTGGATCTTCTCCTATGGCCGAATTGAATCGGTGAAGCCAATACTCTATTGCCTCACGATTCTCCGTGGCCTTGGGTGTTGATCACGGATCTCAGGCTCTTCCGAGTGAGAGGCGCGTGATCTAGGATGGGCTGTCAATACGAAAACCTTACTGGTAGTGCCTATTCTCCGATTTACCGCAACCACCTGGGGGCCGTTTCGGGGGCCAAAAATGCCGGATTTTGAACTCGGCGGGCCCCCGAGCCTCCAAAAAAAGGTGACTGAATGGTAACTGGGCGTGCCGGTTCGTCGGATGTGAATGTCTGCCCCGTGAGAAGCCAGAGGATACCTTAATCAAATTGACGACTTGTCTGAGAAGCCCAACGATTTCACTCCCACTCAACCTTGTTCCGTCAGTTCTAGTAATTCCCAGTCCCGAAAAACGTTGGCAGGATGTTAGCAAACTGCTGGCTCTTATGGCCGAACCCCGCATTCCTTGTACAGGACTTCCGAAATCCTAATGGTAATCGTGTGTTCCCAGCACTACCTCGACGCCAGTCTTGTTCCACTAACTCAGCAAGGTTTTCTA
>CAZCDS010000061.1:0-38689 GCA_964497585.1 uncultured Syntrophaceae bacterium
GCCCTCGTAGCTGTCAGGTAACTCACCACTGTCAGATGAAGTCCCATCTATTACACATCGACAAAGCGCCCCAACGCTGACATTACCTACACCAACAACTGGCCTGCGGATCGTACCCTGGGAAATGTGCCGACTGCCGACACCTATATCTGGACACTCGGGGGAGTTCTGGGTCTCTTAATCGTACTGGGAGTCTTCGTTTTCTGCGTTCATTACTTTGGAATCTGGTACGGTGCGGCGAAGGGGGTTCCGCTTGCGGAGAAGCTCATTGACATGCCTCTCACCCCCAGTCAGTTCAAGGCAGCCAAATTCTTCCTCGTGGTGATCTTGCTCTTTCTCCTTCAGACGAACTTCGGCGGGCTTCTTGCCCACTACACGGTTCATCCTGCTCAGTTCTATGTACAATGGGTTGCCAACGTGATTCCCTACAGTTGGGCCAAGTCGTGGCATCTCCAACTTGCCATCTTCTGGATTGCCACCACATGAGTGGCGTCGGCGATTTACCTTGCGCCTATCCTTGGCGGCATTGAACGGAAAGGTCAGGGATTCCTCGTTCAACTCCTGTTTGTGGCAATACTGATCGTGGCGCTGGGAAGTCTGCTTGGAGAGGTGGCCGGCATTTATGGATGGCTTGGCCAGTGGTGGTTCTGGCTGGGTCACCAGGGTTGGGAGTTCCTGGAGCTGGGGAGGATCTGGCAGCTCATCCTTTTCGTGGGACTTATAGCCTGGTCGCTCATAGTCTACCGGCCCATCTACCATCATCTCAAGCTCTGGCACAAGGACGAATTTAGCGGCTTGATGATGTACTATGTGCTCAGTGCTGTCCTTGTCGTGTTCTTCTTCGGGTTCGGCCTGCTCTACGGAAAAGGAACGCATCTTACTGTGGCTGATTACTGGAGATGGTTTGTAGTCCACATATGGGTAGAGAGTATTTTCGAGTTCTTCGGTGTTGCGGTAATCTCCCTTCTTCTCGTCGTAATGGGACTCGCTTCCGCAAGAGCCGCTCTCATTGTTGCCTATTTCACTGCAGCAATCGTTTTCCTGTCGGGGATCATAGGCACGGCGCATCACTACTTCTGGTATGGTGGACCAAGCTACTGGCTGGCCCTGGGCTCCGTGTTTTCATCAATGGAACCTGTGCCTCCGTTCGGTCTTGTGGTCCGGGGTCTGATGGAATTCCGAGCAATCCGCAAAGAGGGCAAGGAATTCCCGTACAAGTGGCCACTGTTCTTCCTGGTTGCTTCGTCATTCTGGAATTTTCTGGGCGCGGGGGTATTCGGGTTCCTCATCAACTTACCGGTGGTCAACTACTACGAGCATGGGACCTATTTGACCATGAATCATGCTCATGCTGCGCTGTTCGGCACGTACGGCATGCTCTCGATTGCGCTCCTCCTCTTCTCCTGGCGGGGACTGGTCGACAAGCGGTATTGGAATGACGGGATCCTCAAGGTCTCCTTCTGGGGGTTCAACATTGGACTCGCTCTTCTCACCTTTGGCACGCTGTTCCCCATAGGGGTCATGCAAGCCTGGACGAGCTTTCAGGAAGGTCTATGGGCGGCTAGAAGCGCTGAATTCTTCACACGGACTCCTGTCCTTGTACTGGGTACGATTCGCATAGTCCCTGATCTCACGATTATTCTGGCCGGTGTCGTGCCGATGTTTTACTTCCTGTTCAAAACCTATTGGCATCTCAAGCCAATGGAGATCAAGGAGGGTGAATCGGTTTGGGATAGGCTTGGCGTGGAGCTTTAGGCAGGTATAATCGCTGACTCCCCTGACGTTTCACTTAGCACGGAACGAGCCGGTATGGAAGGCGGGAGCCGATGATTCGGGACAAGAGATGACTATGACTTGGCAGCGGCCTGGCTCCCGCCTTTCATATACGGTCTGTTCAACTCTTGGGGAATATGTGCTTGTCCGTGACGCCATCTGGGTTGAGGCTCGTGCAGAAGAAGAAACAGAGGCCCACCGATTGATGAACAGCATTATGAGCAAAGCAGGCAGGCCTTTTCTTGACCTGAAGGTAAATTTCTCGGATTGAGCAAGCGGAGAATCCCATCCTCAGCCACCCTGATTGAGAGAGAGCGGACACAGATCCCCGCATCGAGCCAAACGGCTCTTTGTTAAGAATTCACGCGGATCTAACAGTCGAATGCCCGATCTTTCCGTCGATTGGTTCCCATTCATTGCCGAATTAGCGCCTGCGAGCGAGTGCTCGGAAGTCCTACAGTCTTCCTCATCGAATTTCGCATCGCGGGATTCCAGAGAAAGAACCGATTGGGGCCATGAATTCGCGCGACATGCAGTGGTCATTTCGGTTTGGACCTCCGTGATGCTGAACGGAAGAGGAATCATACCGAGAAAGGGATTGAAACCGGGGACGGCTCGGGGGAGAGAGTTAGAGGAAGAATATCAGGTGGGTGAGCCCGGGAACATCTGGGTATCCGTTTGCTGACCCTTGATGCTTTTCCTGGTGGGAAAGCTCAGCACTTCAGGTCCCGAGACTCGGAGCGTCCAGTTTCTCGAGATTCGTCCTGACTGCTGAAAAACGGCCCTCTCCGAATATATCAAGACTCCGTCACCCTGAGACTTTCTTGATGTCGGACAGCTCATTAAGGTTTGAGCTTCGAGTCGCGCTTGCGCCTTACGATTTCATCATATGCCCACCAATAACGCCTGCGTTTCATGGTGAATCTCCGTGAAGCAGACGATTGCCATGCGTGTCTCTCTTGTTCCGGTCGCGTTCTCAGGAGGTCGGTCAACCGGCAAGACAGTTGCCTTTGCTGCTTGCTGGAGCGACGGTAGTGCCGCTGTCTGTGAAGAAGCCCTTTGGCTCAAATCAGCCACCGGCTCTCGGCCGCACCGCGCCAGTGTTTTCTCCGGATGGCCTGCGTCTCGCATCCTGAGACTCTCGGCTGAAACGCGCCAGTGTGTTGTTCTTGCGCGGAAAAAGTGCTGCAAAATCAACGGGTGACTCTGGCACGATATTTGCTTGGCAAGGCAGACAGCTTCAGCAGGGGGGACTGCGCGGTCCTCGACTGCTGCTACCCACATGCTCTGGTCTGCCGGCATCGGGCTGAGTTCGCGTGCGCAGCGCCAATTCGAGAACTCGGCCGACAGCCTGGCAGGCATTCTCATGGGAACTGGTCTGCTCGCTCAGAGAAAAGTCCATCAGTGGTCGTTACTCGCACCCGGGACTCTAAGCGCGAGGAACAGTGGCCCGAGGTCTTCGGTGGAGCCAGGCTCTCGCTCTGTCCCGTGCCAAGGGGGCCATGCCGGGTGACCGGCCAAAAAGCGGCATATGAGTCTAGAGAAGAGCATGAGAGCTCGCGCAAAACAACAGAGGAGGTGATCTGGGCCACGATACTGGAGCTGCGTAACTTCATCAAGAAATCGAAGGAGGAACTGGCAAATGGCACTAAACAGCGGCATGATGGACAGGCTTGCACAGGTCGTCGGGCAGGATTATTGCTCTGATGCCGACTTCGTAGTGCAGGCCTACGCCAAGAGTCTGGATTCTGTGTCAGGGCGACAGGCCCCTGCCGCGGTTGTAATTCCCAAATCAACCGAGGAGGTGTCAGAGGTCGTCAAGATCGCCAATGAGTACAAGACCCCCATCCTTCCGAGAGGAAGCGGCGCGGATCTCACCATGGGTGCAAAGCCAACCAAAGATGGGGTCATTCTTCTTGATTTGAACAAGAGGATGAACAAAATCCTCGACGTGGACTTCGATCACATGGTGGTAACCTGCCAGGCTGGTGTTCAGTGGGGTCAATTGATTTCCGAGTTGTTACCGCAGGGGTATTATACTGGGCAATTGGGCCCCGCGAACAGCGCTACAACGATAGGGGGAGGTATAGCCAATGCCTCGGTGGGCGGAGGCGGTGAAACCATGTTTGAAGGCCCCGGTCGACTGGTTACAAGCCTCGAGGTGGTGCTTCCCACGGGAGAAATCATTCATACGGGCTCCGCGGCCAACAAGCATGGCAGACCATGGTATGGTGGCCGGTTCCTCGGGGGTCCTGATCTTACCGGCATGTTCATCGGAGATCCGGGCATCCTCGGTATCAAGACCCAGGTCTCCCTGAAGATCTTTCCCATGCCGCAGCATTGGAAATGCAGAACCTATTTTGTGCCGGGCGACGATCGTACAGGGTCCGAGGGTGAGGAGGTTGACCTCCTGCAAGACATCAGGGTGGCAGTGGAAATCTGCAAGGATTGGGAGAAGATTGGTTGTCCAGGCATCCATTCCATCGCCTACTTCAATTACGTCCTTTTTAACATCATGGCGGGCGCGGAATACTACGAGCCGTGGACACGAGTGATTGAGCCTGGAAAGGTCAATCAAAATGGCGCATTGTGCATGATTATGTGCGCGCCTTCCGACGAGGTGCTCAAAGGAAACCTCGAATTGGTTGACGGCGTGGCCGAGAAGCACGGCTGCCAGGTGTTCCCCGATGCCATTGAAGAGGGAAACTATGCTGAATGGCTCCTCTGGAAAACCGGCAACTGGTCTTATGCCCACTGGTTCTGGGGTGGGGCAGGTGGTCCGGGAGCGGCCTTCAATATCATGGATGTTCATTGGGAGGGTCTGATCAAGGGATTGGAAGCCAACTTTGAACTGTACGAGGAAAGACTGATCGACTACCAGGACTCCAACATGCCTGTGCCGGGAATCATCCTGTCTCCAGTTGGAGGAGGAGTGAAGCTGGTGAGTGGCTGCCCCACGCGAGATGAAATTCCGGAATTGCCTGAAATGGAGGAGCTGAGGAAAGACTTGCGTATGGCGGATGCCAAATGCATTTTGGATCAAGGCGGCATGCCGATCTGGACGGGGCCCCTCTATAGTCACTACTTGGTTGAAGAGGGATATTACGAAGAAAACTACCTGAACTTCCTCCGTACCGTCAAAAACACATTGGATCCTAACGGCATTTTGAGCCCAGGGAAATTCCATTTTAACGACTGATAGGGAGGCCGACAGATGAGAAAGCAGAAGAGAAAACTGTATCGGACGAAATTCCACAACCTGGAGGAACTTGACCCGAGAAGTGTGGAATGGTGCATGCAGTGCGGCTCATGCCTCAATGACCATAGGTTGCTGGCAGGCATTCAGGGAGCTTGCCCGATATTCAAGCACGGCAAGCCCTTTGAATCGTATTTACCCCGCGGTAGACAGCAGACAATCCGAGCCTTACTGGAAGGACGGCTAGAACCATCCCAAGAGCTGTCAGATGCGGCTTTTATGTGTACCACATGCAATGTCTGCAACTCCGTCTGCCATGCCACCCACACAGAAACGCAAAGTTGGCCCATCACCCGAGTCAATGATCAGGCGTATGTCTTTGAAAACTTTCGCGCCGATTTGATGAATCTCGGCTTTGCCCATCTGGAAGGTCATCGGGTACTCCTGGGCTCGCTGGCTAACTACGACAATCCCTGGGGCCAGCCCCGAAGGGCAAAGACGGATTGGGCCAGGAAGGCCGAACTGTCAGGCAAAAACCTGGGCAAGAAAAAAGAAAAAGTTGACGTCCTTTTGTTCCACGGCTGCACTGCTCCTCTGGATCGAAGTCTACAAGATGTCACCCTGGCGACCGCACAGCTCCTGGACAAAGCCGGTGTGAACTGGGGGTATCTCGGCGAAAAAGAAATCTGCTGCGGCTCAATTGCCGTACGGGTTGGGGAATTGGGCGTATTCAAAGAAATTGCGAAAAGGAACGTAGCCCTCTTGAACGATCTTTACGACAATCTCGGAGTGCGCACCATCGTGAGTTCGTGCTCGGGCTGCTTCAAGACGTTGTTCCAGGACTATCCCGAGTTCGCGGACTATGACGATGAAGTGGGGAAGATCAAGGCAGAGGTGATCCATACCTCGCTCTTTGCCAAAGGATTAGTGGACCAGGGACAAATCGCGTTCGGCAACGGATTTGACTTCAAAGCCACCTATCACGATCCGTGTCATCTCGCGAGGCATTGCCACGTGTACGAGACGCCCAGGACGCTTCTGGAAAATATCCCCGGAATTGAATTCGTAGAGATGTTTAGAAACAGAAAGTACGCTCTCTGTTGCGGATCGGGCGGAGGACTGAAGAGCGGCTATCCGGACATGGCCACGAACGTTGCCACAGAACGCGTGAAGGAAGCGGAAGGTACCGGCGTCCAGTACATGGTGACCACGTGTCCCTTCTGCGAACAGAACCTCAGAGACGCGATCAAAGGCAGCGGTTCTGAGCTTAAGCTTGTGGACTTGGTTCAGCTCATGGCCCTGAGCAGCGGCTCCCGAACAGGCGACCTCCAGGCGATTACCGATCTGCCGGGGCCCCCCAAGGGTGTGGTGTACGGTGGCGACTAGATAACGAGCAGCTAACAATAATGAACTGAGAAAGGGGCAAAAGAAATGGCACTGAAGCAAGTCGACTTAGCCGGTGAACGAAAAAGGTTCAAAGCGGTCGAACTGCCCAGATTTCAGACGGTCGTCCCCGAGCCTTTGGCGGAGAAAGCCAAGGCGCAATTCGCCAAGTTTGAGGACCGGGCCGCGTTGGGCGTGCAGAAAAGGATAGACGTAACCAAAGGGATCAGGAGAAAGCAAGCTGGCCAAATGCTCGACTGGTTCTATGGAGAGGGTCTATCCATGGCCCAGCAGATGATTGCGCCAGGCTCTTCATCGATTCAACTGCAAGGGACGCCGGTGGTATTCTTTAAGACCAATATCGATCAGGGCCTAAACTGGCGCATGGGGGACGGGATCCTCATTCAGGATGAGGACGTCAAGTCTCAGATCGGGAAGCTCCCCAGATCGCTGATTAGGCCCGACAATTTCATGCAGTGGTCACCTGATGTTAACCATCCGTTTTCTCTCGCTCACGTAAGCGCTGGGGAGTTGATACTCAAGGCTCTTGAGATAGCTAATGAACGGGGATGGTTCTACCCTCTCTTTGGAAACAATGGGTTATGGCACGCTCGCAAAAACAATCCGCGCCTTGGAGGGTTGATCGGCGCGCACGGCACGGTCATTCCCGGCGAACAGAGCATGGACAAGCACAAGTACTACTACGAGGGCGAGCACTCGTGTCGATACCTGTTCACACCGAAAGAAGAAAAGTTCTTCAAAGAGCGTGGGTGGGATGATCTCCAGATATCCGCGGCCGAAAAAATCGGGTTCGATATCGACAAATACTTTGAGGAACTGCTGGAAGGGAAACACGATGACGAGCTGTTGAAGCCAGGTGTCAAAGCCGATTTTACCGCCGCTATTCCCTATCAAAGAACGCTTCGGCGGGCGACGAGCTTCTGGAGAAAGACAAAACACATGGACGAACCCGGATGGTGGAAAGAAACTAACAGGATGGACGATGACGGGGTAACGATCGGGTTCGGCGAATTCGAAGAAGAAGAGTTCCGGGAGAGGATCAAGAAGCTCGGTTACACGGAGGTGGATGAAGAAGCCCTGTTCAGGGGAAAGGTCCCTGAAGCGCTCTCGAACGAGTACAACATTCCCAAGGAGCTTTTGGGTTGATCCTCTGTGAGGTTGTGGCTCCCGATCGGACTGTCGCTTCCTCCGAGAAGCGATTAACGGGAAGGAAATGAGGGGCCTGCACGCCTTTCAACAAGGCTCACCGCACAGCAGAACTGCGAAAAGGAGGTCCGCAGCCGCCGGCAGGCAGAAGGAGACTGCTCCCGGACATCAGGCAAGCTTAGCCGCTGCCGGCGGTACGGCCTCTCCCTGTTCGATATTCAGGCGTCATGTCGGGTTGGCGTGGCGTGTCCCGGGAACCGTAACCTCCGGGCATGGAGTGCTGTCTTGAAACGCGAAGAAGAGTCTATCAATACGGTTTTATTCGATTTCCTGAGCGGTAATACTGAGATCGATGTTGCGATGGGGCACGTGCCAAGGAGATGACATCAGATGAAATTAAGTGGTCGAGTAATCCCTTTCACGGCCATTGTCGGCCAGGAAGAGATGAAGAAGGCGCTCATACTGAACGTGATTAATCCGAGGATTGGCGGAGTATTGATACGGGGTGGAAAGGGCACTGCCAAATCGACCGCGGTCCGCGGACTGGCTGAGTTGTTACCGGAAATAGAAGTGGTACGAAACTGTCCTTTCTGCTGTGATCCCCATGACCCCGAGTGCATGTGCGTGGAATGCAGGGGGAGCTGGGACAGAGGCGAGCCGCTGGAGACGACGACACGAAAAGTCAGGGTGAGCGATCTGCCGTTAGGAGCTACGGAAGATCGAGTCGTAGGGACCTTTGACATCGAAAAGGCGATCCAAGATGGTATTCGGGCCTTTGACCCGGGACTCTTGGCCGCGGCCAATCGTGGAATCCTCTACGTGGACGAGGTTAATCTCCTCGATGACCATATTGCGGATCTCCTTCTGGATTCAGCAGCTCTCGGCGTAAACATTGTCGAGAGAGAAGGGGTGCAGATCTCTCATCCGGCGAACTTCTGCCTGGTCGGGACCATGAATCCGGAGGAAGGAGAGATTCGACCTCAGCTCCTTGATCGTTTTGGTCTCCAACTCAGCGTGGAAGGTCTCGACAGTCCGGAGGAACGGATTGCGATTGTCGGTCTGATCAATGAATTCGACAGTGATCCTTCCGGAACGATGATGAAATATGAGCCTCTCCAACAGGAGATGGCCGACCGTATTGTCCGCGCGATGGACATCCTGACGGAAGTAACAATCGCGGATGAATTTGTGGAAATGATCGTGTCGATCTGCCTCGAGCTGGGTATCACCACCCACCGTGCGGAGATTGCCACGCTGCGTACGGCCAAAGCCATCGCGGCGCTGGATGGGAGGAAAGAAGTTCAACTCGAGGATGTGCAGGAGGCCCTGTACCTTGCCTTGCCTCATCGGATGAGACGAAAGCCCTTTGAGGCCCCGGTGCTCGATAGAGGAAAGATTGATGCCCACATAGAGAAATGGGAAAAAAAAAGACCGACCGAGAGCAGGGATCGTGATGAACCGGAAAAGGAAGGGGAGACCACCGGCAAAGTCGTAAACCCCGAGGACGCCGCACAGGACGAAAGGGTGTTCAAGATTGGTGACGAGATAGACCCGAGGCGTATCAAGCAATTCGAGAAAGACAAGATGGTTCGGAAAAGGGTGACAGGCCGGAGAATCCGAACCCTCTCTTCAAAACGAGGCTCGTACATAAAGTCCAGAATCCCTGAGAATAAGCCGAGCGATGTTGCTCTTGACGCAACGATTCGAGCCGCGGCCCAGCATATGAGCTCGGAGATGGAAGACGGATTCGCGGTGAAGGTCAAGAACGAGGACGTGAGAGAGAAGGTAAGAATCGGCAAAATTTCCACTCCCACGGCTTTTGTCGTCGACGCGAGCGGGTCGATGTTCACCCATGAACGAATGGAAAGCGCCAAAGGGGCTGTGCTTTCAATGCTCCAGGATGCTTACCAGAAACGGGACAAAGTCGGGCTCGTAGCATTCCGGGAGCATCGAGGAGAAGTGATACTCCCGATGTGTACCAGCCTGGATTACGCAACGGAATGCCTCAGGGATCTTGCCACCGGTGGGCCGACGCCTCTTTCGGCCGGGCTCCAGAAGGGATTGGAGCTCTTGATGCTCGAGAAAAGAAAGAATCCCGAGGCACTACCCCTGTTGGTGCTGATCTCGGATGGACGCGCCAATGTTCCGCTGGCAGCGGAGTCCAAGATTGAAGACGAGTTGATCGAGTTGACCGACCTGGCATGGAAAAACAAATTGCACATGATCTTTATCGATGTGGAACAGGAGGCAACAGCCAGCCAACGACACGGCGAAAACAAGCGAATCCTCCAGGATCGCATGTCCTATTACCACGTGGAGCATTTGAGCTCGCATACGATCCAGGGAATCGTCTCCACCGAAAAGCTGATGCTGACCTCTTCCGTTGGTTAGGAGGATGCCCATGATTCTCGTTCCAGAGGGGCCTTTTAAAATGGGAAGCGATCAGGGCAATTTTGACGAGATGCCCGTCAGACAAGTGCACGTCGACTCTTTTTACATTGATGAGTACCCCGTCACCAACGAGGAATACAAGAGATTCGTCGATGAGACCGGACACCGGGCTCCATGCCTCGATCTCGACTGGTCCAAGAAGTACGACTGGTCCAACGGCACGTACCCCGAGGGGACGGAAAACCGCCCCGTTGTCATCGTGAACTGGCATGACGCGGCCGCGTATTGCGAATGGGCAGGAAAGAGACTCCCCACTGAGGCGGAATGGGAAAAGGCCGCGCGCGGCACCGACGGGAGCATATGGCCGTGGGGCAATGAATGGAACAAGAACCACAGCGCTTGCTCAGGGGTGGGTGATTCTCAACCTGTGGGCATGTACCCCTCCGGAAGAAGCCCATTCGGATGTTTCGACATGGCAGGAAATGTATGGGAGTGGACTTCGGACTGGTACAGCAACAAATACTACGGGAATGCGCCGGCACGGAACCCCAGAGGCCCGGATTCAGGTGAGGAGCGGGTCCTGAAAGGAGGGGCTTGGATTCATTCAGAGTTCAGTGTTCGTTGCGCAATGAGATTTCATCGGTCTCCAGACTATTGTGACAACTACATAGGATTCCGCTGTGCAAAATCCGGAACATGACATGTAGATCTCCTATTCTCGAGAGGGCGTGCCGTGATGGCCAAGCTTGCTGTCATACATCATGACGATTTCCGTAAGTATGACCTCGGACCGAATCATCCTTTCCGTGGCAACCGATACGACTGTCTCGCCCAGGTCTTCAGCCATGAATCCATCACGGAGAGAAAGGGCGACATCACCTTTGTGAGGCCGAAGCCTGCCGACGATCGGTGGATCAGATTAGCTCATGGTGAAGACTATATCGACTTCCTTGAGGCCCTCGATAACGACGGCGGCACGCTGACCCTTGATACGCCTGTTCCGGCAGGACTGTACTCGGTGGCCAAGTTGTTCGCGGGAGCCAACATTTTGGCGGGAAGGTTGATCGCGGAAGATATCTTCAGCCGAGTCATCGTCCTCGGATTGGGCGCTCACCACGCGGGATACGATTTTGGCGGCGGATTCTGCCTCATCAACGATATTGCCGTGATGATCGAGTACCTCAGAGAAAACTGTGGGATCAAGAAGATAGCCCTCTTCGATTTTGACGCACACTGTGGGGATGGAACCCAGGACATCTACTACGATGACAGCGACATTCTCTGCTTCGATTTTCACCAAGATCCCATGACGATTTTTCCGGGCAGGGGATTCCCGTATCAGATCGGGCTGGGTGAGGGAAAAGGGTACACGGTAAATATGCCGTTTCCCATAGGTTCAGTGGACACCGATCTCCTACGGGCCTTCAATGAGATCTGCCTCCCCATCGCTCGGGAGTTTCAGCCGGAGATCATCGTCGCAAACGGCGGACTGGACGCCCATTATGGGGACCCCATCAGCGGACTGAACCTCTCGTCGACAGGCTATTTCACGCTGTTCAACGAGATCGGAAGCCTGGCCAAACAGGTCTGCGAGGACAAGATGATTCTTATCCTCGGAGGGAGTTACGACACCCGAATTGTCCCCGTGGGCTGGCTGGCAAGCATCTCTGCAATGATCGGGATAGAAGAGGTCGCGCTCGAAGAACCCCTTGCCCCGCCGGAGTATTCAGAAACGGCAAGTGCAGCTGCCGCCCTCATGATTGAAACGGTAAAACAGGTCCAAAGGACGTACTGGCGATCTCTCCAGTAGCTGAAACAGAGAGATGTCCGGCTTGAGGAGAAGATTCAGTGACCGACATTGCGATTGTATATCATGAAGACTTCAAGCAGTACGATTTCGGCCCCGGCCATCCGCTGAGGGGCTCACAGTGCATGGACAGAGAGCTAGCGTTCGAGCTCGTTAGGAAGAACGAGGCCCTGAAGGAACAGGCAACCATCAGCTTCGCCGAGCCTGAAGAGGCGACCGAGGAAGACATCCTATCGGTCCATACAAAAGAGTATATCGATTTCGTGAAGGGTCTCAGCGAGACCGGCGGCCCGATCACACTCGATACGCCGGTGTTCAAGGGGATGTATCCCCTGGCAAAACTTTTTGCTGGAGCGGATATACTGGGCGGAAAACTGGTTCTCGATGGTGTCGCGCAGAAGAGCTTTGTCTTCGGGATCATGGGGCATCACGTGGGCGCGGATTTTGGAGGCGGATTCGGCGTTATCAATGACGTGGCCATCGCGGTCAATTACTTCCGCAAGCATTACGGCCTCAAAAGAACCATGGTCCTCGACTATGCGGCCAATGCCGGCCATGGTACGGAAAGCATCTACTATGACACTTCAGAGGTTCTCTGCGTCGACATCCATCAAGATCCTCTCAATCTCTATCCCGGCAAGGGGTTTTCCGAGCAGGTCGGGCGAGGAGAGGGCACGGGATATACGGTGAACATATCCCTCCCCCCTTATAGCTCGGACGATCATTTTCTTTTCGCCATGAATGAGATCGTGGTGCCGATTACTCTCGAGTATCAACCGGATTCAATAATCGCAGTAGGTCTCAATGGCTGTCATTTCACGGTGGACATAAACCAGCTCATGCTCGGTTTGGAGGGGCTCAGAGAAATGGTCCGCATCCTTTCAACACTTTCCAACGAGCTCTGCGACGGTAGATTCGTCCATATTGGTGGGTTCAGTCTGGATGCCAAACTACTCGGCCCAGGTTTCCTGGCCACGGTCGCTGGCGCCCTGGACGTGGAGGTCGATCTGCATGAGCCATACGCGATCCCGGGAGACATCCCGGACGTGAATGAAGACGTGGAGGAGTCACTCGAAAATACGAAAATCATCCAGAGCAAGTATTGGAAATCATTGCAGTGAAGCGGACGGGAACAGCCTCGGGGCGCAGCGTATGACTCTTAGTCTCCTCCTATGACGCTGAGAGCTCTCTTTGTCGTAAACGTCGGTTGGTGTGCAGCCGCAGATCGGGAAGAGGAGGATAGTGCACATGGAACTACGGGTGGACCCGCTCAAATGCATAGAATGTGGGTTATGTGAGTTGGCGTGCGGTTATCATTGGGATGATGCCCTTTCCATGATCGCCGCCAGTGTTGTTGCGTATCGATCTCGTGAAAAGAAGAACTACTTCGGCGTCCTCTTAAAAACAGAGGAGGACTTGATCCTGGGAAGACCCGAAGGTCTTGAAGTTCAAAAAATTGGCGTGACCGTCGAAGGAAGCACTCAAGACCCTTCGGCCAAGCCGATCTTACTGAGAGAGCCCTGCAATCTGTGCCAAGGATTCGAGCAAGGGCCTCTCTGCGTGCGATTTTGCCCTACGGGGTGCCTCTCCCTTGACGAATAAGATCGCCCGGGTCTCATGACAAAGGGCGTGTCAGTCAAATCGGGATCGGGAAGAAAAGGAGAACGTGATGGGGAATCTGACCTCCAACAATGCGTTGATTGTGGATCTCTCCTCGGGAGAAGCGGAAGAGGAAGCTCTTGAAGACGAATTTTATCAGGAACATTTAGGGGGAGCAGCCGCAAATGTCGCGCTTTATAACAGGTATCGCGACGATGATCCGCTGATTTTTGGAACCGGTCTTCTCACGGGGACACTCTTCCCGGGCTCTGCCCTCGGCATGATGACCGCGAAAAGTCCGCGGACCGGGAAGCTGTGCCATGCCCCTTTCTGCCTGTACGGCGGGACGGAGCTGAAGTACACGGGCTTTGATTTCGTTGTGGTCAAAGGAGCGTCCGAACAGCCCGTATACCTGTGGCTTCACGACCAGGTCGCTAACATCAATGATGCGTCGAGCTTGTGGGGGATGGACACCTGGGGAACGACCGAGGAGTTGAGAAGGGCGCTCGGAGAGGACCTCATTCAGGTGCTCTCCATCGGAGAAGCAGGGGAGACAGGATCGGGAGTAGCGGAGATCAATCTCAATTATTGGCCCATTGGAGACCGCTGGGGTTTCGGGCAGATCTTGGGCATGAAGAAGGTCAAGGCGATCGCGTTGAGGGGTCTGGGCATTTTCGATCTGATTAGTCCCGACGAATTCGTGAAAGACTCCCTCGACCTCCACTCGACAATTCGCTCCGGCCCCATGTCCGGATACCGGGGGAACATCGAGTTTCCCGACTACCTGGGTGACGGGGCGGTGAAGTCATGGGTCCAGCCTCTCGTACATCGGAGCAAAGCATGCTTCGGATGTCCGTACCCGTGCAATACCTTTCTGAAATATAACGAGGATCCATCAATCATTCAGGAAACCGAGGTCGACGAGCCCGGATTCCTCGTGACGGACGTGGCCGCACTCCTCGCGCTGAACAGAGCCACATTGACCCCCGATGTTGCGGGGAAGGTCCTGGAGCTGTGTTCTCGGCATGGGGTGGATGCGCTGGCCGTTGCTTCGCGAATACAAAGCACGGGCGCAACTTCCTTTGATGACATCAAGGAAGGGTTTTCCGGGATCGTAGGAGGTATCGATCCAACGCAGGTCTCTCCGTGGTCCGCGAATATCCCTGAAGCGAAGGCTGAGTTGGCAGGAAAGACTTTCAGCACCTGGTCGCCGCCGAAGCCCCTCTTCGCGGACGTTGAGCTCGACGGTGGCGAGGACGGTACGGTCGACTGGTGGTACAGGCGCAATGCCTTGGCCTACGTGGCCGGCATTTGCCCGATTTTCACTCTGATGGCGCCCGAGCTCGATGAGGAGAGGGTAATAGGAGCGCTGAAACTCGGGACGGATCTCGAGCTGAGTGTCGACGATTTGGATAAAGCGTGCCGATCGCTTCTCGGGTGAACGTCCGGGAGACGACTCGCTTGTGTGCAAGAGATGAACGAACCGCACGACAACACCCGGCTGGGAATTTACGTGGGAAGGGGTGCATCCCATTCATGGACGTGGTTTGTGGATGTTCTGGAGCGGGCCGGCCTGTTCAACCTTTGTTTCCTCGATGAACATCATGTCCGGGTTGGGCGGCTGGAGCATCTGCATGTTCTCCTGGTGGCCGGGGGAGATACAGTCGATTTGGCGGAGGGGCTCGGAGAAGCGGGAGCAGGCCGGCTTGCGGATTTCATCTCGGAAGGCGGATGCTACATAGGCTCGTGCGCCGGCGCGTACCTGATGCTGAGATCATCCAAGGAACAGGTGAATCGGTTCAATTACGTAACGGTCAAGATAAGAAATCATGTGAACGAGTGGCCATCCATGAGGGGCGCGGCCCGAACTTATGCACGATATCGATGTGAGGATATCTTTCATCCTGTTCGCGACGAAGTGGTGGTGCGGCCTCAAGGAATAGGTCCCTTCGTTGGAGATGAGGACATGGTCGTGCCTCTCTTCGGCGGGCCGGTCATGATCCCAAACGGTGACGCTTCGACCCTTGCCACATACTCGGGCTTCACGCGAAAAACGATGTTTCTCGTGGATCAAGGCCTCGCAGGAAAGATGGTTCTGAACAATTCGGCAGCAGTGCGAAAATTCCATGGAAATGGTTCGATATACCTTTTTGGGCCCCACTTCGAACATCCGCATTACCCGGCGGCAAACCGAATAATTACCGATATTGTTCGGTCGGCTGCAAGAAACGGAAATGAGGAGGTCCGTCGTCCGGCTTCGGCCCTCGATCATCGGTGCGCAAGGAGCCTCGATAAGCTGTTGAAGCAGGTGAAAGGTGAAATCAGCAATGCGAGAATCGTAGCGATCGCGCTGCAACGATACCCGCTCAGTTGGCCCATAGGGGTGAAAACCTACGAGCCTCTGAAAATCCTGCACTTTCTGGAAGTTGTATGGAAAAGGACCCCTTCGCTATTTGAGAATCGGACCGGTCACGACTACGGATGCCTCGAGGGCATTCTCGAGCAAACCAGGATCGTGACCCATCTCCTGAGATCTATAAAAACCGAAGTGGACGATGGGGTCGACGCATTGCACCTGGCCGTGCAACTGTTCCCGGAACTCAAGAAAATGACGGCGAGGTTCTTGGAATACCACTTTCAAGGGAAACGGACCGGATCGTGAATCGGTGGGGAGCGTGAAGGAGCCACAGTTGGGTAAGAAGAGATATGGTGTATTGGTGGATCTGAGGCGATGCACCGCATGTCAGGCGTGTCAGGTCTCCTGCAAGAGTGAGAACAGAGTGCCTCTGGGTGTGTGGAGAACCTGGGTAAAACAAATTGAGAAAGGACGCTATCCCACAGTGACCAGGTCCTTTCTGCCCGTTTTGTGCAACAACTGCGCGAATCCGGCCTGTGTCACCGTGTGTCCCACAAAAGCTTCCATTCAAAGGCCTGATGGTGTCGTGATCATTGACCCCCACCGCTGCATAGGGTGCCGCTATTGTATGGCCGCATGTCCGTATGGTGTCAGATACATCAACCCTCTCTTGGGAATCGCCCAAAAGTGCGATTGGTGCTCCCAGAGAATTGATGACGGTTTCGAGCCGGCCTGCGTGGTTGACTGCCCGACCGGAGCAATCGTCTTTGGAGATTTGAACGATCCACAATCCACGATCTCAAGGATGATAAGTAAATTGCCGACGAACAGGTTGAAAGTCGATATGGGCACCAAGCCGCAAGCCTTCTACATCGGATTGGATGAGTATACCGTGTTGGAGAAATAAGCCATGGATCCAATTGTCCTTTACAATGTGCATCACCAGGAAGTATTCGGGATTCCAATCTCCATCTACTTTTACCTGACCGGTTTAAGTGCAGGGTCGTTTATCCTGTCCACGTTGGCTTACGTCTTTGGCGTGAAGAAATACCAACCCCTGGGTAAGCCGGGGGTCGTCCTGGCGACGGTGCTCCTCCTGGTTGCGCCGGTGATGCTGCTGCTCCACGCGGGGAGACCCATGAGGGCATGGCATCTGTTCGTCTACATCAATTGGACCTCTCCCATTTCATGGGGCTCGTTCCTGCTGACCCTCTACCCGCTTTGCTGCATAGTGTATGGCTACTTCATGTTCAAAGGGGACGCGGCAAAGACAAAAATCTTTGGGATAATCGGCATACCGTTGGCCGTGATGGTTCACGGGTACACGGGATGGATACTCTCGTTCGGCAAAGCACGAGCCTTATGGAATACCGCGTTGATGCCCATCTTGTTTCTCGTGTCAGCGATGGTCTCGGGTATCGCCCTAATGATCGTGGTTAGTCTCATAAGGGATCGGTTCTTCACAAAAGGAAAGACCGTCAACAAAGAGGTCATGGATGGTTTGTGCAACTTCTTGGCGATCGCGATCGTAATAGATATTTTCCTCGTCCTGAGCGATATATCAACTCTCCTGATCTCTCACTCGGACGCTCAGGAAGTAGCCCGAGTGCTATTGTTTGGTCACTTCGCCCTCTCTTTCGTCTTATTGGAAAATGTTATTGGCAAGATCATCCCTTTCTTCATCCTCGCTGTTCCCCGATGGAGGACGGCACCCGCGGTTCTTGTGGCTTCGTTGCTGGTTATCGTGGCTATTTTTCTCATGAGATACAATGTAGTCGTGGGAGGAGAGTACGTTCCTCTCGTGTAGCATGGATAGGCGAACAATCATGAAGGATGTTACCAGAAGAACTTTTTTGAAAGCAGGGGCGGCTCTTTCCACGTTCCTGCTGGCCAAGAATTCCCTTGCAGGAATCAACATCGATCAGTTGCTGGACGATGGATTTGTGAGTCTGCGGAACGGCAAGTTTCTCCAGGTGAAACCCACTACGTGCACTGAATGTCCGGCGGGATGCGGGATAATCGGTTTCGTGGATCGCGGGCGACTCGTTTCGATCCATGGCAATCCAAAGGACCCGAATAGTATAGGGAAGATATGTGCGAGAGGGATCGCCGCGATCAACGGACTCTATGATCCCGAAAGAGTCTTGCATCCCCTGAAGCGGGCCGGGAAGAGGGGCGAGGGACGATGGGAACGTATTTCCTGGGATGCAGCTCTGCGACTACTTGCGGCAAGGTTAAAGGAAACACGGAAATCGAGGGAAGACGAGGCTTTCGTATTCGATGACGGCGATGAGGCACACCCCGGGATCGTCCTGGACTTCATGCACGCATTCGGTTCCCCCACCTACTTGAGCCGGGCCAAGTTCCGCCGGGCGACCCAAATTGCCGCCTGTTCGCAGACCCTCGGGGTCGAGTCGGTCGTGCCCGATGCGTCGCGGAGCACGTACATCCTCAATTTTGGGGCCAACCCGTACGAGCATCACGAGCACTACGTGCCTCTCATTCATAGACTCATTGATAACCGGGTTGAAAAGGGTGCCAAGTTGATCACGTTTGATGTGAGGCTTTCCAATACCGCAGCCAAGAGCGACACATGGATCCCCTGCCACCCGGGGAGCGACGGATTCCTAGCTCTGGCCATTGCAAACATTATCCTCCAAAACGGGCTGGAGGACAAGGACTTCGTACAAAATTGGCTGGACTGGTCCGAAGAGCAACTGCGCGATCGGCTTGCGGCATTCACTCCGTCGGATGCCGAGATGATTTCGGGGGTGAAGAGGGAAGAGATTGAGCGACTGGCAGTGGAATTCGCGCGCGAGAAGCCTGCTGTAGCCATTTCAGGTAATGGGGTCAGAATGCAGCCCAATGGGACGTACCAGGAGATGGCCATTCTCCTGCTGAATGGGATAACGGGCAATCTCGACGTGCCCGGAGGGCTCTGCTTGCCGCGGAGCTTTCCGCTTGAGCGCGGCGGGCACGGCACTCCCCCGGCGTCCTATCGCCAGGCCGGAGAGTTGTTCTCACAGCTTCAGAGTGGAGATCGCCGTGTCTCTGCTTACGTGGCTTACAAGACGAACCCTGCATACTCAAGTGCCGATTGCAGGGCAGCGCAGATCGTTCTCAAGGATGAAAAACTGATTCCATTTCTGGCCGTCATCGACACCCATCTTACCGAGACCGCGAAATTGGCGGATATCGTTCTTCCCGCAGCGTCAACATTGGAGAGCTGGGGCATTGAATCGAGGCCTTCTCTGGATTTTGTGCCCCAGCTCAATGTGATTCAGCCGGTGGTTCCGCCGCGAGGTGAAGCCAAGGAGATCGGCGAGGTCTTGATCCGCGTCTCGGCAAGGCTCGATGAAGGATTGGGGGGTCGTTTCCCGTTCAAGAAATCTCGGGATTATGTTGAGTCCGTTGTGACTCGATTCCCGGAGCTCGTTCATGCCGGCGGAGTAGGCCGTTTACGAAAGAGGGGAGTCTGGGTTGATCCCCAATCTCGCCCCACATTCACGCTGTTTAAAACAGACAAATTCCACACGCCGTCTGGAAAATATCAAGTTTTTCCTGGAGCTTCCCATCCAGGCAACCAAGACCTTGCTGCGATCTTCCGACCGAGAGAAGGCAAAACAGGGAGCATATTCATGACCACCTTCCTCACCGGCCTTCGATCATCGAGGAATGCCAACTGTAAATGGCTTGCGGAAATCTCCCATGAGAACCGTCTATGGATGCATCCTGACACCGCATCGAGCTACGGGGTGCGGGAGGGTGACGATGTCGAGGTTACCTCAGGTGCCGGCGCGGTTCGTGTTCAGGCAAGGATAACCTGGGGGATCCAGCCCGGCCTTGTAGCGCTGGCCAGAGGCTTCGGCCACGAGGCATATGGGAACATTTCGAGAGCAAGACGGTTTTCAAGCAAAGACCCGGACACCGAACTCATCTGGTGGAACCGAGCAGAGAGCGACGTCAACGCCAATATTCTGGTCCCTGTTTCTCTTGATCCGGTGTCGGGAGGCCAAGCGTGGAACGCGATCGAAGTGAGGCTCAAGAAATGCTGACCACCGGGCAAAGGAAGATACTCGTTGGAGCTTTGGTGCTGGTCCTCCTGGCCGTATCGCCCTATTTCCTCTTCGGCCTGGTTCGTCACACCACTTCAGACAGGACCACGTGTATGTCCTGCCACATCAAGACCCAGGGTGAGGAGTTTTGGGCGCAGTCCAACCGGCACCGGCCGAGCATTGGTTGCCGACAGTGCCACTCAGATAATGACGGAGTTTTTGCAACGGATCTTTCCAAGTACTCGGACCTCGTCAATTTCAACTGCGTTCAGTGCCACCGGAATGCCATGGAGCGGAACGTGAAGGTGCGGGTAAAAGTCTTTCTGCCGGAGAAGAACAAGAACTATGAGTGGACCTTGAGCGATATGTACAAGTGGCACGTAGGAAAAAAGACCGCCACCTGCGTTGACTGCCATCACAATGTCGCCCACAAGGCCGCATCCGAGAAAACCTACTATCCGATCATGGAATACTGTGCCGGGTGTCACTATCATGCCAAGAAGGACGACTATGTTCGTGTTGAACCGTTTCCACCTCTTATGTTCGTCGGGAAGAAGTAAGATGCGGGGACTGCGCTGGTTTCCCCTCATCGCGCTCCTCCTCGTCCTCGTTCCGGGTCCTGTCTCACTCGGCCAGGACAGAGGACCGGGGCCGATCTACAGTAACAATCCAGAGATCGTGCCTTCCGCAAAAGAATTCCACGGCACTTCGGAGAGATTTGTCAAACGGAGTGGGAAGACGTGTGTGGCCTGTCACGACGATGTCAACTATCCGAGACGTGATTTCTTCCAAGCGGAATCCCACACGAAACAGACGTTCCTTTGGGTGGTCACAACGCTCTGTCTGATGACATTCGCAGTCGGTGTTCTCGGCAGCATCTCGGTTTGGTCCAAGGGCCGCGCCAAAAGTCTCCATAGGAAGATCAGATGGCCGGAGGTCTGGCGATCTGTCTTCTCATGGGTATTGTTCGAGCGAAAGATCTTTCGGCAGAACTATTGGAGGTGGTTCAATTTCTTTTCCATCTCTATAGGCTTTATCATGCTGTTCCTTGTGTTCTTGTTCAGTGTCGTTACCCGGTCCGTGGTCCACTCTCCATTCTTTCTGGAAGGCGGAGGCTCGAATGTCTTGGATTTCCTGATGGATTTCCTCGGCGCGATGATGCTGGTCGGCGTGGTGTCTGCGTTTCTCCGGAGATCCGTGTTCAAGCCGCCGGAGCTTGTCAACCGGACCGAAGACCTGGTGTTGCTGGCATTGCTGTTCTTCATCATCACATCGGGGTTTGTCCTGGAAGCATTCCGTCTGGCCGCGTTCCCGTGGTATCCGGAGATGCGGTATTCCTTTGTAGGCAACGCATTGGCTCATTTCATTCGGGGAGAACAGGTCCACTGGTTGTCAGCGCGCTTTTATCTCTGGATCATCCACGGATCCCTGGCGCTGATCTTCATTGCCGCGATTCCCTACACCAAGATCATGCATTTCGCCACGGCGCCGTTGACGATACTTTTTACCGCTTCAGAAGAACCGATGTACGAGTTTCGCCCGCCCAAGCAAGTAACGAATAGCCCCGGCTCCTCAACGACACACTGGGGAGGGGAGGTCCAGAGAGGATGAATAGGATCGATATCAGCAACTTAAGTATGCTTCAGTTGATGTCTCTCGACGCGTGCACGTCCTGTAACGAATGCGTGGCGATGTGCCCGGTGTATGCGCAGGATAGTCGGTATCCTTTGACTGCTCGGGCCAAGATCTCCGCCCTGAAAAAGATTGTGCGGGGCATGTACGGGCTTAAAAGCGAGATATTGGGGCACTCGGGACTCGTGGAGAATCTTCTTGGACCCAGGGTCCGAGAGGTTGTCTCGAGGGCGTTGAGATATGAGGAGCTTGATCCGTCGGAGATCGAGAAGTTCATTGAATATGTGTACGAATGCAGCACCTGTGGTCAATGCCACATGATTTGCCCTGCCGGTATTGATACGGTCAACATTTGGGAATCCATACGCCGATCTATCGTGACCGCCGGCCTGGGACCGTTACCGAACCAGAAACTCTTGATCCAGAGCACCATCTCCTATGACAATCCCTGGGGTCAGCCTCGGTCCTCCAGAGCCAGGTGGGTGAGAACTGGGACCAAAGAGAAGCTCCTTGTCCGCGAGGCCCGGACATTCAAAAAGGGAATGGACATTCTCCTGTTTGTAGGCTGCACGGCCTCGTATGATGCCAACGTCAAGGAGGTGGCCATTAATACCTCTAACATCTTGAACGCGTTGGGACTCGAATGGGGTATTCTAGGCACCAAGGAGCGGTGTTGCGGAAGTGTGTTGCTGCGGATGGGAGACAAAGAGTTTGAGCGCATAGCGACTCAGAATATCGAACAATTCAACAGTCTCGGCATACGGCACCTCGTTACTTCCTGTTCAGGGTGCTTCAAGACGATCAGCGAAGACTATGCGAAGGTAGGAAGACTGAACTTCGAGGTTCTCCATGTCGCACAGTTCCTGGCGAGATTATTGGACGAGAACAAGATTGATTTTACCACTGAATTGGGAATGAAGGTCACCTATCACGATCCTTGTCATCTTGGCCGAGCCTCGGGAGTGTACGCGGAACCGAGGAAGATAATTCGTTCTCTGCCTGGAGTAGAGCTCATCGAGATGGAGAGAACCTATCACAATTCCCGATGTTGCGGGGCAGGCGGCGGTCTGAAGGCAGGTTACCCCGAGATTCAGCAGAAGATGACCGTGGAACGGATACAGGAAGCGGATCGGACGGGAGCAAGTGAATTGGTGTCCGCATGTCCTTTTTGCTACCAGGGCCTGCAAATTGGAATTACCGCGGTGAAATCCAGATTGATCATGCGGGATCTTACCGAGCTGGTTGCGTTGGCAATGGGATTACCCCCATTGAGGGAGATGCGCCCAGGGGAGAAGGAAGCGTGACTCTGAAGGAACTGGTCGGAGACATCAGGGCGTACGAGGGCTTGACGCGAAAGAAGGGAATTGGAGTTCTTATCTCCCGCCTGCAGGATGTGGCGAACTTTGGAACGACGCTCGTCGGACCCGGGGATGACGCGGCAGCGATTCAGGAGCAGGGTTCATTCCTCCTCCTCGCAGCAGACGGCATTTGGAAGAGGATGCTGGCGCTGGATCCCTATGCAGCCGGCAGGGCATCCGTGATCGTAAACGTCAACGATATCGTTGCAATGGGGGGAAAGCCGATTGCAATGGTCAACGTCCTCTCTTCCCCCAGGGACTATGATCTGGACGCTCTGCTCGATGGCATCAACGACGCCAGCAGCCTCTACCGTGTCCCGATGTTGGGCGGACACTACCATCCCGAGGCCGATACGCCGGAACTATCGGTCGCGATCGTGGGACGGGCGCGAAAGCTGTTGAGGTCTCATTCTGCACAGGCCAGTCATGACATCATCGTCGCAATGGACCTGGACGGCGCACGAGGACGAAGCTTTGTCAGCAGTTGGGATGCAACCGGTAATAAGACCACGGAACAGATCTGGGATCGACTCGGCGTCATCATCCAAATGGCCGAAGAAGACCTCTGCGACACCGCTTGCGATATCAGCAACCCGGGAGTGTTGGGCAGCATCGCGATAATGCTCTCGGCTTCGGGGAAAGGCGCAGAAATCATGGTCGAAAGAATTCCGAGGCCGAGCAGCGTCAGCCTGGGTGACTGGCTGAAAATTTATCCGTCCTACGGCTTCATCCTGTGCGTGGCCAAGTGCAATCGGGAGCAATGCCTGGCTTTGTTTGAAGAAAAGGGAATAGCCGCCGGGGTGATCGGCCGGGTGACGGAAGGAGCTGAAATGGTGTTGCACTACGATGGAGAAAGGGAAACTATCTTCAATTTCAAAACAGACATTCTCTATTGATGGCCGAATGACCGGAGTCCGAAATGGATGTTATCTGCAGAATGGTCCGAACGGAACAGGAAAAAGAGCAGGCCTTTCGAGTGAGGAACCTGGTCTTTGTGAAAGAACAGGGCTTATTTGAATCGAGCGACCTTGACGAATTCGACGGTGACGCTCTTCATATCGTAGCCGAATGTAACAACACTGTTGTCGGCACCGTGAGGGTCTACCGGGAATCACCCGAGCTCTGGATGGGAGGACGTCTCGCTGTACTGAAAGAGTACCGAAACGGCAACGTAGGGTCCGTCCTCGTAAAAGAGGCCATGAAATCCGTGAAATCGAGAGGGGCACGTTGCTTTCTCGCTTTTATCCAATCGAAGAATGTCAGATATTTCAAGAGATTGGGTTGGAAGCCAGTGGGACCTATGTCGTTGCGTCATGGGGTCTTCCATCAGAAGATGGAAGCAAACCTGAACATAGTTTAGTCGGGCACCTAAAATCCTGAACGAACTCGATGGATTTGAGCCGGATTACAAGGAGCAAGAAGGAAATGGGGCTCACCGTGGTCGCTGATTTCACCGGGAACCCTCCCCACGGTAAGCAAGTGAAGGTGGCGTTCAAGGCTCATCTCGCAAGAAAAGCTGCTGTCATCCTTGTTCGGGGTCGCCGGTCCCAGAGATTTGTCCCGATAGTCGTACCGAATACGGTCTATTTTCGACAAAGGAGGTTTCATCATGCCCCCGCTTTGGGAGCCTTCGCAAGAACGGATCAAGTCCGCCAATATGACCCGGTTCATGGTGTTCGTCAACGACAAGTGCGGGGCGAATGTCGCTGACTTTCCGGCTCTGTATCAATGGTCGATCGCTAATAGAGAAGATTTTTGGGCAGCAGTCTGGGATTATGGTGGCGTGACAGCTTCCAAGATCTATGACAAAGTATTAGAGGACACCCCGGCTATGCTAGGCGCCAAGTGGTTC
Organism: uncultured Syntrophaceae bacterium; assembly: GCA_964497585.1. Lineage (GTDB taxonomy): Bacteria > Desulfobacterota > Desulfomonilia > Desulfomonilales > Desulfomonilaceae > CAZCDS01. The sequence goes on from CAZCDS010000061.1 coordinate 24,570, forward strand.
ATCGGCGCGCGCCTCAATTTTGCGGAGAATCTTCTCCGATTTCGAGACGATCAGGAAGCCCTTGTGTTCAAGGGAGAAGGCCAGGAAACGGTCAGGATGACCTACGCCGAGCTCTATGACGAAGTGGCGAGAATGGCCAAATCCCTGCGGGATGCGGGGGTGGCAACCGGAGATCGTGCCGTGGGCTATGTCCCCAACACGATGCAGTCGATTATTGCCATGTTGGCCGCAACGAGCATTGGGGCCATATGGTCTTCATGCTCCCCTGACTTCGGTATCAAGGGCGTGCTCGACCGGTTCGGTCAAATCGAGCCGAAGATTCTGTTCACGGCCAACGGTTATTTTTACAATGGAAAGAAGCATGACTCCCTTGACAGGATTTCGGGGATTCTCAAAGAGCTTCCGAGCATCGAGAAGGTGGTGGTCATCCCCTATACCGAGGAGAGGGCTGATATTAGCAGAGTTCGGAACGCGATGCATTACCAGGATTTCATTTCTCAGGAAAGGGGCCTCGACATACACTTCGCGCAGCTACCATTCGATCACCCTCTTTATATAATGTATTCATCCGGGACTACCGGCTTGCCCAAATGCATGGTTCACGGAGCCGGAGGGACCCTGCTCCAGCACTTGAAAGAGCTGATCCTCCATTGCGATCTCAAGAGAGAGGACAGGATCTACTATTTCACCACCTGCGGCTGGATGATGTGGAACTGGCTGGTAAGCTCTCTCGCGGTGGGAGCGACGCTGATCCTCTTCGACGGTTCGCCGTTCTATCCCGACGCGGGCGCAATCTTTCAACTGGCTCAGGACGAAAAGATGACGATATTCGGGACGAGTGCCCGGTACATTGCGGCCGTAGAGAAGGCCGGACTCAAGCCCGCGGAGCAGTACGATCTTTCGAGTCTCAAGGCGTTGTGTTCTACAGGATCACCCTTGTCGGAAGACGGCTTCCGCTTCGTGTACAAGGATATAAAAGAGGATATCGATCTTGCCTCCATTTCCGGAGGAACCGACATCATCTCGTGTTTCGCACTCGGTTGTCCGGTGATTCCCGTTTACGAGGGGGAGCTTCAGACCCCGGGTCTCGGGATGAAGGTAGACGCGTTCGGACCGGACGGAACACCCGTGAGACGGGCACAGGGAGAGCTGGTGTGCACCGCGTCCTTCCCCTCCATGCCTGTCTCCTTCTGGAAAGACCCTGACGGGTCCAAGTATAAGAGCGCTTATTTCGATACCTATCCCAATGTCTGGGCCCACGGGGATTTCGTGGAAATGACCGAACACGGCGGCGTCAAGATTTACGGCCGTTCGGACGCCACCCTGAATCCTTCAGGAGTCCGTATCGGGACGGCCGAGATTTATCGCCAAGTCGAAGCCATGGACGAGATCGAAGACAGTATCGTGGTGGGCCAGAACTGGGATAATGACGTGCGGGTCATCCTCTTCGTGAAGCCCGCTCAAGGGGTGGAGTTCAATGACGAGCTCATCAACAAGATAAAGAAGAATATCCGGGAGAACACAACGCCGCGTCACGTTCCGGCCAAGATACTCCCGGTGACTGACATCCCCGTGACCCTGAACGGGAAGAAAGTTGAGCTCGCGGTCAAGAACGTGCTGGAAGGCAGACCGGTAACCAACAAAGACGCGTTGGCAAACCCTCAGGCACTCGAGCAGTACGCGAACATTCCCGAGCTCCGAAGTTAGGTCTTCTCCGATGAAGATCTCAGGCGTTGACTACTGTCAGCCGCTCAGGCAACGAACAAAAGAATCTTCCGGGGATCGGAGGCGCAACGGACGATTGCGGGGCACACTGTGCATGCTTCAGGCCGAACCGTCGATTCTCTGCACAGCATGATCGCGTTGCGACCTCGGCTCATTTTTCGACTCGGCTCGGTGGAGACGGGACCTGAATACGTTGCATCGATCCATGATTGTCTGCCCATAGGGGTGAGCCGGGAGACGTTGGTTACGAGATGAACAATCAATTTGTCAGATACTCCTACTGGATAACGCCGGAAGAGTTTCCGCGCATTGCCCGGGCACTCGAATCCACATTCGAGACCTCCAACGCTCAAAAAGTTCCTTGTGAGCCCCTGGGCCGGAACGTCGAGGTGGGATTCGTGCTCCCGGAAGTCTGGAGTCTCCTGTGCAAGAGGCAAGGCTCCTGGTACAGGGCTGCTTCGCGGGCCGGTCAGATCGTGGTTGTCAGCTCGGTCGAGCTCGGTGAGTACGGGCTTAAGGCTGAGACGGTCATTCGCCATTCCGATTTCAGACCTCCAGCCCTGCCCGATTTGGATCAACGAATGGAGCTCCTCAGGAGCGGCCGATACAAGTCGATGAGGCCCCCTGAATGGGAACGGGTTTCGGAGGAGGAGAAGAATGGGATCGAGCGGCAAGCGAGGATCCTCGGGATTCGAGATTCCATCAATGAGATTCTTATGAGCCGCAGCGCGAACCATGCTAACTTCCTCGAGCCCCGGTATTACGTGCAAAAGGATTCCGAGATCATTCCCTATTCGATCAGCAGGAGTGGCAATGTCTGCTCTTCGTGCCTTGAGTTTTTCAATATCATCGGGAGTGAATTCCGGACCAAGATGGTGGTCCCATGCGTGGGCGCGGTCCTGTACGCGGGCATGCGAGCCAACCGGTACTATGAGGTGAAGGGCGCCGCTGCTCAGGACTAATGGCGGCATTTCAGAATTCACGGGCAAAGCGAAATCATTGCGCTGGCTCCGAAATCATTCTGGGCACGATCCAGAGTGAGGAAAGCATCATGAGAACTCTTGGAAGCTCGGTTGCCGGTTGGCTTCTCCCACTGTTCCTTCTCCTGCTCGGATCGTCCGGCTATGGAGCCGACCGGGCCCTCAGGCTGGCATACCTCCAGAATGATCTTCATCAACTGGCATGTTTTGTTGCGCTGGAAAAAGGATATTTTTCCCAGGAGGGGGTGACGGTCGAAGTAGGGGGCATATTCAAGGCCGGCCCCGAGGAGATGAGCGGGTTTGCCGCCGGAGAGCTGGATGTGGGGTATGTGGGTGAAGCCCCTGCCACGGTAGCGGTGGCCAATGGAACGGCCGACGTGAGAATTGTCGCTCAGGCTAATCTCGAGGGTTCCGCGATTGTCCGGAGGAAGGGATCGGGATTAAACGATTTGAACGATCTCAAAGGGAAGACGGTTGCAGTGCCGGGTTATGCCACCGTTCAGGACTTCCTGATCCGCAGGGCGCTCGAGAAGGCGGGTACACCCTTACAATCGGTACAGATCATTACGCTCAAGCCTCCGGAGATGATTCCGGCGATCCGGGCACGGCAGATCGATGCATTCGTGGCATGGGAGCCATACCCTGCGAAAGCGGTGGCTTTGGGCGTAGGGGAAATACTTCTCTATTCCAAAGACCTATGGCCCAAGCATCCATGCTGTGTCGTAGTGGTGGATACCCGGCTGCTCAGCACTCGACCCGACGCGGTGCAGGGTCTGTTGAAGGCCCATGTAAGAGCCACGAACTACATAAACGGACACTCCGACGATGCTGCATCCATCGGCGCTAGGTTCACCGGAATGGACCTTGCTACGGTGAAGCTCGCTATGAAGAACATCTGCTACCAATACGAATTGGATGTCCAGGGTGAGTTGGAATATGTCAGCTTTCTAAAGCGATTACGGGCAATAAAGGTCGCGGACCCGGAACGGTTCGTGCACACGATCCTCGTTCGAGGTCCGCTTAACAGAGCTCTTGAAAAGTCCAGTGCGCAGTCGGAATGACCAACCGCTTTGACTGCGCTGGCCGGGATTGAAACGAAACGGACACCTGCTTGAAGCGCTATCCTGCATACGGGCTCATCTTTCTCGTTCTTTTTGCGTGGCAGGTTCTTTGCTCGCTTGGAGTCCTGACCCAGCGGGTAATCCCTTCGCCCGTCGAGGTCTGCGTGGGCACATGGGAGCTCGTCGTGGTGGGTCTCCCACCCGGATACCTCCTGGAAGGACACCTGTTTGCCAGTCTGCATCGGGTTGTCACTGGGTTTCTCTTGGCAGCGTTGCTGGGCATTCCACTGGGTATACTCATGGGATGGTCGAACACTCTTCAGTCCGCTCTCCGACCGATCATCGAAGTAATCCGACCAATCCCTCCACTTGCTTGGATACCGATTGCCATTCTCTGGTTCGGCATCGGTCTCAAGTCGGCCGCGTTCATAATCTTCTTAGGTGCATTCTTCCCAGTCTTGCTGAACACGATATCCGGTGTGCACCTCGTGAATCCCGTTTTGGTCGAGGCATCGTTGACCCTGGGTCTATCCCGGTGGGGCATACTGACGAAAGTCCTGACACCCGGAGCGCTACCGTCGATCTTCACGGGGATGCGGGTAGGGTTGGGAATCGGTTGGATGACGCTGGTGGCGGCCGAATTTACCGGGGTTAAAAGCGGTTATGGGCTGGGATACATGATTATGACCGCGCGCGATGTCCAGAGGCCGGATTTGATAGTGGCGGGAATGGCAACAATCGGCGTTGTCGGGTATGGGATGGACGCGGTTCTCTCGTTCGTGCGATCCAGATCGCTCAGATGGCTCTAACCGGGGGAAACAGGTGCTCCAACTGGTTCGCATAGGCTTTTCGTTCGAAAACCGACGAGGAGATCCCATCGAGGTGCTTCGGGACATTAGTCTGACGGTCGGAAAGAGCCAGTTTCTATCCCTGGTGGGGCCAAACGGTTGCGGAAAAACTACTCTTTTGCGCCTCGTGGCTGGATTGGTCAGGCCGACTCATGGGAAAGTCATGTTGGCAGACAAGGAGATCAAAGCGCCTGGGCAGGGAATCGGCCTGATCTTCCAGGAGTTCGCCCTCTTGCCTTGGAGAACAGTTTGGGGCAACATAGAATTAGGCATGGAGACGAAACCCCTGGGCAAGGCAGAGAGAGAGAAGGTCATCAGGAGCTATATCCCACAATTCGGGCTTGATGGCTTCGAGCAACGATTTCCACGAGAGCTGTCAGGAGGCATGAAACAGAAGGTCGCTATTGCGAGGGCCCTCGTCAATGAGCCACAGGTCCTGCTGATGGACGAACCCTTTGCCTCCCTGGACGCCCAAAGTCGAAATTTTCTCCAGGAATTCCTGGTCCGGCTGTGGCAGCGGAGTGGCAAGACGATCATATTTGTCACCCATAATGTGGACGAGGCTATCTTTCTGAGCGAAAGAATGGTCCTCTTGGGACGCAGGCCGGCCGAGGTGAGACTCGACATAGGAATTGACTTGCCGTACCCGAGAGATCGGACGTGCGACAGTTTCAACTCGATCAGGAGAGACGTTCTAGAGTCTCTCAGAAAAGAAACATTCGCCGAATACGCGGAGCTCGGGTATTTTTCCGAGGGTAATTGAACCGCGTGAGGGAGATCGGGAGGCCCAGTTGCAGCAGGGAGTTGAACATATTAAGGCGGAGATTCAGAGCCTTGGCATTCGTATGGACAGGCTCGCGGAACGCAAGGGAGGGGCCGGTCCAGCCGAAGGGAATACGGTGGTTCTCAACAGCACCGTAGCGACGGTGCCAACCACCAGTGCCTTTGTGGCCGCATCGCCGTATCATGTGTCGACGGGTTCCAATGGCATGGTGCTTTCGAAAAACCTCCATGACATCATGGAGATAAGCTTCGTTCCAAGACCTGAGTTCTATGAGTGCGCTACAGCGGAGGGTGTACCGTACTGGAAAATTGCCTTGCTTCATGGTAAGAATTGTTTGGCTACTACAGTTGTCCAACGGTGCATTTATTGGGGAAATCACCAGAAACGATGTCGTTTCTGCGGGATAGAACTCTCCCTGGGAGGCAAGGACACCGTGGCAATCAAGAGACCGGGCGTGTTGGCTGAGGTGGCACGCACTGCCCGCCACTCGGATAACGTTGAGCATGTGACCCTGACCACCGGCACTTGGCCTGCGTCGGACAAGGGAATCCGACACTTGGCAGAGTGTGCTCTCAGTATAAAAGAGGCCACGGGTCTACCCGTGCATGTTCAATTCGAGCCACCGGACGAAGTCGGACGAATTCGCGAGCTCAAGGAGAGTCTGGTCGACACCGTTGGGATTCACATCGAAACCTTTGACATGAACACCCTCCAAGAAATTGCGCCAGCCAAGTATGAACTGGGATTGGAGAAGTATATCGAGGCTTGGCAAGAGTCTGTACGTCTCTTTGGAGCCAATCAGGTCAGCAGCTTCCTGATCGTAGGCCTAGGGGAGAGAGAGTCATCAATCTATGAGGGCAGTGAGATTCTCGCCGATATGGGAGTGTACCCATTCATCGTCCCGCTGCGTCCTATTCCGGGCTCGCTGATGGCCGACGCCAAGCCACCGTCCCCGGAAAAGATGATTCGGATATACGAACGCGTCAACGGTATTCTCGACAGAAATCGCCTTTCCAGTAGAGAAAATAAGGCTGGATGCGTCCGCTGCGGAGCCTGCTCAGCTCTACCGGACTTTGAGTAATTTCCCGTCACCGGCCTTCAGACCATTTGTCTGAATTGAGAGAGACTGAAGCCATGGCGCTCACTTCTCATTTCAAGATCTTTTTTGTCAATGACGCCTTTCAGGCTGAATTCTGCATGGAGAGAATCAAGGCCTTTCATCCGACCGTGATCTCGCAGACCTATTCAGATTTCAACGACTGCATTCTGAGGATAGCTCCCTGGGTACAGTATCGTGACCTCTTGTGGTTTAACCTCCACTTCTTCGACGAGATGGTTATGACGCTGCCGAGTTTCAAGATCGCTCGAGGTGTGGGCGTGTATTTCGTGGTAGACCCAAAGATTAGCCGCATTGCACTGGATATTGTGAGAATCTCCGACTTGACTCAAAGCGTATCCAACTTTGTTTTCACCCAACCGTACTCCACAGTTGTCAGTGGATTCTACAGCGGAATCGAATTTATACAAAGACCAAGGAAGTTCGCAAATCATCTATTCGAGAAGATTCAGCTCCTTGACATAATGAAATCCATTCTTCCTATGACCCGGGATTATCCCAGCCTCGAGGAATTGGTTGATTCATGTTTCAAGAAACTTCTCGATTCCTTGAAAGCAAAAAGTGGAGTGTTGAGATTACGATACCGGGAAACGGCGAGAGACATTTTCTTTAAGGAGTACGGTGCAGAGTGGCTTAACAAGGCATTGGGACGGATACCTGGGCCGGACCAACAGAAGATGTTTATAGGGAGCATTGCAGAAATCGCCGGGAGAGGAGTGTCTCAGGAGATCCGGTCTCTCGGGGTCAAAACGAACATCTCTTCATTTATTCAGTCCAAATGTTCTGAAGGGTATTTCATCATTAATACCGTTCGCGAGCGAATAGTCGAGAGCGACATGGCGTTACTCGAGCTCTTCAGAACCCAGATCGGCGTATTTCTCGATAACACGCTGTACTTTCAAGACTTGCTAAAGCGCCTCAATATGGATGTTTCGCTGGTCAAGGCTCAAGAAAAGGCAGTGATGGTTGTTGACGCCGAGAGAAGGGTGTTAGATATTAATCTGGTCGCGGAGGCGCTGACAGGGTGGAAAAAGAAAGACGCATTGGGCAGGCGATGCAGCGAGCTGTGGCAGAGTTGCGATTATTTCGGTTCGCCAATGTGCAGCACTGCGCGCTGTCCAATGGAACGGACCTTGAAACAGCACGAGAATATAATGGGAAAGGAGGTCAGGTACATCAAGAAGGGTGGTGAAAGGCGCATTGCAACAAGTGACTATGTTCTCGATTTTGACAATGCGAGTCAAATTAGTCATGGCGTTGCCATTGTTAAGGACGTGACGGATAGGGTAAATCTTCAAGAGAGATTCTCTCGGCTCGAACAGATGGCGAGGTTGGGAAACTTTGCATCGGAGCTGGCCCATGAGATTCGGAATCCGGTTACCGGTATCAGTTCCAGCGCCCAATATTTGTACGAAAGCCCGGCAATCGACGAGGAACACAAAAGGATCCTTGAAGAGATATTAATAGGTGCCCACATTCTGGAACGGACAGTGAAAAAGTACCTTGGATTGGCACGATCTGCCGAACCGCGTCCTGAAAGATGCAAACTCAACGATGTTATTGGAGAAGTGTGTAAGTTCTTGGCTGCCAGAATTGAGAAGCAGAGGATTGTCCTCGAAACTGATCTTGCCGAAGATCTGCCTGCGATATTTGCAGATGTGGATCAAATACGACAGGTCTACATGAACGTCATAATGAATGCCATAGAAGCTATGACCGAGGGTGGTCGGATAAAAATAAAAACGTATGTTGAGACAAGCAGTAGTGATGGAAGCCAGGGTTACTGGAACGGGGTCGTATCCATTATTCGCGACGACGGCCGTGGAATTCGCCAGTGCGACACCGAAAAAGTCTTTGACCCGTTTTTCACGACTAAATCTGCCGGAAGTGGACTCGGGCTGTACACGTCGTACAACATCCTACGAAAGCACAACGCCGAGATCCGTGTCTTCAGTGAGGTGGACGTAGGAACCGAGGTGATTATTCGGTTTCCGTTTGAAACCGGAGACGAGTGAGGTAGCGAAAGGAAATGTGCCCGACGGCTTGGCCGTTCTCGAGCTCAATATCGAATGACCGATTCCCTGTGCCGAAGGCTGGATTGCCACAGGTGCTGCATGGAACAGTGTAAGGTTCTCATCGTCGATGACGAAATGATCGTCAGGAATTCCCTGCAAAGGATCATTGGCAACTATGGTCATGAGACGTTTCTGGCCGAAGATGGCGAGACAGCGATCGAACAGCTGCGTGATCAAAGGCCTGACATTGTGTTTCTTGATTACCGGTTGCCGGATCTGGACGGACTGGAAGTTCTGAAGAGGATCAAGAAGGAGCAGGAAGAGGTTCTCGTAGTAGTTTTCAGCGCGTATGGGACATTCACGACCGTCGTGGATGCGATGAAACTCGGCGCCTTCGATTATCTTCAGAAACCGTACCAGAATGAAGAGATCGCCGTCATACTCATGAAGGCCGTCAAGACCCTCAAACTAAAAAAAGAGGTTCGGGAACTGAAGGCTCGAAGTGAGAGCGTGTATAGATCAGATCGGATTATCGCCGAGAGCGCGGAAATGAAAATGCTGCTGGAGTTGGCAGTGACCGTGGGACGAAGCGGCGATACGCCAACCCTGATCGAGGGGGAGACCGGAGCCGGAAAGGAGATCATCGCCCACGTCATTCACAACAACAGCCCAAGATGGGAAGGGCCGTTTATTACGGTAAACTGCGGGGCGTTTCCAAAGGGACTCATGGAGTCTGAGTTGTTTGGCTATGAGAAGGGTGCGTTTACTGGCGCGCTCGATTCGGGCAAGGCCGGTCTCCTGGAATTGGCCGAGGGCGGATCCCTGTTCCTGGACGAAGTTTCGGAGTTGACTGATGGTGAGCAAGTCAAATTGTTGAGAATCCTTGAAGGAAAGGGATATTTCAAGATCGGCGGCGTCAAGGAACGGAGGGCGAATACCAGGATTATCTCCGCTACCAACAGAAATCTTGAGCACGAAGTTCGCGCAGGAAGGTTCCGGGAAGACCTGTACTATAGGCTCAATGTTGTCAGAATGAGGGTCCCGCCCTTGAAAGAGAGAAAGAGTGATATCATTCCCTTGGCCAAGTATTTTATCGACGGGTTTAACAGAAAATTTAACAAAAAGATTCAGGCCATAACTCCTCAGGCCCGAAAGGCGCTCTTGACATATGAATGGAAAGGTAATGTCCGAGAGCTCAAAAACGTTATCGAGCGGACGGTGATGTTAACCAAGGGGGAAGTGATTGACTCCGATTCTCTCATACTGAACAGGACCGACATTTCTAATGTGGAACAGTTGGTCATAAATTTGTCGTCAAAGGGGATCAGTTTGGAAAAAGTGAACAAACAGTTAATTGAGAAGGCCATGGCCCTGTCAAATAACAATGCCTTGAAGGCAGCCAAACTACTCGGTCTGAGGCGGGGAGCCCTCAGGTACCGCCTCAGGAAGTATAACATCGGCATTCCGTCCGATAAAGAAGACAGAAGCTCTCACGTCTCAAACTCTTCATGAGCAAGGGGCTGCTAGACTTCTAGTTTCGCCAACCTCCAAGCACGTAGGCTGTTGTATGTCATCAACAAAGGGTCCAGAGGTCCATAGAGTATCTGGTTGCACGTCAGTTGAAACGATCAACGAGAGCGTTTCATCATGCAGAAAGGTAGCTGACCTGCGTGGCATTGCCGAGCGTTTTGTGGTGTACTTCCTTTTGAGCATCACTGCGGCGCAGCACTCAGCGGAATCGGCGCTTCCATGATCGACTCGGGCTGTGGTACCCACGGTCAGATTTGCTCGTGAGAATAGCTACTTTCAACTGGAGATGAGGAGAATTGGCGCGTCTAGCAGCTCATCTGCAGCGAGCCGCTAGCAATTCGGAGTTCGGGCGGCCATCCAATGATCGGTGGATGTTTGAGAAGCTACAGATTTGAGAAGGCGTGACATAATTGCCAATAGTGCGAACAGCGAAAGGGATAGGGTACATGGGGTTATCTCTGGGTTGAATCCGCGACTAACCGCAACCATCGACGTCTCAACAGGTCAATACCTTCGGCACGTCAGGCACTATTAAGGGACGAAATCAGAGGAGGATGAAAATGGCTAAAAAAAGTAACGGAGTCGTCGTTACTTAAGGCGAAGCCAAGGTGCGAGGAAGCGGTAAGGGAGGCTCTCCTGAATAGCGTTTCCAACATGGGCCAAAAGGCAGGGTGCATCAACTAAGATATTGACCAATCAGCCGATGACACATCACTCTTCACGTTGTAAGAAGTCGGACCCTGGAAACCGGTGAGGTGCAAGGCAGTGTTTCTGGCTATGAGCCGAAGCTATCGCCGCGATTCTCATTTACAGATGACCGCATAACCGGGAAAGAAAGGGTTTATCAATTCCGACCAACGATACCCTGAAGGAGGCAGAAACGTGAGCAAGCGCATTATCACTGCCGCTATCACTGGCAGTATTCATACTCCGAGCATGTCATCCCATCTCCCCGTAACCCCGGATCAGATTGCAGACGAAGCTGTTCGCGCGTATGAAGCCGGTGCTACCGTGGCCCACATTCATTGCCGTGACCCGCAAACGGGCAAACCGTCATCGGACGTCAACCTCTACAGGGAGGTCGCGTCCAAGGTAAAGAGCAGATGTGACATGATTCTGTGCATCACGACCGGTGGCGGCTTGGGCATGACTACGGAGCAGAGAGTGGCGGCGGTGCCCCTTTTGAAACCGGAGTTGGCCTCATTCAATTTCGGGTCAATGAACTTCGCTCTCTTCCATGCCCTTGATGTGTACACAGAGTTCGGCCAGCCGTGGGAAAAAGAATACCTGGCGATGACCGAGAATTTCATCTTCCCCAATACCTTTCAATCGCTCAGAGAATTTGCGAAGGCCTTCGCGGAGAACGGCACTCAACCCGAGTTGGAAGTCTACGATCTCGGCATGCTGAATAATGTGGCGTTCATGCTCAGCAAGGGACACTTGAAGCGACCGGTTTATATCCAGTTTGTCATGAGAATACTCGGTGGCATGCCAGCGGAAGCGGACAATGTCCTCTTCATGTACAACACAGCCAAGAAGCTTCTTGGTGATTTCACCTGGTCCGTCTGTGCAGCCGGCTGGCACCAGTTCAACATGTGCACTCTTTCCTTGCTGCTCGGCGGCAATGCCAGGGTAGGACTCGAGGACAATCTTTACTTGGAAAAAGGTGTGAAGGCCAAGAGTAACGCGGAGCAAGTGGAGAAAATCGTACGAATTGCCTGGGAACTGGGTCTCGAGCCGGCCACGCCGGCTGAAGCACGGGAGATATTGCAACTAAAAGGACTGGAAAACGTAGCCTATTAGGCTCGCGCTCAAACCCTGGTTCCCTCGCACGAAGATTCTTCCTTGCGGCTCCTCACAGTTGGATGAACAGGCCAGGCCCCGGATGGAGCAGGCGTTGCGTACCAAAAGGGCCACGGGGGACGAAAAGACTCGCGTTTCGCACCTTTCTGTGATCTGATGTGAGTAATTTTTGACTGGTTTAAGAGAAGGACTGGTACACGACTCACATTCGACACCAGCTTCCATGACATTTCATCATTTGTTTGGTGTTCCTCACTGGAATTGGCTGTTATGGGGGGTTGGTGAAGATGTCTGGAGACAGTTCGAGTATCTTGAGGTAGTGGAGCTGGACTGGTTTAGCGTGTGGGCGGCTGAGGTTGGCTCACGAGTCCAACAAGAAACTGAGCATTCACACCGAGCTGGTAAGGCTGGAGTCTGACATGGTTGTTGCCAAAGCAACGGTGGAAAGCGAGAAAGGACGGTACAGCGGAACGGGCACCGCTTCAGCACAACGGGATGCTCGACTCGCTGACTATCTCGTTGAGCTGGCCGAGACCCGAGCACTAGCGAGCGCGTTGAGGTTTGGCGGCTTCGGCGTCGAATGCTGGGGCGCAGAAGAAGTCAACCATGTCGTTGATGAGTCGGACCGAGGACAAAGTAGCCGCAAAAACACTCGTCCGGCGTTCGACCATGGGAACGGCAGGGGCGAACCGGGATCAAAACCCCAGAGTCACACCATTGGTCGTGCTACCCAAGCACAGTGCAGGGCGCTCCATGCGCTGACCAAGAAGGCACAGTACTCTGAAGAGGACATCGACCGCATGCTTTCTCCACTCAACACAGGCACTTTCCAGGAACTCACCAGAGAAGACGCCAGCCAGTTGATCACCTCGCTTCAGAGCGAAGCAGCCGCTTAGATCAATTCCAAACCAACAACAATGACCAACGAAGGGGCGGAGCGCCAATGGATACGTGCATTCTGTCCTCGAAAGGAGAAAAGGACAATGAATACAGGACAATTACCCGACCATCTGTCGTATTCTCAGGTTCAGCACCTATCTGACGTGTCCGCTGCGGTACAAGCTTCAGTACGTGGAACAGATCCCGCCTGCGTTCAAGAGCGCAGCCTTGGCCTTTGGTTCTGCCATCCACGAGGCAGTCGGGGCCTTCTATCACCAGCACTTGCTCGGTGACTCTCTCAGACCGGATCACATGCTCGACGTGTACCGAGAAGCATGGCGGAACGAGGATGAAACGGAGATCCCCTTCTTCAATGGCGACAGTGAGGGCAAACTCCTCGAAAAGGCTGGGGCAGATGCTGCAGGTCTTCCACGATACCTTTGACCCGAGCATCGTAGTGCTCGGGGTCCCCCATCCCTCCGTCTCCTCGTCTCAGAAATTATCACCTGAACCAACGTCCGCTCGAAATAACCTCTGAGATACTCCTACGAAGACCTAGAGCAGCCCTCCTATACGGACGCTGAGATAATGGGAAAGACCGCAGTCTGCACCACGCTCGAAGAGCGTGTGCCGGACATGTCCCTCATCCGCCGTAAGGAGGGAGCCTGCGTTCGTTCCAAGAGAATTTCTCACATCCAGTTTTCTTCAACAGGATGTCACCTTTTGGGGTGTTGCTTCGTCATATGATCAATGACACTGCAAAGGAGGATTATGGACATGGAAGAAAAAACAACGATCCTGATGAGCCTTTCGGTAGCTACCGCGATTCATAGTGTTCCGTGTTTAGAGCACTACTACAGGAAGGCAGTTGAAGCGGGTTTACATGACGAAGAGATTCGGGAGACTTTCAGAATCGCCAGAAAAGTCAAGAATGGCGCTGACCTGGCTCTCAGAAAAGGGATCTCTCAAATCAAGAGGGCGGGGAAGAGACCGCGTTCTGTCGAGCCGAGCAAACGAATGAGGGTTGCGCTGGCAGGCGGGACACGGGATTAGGCAAGTAATTAGAGGGTGGCGAAAGATGATCGCATGCGAGACGTTCCTTGCAGCATACTGTGCGACAGGAGACGATATACCGTCGAGCGAACCTTCAGTTGGATCACGGCCTATCGGCGCATCGTTGTCTGATATGAGAATCATATCAACATGTTCGTGGCCTTCTTCCAGCTGGCCTGTGTCATGATGACGTTGCCAAAATGTCTGTGAGGTTTTGCAGCCACTACTAGTGTTCCGTCTCATAAATAGCTCCACAAAGTCTTTTGATCGTTGCAAGTATTGAATCTGCAGTTGCTTGCCAGGAAAATGGCTCACAGTTGGAGTT
>CAZCDS010000062.1:0-10624 GCA_964497585.1 uncultured Syntrophaceae bacterium
AGTCTTCGCCTAAAGGCGAGGGTTTTTCTCCCATTCCCCGAGGGGGACAATAATATTTTGTGGCAGGCCTTGAATGACCGTTTCGCAAGAATCACCTTATGACCGGCTCCCATCCGTTATCACGAAAATGGATGAGTTGGAGCAGCTCTTCCGATACATCCGGGGTGTTCCTTTTAGCGTCAGCCCTCCCCTCGAAATTGATGGGACATTCATGCTCGGAGTTTTTGCTCATCCGGAAGAATGCTGCACGTGCATCCACGTGCCCACTTCCGCCCTTCCTGACGCGGCAAAAGCGCTGTTCGCCTCAGAAGGTTCTCAGATTCGCGTACACGCGCTCAAGGAAATCATCCAACGGTTTGCGCGACATGAAATCGAAATCACGTCAGATCGCGTCTCTGACGTCTCTATCGCCGCGTACCTCTTGAGTCCGCCCGAGCCCGACCGGGGACAGGATTTCACCAAGTTCATGCTGAAGTCACTCGTCGTTTCTCATCTTGGAGAGGTTTATCCCTTCTTGCCCCAGGAAGTCGACCGGCTTGAGTACCCCGAGGCGATGTACCATCGTCTCCGGAATGACGCAGCGTACGTTTGGTATCTGGGCGAAAAGCTCATGCCTCGGATTGCAGAAGACGAGACCCTGCTCCGCTTGTACCAAAATATCGAAATGCCCCTGATCCCAATCCTGGCCGGTATCGAGCGTGAGGGCATAGGCTTGGATCGGGACAGGGTTATCCGCGTAAGCTCCAAGGTGAGAAGGGCATGCCGGAAACTCTCCCTGCAATTCCAAGAATTCCGTGAACCGCCGACCGATCCCTTCTCCGCGCCGGAAATCCGGCGTTTCGCAGAAGAAGGCCTTGGAATCAGATTGCCTCCCAAGGCCGGGGTGGACGATGAACTGTTGAAGATGCTATTGGGCGGCCATCCTGCCACGCCAAAACTCCTTGCCTGGAGAAGGTTGGGGAGAGCGAGGCGGTTCTTCGATCAGTTGGAGGGCAAAGAGAGATGCTACCCGACCTGGTGGCAAACCCGGACATCCACCGGTCGTCTGGTATGTACAACGCCGGCACTGCAGAACCTGCCCCGCCCCTTCCGCAAGTATCTTAGCCCCGGCAAAGGCAAGGTCTTCATCAAGGCCGATTTCTCCGCTTTTCAGTTGCGGCTCCTTGCCCATCTTTCCCATGATCCGATCCTCACAGAGCTTTTCCTTGAGGGAGGCGATCCCCACAATGAGACGAGGGACAGGCTCAGGAGCCGGGGCTTTGACATCAGCCGTTCGGACGCTAAGGCCATCAACTTCATGATCTGCTACGGGGGGACAGCATGGTCTCTGGCGGCCCAGCTGGGGATTGACCTGAAGACGGCACACCGAATTCTGAGAGACCTGGGAGAAATATACCCCGTAATCGCTGAATACCTGACCAGAGTCATCGTGGAGTTGGAAGCACAGCGCGAAATTGAGCGAGTCGTAAGATCTCCCATGGGACGTCGACGGCGCTTCGATCATCCCGGAGCGCTCACTCGGCGGGAGAAGAGGCAGGCGGCGAACGCGGTGGTTCAGATGTTCGAGGTTGACGTGTTCAAGAAGGCTATCCTGGAACTCGACAGGGCCTTCAGAATAAAGGCCCTGCCGATCAGGATGGTCTTGCTGCTGCACGACGGAATCTGGTTCACCTGCCCTGCGGATGATGACTTTGTCGACGAAGCAAAGCACGTCATACGGGAGATCATGGAAGGGAGCGGTGGTCTTTCTGTTCCCCTGGTGGTCGATCTTGAATGACCGGTCTTGCGGAGAAGCCCAGGGAGCAACCTGGGTATTGTACTGTCCGGCTGTATGGACAGTACGGCGTCAAGCCGGGCCATCTGACCGACATCCCCAGGGATTCGTCCGACAGAGAAAGCCCACACGAGCCACTGACCGGTTTGAAGGGGGAGAGTTTCCGTCGGCAAATGCCGATCGGAATTCCCCCCTGGTACGCTGTGCAAGCACACCCGTACGAGAATTACGCCGCCTCTTCGTCGACTTCCCTCGCCAATTCAAAGGCCCGTCTCAGGCCGTACCCGTCATCCAGACGCCCCTTGACTCGCCTGAGAAGATCCACCTCCTTTGGCGTGTAGATTCTTTGGGATGAGCTTCCCACAAGAAGCCGTTTCGGCTCGATCAGTCCGAGCCGTTCCCACCTTCGAAGCGATGAGACGTGGATTCCCGTGATACGGGAAACCGCACCTATAGTCATGAGTTCCATGGTATTTCCTCCTACGATAGTAATTTGTTATCAGCGCCAATACGCTGCCGATGGTGAACTGAAGGGTGACCTTCCACTATCAGTTCAGCGGCTTGTCCGGAATGCTTTCCGGATAATCTGTCATCTTCTGCTTTCTCTGCTCGGAGACTGCCTGCCAAGCCTCTTCTTCCGTCAGTCCTTCGTCGATTTTCTGTCGCACTGACAAGAGCGTTCCAATCTCCTCGAAGTCCAAGCGGGGAACCCATCGACCTCCGTGGGAAGTGCGCTCAACAAGCCAGATGTGGCTGTACTGTTCAGCAAAACGCAAAAGGGTCTCGGCTGGGAAGCCCGTCAATTTGCAGAAGAAGTAGTCGAATTCCGTCGTCATCTTGATCACCTCCTTTCTCGGGGATTTGATCTTACGAGACAGGACTGCCGCTGTCTCTATCCTCGGCAGGAGGAAAGATAAAACCGCAAATTTGGTCATGCTTTCTCTAAGGTGCTTCATACGCTCGCGCGGGCGGGAAATCTTGGAACTTGAGAAGCGTTTCCTTTGAAGAGCACAGGATTCAACCGGCAGAGGAGAATCCTGGCATTCTCACTGACACGACTGTCGATTGTATCTCCGATTCGGAGCAGCTGGTGCCCGATCCGATCTCTGGAAATCGATGATTTGTCTCGCAGTAGCCGAGCGCACGCGGAGAAAAAACAACCGCCCATCATGAGGCGGCGCTCCTGAGACTTCTTTCACAAGGATTGCAGGTCGGAAAAGAAAAGGCCCGACCGATCCGAAAACCAGTCGGGCCTTTGGTGGAGCGTTGACCTTCAATATAGATCGAGCGCCTCGGGGTTCTCCTCGTTCTCATCGGGCTGAGCAACAAGACCCTGTTTCACCAAGTCCTGTTCCAAGGTCGCTTCCGCGGCCTCCATTCGCTCAGCAGCCGTCTTGAGCAAGGCTTCGGTTCGCTCACCCGACTCGTTGATGCGCGCCAGTATCGCTCTCATTCTCATTGCCCGAGCCTTGAACATGTTCTGGGTGTCGTTGAGGAGCTTGCACAGTACCCCAGCGTTAGGGGGAACGACGGTGAGTTCCTGTCCAGTCTGAAGCGGAACCAGCTCGGCCGCCTTGCGCTGCTTCTTCTCCTCTTTCTTCTTTCCAGCCATGCATTTAACCTCCTTTTACCAGGCACGGCACACGTCGCTGTACCCGCACTGGGTGCAGTGCCAGTCCTGCTTGGGATAGAAGACTCGCTTCTTGATTCCTTGCCAGACGCTTTTCGTCAGCTTGAGGAAGCGGGCGCAATCGTCATCCGTCCTTGTCGTCTCGTACCGGATCAACTCGGGATTCTGCGTCTTGGTCAGGACGTCGAGCCGGAACCGGACTTTGCCGTTGAATCCGAGCTCCTGCGCGCCGACCGCGTAACAGCTCAGTTGCGAGTACGAGTGAACGGTTTGCTCTGAGTACTTGCGCGCCGCGGTCTTGAGATCGACGATGGAGATCGTGCCGCCGGGACTGGCCTCCACAGAGTCGATCCACCCGACGAGCGGAGGCACACGCTTGCCCAGGTTGACCTCGAAGGGCTCTTCGATCCCGATGATGGTCTGAAGATCCGGGTCGAAGGCAGCGTGGAAGACGTCGAGCATCCGCCGCGCCTTTGACGCTAAGCCTTCCTCGGACTCCCCGTTGAAGAACTTGACCGGTCGTTCATCGGAATAAGTGATCCAAGACTGGCGAAAGACGTCGAAGAGCTGGTCAGCCCTCAGCGGATCACCTTCAAGCTGACTCTGGTGGAACGCGTTTACGCTCTCATGGATGCACGATCCGAAGCAGAGCGCGGCGGGCGTAAAGGAAGGATCAAGACCGTCGATGTAGTGGAATCGGTATTTGAGCGGACAGCTCAGATAGGTGTTGATCTGGCTGTACGAGAGATGCGGTTTTCCCTTTATCTCTTCGTGATTCATGCGCACTTCTCCTTTCCGGGACGATGGAGACCCGTTCACAAAGATTTCGTGGTTAAGATTTTGGGATCTTAGGCGGAATCAGGCGGCTTGGGTCTGCAGGTCAGTGATCAGGCGGGAAGCGTTTTCACGGGTGAGATCGCCGAAGCCGCGCGCGTTCAGAGGATCAAGCATGTTGTTGATGTCTTCCTCGGTGAAGCCGGCACGCTTGGTAAGAGCATACAATGCCCTGACCTGAGCCTGGGTTGCCTTGGGCTCACTCGCATTGCCATTGGCTTTTCTCGCGGCTTTGCTTTTCCCTTCCTCGTCGGAATCCCCGTCCGGAAAGACTGGTTCCTTCTCTTTGGCCACCCTACCCTTCCCGTTCGATTCGGCCTCAGTCACGTGAGAGACCTCCTCGGCTCCGGTGAATTCAACACCGTACCCGGAAAAGCGCAGGGCGCGGGCTATAGAACGAGTTTCTGCAAGTTCAAGAAGAGAATCAGCAAGCCTCTGATCACGTTGTGCAGTTGCGCTTCCGTACCCACAAAAGCTTCCCTTCTCCGTAGTGGCCGTAGCCTTCACCACGGCCAGCTCGTCATCAAAGCGAAAAACCTCCGTCTGGATGGTCAGCTTTCCATTACGCTCATGAGCCAGCCGTAGACGACCGCCAACCTTGGGGAAGTACGTCTCGACCCATTCCCCGTTGACCTTCTGCTTCCGAAGGACAAGCTCATCTTCTCGGAATCCGTTGTTACCCATGGTTCCCTCCTTTCATTTTTGTTGCTAGCTCTTTGACCCAGTGCAGGCATGCTTCCGCAACCGAGGCCAACACCACGGTGAGAAGCTCGATCAGTGCTCGTCTCAAGGTAACCACCTCCCTTCGCATGGATTGTTGGGCGCTCGCAGGATTCATCTCTAAGAACCCTAGAAGAACCCACTAACCCATAAATATTAAGGGGATAAGTCGCTGCGTGCGTGCGTACACTCCCTCTTGCCTTGAGGTACTTAAGGAAAGGGGTGGTCTTGGAGGTGTCCGGATCGATCTCGGAAAAGATCGGGATCGCACTCTTTGTCAAGATGCCTCATCGACGGCAAATGGGTGTCTGCTGGGCGGTAAGGTGGTCGTGATCTCTCGGAACGTACAAGCATGGGGAAGAAGATCCGGAATGGACTCCCCATCGAAAGTCGTTCCGAGGAAGGTGACGTGCTTCACACCGACTCGCCTCAATTAAGGCCGTTCAGTTGCCATACCGAAAGATTCTGGACGCAGATACTCAGGTACAAAGGGATATTTCAGAGAAGGTCGGATTCATGGTGCGGGGTTGGTGGGAAGGTAGTGGGTTTAGGGAAAGATCTGGGGAAATATGAAGAGAGATGGAGAGATAGATATAGGTAATTGTAATAATTATACTTATGGATAATGTGGAGAGAAGATCTCTCTTCCGTGCGTCGAGTTATCCACCGGCCACGAATACACTGAGGAGGATCTGTCATGAACATCGAAGGAAAAGTCTAGGGTAATCTGGTTATAGGGCTGGTCGGCGCCGTGGTGGCAGGATTGGCAGCCAAAGTCATCGCCAACCGGAGACCGCAGAGCTTGACGAGCACCTTCCAGGAAACTGTACCGCATCCGCAATCTGATCCGGCCGGCTTCGCCCTCTGGAATCAGCACGCCAAGGTAATGCAGGATGTGTGGGAGAAACAGCGGCTCCAATCGGCCGTCAATGAATCCATGGCTCTTCGGGAACGTCTTCACATGGGAACCACCAAGGCCATCGGCGAGGCCGCACAGAAAGGAGGCAATGTGGACGCGAAAGCCCTCTTCGAAGCCTCGTACGAGAACGCGGTGAGGCTAGGTTTGGTACCTGAATCAAGCAAGACCGCCCCAGGAACGTAATCCGATGGGAAATCCGCCCCCGGCACCTACCGGGGGCTATACCTTATTGAATTTATTACTGTTTTTCAATATAGTTATCCTGGTACTTGCGCGCTCCAAGCTGTTGAAATGATTAGGGTTATGATACGCGTCTGCTCAACGCCCTAGAATGGTGATCTGCGCATTCAAGTTCCACGCGACAACATCGAGTGTCCGGAGCGGTGAGCACGGCGGAGGCTACCCGGTAACCGCATCGAACCCCGCAGCACAACCGAACCGACAGACCGGCCCCGTGACCGACCTCATGAGAATAATACTGGATGATATCGGCATCTTGACCGATGTCTGCAAGTTCTGTGGTGCTCGAACTCAGCCGTACCTCGCTTGCTCGCCCACACACAAGAAGAGAGGGTGGCATGAAGCCACCCTCAGATCGCCACATCGGTCACACTACGCCTAACTCACTGTGACCCGTGAGAAAAGGCTGTGACCGACCCTCTCTTTCAAGCGGTCATCAACGCGGTAGCAGGTCATAATTCTCCGCTACCTCTTCCAGAACCTTTTTCCTGAGGAAATAGGTCCTGGTTGTGTTGCGTCGAGCCCTTCGTTTATCAGCACTGTCTACCAGACCGAGATGAATCAGCATGTGGCCCTGTCTCCGCGGGGTCCATTTGAACGGGAGTTCCACATCATGTGCAGCGACAAAATCGATGAACCCGTTGAGCATGACATCACCAGGATATTCGTCGTCTTTTTGGACAAGGCGCAGCAGGAAGTCGAGGAAAGCGTGTTCCGGTGAGGACTCGTAGAATTCAGCCTGCTGCCTGCGGTAGGCAGCTGAGGCGAACTCCGTGAGTTCCTCCACGATCCCTGGATCTTCTGTCGCCATGCCGATGGCCAGCGACGGCTGGAAAAGCTCGTAGTCCCGCGCGTAGATGGGGAGAACCCCCTCAGGGTTCTCTATGGTCTCGTAGGCCTCATGGACAATTGGGGCGGCCGTCATTGCTGCCAGGAAGCATTCATCCCTGATGCTCTGCACGTGACCCTCGTCCAGCCTGGGACGCAAACGGCGAGTTCGCGTCATCAGGACCTTCACTGTCCGTGATGCCAGGGTCCCTTCAAACCCTCGTTGACTTGCAAAAGCGCGAGGGCCATAGACATCATATTCGACGGTCGGTCCATTCTGCTTCGAGTTCCGAGCCCGGATGACAGATCCTCCCCGGGCATAACCGTGAAGGTATATGGTCCGGGTTTCGTTGAAGACTGCCCGCCCGAGGTTCTCGGTCTCGTCAATCAGCAGCGTGGAGCGGCTGGCGTTAATCAGTCCGTACTGGGCTGCCGGTGTCGCCGAGGCGATCAGCCGCCCATTGAAGCACACCTTGGACATCACTTCCAGAGCTGTGGTCTTGCCTGACCCCATACGTCCGTGAACGTGGATGTAGGGGTAGGCGCTGAACATGGGAAACATGTGCGTACCAATTATCCAAGCGGTCAAGAAGGAATAGCTCTTGTCATCAGCCACATCGATGGTAACCCTCAGCAGGTCTTTAACGAGAAGGAATGTCCTGAGGAGGTCTCCTTCCCGTTCCCCATCCTTGAAGGCCTTCACCGCAGCTCCACTGAATCGAGGCGTCAGGAACAGCGTCCCACAACACACCTTCGGGTGAAGATTCATGTTGTGCATGGCAGCCCGCTCTACGGGAAAGAACTCCCGCTTCGAAGTGACGATCCAATTGACTTGAGGACCGTCACCGGGGACGCCTTTCCCTGGAACCCCCATGATTAGCCGTCCGTCTGCGAAGTCCAACGCCGGATGAACTATCCGGAGCATCGGGGCGTCCCCGTCGAACTCCGGTGGCGCCGGCTCTTCGTCGGCCTCGACTCGCGGAGGCTTGTTGTGCAGCTCATCCTGATCGAACAAGCCGATCTGGATAGGCTGCCTTGTGGTTATGTCAATTACCTGTCCTTCACGATGGTCATCTTGTCTGTCCATTTTTTCACCCTTTCTCGGTGGAAAGGGTTCACGGACCTACAATTATGACAATCAAACCATCATCTTGGAATCATTATCACATTGATCTGCTCAAGAATTACAGTCAGTGAATCCATGAACAGTTCGTTGGTAAGTTGCCCTGCCGCCCAGGCAGACACCTCGTCAAGGGCCTGCTCACACTAGCCGACGTTCAGAGCGGTTCTCACCTCCTTGATTTCCGGCACCACCGGAAAGGTGCCGATTTCCCCGACCTCCGGGGATAGGGGCATTCATACGCAAAGTCCGTGTGACAATGCCCCCGAATTATGTGCCACATATTAAGTTGGAGGTAAAGAATCTTTTCCTCCTCACTCACTCCGAAGATCCTGAGATCTGAGATCAACAGGCAGGGCCAGGGAGAATCGTGAGGCAATACATTTATTGGCGTCACCGATCAAATTCGCCCATGAAGGTGAAGGTCCCCTTAGTCAACTTCGCCCACCAGAATGAACCCAGCCCAGAAAAACGGATGGTCGTAGCCGGCTTCCCTGATCTCTTTCTTGGCCAGCCGCAACGCCTCCAGTCTGCTCTTCCCTTCTTTGAGATGCCGGAAGAAACTCTCAGTCAGCATGACCGATGATTTCTCCAGAACCGACCAGAGAGTCATCAAGACAGCCTTGGCTCCGGCATACTGGAAGGCTCTCCCCATGCCCATCGTGCCTTCTCCGGAGATCCGTCGCCCAAGGCCGGTTTGACACGCGGTGAGAGCAACGACGTCGGAGTTCAGCTTCAGGCCCATGACCTCGCTCATTCTCAGAAAGCCGTCCTGACCTCTGGGCTGCGCCGGGAGCGTCAACACCAATATCGGCTCCTGTATGCCGGGCAGGTCCTTGCCGAAATAGCCGTGAGTAGCAAAGACGATCGAGCCGTACGTGGTCAGTGGTTTTTCGAAGAGGATAGGCTTGGACGCCTTCATTCCCGTGTACACATCGGTCTTCTTGGGTTCCAGCTCTTTGAGGGTCTTGGCCAACGCACCGGTCAGGGGGAGTCGAAGAAAGATAAGTCCCATCTCATTCTTGATGGAAAGGAGCTTGTCCTGCGTGGATTTCATGAGTGCCGTGCGTCTGTGCCGGGTGACCTTGGCAAGCCGGGAGTCTTTGACATCGAACACCGGGTCGGCCATCACCATTCTGTTTGGAGCCGCTTTTGTGACTTTGCCGAAAGTTCTCGCGAGGCTGAGGGCCGTGATCGACTGGTAGTAGGATATGGGATTCCGGTCTCCGAAGAATTCGGCACCTTGGACAGTCGGGTACTTTCCGGCATGGGTTATCTTCCCGGAATCATTCAGGACCAGCATCTCGAAAGGAAGGACTGCAAGCGAATCATCTGGGACGATTATGACTCGGGTTCCCGCAGGGAGGTCGGAGAGCATGTCCGAGAGAAGCAAATCTGAGAGCTTCTTGCCGGAGTCGAAGTCAAAGGATTTGAGTTTCTTGATGAAATTTCCTTCGGTCAACTCCAACGGTTCCCTGAACTTCCGAACCATTTCATCCAGATCTTTCCGTGCGATAGGTTTGAAGAGAGCCTTGACGAGTTCCTTGCCTTTGGTCAGGTAGATCAGGACGCCTGAGTCGGTCACATCGTATGAGAGAGTCCATTCGTCATCCTTCAGGGTGGCCTGAGACAGATCCATTGGCTCTGGGTATTTAGTAGCCGCGAAGAGAGGGTACTTGTCCCGAAGCATCTTGATGTGGTCTTTGATCTTATCTTCCAGTTTCTTGATCTGGGGTTCCAGGGCTTCGATTGCCAGTTTGTTGTCATTCTCGTACGCTTTCTGACGCTGTTTCTTGAGGGCGGCGAGTTGGTCGGAGATGGCCTGGTCTTTCTTGACGACACCCGCAGGAACATCGAATTGCTGTCCTTTTGCTTGTCTCGAAATCGTCTCGGCAAAGACTCTTGCTTTCGTGTACTCCGATCCCTTCATGGCTTCTTCTGCTTTTTGCATTCGCATGAGTACACGAGCCAGACCCTCATATGGGACTGTCCTGAGAAAGCCATTGATTCGCACGTCGAAGAATCTCTCTCGCTGGCTTACGGTGAGACTTGTTCGAAGCTCTTCGGTGAAGGCCACGGCTTTTTTGAAGTATTCAGCCGCCTTATCGAAGTTTTTTGTGCCCTCGTAGGTGAGTCCGAGGCCAGTGTAGGACGTGAATAGGTTCTCCGCATTGTGGCTCATTTCAGCCGATTTCAGCAGTTTTTCGTACTCGTTCTTCGCCTTCTGATAGTTGGCTTGGAGCAAATGGAAGCGCGCCGTTGTCGGTGTAAAATCCGCATCCATGACAAGGGGTGCGGCTCGGTGAAAATCTCCTTGATTTAGGAAGCAGTTCGCCATCAGGCTCTTCGGCCACCAAGTTGGAACCTTGATCGACTGCCACGCTGCCAGGCCCTGCTGAAAGTATTCCAACGCCGCATCGTGATTCCCACGATGGGCCTCGACAGCCCCTAGGTTGTTCAGGATAGTCCCTTCTCCTCGCCGGTCCTTAAGCTCTCGGCAGATGGCAAGATCCTTCTCATAGTGGGAGAGCGCCTTGTCATACTGTCCCCAGTCAGCAA
>CAZCDS010000062.1:10724-37779 GCA_964497585.1 uncultured Syntrophaceae bacterium
AGACTACGCCCAGATTACCTAATGTTTGCCCCTCACCTCGCCGGTCCTTCAGCTCCCGCTTGATAACGAGAGATCTCTCGTAGAAGGAGACCGCCTTGTCATACTGGCCCCAGTCAGCAAAGACTACGCCCAGATTACCTAATGTTTGCCCCTCACCTCGCCGGTCCTTCAGCTCTCGGCAGATGGCAAGATCCTTCTCGTAGTGCGACACTGCCTTGTCGTACTGTCCCCAGTCGGAGTAGACATTGCCCAAGTTATTAAGAGCGCTTCCCTCAGCCCTACGATCTCGGACATCTGTCGCTATCTTCAGAGATTCCTCGTAGCACTTTACCGCCTTGGAGTACTGGCCCCACTCCTTGTAGACAAGGCCCAGGTTGTTCAGGGTTTGACCTTCCCCTGGCCGGTCGTTCAGCACTCTCTTGATGACCAGCGACTGCTCGTAATGCGATACCGCCCTCCGATATTGTCCCCAATGCGCAAAGACCAAGCCCAAGTTGTTTAAAGCGTTTCCTTCTCCTCGCCGATCCTTCAGCTCGCGACAAATGTCAAGAGATTTCCGGTAATATGAGACCGCCTTGTCATACCGGCTCCAGTCAGAGTAGACATTGCCCAGGTTGATTAGAGCGTTTCCCTTTGCCCTAAGGTCGTGGAAGTTCGCGGCTATCTCCAGAGATTCCTCGAAGCACTTTACCGCCTTGTCATACTGGCCCCACTCTTTGTAAACAAGGCCCAGGTTGTTGACAGTTTGACCTTCGCCTTGTCGGTCTTTAAGCTCTCTCTTTATGGCAAGAGACTTCTTGAAATGTGAGACCGCCTTGTCATACTGGGCCCAGTCATAAAATACCAGGCCCAGGTTGTTCAAAGCGCGATCCTCTCCTCGCCGGTTGTTCAGCTCGCGATAAGTGTCAAGAGACTTCTGGTAGTATGAGACCGCCTTGTCATACTGGCCCCAGTTCGTGTACAGGATGCCCAAGTTGTTGGCGGCCGCACCCACCTGCTCTTTAAAGCCGCTTTTTTCAAAGATCCGAAGGGCTTTTTCATATTTTTCTACGGCTCGTTTCAAATCCTTGTGGACTTGAGCCTTTGCATGTAGTTCCAATGCCTCATTGAAAAGCTGAATCCCCTCTTCTTTGGTCTGTCCCCACCCTGCAGACGCCAGAAGTACGAGCGTTACGCCTATCATGGTCGCAAGAATGGATCGTCTCATGGCAGGCCCCCACATCTCAGCGGTGAAAACCGGAAAGGAACTCCCACAACTATGATCGCCGATTGGCCCCTATCGGGCAAGTCATTGTTCTTTCCGATTGATTGCGGTCGTCACTTCAGAATCTGTGTCCCACTATCCTGCCCGACAATCATATCCCGTCAGAATCATAGAACTATATTTGACCTGGCCGCCCATTGAGGTCCACATACTGCCACAGACTAACTCAGAACCTGGACCACTTGTTGGGGGGCAAATCATTGGCGTATGGGTGCTGAGAAGAAACTAACAAAATGCTGGACTGAGTTACGAGGAGCGCGCGCATATTGATGGTTCAAGCGGAAAGCCGTCGGTGACAAAACTCTCGCCCGTCTGCCGATCGACGCCGATCCGTCACGACGAAAAATCGCGGACGAATGGCGAGCTTCTCCGATCAGGACACCTGGAGCATATCTGAAGGGTTGCTGCAAGGAGAAGGAGATCGTCTGCGATTCATGGCAGAAGTGCGGAGTGCGGGTTACCAGCCGACCGGCATAAGATCCTCTTTGATTTTGGCTAGAAGCCGCGGCAGTATGAATGGTCACGCTTACCCCCGTGGCATAAATGTGCTCCCCGTGCAAAGCTGACGTAATCATCTTTGCCCCAAATCTACGTTTCCCCGTGGTCGAAGTTTCAATCACGAGCTCCCGGTCACGGATCGTAAGATACACGCTCTTCACGTCCTTCTTCCGGTCCCCATGACCCACGACGGCATCGGCCATGAGTGGATGCAGGCCGCTCCGCATCGGTTTTCCAATTCGGACCCAGCCTATTTTTTTCGGCCAGATTTCCGTCTTTCCCATGTCGAATTCCAGGCTGTCAATCTCCTGCAACAGATCTTCGCCTCCGATTCAAGGACTGACACTTTTCACATCCCTTCTCTTGTTCCCGTGCCCGACAATGGCGTCCACAATAAGACAGTGGGAGCCGCTGCGCATGGCATGGGGGCTCCATACATGCCGAAGGTCATGGACTCGCGGACGCGGGAGTAGCCCCTAAACTCCGTTTACGCCGTAGGTGGAGAATCCGGAGTTCCTGAGCGGCGAACACTTTTCGGGAGGGGGAGGTTGTCGGGCAGCGGTCTTCAAATCCGCCACGGTGACCCGTCCCTCTTCGTCCTGCTCCATCAGGTCGATGTACGCGCGGAAGGACGGAAGGTCTCCAATTCTGAACTCGAAGAATTCCTCCACGCCAATCACTGCGATGCTAGGATCAAAGGCATCGTGGAAGACCTTGAGCATGTGCCCCGCCTTTTCGATGAGTTCGCTTTCATCGTCTCCATTGAAGAAATGGATCTCCGTGTCATCCCCGTTCCGCCATGCTTCCCGGTAAACGTCGAGCATCTGATCCGGTCTGAGTGGGTCACCCATCAGGTGTTGATGATAGAAGGCCCCTACCGCCTCGTGGATGGCAGATCCAAAGGCCAGGGCCGCACTCTTGAACGCAGGAGGGATCTGATCCACGTACTGGAGCTTGTACCGGAGCGGACAGGTCAGATAGGTGCTGAGCTGGGAATACGACACATGGTCGCGCAGTTGTCCTGTATTCACTGTACATTTCTCCTTTCGAGGGCAGAACGCACGTATCCAATGGCGCTCCGCCCCCCTCGTTTGTCATCGTTGTTGGTTTGGGAATGGTCTAAGCGGCTGCTTCACTTTGAAGGATGGTGATCAACTGGCTGGCGGCTTCTCTGGTGAGATCCTCGAACGTGGCGGCGTTGAGGGGAGAAAGCATGCGGTTGATGTCCTCTTCCGAGTACTGAACCCTTTTCGTCAGCGCGCGCAAGGCTTTCACTTGGGCCGTAGTCGCCTTTCCACAATTAGCGCAACGTTGCGCTAATTTCTGATCAGGACCTTTTCCCGTTTCCTCGCAGCCCGCAGCCTCGTTGCTCTTATGTGTCGTTCAGCTGGGCTCGGTGTCAGACACATGCGAGACTTCTTCAGCAGAGCAGTACTCCACGCCGAAACCGCCGAACCTCAATGCACGTGCGATAGCTCGGGTCTCTGCCAGCTCAACGAGTGAGTCAGCGAGACGGGCATCCCGTTGAGCAGAAGCCGTGCCTGTTCCACCGTACCGACCCTTGTCAGTTTCGACTGTGGTCTTGGCACCCACCATTTCAGAGTCCATCCTGACAATCTCTGTTTGGATGCTCAGTTTCTCATTGCCCTCGTGAGCGAGCCGCAGCCTTCCCCCGATTATCGGGAAAGTCCTCGTTTGCCACTCTCCGTTGACCTTCATCCTTCTGGTGACCAGCTCGTCTTCACGGAACTGGCCGTTTGTGTTTGCGCTCATCTGTTCCTCCTTTCTTGCTCTTTTCGCCCATCAGTGGATTTAGAGACCGTGCGCAGGCGGGACTCCTCAGCGTTTTAGCGCATAGTATCCAGCTACCGCCGTTGCCGCCGCGTCATCGAGAGGCCCGGGAATTGGATTGAGAACGAAATAAAGCAGCAAAAGAAGCACGATCCGACCCAATCCGACTCCCTCCTGTCCTCGTGGTTCGTACATTGTGCACCTCCTTCTTCGTAATAAGGTCTATCCCTCTGGAGAGACCCACAAACCCCATAACTATTCTTGATTCTGAGGGAATATGACTGACTGCTAAGTCGGGAAGTGTGAAAATCGCACAAATGCTAGTACTATTATCCTTGTGGGATTGTGCTTGGCGGGGGGGCGAGCGGTGAAGTGAGGTCAGAAATAGGATCTTCGCCCGCCCCGATCGCTAGCTCAACCACGCTCGGGAACAGTTCAGGCTACGATGGCAAAGTCTTCGTACGGATAATCAGCGACGAGACCCCGGTCAGCGTACTATACTGAAACTGCCGAGTGAAACGGAGAAAGGCTCTGATGGGAAGCAACTTGTCGAGGGATGGCTCGGCCAGAGCTGATCGATTCGAGCGATCGGGCGCGGAGGATTTGGCGTCCCGCCTATCCCCTTGAAAACATCATCGGACGATAGACCTGTGATGCCTAAAAAAAGACCCTTGCCCGAAGGGCGAAATGGACAATCGATTCAACGCCCCTGGTTGTCCAAAAAAAAGGCTCTTGGCCAATCACCGCAGAACCATTGAGGCGTCTCCTCGCTAGACCTCCGGTGGCTTGAGGATCTTTCACTTTGTTGTTCGCACACCGGTTTTCCGGCGTCGGTCCCCGCTATGCTGACCTTTGGACACTGTCTAATAGGTCCCGCAGCAGCTTTCGGGAATTCTGCAAATACACCTGCTCGCTTGACTCAAGGATTCAGACAATCGAGAGTCACCCTGATAGATTTCCGTTGACGAGAGCCCCTCTCAGATCTTATACTGGAATCAGTCGTAGAGTGCAGTTGAGAATCACCTGGCCATCGGGTTGCGTCCCAAGGGTGTATCCCGGAAAAATGGCAGATTTCCTCCGGTTGCGAAGCTCACTTACCGGCCGGCAGCGGCTTGGCGGCTGACAAGTTACCGAGAGGGGTACCAGTCCGAGCGGCGACCCACGCTATGGCCTTATCCCGTGTATTTTTGAAGGTCATAGTCCAACGATGAAACGATGAAGCCTGCACAATGGGAAAGTGCCTTTCAGCTGGGTGCCACCGAGGCCAGGGACCAGTTTGAACTCATACTGAGGGAACTCGACGGCCTCCTAAAGGATTTCAAAGCGGACCCTGAAACTGAGTCCGCGCGGCATTTTCGGTCACTGCTGACCGCCCAATCCGAAGGTCTCATAGAGCATCTCAAGATACTCTCGACCATCTTTTACATCTCCAGCCTTTCCAGCAGCCACTCTAGCCTCAGCGAAGTGCTTTCGTTAATAGTAGAAAGCGTGAAACAGGTTCTCAATTTCAGACGTGTGATTATCCTCTTGCTCAATGAGCAACGTACTGTCCTAAGATGCGAGATAACCGCCGGTTTGACCCGCAAGCAAACCATGAAGGCCTTGTCGCGTCCTTTTCTCATGCAAAAGCATGATTGCGTCGAAACCAAGGTGGCTCGTCTCGGAACACAATACCTAATTACGAGCCTGTCAGACTCCCGTTTGACCGCTCTTGACCGTAAAGTCATCAAAGATTTCAACCGAGGCTGCACCATTTATGTTCCCATCAACACTAAGAAAGGTATTATCGGAGTATTTGGTGTGGACAGGCGGCCGTCAGTACCTCCACTTCGGCTCAGCGATGTCGAGAGGGTGCAGCTTTTTGCTAATTACGTAGGTGTGGTCATTGAAAATGCGAAGCTCTACGAATCCATCATCCAGCACAAGAATCGTTTTGAAAACATCGTACAGCATACACCGAACGGAATCATAACCACCGATTCCTCAGGAAACATAAGTCTGGTCAATTCATCCGCGGAGAAGCTCCTGGGAATCAAGAAAGCGGATTTCCTCCAGCGCCCAGTCGAGGATCTACTCGGCCGCGACACTGTAACCAAAGTGTGGAACGCACTTTCAAAACAGGATCGCGCACAGTTCTACGATCTGGACTTCATCGGCGCCAACTCCAAGGCCCTCATTCTCAATTTGTTTGCCGTAATCATCAGAAACGAAGGCGGGCTGGAGCTCCTTATTATTCTTCAGGATATTACGGACAAGAAAACTGTTGACAAGCACCTCCAGACCCTCGACAAACTGGCCTCGATAGGCACTATGGCAGCAGGAATCGCTCACGAAATCAGAAGTCCCTTGACAAGCATCAGCATGGACCTGGACGCACTTTATGAATGCGCCTCCAACAAAGAGAGAGTCGAGGCGACCATAGTCGAGGTCCTTAACGAAATCGGGAGAATGGACGACATCGTAAGCAATCTTCTGCAATTCGCCCGGCCAGTGGGAGAAGCCTTTTCTCCAGTTTCCGTTCGAAGGGTCATTGACGAGAGTGTCTCCTTGGTGAAAAAGAAACTTGGCGACAAGCGGATACCTTTTCGCACGAGCTTCAATCCTAGCAGGCTTATAATTGAGGGGAATCCCGGCCGACTCAAACAGATGATGGTCAATCTGTTGATGAATGCCGTCGAAGCTATCGAACGTGAAGGTGTTATAAAAGTAAGCATGGATCTACTGGATCAGGACGATGAAATTGTGCGCGGCCTGCTCGAGGAGAGTTCAGCCATCGAAGCCAAGGGCCTTCTTAGAATATCGGTCGAAGACACCGGCGATGGGATTCCCTCGGAATTGAGGGATAAGATTTTTGATCCGTATTTTACCACCAAGAAGTTCGGGACGGGTCTTGGACTAGCAATCGTTTCCAAGATTGCAGGTGAACACAACGGATACGTGTCTCTCGCCAGCGGGTCCAGAGGGAATACACGTATTGATGTTTGCCTCTCGGCTATAGTTCTGGTCACTTAAGGATTGCATAATTATGAGTCGTATCCTCATCGTTGATGATGACAAAGCTATCCGGCGTTCTTTCGTGTCGGTTCTGGTGGAAATGGGGTTGGCGGTTACCGCCGTTGGCTTAGGCCGTGATGCTTTAGACGAAATAAAAGGAGGAGATATCTCACTGGTTTTTCTTGACCTTAGGCTGCCGGACATGGACGGCATAAAGGTCCTGAAACAGATAAAGGATATTGATAACAGTATCCTGGTTATTATCATAACAGGTTATGCAACCGTTGAATCGGCTGTTGAGGCCATGCGGCGCGGTGCCTATGACTACATTAAGAAACCGTTCAAGTCCGATGCGGTCAAGATTATAACCAAATTGGCTCTCGAGAAGGTGAGTCTGGATCGAAGGGTTGAGTCGTTGCATGTGGAAAAGGTCAGGCCGTTTGACCAGACCGAAATGGTTGGGGCCTGCGGCAAGATCGTTGATATCAGGAACCAAATCCGGAAGGTGGCCAAGACCGACACGACTATTCTTTTGGAGGGTGAGAGCGGCACGGGCAAAGAGGTCTTGGCGAAGCTTATACACCAAATGAGCCATCGTTCGTCCGGGCCACTTATTCATGTGAATTGCTCCGCCGTGCCGGATAGTCTCTTGGAGAGTGAGATCTTCGGATATGAAAAGGGGGCGTTTACGGGGGCGGCTCATCGGAAGAGGGGTCTCATTGAACAGGCAAACGGCGGCACTCTTCATCTTGACGAAGTGGGTGATATGCCTTTGGGGCTCCAGGCCAAGGTGCTAAGAATCCTGGAGGAAAAGAGCTGTCGTCGTGTTGGCGGATCGGCTGAGATTGCGTTGGACATCCGGGTGGTCGCCAGCACGAACAAAAATCTGTTGAGTGAGATCGAGGAAGGGAGATTTCGGCTTGATCTTTATTACCGACTCAATACGTTTGTTATTAACGTTCCTCCTCTGAGAGAGCGGGGCGGAGATATAATTCTTCTGGCCGACCATTGGATAGAGAAGAACAATCTCCAATTCCTCAAGAATGTGCGGAGTATCTCGCCTGAGGCTCAGAAAGTTCTTCTGTCCTATTCTTGGCCTGGAAATGTCAGGGAATTGAGAAATATCATAGAAAGGACCATCCTTCTCTTGCCAACGGAAGTGAGAGTCTTGCGGCCTGAACACATCCCGTTCGGAAGCTCGCCCCAGGCCGGTTCTTCGCATCAGATGGGGCTCCCTTTTACTGACTCCGACCTCG
The DNA here is from genome assembly GCA_964497585.1 of uncultured Syntrophaceae bacterium. Taxonomy (GTDB): domain Bacteria; phylum Desulfobacterota; class Desulfomonilia; order Desulfomonilales; family Desulfomonilaceae; genus CAZCDS01. The sequence goes on from CAZCDS010000062.1 coordinate 18,528, forward strand.
AATTCCATCTTGGTGAAGGCCTGGACTATTATCAATTTACCGAAGATATTATTAATCGGGCGAAGAGCCGGATCATCGACAAAGCGCTTCAATTGACGGGCGGAAACAAGACGAAGGCGGCTAAGGTCCTTCATTTGGGTCGGTGCGCCCTCTGGAGGGAGATGGAGAAAATCAAACGATGGGAGGAGAAAGGTTCTTAGACGGCTGCAAAGCTGTTCGAGGGATCGTCTTCCATTCCTTCGGGGGTATGACACTCGCTGCGCTGTCCATGCATGGTTGGACTTTCAACGGAACAGCGCACGAGATTCCTCAGCGCCCGGAATTGTCCGACATGTGTATACATCAGTGCGCCACCAATGAGGTCTGATTGAATGTTGGCTGCGACAAAGGTGCCCGTGAAAGCTTCCCGCGTAACATCATTCAAGCGGGATTCTACCAACGAGCGCGCCTCTAAGAGAATCAGGAAGAAGCAGCGTTGGACTGGAAATCATAGCGCTTGGCCTACCGTCCTACCGGGGGACCCAGTGGACTTGACGCGGGATATAACGAATCCCCGCTTTCATAGGGACTCTCAAAACTAATCACGCATTGCACAACATGCTCCACTGGTGGCTTGCCCAGCAGTGCGGTTACACGCCGTGCCAACTTTCGAGAACTGCTATAATCCCGTCAGACCGGGAAGTGAAAGAGCTGGTGTCAAACGAGATTCAGCTTCCGCATGGCACACAAGGGCACTATGCAAGTCTGAATCCGATGGGACGAAAAAAGGCCCCCACTCAATGGGAGGCCAAGGCTCTCACAATGTCTGGCGCGGGACGCCCGATTTCAGGTGGTTGGTAGTCATCGATGGTCGGGCCTTCATGAGATTGATGCGCTCCTCGGTCCAGGAAGCTTATAGACCCTGCAGAAAGTGCCCCGCAAGGTGACACCGCCCATTATTGGGCTATATGGTGGACTATTGCTCGTTGTGGCGTTAATGTTGGACTCCAGGAAAGCATGGAGATTGTCCTCAACAGGTCTTTCCGGATACCACCAGCCATGATCGGCCACAACCACTTTCGGATGGAGAGTTTCCGTGTATTCGGCCTTGAGAGTGATACTTCCCCTCTTGTTCTCGACATTCACCCAGTCCCCGTTATCAATTCCCAGCTCCGCTGCTGTGTTCGGATTAATGTTGAGAACAGGATCGGGACGCTGAGACCTGAGGCTCTCTACCTGGCGAAAATTCGCGTGACGGAATACGCCTGGCTTCCTGGTAGTCAGGATCAGGGGATACTTCTCTGCCATGTCCGGTTCGCTATACATGGTCTCGGGCGGCTCGTGGTAGGTGGGCAACGGTTCATATCCACATTCTTCGAGGTAGCTGGAATACAATTCCACTTTTCCCGAAGGCGTATTGAAGCCACTCTCCTCATAGTATCGGTAGCGCCTCATGCAGTTCAGCACACGAATTTTTCTGAATTCATCAAACCGGATTCCCGAGGGCTTGAGCATTTCTTCCAGGAAGTGGTATTCGTCGGTCCAAAGATACTCACCAAGTCCGAGCTTCTTGCTCAACTCGATCAGGATCTGAGTATCGGATTTACAGTCTTGCGGATCAGCCACTCGTTGTTGTATCTGCACGAGATGAGGCAATTCGGGTGAGTGGCGAAGCGCGTCATGCTCCAGGTAGTGCGCGACCGGCAAGAGCACATCACACATTTGGGTTGTGGGGTTAAGGAAGAAGTCCGCCGCCGCTATGAAATCGAGCTTCTGAAAGGCCTCCCGAGTCTCAGCGGAATTGGCCCACGTGAGGAGGAGATTCCCCCCCTGGATATACGCTATCCGCGGCATGGAGGGTCCCTCGTCGATGAGCGCTTTGACCACGCGCTGCGGCAGTGCGTAGTAGATGAAAGGGGCTAGATCTTGTGCGCCGAGCCTTCGTTCCCGTCTCTCCCTTGGAATCGTGTCTTGCAGGGTGAATTCAGGGGAACCTCTGGGAGCCAGCGGTGGTGTGCTCCAGAGGACTTCCCCACCTGGGACGCCAATGTTTCCGCACAGCGCTTCCATGACATAGACGGCACGCTGGGTCTGCACTGACAAGACGATTTGCTCATTCGCGTTTCCAACCTGGGCGGCGGCTGGCCTGGTATTGGCATAAAGCCGGGCGGCGTCGACGATGGTGTCCGCCGGCACCCAGGTTATGTCAGCCACGTCCTGAGGTGGATAGCCTTGGATGTGGGTCTTGAGTTCTTCAAAACCCACTGTCCATCTTTCAACGAAGGCTTTGTCATATAGTTCCTCATTGACGATGACATGTATCATCCCCAGAACCAAGGCGAGGTCTGATGCGGGCCTCGGCTGCAGCCACATATCTGCCCGTCTCGCCAGAGCCGTTTCGAAAGGATCGACGACGATCAGTTTCATCCCTTGACCCAAGGCTTTCTTGATCGGTTCGTAGGTAGGCAATGAAGTGGCGGCCGGGTCATTCGCCCAGACCACGAGTAGTGCGGGCGGGTAGTGATAATCCGGCATATGGAAATCGCCCAAGGTCAACCTCATGGCCGTCACCCTCGGGTGATAACAAACAGGAGCTGCGGAGGTTATGTTTGGGGATCCAAAAGCATTCGCCAGACGGGTGAACACGTTGTCCTGAATGCCTTTTGCCGCTCCCCTCAACCAGACTACTGATTCAGGCCCATATCGTTCCTTGGCTTTGTTCATCTCTTCGGCAATGGTGCCCAAAGCTTCATCCCACGTGACCTCGGACCATTGCCCCTCACCCCGACCTCCTTTGCGTTTCAAGGGGTGCTTGAGGCGTTGGGGATGATTGAGAAGCTCTACGGACGCCCATCCCTTCGGACATAATGCGCCCATGTTCATGGCCGCGCTTGGATCGCCTTCTATTCCGTCTATTTTGCCATCTTTCATGTGGACAAGAACGCCGCAATCCTGCAAACAAATGGCGCACGTGGTTCGCACCACGCCATCTCTCGGGATATTGCGCGGCAGAGTGCTGGAAATAGGGTCTCTGGTTTTCTCTTGCATTTTCATCCTCGCAGGAAGCTCGTTTACCCCCGCCTGATTCTAGACAACCGGCCGGAATGGACAAGAGTCCCCCAGCCGAACTGACATCTGGAAAAAGGACGTGGACATTGGGGAGGAACCGCCCAGACCGAAAGAATCCTCGGCCCACAATTTGCCTGCCAAAAGCCAATCCTGTCGTTCCCGCATCGTCCGAACGTTTGCCCAGGAGACATTCCGCATCTATCCCTTCCAGGGACTTGAGGGCGAGAGATAAACCGTCCGACGCTCTCCGGCGCTCCGGGGGCCATCGACTCGCCCCGCCAAGGGGCCCGAAGCCGGCAATTTCCACCCCTTACGCCAGATTATCGGCTCTTTTTTTCTTTTTGAGTATACCACACCCGCTGCCCGCCTGTTAACGTAGACGCTGAGGGGCCCGCATTGCGCCGAGCCGTAAGAGAACGAACCGACAAGAATACCTCTGCGGAAAAAGGATACGATTCTCGATACCCTCAAGAGCTTCACAGTGATTTCCGTTGGCCCTGCCAAACGGATGGCTGATTACCGGACTCGCAGACCTCCTACCTAGAATCCGTGTACGGTTCTTGGTGTCCAGGTGTATCCGCTTCCACATGTCCCGTTGGAGAAACCAGCTGATTCCTCGGGGTGAGACCCCCATTCCCTCGATCAGTTTCCCGATTACGTTCGCCGGGACGGAGATCCTTCCGGGCCTTTCCCTCCGGCACGGGAATTCGGGAGACATCCGACCCCTGATGAATCCCGGAGACGGCTCATTCTGGCGACGATCGTCGGGGGCGGTGAGGAACCCCCGCGCTGACAAAGCCCACATACCTCCAGAAATGATTTGTCCCTGGCCGAAACTCAGCGGATCGTCTGAACCCGATTCGTGACCAGCCACAAAGCTTGAACAACCCAGGGTTGGACTTTTCGGAAGCGGCCTGCGCCCGTCCCTACCACTGGGGCAAACTCACGGAGTAGGCCGGTCAGGGAACCCGAGGCCGTTCATATAATGATTCGAAAGGCCGCTCTACAGTGACGGCCACTCCCTGGCCCCCGCCGCAGCACGCCGTAGCGCAGCCATAGCGTCCCTCCTTTCGGTTGAGGATGCGGGCCAGGGTCCCCACTAAACGAATGCCGGTAGCGCCCAAGGCATGGCCTATGGCGGTCCCACCGCCCATGATGTTGACTCGTAGAGGGTCGAGCCCCAACGCTTTGATTGTATACAGCGCCACGACGCAAAAGGCTTCATTGATCTCCCAGAAATCGATGTCTTCGGGCTTCAGCCCGACCATGTCGAGGGCCTTGAGACAGGCGGGAACGGTTCCGGAACCCATAATGGAGGGATGCACCCCGGCAAATCCGATACCTCTGACGAATGCCAACGGTTTGATCCTTTTCTTTGCTGCAGTCTCCGCGGCCATGAGCAACATGGACGACGCCCCGGCATTCAGGGGTGAGGAGTTTCCCGCGGTGACCGAGCCGTCTTCTCTGAAGACGGGCCTCAACTTGGCCATGTCGTCCAGGGTGGCCATAGGCCGGACTGCTTGATCGCTCTCCACGGTCATAACCTTTCCGTCAGCCTGTTCAGCGTCAACGGCCAAAATCTCATGTGAGAAGAAACCTTTCGATGCGGCTGCAGCCGCCAAGTGGTGAGCACGAACTCCCCAGCGGTCCAGGTCATCCCTCGTGAAATCCGTCATTCCCAGGAGCTTCTCCGCGGTCAGACCCATGTTCGTGGAAACGTTCATTTCCCAATGACTGTACGCTTCGTCTTCAAAGAGCCTCGGATTAAAGGATACGATTCCCTTTTCCTTATCGGCGAGCAGGCTCATGGGGACCCTCGTCATGTGTTCCATGCCCCCTACCAGGACGATGTCGGCCACGCCTGCGGCTATCTCCAAGAAGCCTGAGTGAATCGCGGCCATGGAGGATCCGCATTGCTGGTCCACGAACTTCGCCGGAACCGTTTCCGGGAAATTGGCCAGAAAGAGGGGAGTGCGACCACCGTACGTCCACTGCTCTCCGACTCCGAAAGCGGAACCGACCACGAAATCGTCAACCTCCTCCGGGGCGACGCCCGTTCTTCGCAACAATTCGGGCAGCAATTTTGCGAGCAGTTCATCCGCCCTGAGCTTGTGAAAACAGTCCCGACCGGGATCATTCGGCCGCGCTCTGGACTGGGCCGTTCTCAAGTAACCGGCGACAACGACTTCTCTCATGGGTTCTCCTTCTTTCAAGATTGGCTTCTGTGTGACGTAAACATTAGAAGCAGTGGTATCCGCCGTCAATGACAACTATGTCACCGGTGTGGAAGAGGCTGGCATCGCTGGCGAAGTACACGGCTATCGGTCCGTAGTCTTCCGGTTTTCCCCAGCGGTGCATCGGGATGCGAGGAAGGACTGCAGCCTGAAACTTGTCCCAGCCCAACAAATCTCCGGTCATCTCGGATTCAACCCACCCCGGCAAGATAGCGTTGGCCCGAATTCCGTTTCTGGCATACTCAACCGCTATGGAACGGACCATGGCAATGAGGCCGGCTTTGGTGGCCGCGTAGTGTTCACCTCTCGCCATAGCGGAAATCCCGGAGAGGCTGCTGGTTGCGACGAGTGACCCGCCTTGGCCTCGCTCCAACATGTGCCGGACTGCGGCCCGAAGCGTGAAGAACGCTCCCTCCATGTTTACCCGGAATAGGAGCCTCCACTCCTCGGCGTCCATCTCGTGGAAGGGTGTTGACATCTTGTGCAGGCCTGCATTGGCGAAACAGGCGTCCACCGACCCCAGAGCCTTCACAGTTCGGGCAAAGCATTCCTCCACTTCCTGCTCGTCGGAAATGTCGCAGGTAAGGGCCAGTACTCGCCGGCCATATGCCTTCAACATCTCTTCCGCCGCCTGATTCTTGTTCTCATTCCGCCCCCAGATACAGACATCCGCCCCGGCCTCGGCCAGCGCCTTGGCCATGCCCAGACCGATGCCACCATTTCCGCCTGTTACCAAGGCCGCTTTCCCGGCAAGATCGAAAGTGGATGCGCTCATAGGGCCTCCGAAAAAGAAAAGTGAACATCAATGTTAATCCATAAAATGGTGTTCATTTGTTTCCACGGTCAGACCGTCTCCTTCCATTAGCCTCATGAAGAGGCCGACCGTCTTGACCAGTTCGTAATGAAAAAAGTACTTCATCGTTTGGAGCTTCCCCTGATAAAATGCTTCTTCCACTTCGGACGGCGTACCTGCCAGGGCCTTGGACGCGACGTCTCCCATGACCATCCACTGCCAGGCAACGGCAATGATGCTGAAGGCTTCGAGATAGAGGGTCGAGTCTGCCAGAAAGAGTTCCGGTCCCTCTCTTCGGGAGATTCCGAAGAGATGCTGGGTTGTGTCTTCAAGTCTATCCAAGGCCTGGCCAAGACGGCTGCCGTACGGTTCAATCAATGGGTTCCTCCCAACCGAATCAATTGCCTTTCTGACTTCCTCCAAATAGAGCTGATAGGCCCGGCCGTCTTTTATACTGACCTTCCGACCCAACAGATCGAGACCGTGGATGCCGGTGGTGCCTTCGTGGATCGGATGTATTCTGCAATCACGATAGAATAGTTCCAGGGGGAATTCATCGCAATACCCATAGCCGCCTAGTATTTGGAGACCCTGGCTGCAAGCTAGGATTCCCATTTCCGACGGATAGCTCTTCGCCACTGGAGTCAGAAGATCCAGGAGGAGAGAACACCTTTCCTGTTCTTCCCCTTGGGTCACCTTTTTAGCATCCGAATATTGCGCACATAACAGGAGCAGAGCAAGCGAGCCCTCGACCACCGCCCTTTGGAAGAGAAGCATACGTTTGACGTCGGCATGCTGAATGATGGGCACGGGGGGCAAAGATGGGTCTTTTACCCCAGGTCTGCGGCCTTGAGGCCTTTCCTTGGCATATTCCAGAGAAGCATAGTATGCCGCCGAAGCAACCGCAGCCGCGCCGATGCCGACCTCGATGCGAGCTTCATTCATCATCTGGAACATGTAGCCGAGGCCCCGGTTTGGCTCGCCGATCAACCACCCACGACAGTCATTGCTCTCCCCCATGCTCAATTGAGTGATGGGACAGCCACGGTAGCCCAATTTGTGAAAGACCCCAGCCACATTGACGTCATTGAAAACCAGCCCTCTCGTTTCGTCGTAACGCAACCTGGGTACTACGAAGAGGGAAATCCCCTTTACCCCTGTCGGGGCTCCCTTTATTCGGGCAAGCATGAGATTGATGACGTTATCCACGCCGTCGTGGTCACCACCCGAGATGAATATCTTCTGTCCTCGAATCCGGTAAAAACCTTCTTGGCTCGGCTCAGCCCCGGTCAGGATATCCGTCAGAGAGCTTCCCGCCTGGGGTTCGGTCATGGCCATCGTTCCCTGCCACTCACCAGAGAACATTTTGGGAATATATGCCTCTTTCAGCTCTTCCGAACCGAAGGATTCGATCAAGTGGGCCGCAGCCGTGGTCAGCATGGGGTAAACACTGGCGGAATAATTGGCCGCGGCGAAAATAAAGGAGAAGGCAGCCTTGAGGACCTGGGGCAGTTGCATCCCTCCAAGCTCGTATGGAGCGGTGGCTGATATCCATCCGCCTTCCCCGCATTCCCTCATAAATTCCCTCACCACGGGCTGTACCTTCACCCGTCCGTCAATCAGTTCGGGGGCATGTTGGTCCATTAGCCGAAGGTTCGGCCGGAGTAGTCTCTCGGCGATCTTCATGGCCGTGTCCAGCACCAGATCGAAACTCTCTCGGCCGTGGTCCTCGAAGTACGAATATTGGCTGATTCGTTCGGTTTGGAGCACCTCATGAATAATGAACTTGATATTTCGAAGGCTAAGAAATCTTTCCGCCATGAATTCGGGACCTCCTTGGCAAGTTTTCGACCATACGCGGAAATCTTTTCACAACGCTCGTCCCGGCATCACATAAACCCCCTCCTGATGAGCGCCGGAATCAACCCGCGTCCCTTTCGACTCGACGTCATTCACCCCAATGATCGCAGTACAGCGCTCCTTTCATGCGGAGTGTCTTTTTGCGTCCCCAAAACCTTGGTCACAATCCCCACGCCGCGGGGCTTGTCCGGCCGGGGCTATTGAACGCTCTCTATGACCGTCGTCATACCCATACCGCCCCCGGAGCAAAGTGTCGCCAAGCCAAGCCTCGATCCCCTTCTTTTCATTTCGTACAGAAGAGTTACCAAGAGCCTAACTCCCGAACAACCCACCGGATGACCCAAAGCAATTCCGCTTCCGTTCACATTCGTGATTTCCCGGTTCAGCCGGAGTTCCCTTTCCACCGCAAGATACTGCGCCGCGAAGGCTTCGTTTACCTCTATCAGGTTAATCTCGTCGAGCGTCAGATTACCTTTTGCAAGTGCCTTGCGGGTGGCGGGGACGGGGCCGTAGCCCATGATGTCCGGGTCGACGCCGGCTACCCCGTAGCACACGATTCTTGCCAGAGGCGTAATTCCCAACTCTTGTGCCTTCCCAAGGCTCATAAGCATAACGCCGGCCGACCCGTCATTGATGCCGGAGGAGTTTCCCGCAGTGACCGTGCCGTCTTTCTTGAAGACGGGTTTCAGTTTGGCCAGTTTCTCCAAGGTTATATCGGGCCTCGGATGCTCGTCCGTATCAATAATCTTGCTGTCCCCCTTCCTCTGAGGGATCTCGAAGGGCATTATCTCGTCTACGAATCGCCCGTCCTTGATTGCTGCAATGGCTCTCACGTTACTAGTGTGGGCCACTTCATCCTGGTCAGCCCGTGAGATATCATACTTCTCAGCCAGATTCTCGGCCGTCATCCCCATTCCCACGCCGGTTCCCAATTCAGTAAGCCCGTCCCACATGCCATCTCTCAACTCAACATGGTTCATCCTTACGCCCCACCGTATTCCGTCGAGCGTATAAGGAACCGTGCTCATGCTTTCCGTGCCGCCGGCCAGCACGATGGAAGCGTCACCCAACTTGATGGCCTGGGTTCCGGAGACTACGGCCTGCATTGCCGACGTGCAGGTTCGATGTATGGTAAACGCAGGGACCTCTACGGGAATGCCGGCCTTGAGAGACGCCACTCGCGCCATATTTGTCTCGTCTTTGGTTCTCTGATAGCAGCAGCCCCACATGACATCGTCAATCAGGCCGGACTCCACGCCCGAACGCTTGACAACCTCTTTCATGAGCGGTGCCGTTAAATCCGTTGCCTTGACATCACGGAAGGACCCACCAAAGGTCCCTATGGCGGTTCTGGCGGCCGAAACAATGACCACATCCGACTTATTCATCGCGAACTCTCCATATAGCCGCATTTAGCGGTTTGGTCGATAGATCTCGATCTGGACTCCGTGCGCCGATTTGGGATGCGCGAAATTCACCTCCCCGAAATCTCCCCGCAACGTCTCCTTGAACACGAATTCCAGACCCCGGCGCGCAAGCTCCTCGACGGAGGAGCCCACATCGTCAACTTCGATCGAAAGCAAAAAGAGACCTTCTCCCTTGCTCTTCACGAACTTGGCCACGGAGGTGTTTTCGTCAATGGCGGCAATGAGCGTTATGAACGTACCGTTGATGTCCAACTTGGCTCCTTTGAGCCCTGCAAAGGCGAAGTCGCCTTCTCCGAGTGGTTGGGATTTCACCCCGAACACTTTTTCATATTTCTTTACCGCCTCTTCCAGATCCTTAACTGCAATATTGATACCGTAGATTCCTTTTATCATGGCGCCTCCCTCGCTGATTTTGGTCGTATTCGTTATTGTTCTCCTCAAATGCTCCATCAACCCTTTCCGTCATTCCTGCGGCTTGAGAATTCTACTCGAGATCCGATAGAGATCGTCCCTATTCTTCCTTCGGTCCAAGGCGCTCTCCCCTTCTTCTAGAACCGGTAAGTTGGAAAGCGACTTGCTTTCCTCGTGATCGAGGAATTCGGCTTACTCCCTGCCTTGCCGGCACCTGCCCCAGCAGCTCTCGCGTGCCCGGCGCCCTACACGCCTCAAGGTATGGCGGTCAACGCTTGTCGTTGAGCGGCTTCTACGGGCCGCACTAATGCTCGAGCTGCTCTCTCTTCCCTTGCGTTACTCCGGCAAGAGGCTCCTCGTTCATCAGATCGTTGGCTTCCTCTTCCACGACGACGAAAAGCCCGCCAGCCATCCCTTGCAGCGGTCTTCGAGAAACCCTCGGCACTCTCACGCCGGACCGCGCCGAGGTGGTGATGAAAGGATGAGCAAGCTTCATGCCAGGACACCCGACAAAAAAAGAGCCAAGAAGGATGCTTGCGTCGTCGAGAAGGTCGCTCGAAACAGAGGTGATCTTCTCCCGGTGAAAGTTCGAGCGGTTTCGAGCGGATCTCGGCGACGTTGGGGCTTTCCTCCGTTCAATGGCTTCGTCGGATTGAAGTGGGCGAACCCGGCGCCAGCGTACAAGCGCCGTCTCCTCCGTTGACGCTCAACGAAGATTTGAGAGATAAGTCCCGATGGCTGAATCACATCAATCTCATCCAAGCGCTTGCCGGCTCGCATGCCTTCCGAAGCTCAGGGTATGGTATGAGGACGGTCCCGTCGCCACAGTGCCTCAGGACGGTTGCAGAGAGACGAACATCCTTTATCCGACACCCTTTGGACAAGTGATTCCAACTTCGATCGCCTCCGCTCGATGATTCAGTATACCAGCAAAAAGGGCCTACATGCTGGCTTCACTGGAAATCAGAAGAACAACCGGCGCACTGTGAACTTGTAATTCTTGTGTTGTAGAAGCGGCTCCCCCGATATGAACTCGCCCGGACCAGGCAGGATCGAACGATTTGCGAGCACTCTTGTGCGAAGTCCGAACAGCAAGAGAAGAACTTCAGGAGATCGTCTCGACTACCCCTCTTGACGGTCCGGGCCATGGGACCTGGAGACCCGCGCGTACCATACGGGCGAGCCAGGGAGGACTCCGCTTAAAAAAATACGATTCGATTGACCCATGGGAACTCGAACCGGTCGAACGATCCGTAGGTATTTGCATGTGCCGCTCTTCCGAGTACTACGTTGTTGGTGAGGAGTCGTCCCTCCATCATTCACAATCAAACGCCACAGTGAAGTGAAAAGAGATTTCGCCAGCCACTTTCCGGGCAGAACATTGCAGAGTCCCCTCATAATCAACATAGTGTAATTCCACCAACTTCCGAATCGCAGAAAAAATCTGATCAAGTGCCCCCAATAGCATACGGGGAGTCTCAACACAGCGCACTTCCGAAGATTGGCCTGATGTCATAAGAGGCGTCCTCCCGTCATGCTTGACGGGAGGGCGAGGTTCACAGAAGCCTGCCAGGGCCACGACCCAGCGCTTGCTCATGCAGCCTGATCCGGTGGTGGTGTGCCCGGCGGTGTGGGCAGCGTCAACGGCCATCTCAACCAGAAAGCGTTGTGCGGGATGAGGGCCGGAGCGACAATGCAGAGGTTGAGATAGATGATCAGGATATTCACGTCCGCGGGCAATTTGGCCGCCGCTATCCTCTCGGCCGCGGGACCGAGAACCACTCTCAGCACGACAATCCAGATGACCGTCAGCACGCACACGATGATGAACGCAGATATCGCCCTCTTGAAATGGGTGAATTGGGTGATTCCCCAGAACTGAAGATGCCACGAATAGATCAACGACCAAAATATTATGGATGAGGCGACGGCCCCGAAGGAGAAGGTCGGACTCAGCCCCAGGGCCAAACTGCCGTTCCAGAATATGTAGGCGAGGATGTGGGCGAGAATAGTCTGACCGATCGCTCCACCCGGATGTCCCCAGCTACCGAAGGGCCATCCCTGGGTCGTGAAAACGGGATTGAATACGAAGAACCAGGCTATTGCCCAAACCAGGTAGCCCGTCAACCAGTTGACGTTCAGCGGCCCCTTGTGATCCATCGGCGTATTCGCAAAAGGGGTTCCGGCGAGATTGGTGAAGACGTTCCAGATGATGATCGTGAGAACCATGATGATGGTGAATCCCACTGCCATCGTTCCCCAGGGATGGATTCGCCCCTTGAACGGCCAACCGTTCCAGTTGATTCCGTAGAGAAGGGTAAGCCAGAAGGAAATTACGCCGAACCAGAGATACAATGGTCCCATAGGCCATCCCGGATAGATGAACCTCATGAAGAGCAAGATGGCGAAGGTGAAGACGACCCATATGATAATCATCCCGATTCCTGCCACAATCCGGGACTTCTCAGGGTTCCACCATTGTCCCCCCGGTGGGGCCAGCGGGAAGTTGTCCCCGAGCAGGGCTACACAGCCGAGCGCGACAAGCATCATGAGCGTCGCAGGGATGATCTTCAGGACAATGAGCCCAACAGGGATCGCGTAGACGAAGATGACGACTCCGACAACCGCGAAGGCGACGAATTGGATCAGCCCGGCAACCGGACCGGTCGGTCCGATGCCCACTTTCCGGTCTTCCATGACGAGTACCTCCCCACTTTGAGATGGCCGCCCACCCTGCGGCAATTGAGGTAAGTTGGAGAGACTTCCGGGGCGGATCTGTGACGTACGCGTCCCTCCAATATCTGCAAGTCATCCGGTTGAGTCCCGGCCATCCGGAAAATCTTGATTACTGTCGTCACCCCTTCGATACCGCGTCGCTTTGAAGCAAGGAAGATTGTTGCGCCGAATCAGCGAACACCCTCCTGATTCTCAGCTCAACAGGAGCCCGGCGCTTCGCTTTACCATGACCTGGGAGTTCGATTGACCTGCGTTGGGGCCGATTATCGACAGAATTTCTCCGTCTCTTACATGGAAGAAAACATCCAGCAGGGCCTGAATACCTTTGAAGCTCTTGGACAGGTCGCTAACAGCAAGTCCTTCGGGCATTGAATACTCTCCCTCGGAGGGCCCAACTCACCGTGACTTTGGCAGATGCGCGGATTATCTCTCCGCCTAGGCAGTCTGTCGGCCGGCATTCAAACGGTCGATTTTCACTTCATTAGCGGCAATCTCGCCGAATCCGAGCAACTCGTCCTTAAGTGGATTCCCTCAAGACACTCGGCGGAATTTGCTGAACGAATCCCAACACCGCCTGACACGAGGTGTGCCTTGCCGCATCAAGGAAGGAGCCTTTCTCGCAGTCCGGTTATCGCGCGCGTGGTAGGATACACCCGCAGGATTCTCGACACATTCCCGTCATGCTGGCGTCGCCCCAAGGGACGTCTTTGGCCTGGGGCTTATTCGGGCTCTTACACTTAGCATTTCAGATCCGGGAAAAATGCTGCTCCTTCGCGTCTGATGATCCCAGTTCAGGAGCCTCACTCCTACAGGAACTGTTTGGGAATTCTGTCGACCTCCTCAAGAATCTTGATGGACCAGGGCTCAGGTTGCAGCTCTCCTTTTTGAAACCTGATCCAGAGTTTGTCGGGAAATTCGTCAGCGTCACTCGATACTTCGGCCTTTACGATCTTGGCCTCGTATTTGTAGTGGCCGGGTTCCAGGCTCCGGATATTCAGCTCGATTCCTACCTTCTCCTTCAGGTCGGTCAAGTCCTTCAGGACGAAAGTATCATATTCACCCATAGTCCTTCCTCCATTGTCCCTATTTGTAACCGTAGTTCTGCCAGTTCTTCAGTACTCGGTCCTTTATCTCCTCCGGGTAAGCCGTATTGAAGGAGATGAGTCTGGGCCGCTCCGTCTTTCTGTCCCAGTGAATGGGGAAGGTGCAATCGAAAAGCACCTGGGCGCCTTTTCCCAGTTTCCGGTCTTCCGGCTCAAGAAAGGTCGTCACCGGGCTGGCCAGTCCGTGAGAGTAAATCCTGATTCCAGTGACCGGATGACAGCGCGTTGAGAAGGTATGCATCACTTCCGCCCAATTATATATATCGACGTCATCCTCGACTACCAGGACATAATAGAACCACGGACTCAGCTTGCTGCCGAAGACCAGGTTAGCAATTTGCGTCGCAATGTTCGTGTAGGCCGGCTTCACGCCGACGACGACGAGATGATGAGTGGACTCCGGATACATATAGACTCCGGTAATCGGGATCCCCTGGCTCCTGAGAAGCCGATCCATTTCCAGACTCAGCGAGAAGGAACGCAGAAGCTGTCCTTCGTCGGTCGGCATTCCCATGTTGGCCATCGTCAAAATGGGATTGTCCCGATAGGTAATACAGTTGACTCGATATACATTTCTTCCTTCCCGAGGAGATGTTCTGTAGCCCACGTACTCTCCGAAGGGCCCTTCGTCAATCTTGACATTAGGAATAAGCTCCCCTTCGATAATGATCTCGGCGCGTGCCGGCACCTCCAGGTCCACCGTCTCGCACTTGACCAGCTCCACCGGCTTCTGACGCAGCATCCCGGAGAAGACATCTTCTTCGATGGCTGCAGGCGCCGAAGAGGCCATGGCCGACAACGGGTCGGGTCCGATCACTGCGGCGAAGGGAAGCGCCTTGTTCGCCGGCTCACACTTGCCATAAAACATCTTACCCATATCAGAGAAGGGCAGAACCAGCCCGGTCATCGTCCTGCGATCATGCGCCATCAGACGATACATGCCCCAGTTCAGCGTTCTGTCTTCGGGATCTCTTGCGACCACGAAATGCCACGTCCCCACATACCTTCCACCATCCCCTTCGTGCACCATCGGGATGGGGAGGCTGAACAGGTCCGCGTCCTCACCCTTCAGAATGTTTTCCTTGCAGGGGGCATTCTTCTTTTCGACGGTGACCGCGGGAACGGGGTCGCTCTCCGTCCTTTTGATATATTCCTTGCCTATGTCCGGAATCGAGGTGTCAAAATCCAGGCCGAGAGCTACAGCCAGCCTCCTGTATGTGGACAACAAAGCTCCGGCCATCCTGAACCCAGGGTAGTCCTTGATGTTCTGGAAAAAAGGAACCGGGGCGCCCGTCTCACATACCCGCCTGACGATAGCTCCGGCCTCCAGGTCCCAGTCGACCTCCTGCTCGATCCGCACCATGTCACCGTATTCGCCCAGGGCCTCCAGGTATTCCCTATTGTCGTCGAAAGTCATGCGCCTTCCTCCATTCCTCCCGGTCAATATTGGTACGCCCGCGCCTTGGCTCGCACAATCAAACATAGCCTCTATTAGGAAAGTCGTTGCTTGCCGTCCAGCTTGGCGCGGTCATTCTAGAATCCCTTCTTCTTGACCATTTCGATCACCTTGTCCCATTTTCCCTGGGCTCGAAGAATAAATTCCGCAACTTCCCGTACGACTCCTTCTCCCCCTGCAGCTTTGGTGACCAACACAGCGGTTTCCTTCGCCAGGTCATCTGCGATTGCCGGGGCCACCGGGAAGCCGCATTTTTCCATAACCCCCAGATCAATCACTTCGTCGCCGACGTAGCCGACCTCTTCATCGGTCAGGTTCAACTCCTCCTTCAGTTCTTCGTACTTCTTTACCTTCTCTTTCGTTTCGTAGTACCTTTTGAGCTTTAGATCGGCCACCCTTTGAGCGACAATTTTCGATTTCCTCGTTACGAGCGCAACCTCCACGCCCATGAACCCCAGGATAATGGCTCCGAACCCGTCCTGATGAGCGAAAGCCCGCATTCGATCGCCTTTTTCACTGTAATAGACACGATTCTCCGTCATTACCCCATGGACATCAAGAATGAGTAGCTTGACCCGTTTGGCCGCCTCAACGGCGGCATCCATGTTCTTTTCCATAACTGTCACCTGCCTTCCTCAATGATTGCTTCAGGCGCGCCGGATTATCCCCTGCGAGGACATCCGATTCGGGCCCTGCGTACTTCAGTGGTGTAGAGGGCTATTGCGTTTCGCCGGTTTGTGTCCGCTATTCCAACCCGTATTCCGACCATCTTTCCTTGACTTTTTCCAACACCTCCTCATCAAGCTGTATCTGTACGGGCTTTTCCTCCCACTCGTAGGGGACGGTGGCATCCATGATAATTCTTGAAGTGATCATCCTCTCTTCCCAGGTAAGCGAGGGATCCACCGATGTCGAACGGCCCCGTTTTTGGATTTCCGTGTCTCTAAAGGGATGGTAGCGGGTGCTCAAAGCCCAGAACACGCCGGTAAGATCATCGGCTTCAATATCGTCGTCCACGATGATCACTCCTTTGGTCCCGTAGCCGGCCGTGTGGCTGGCCAGCACGCCTGAGGCCACTTGCTGGGCGTCTCCAGGGTGTCGCGCCTTGATTGACACAATGGCCCAGAACCTCCCGCAAGATTCTGGCATCACATAGACGGACTTCACCGGGAGCATCATCCTCTTGAGTTCGGTCCACAGAGTAGCTGTCCGCATGAAGCCCAGGATCATGTTCACATCAGTCACCGGCCTTCCCAAGGTGGTCGCCATAAGGACGGGGTTGTCGCGGTGCATTATTCTCTTGACCGTGACACACGGCTTTCGGATCTCCTTTCGGAATTCCTCCGTATAGTAGCCGGTGTATTCCCCGAAGGGCCCTTCTTTTTCCAGGACTTCCGGATTAATTTCCCCCTCCATCACGAGTTCGGCATTCGCGGGAAAAGGAAGCCCCGTCAAGTCGCTATTGATGATTTCGACAGGATTCCCTCTGATACACCCCACGCTGTCGTAAACCGACGCGCCCTTTATCATCGCCGACCCGGCCAGGAATATCAGGGGATCGCAACCGATGAAGATGGTTACCGGCATGGCTTTCTTCTTCTTTTGATACTTCTTGAATATCTTGTCCCCTGTCTTTCCCGGCATGAAATAGACCCCGATGCTTGATCCGCTATGGAGCTGCATGCGTTGGGTGCCCACATTCATTTTGCCGGATTCGGGATCTCGGGTGACGATCGAGACTGTCGTGCCTATGTATCTGCCGCCATCCTGGGGAAAGAACTTCGGGGCCGGAAATTTCGTCAGATCAATATCTTTTCCTTCAACCACGTTCTCGGTGGCTGGCCCGTCTTTGACTTCCTCCGCCTTGACGACCTTGTCAAAGGACATTTCAGCCCACTCCCTGGCCAATTGGCAGAGACTGTAATTCTCCGGCTTATCCAGAGCGAGGGCCATTCTCCGGGAAGTAGCCAGGGCGCTCATCAGAATCGAAGAATTCGGGCAGTCCTTGATGTTTTCAAAAAGAAGCGCCGGGCCTTTGCGTCCCTCATTCAATGCTGAAACGTGGGAGATTTCCAGATCCCAATCGACTTGGGAGTCTATTCTTTTCAGTTCATTGTGCTTTTCGAGCTTACTGATGAACGTTCTTAGATCTTCGGCCATGGGACGATCCTCCCGAAAGTTTTGGTGAACGCGAAGGGGCTGCAAGCCCCTTCACATTCAATATGGATCTTATTCCAATATCGTGACCACTCCGTTGTCCCCATCGACCCGTATCATGTCGCCGGTCTTGATCAGTCTCGTGCCGAAACCCGTTCCGACGACCGCAGGCAGTCCGTATTCCCGTGATACGATCGCAGCGTGGCACATGACACCTCCCAGGTCGGAAACCGTAGCTTTGATGACTCCGAAAACCGGCGCCCAACTCGGGGAGGTCGCCTTGCACACCAAAATGTCATCATCCTCCACCTGCTTGATTTCCGCAACATCCTCAATAACTCTCGCGCGACCTTCGACGACCCCCGGGGAGGCACCGAAGCCTTTCAGTTCGTTCGATTCTACCTCCCCGCCACCCGTTTGTTGGAGCCACAAGCTTATCGTATCATTGGTGACGCCCCAGAGCATAATGGTGAAAGGTTCCGTAATGACGTCGGGGGGCTCACCAAGCGCAGGCGGCGGACTCCATTCCCGGAGTGCCTCGTAAGTCTTTTTCCTTTTCTCAATCAGTTTCGGGATATAGTAAGGGGCGCGTGCGGGTGCCCGGTTGGCCCATGCGATGGCGATTTCATAGATGATGTCATCCAGTTCGCCTCGCTTGAGGAACCAGATGTCCTCCGGGTCCTTGACGTAATCGTGTTTGTGCAAGAGGCTCCCGAATTCCCTCATCTTCCTCCAGAACACGGTATGGAAGAAGTGCTCCACGTAGAAGAGATGATTCTCCGTATAAGGGAAGGCATTGGAGGCCAGCCCATGAAGCTGATCAAAGACTGCCCGGTCTTCCTCAGTCTTGATTAGCGCTCTGTACTCCGAAACGAGCTTATCTCTGGCTTCCTTCACTTGTTCCGGGTTCCTCCCCACCTCTTTGCCTGCATCCAGGGATCGAATGTACCCGCGGATCATGCTGAGCGGTATGGAGAGATCGTCTATCCAGGTCACATCGTGGTGGGAGAAGCCGGCACCCGTACTCATATAGAACCAGGGCCTCTTTACCGACTCGAAATAGTCCAGCCACTTCTTGCCACCTTCACTTTCGGCCATCTTGCCCAGCAGGTCGTCGACGTCGAAATCATCAGTGAACAGTTGGGAGACACCCAGGTCTCTGGCCATTCTCGCAAGCTTGACAAGCTCCGCGTCCGGCCGGAATAGATCGGCATCAATGCCTTGAACCATCTGGGTGATTGTCTGTTCGGTGATGTCGGGAAACAACTGCCTGCAGGTATCCAGAAAAGTCAGGAAACCGGCGTAGCAGATATTGAGAAACTCAAAGTGATGCTGCCAGGCAAGGAAGAAGTTCTCGATACATTTTCGATAATTAGCCCACAAGACATGGGCGCTGCTTACTCCCCGCCCCTCCATTACCACTGCCTCATCTTCGAGGGGTGTCGGCAGATCTCTCACCAACATATTTTCCGTCTCATCCACAAGCGCCGTGAATTTCTTGACCCACTTCGCATAGAGATCCTCCCAGTTCTCGTAATAGTGGCCCGCCCGTTTTCTGAATTCGACCACCCTGTCCTGGATTTCCTGGGGATCCTCTATTGCGGTGGGGCTGATATAGAGATACCCGCCGACGATTCGGTGCTCCAATCCGCACGCTGGCGGTATGGCAAAGACACGACTGTTGTATTGAGCCAGTGATACCCACCACATGTTCGTGAACGTCGTTTCAAACGGAGTGAGGGGGTATGGGAAATGCAGGGAGTCATAGTACCAGATACGGTTCTTCTCTTCGTGCTCTCTTCTCTCCTCGCAGAAAAAGTCGAAATAGGTATACATCTCCTGCCAGTCTTCCGTCTTGACAGGGACGCTGACTTCAAAAGGACTGGGAAACTTGCCGGTTTGTGCCTGCGGCATGGTGCGTCTCCTTTCTTTAGGATTCGTTTTTCGCGGGTTATTCTCTGTCCCCTTTGGTTATAACTGGTTGCAAAACTTATATTTGGGCCGGTAACTCCTTGATATCACAGGAC
>CAZCDS010000063.1:0-37047 GCA_964497585.1 uncultured Syntrophaceae bacterium
AAGTCTTCGCCTAAAGGCGAGGGTTTTTCTCCCATTCCCCGAGGGGGACAATAACAGACTCATATTTGTCATAAGGCCGTCTTGAGTCAACAATGGCACGCGGCTTGCTTAAGATCTCCCGTAAGCACGGTCTCCCCAGGTTGGCTATGCCGATTTGGTGGTGAACCGGTCGGCAAGCTAGATTCGGAGGTCTATATTACCGCCCGTCGAGGCGTTCATGCATATAGTTTAGAGGCAAGGGCGCTCCTGGAGTTCCATTGATGCTCAAATTCCTGTCACCCCCCAGGAATGAATTTCCGGGAGCATACATACAACCATACCTCCCTGTTGGAGTGGCTCAGTCCGAGATTCTGTCAAAATTGGCGAACGAGGGACTGAGCCCTCCAACCATTTTTTCAATCGGACTCCGGGAGGCCGCTTCAGCGATCCAGCAAATGGCGGCCATCTGAACTTTATGCACCGACTTTACCCCCCCTGGGGTCTCCGAAGCGGAAGCGAACCTGTTTGGCCGGTCATTAATAGGAAAGCCCGCCCCGTTCCGTTTGGCAGCGACTCGGCGGCAGGCTATCCGGAAGTGGCTGAACGACAACCATGAGGTCGGTGACGCTCAGTCCGAGCTTCGTGCACATGGTCTCACCGTACGGCGGATTTTTCAAGGTGCTTCTTCTGTCCTGAAAAGCTGCTGAGTGACATCCAGCGCTGAGCCTACCACCGTACTCATCCTCATCCCACGATCCCAGGTGGAAGTATGCCGCCGCCCACGCGGCTCTGCGGACGGGAACCGCCTATCCATGGGGATCGTCCCTGCAAGGAGAACATATGGCAACGAAACGCGATATCGGGAGACTGAGCGAAGTCGCGAGGCTGTTCGATGCGGCCGCGCGGGGTGCGATCGACGAAGTGAGGGCGCTGACTTTAGAGGGTGTTTCCGGAGACTGCAGGGATGATTACGGCAACTCTCCCGTCATGTTGTCGGTCTCGCGTCCCCACGGATTCTTGCCGGCTCTCTTTTTGATACGGGCGGGAGCCTCGGTCAATGGGACCAATCTTTTGGGCGAGACCCCTTTGTTGAATGCCTCGTGGGCCGGGAACATCGCTGCCGTGAAGCTCCTGTTGAGAAATGGGGCGGACCCCAATGTGGCGAGCAGAAGCGGATACACCCCCCTGATGGCTGCCGTTGACTGCGGACACGAGAAGATCGTGAGGGTCCTCTTAATCCACGGAGCTGATGCTGATGCCATGAACCGCAGCGGTGTTACGACCATCATGAGGGCCATTGACCGAGGGTACGACGACATTGCCGTCATGCTGGCGGATTATGGAGCCAAGTCTGGTGGAGGACGTGCCACACGCTGAGTCACGGCGGATCTATCGGAGATGGGTCTTCATGGAACGGAGGATTGACCATGCAGACTGCCAAGGAACTGGATTTCTGCCTGAAGCTGTTTGCCCAGGCCGGCAGCGACCTGGGAGACGGAGAAAATGCCGCCCTGAAATTGCAGGAGCGGATGGAACGGAACCGCATGGGCTTTGAGGACCTGTTCGACTACGTGTGCGAACACGAGAGGGACTACGCCTATCAAGCGGAACGTTTCTTCCTTCTTACGGCCCGAATTGAACTCGCGGGGAAGTCGACCAGTCCCTGGCGGCAGCCTGAACCAACCGTCACGGCTCCTCCGGAGTCGGAAATCTCGCGAGTGCATGTCAGGGAGCAGACGCGAACTTCCCGGAACGGAAAGGTCTTCACGGTACGCCCCCACTGGCGGCACTGCCGGCGACGTGCTCACAGGTACGACTGGCGCAAAGATCCCTCGGCCATGCCGGGAGATGACTACGAGTGGATAGAGGGCCATGAGCGTTGGTACTGCCATGCCGGTCATGGGAGGATGATCCGTGTGCGCGGTTACTGGCGGAAAAGAGTTCGAATCACAGTGAGGACGGCTGCGTGACACACGAACTGTGTGCCGCTTTACCCGTACGCGAGCCGTGTAAGAAAACCGGAGTTCGTTGCAGTGCCGGTCATACAGGAGAAAAGAAGATGTTCAGACTCATGACGGGAATAGGATTTCCGGTGGCGATTGCGCCGATGTCAATCCACAGCGGGACCGCTCATATCATGAGCCGAGGTCCTCCGATAGGCATTCAACATCGGCAAGTCCCGCATGGTTAACGAATAGGGGAGTTCGCTCCGTACCCTTGGCAGGGCCCGGTGAGAGGCTCTCGGGAAGTGGCTGAATCACAACGATGAGGTGCAGGCGCTCGGAAAGAAGTAGCAACCATAGAAGGAGCTGGAATGGAAAGACGGAGCAAGCACATACAGAAAAACCCCAAGGATTTCGAATTCGTTGATGAAGTTAACTTGGGGCGAGACACTACCGAGCAACATGGGAATCACTCGCCTGGCGAAGCAGCGGACCGATTGAATGCCGCCCTTGCAAGAGCCATTTGTGATAACCATCGCAAACTCGGCGAGTATGTGCGCAAAACCGTGTTCAACAAAGGTCTGGAGGCAGTGATGTCAAAGAGAGGTCGTTCGACTTACCGCAATATTCCCTCAAGGACGGGAGTGACAGTCCCGAAGACCAAACTCATGACCCGCAGACCGTTGCGAGGCCGAAGACGGTAGGAGGAAAGTAAGAAGCCCACACGTTCCGAGTCGCCAAACACAGGCGTGTGGGCTTGTCCGACAACAAGGCCCCACTGTGAAACTCAACGTGGAGCTGAATGGAGCCTCGTCAGGGATGAGTACATTTTACCTGCTCGTCAGGACCTTGCCAAGCGTCCACGAGAAGAAACCATCCGAACTCTCCCTGATTCGACTTCTCTAAGCTCCCTCAGCGGTGTTTGTGCATGGTCCGCTATTGCCCGCTACGAACCCCGACCGGCTTGTCGGGTATGTCGGAGTGAGGGTTCAGGCGATAGCGGCCTGCCAAACGAATGGAGAGAACGATGAAAGGAATGAGAGAAAGGTTTCTCAGGAAGGACCGAGATGGTTCCCCGGTTAGGGAGCAGACCCAAGCTGCTAGTGACCGGGAAAAGCAACCACATGAAGAGAGCAATCAGACTGTGATGGAAAAAGAGAACATGGCGGAGAAGAACGGTAACGGGGTGGAGGAAGAACAGCTCTTTGCGGCCGCGAAGGGTGGAGATACCAAAGGGGCAAAGGAGTTGCTTGCACGGGGAGTCTCTGTGGATTGCAGAGACAAGGATGAGAGAACTCCCCTCATGGAAACCTCTGATCCCGGCCATGTTGGAATGGCCCAGCTGCTCCTGGAAAGCGGCGCAGATGTAAACGCGGTTGATGTCGATGGGGAGACAGCCATCTTTGCGGCAACGTACGCCGATCAACTCGACGTGGTGAAGATCCTCCATTCGCACGGAGCCGATTTGGAAATTCGTAACAATGAGGGCCGGACGGCGTTGGACATCGCTAAAGACGGAGGAGCGGATTCCATAGCCTCCTATCTTGAGGCGTACTCCTCTGGCTCGCCGGGGAATTCGGACGACGAAACCGATCTGGACGATCCGGCCGGAGCTTCAGCCATTGGCGCAATGCATCAGGAACTCGAACCGGAGTCATACGTTGCAAGAGATGATGGCACGGGTGCCGCCACTGCGTCTCCGGGCGCGGCCCAGGCGACCGAATCTCCCGGTCTTCTGACATCGGAACAATACGCAATCGCAGACGAGATATCTGGGAGACTTGCTCCGCCGGCCGAGATCCTTGAAGCCAACGAAGAGAAGATCGAGTACGACGCCTGGGACAATAAGGTAGTCCACAGCGCGAACGAAAAGGCAAAGAGGACAATAGAGAAGGCTGGCGTGGAATTGGGTGACCACTCGGTGGATACCGTCTTCAAAGGCAGCCATATGGCCGTACTGAAGCCGAGATCACAGGAGTACAAGCGTTTCAGGAAGCTGTGGAAACACCCCGACCTGCTGATCGATCCGCGCCGGTGGCGGGACTGGACAGGGGCTGCTGCGGTCCGCAGATATTGCTTGGCAGAAGGGATAGAAGTTTCCAGCCTCCGAGGCTCTCATTTCATCGAGCTGTACTACGTCAAGGACCTGAAGCTCATCCTGACACTGGCCGAAGATGCGACCCAGCATAACTACACCGTCCGACAGCTCAAGCGGGCCATCGAGAACCTGCGAGAACGGAAGGACGACAGTGATCCGGGAAAGGTCATCATCAAGACCCTCGATCAGTCCCTTCCCCTCCTGGAAGAACCGGATCTCGTCGAGCTTTGCGCCGACAGGGACCGTGTGCTGGAGGAGTCGAGCCGGGCAGAGCGCAAGAAGATCCGTTCGCTGATCAAGCAGCGCAAACCCACTCTGGATGAATGGAAGGGCCTGATGGATACCTTGGAGGGCATTCTGTCTGAGTTGGAGGACGAATAGCCTACGGGTAGTACTTTTTCAGGAATCGTGTAATTCCCCGGACGTCCGGGGAAATTTCTGACATTTCTTCGAGACTTCCGGAGGTGATGACTCGTGATAGGGATGTCGCCTCCGGAAAAATAGGCCGACAACCAAATCCACATGCAAGTTCAATATGTTACAGGAAGAAGAAACATGACCAGAGATAATCAAGACCGAGAGACACACATCGAGTCACCCAAAGCAGATCAGAAGTTGATTCTTCGGTTCGTTTGTCTCAGGTGCGGATGCCGGGATTTACGTACAAAGATGCTTTTTGCCAATTATCCGGTCGCCACTCTGGACGGCTTAGAGGTAACCGCCGGAACACTTGAATTCGTCGACCTCCATCAACGAGAAGACCCCTTCCACTGGGACTACGACGATCACTGGAAAGGTTGGAAGTTCTGGTGCGACAAATGCGGTCCGGTACCCGATCTGGCTCAGTACGATCGTGAGAACACCGAGGCGGACAGCCTTGCGAGATGGCTCCTCGACAACTGTCCTCAGGATGAATGCCTGCCGAGCACCGAGACCGACCTCTCTACGGGTTAGCCCTTTCTACACATACTCCTGCCCTTGCGAACATTGACAAGGGCAGGATACTCCCTGAAGGCGAAAGGATACACGAAATGGCGAAAACACTCTTGAGCAAAAGGACTCCAGCCGGAGTCGCGGTGATGATGGACTCCAAAGAGTACCTGCGCCAATGTTCTGTCCGAGCGGAAGAACAGCACGGGCGGTACAGCACGGAATCGCGGACAGCACGCCTGATTCTCGCAGCCATCCATTCCGTCACAGAGGATTACGAAAATGTTGAACCGCTGTTGGCCGGACATGTGGCAGCGCTCAAAGGGAACCGGGAATCGAATCCCATGTGGATGTTTTGGGCTCTGTCGTTACTCTTTGAGGCTTACGTCAACCTCAATCGCATCCCGGAAGCTGTGCGAATAAGCAATGAAGGCAAGTCCGTAGCAAAGCGGACCGACGCTTCGGCAAAAGACCCGTTTCTTGAGGCGCTTCTCCACCAGGCGATAGCCCTGGAAGCAAAGGCGGACTCCAAGAGCCGTCATCATGGATTTGTGGTCGCTCTCCTCACCTTGAGCTGGTACGTGTCCCATGGATTCGAACGATCCCGTGGGAATGCTCACGTACGGGATCAACTCCGGCTATTGTTCGACTCGTACGGGATCCGGGGGGACGATTGGGTACGGACTGTCAAACGCGCGCACCTGACCAAGTACGACTTCGTGGGCCTGCTGAGCATCCTCCTGGATCACACGGGTCTCGTGCCCCCACCGATGGAATCGATGATAAGGCGAAAGCCTCGGGTTCATGTCGTTCGGTGATGCCAACGAGTGCCCCGGTCGCCCAGCCGGGGTGCCCACGCAAAGGGTACGAAAACAAGGAGATTGATCATGTCTCAAAAGGATCTTCGGAAAGAGCTAAACGCTGCGGCGCTATCATCCAACGCAATAGTAGCCCGGGAAGAACCGCCGGTATTCCACCGATGCACGTGCCCGGAATGCGGAGAAGATGCCATGGAACTTTGCGGCCATGGTGTATTCTTTCGTTCCGACTTCCTTGGCGTAACGCATGACGCGGAATTCGGGTGCGGAGAGATGGTACTGGACGGAGAATACCACTGGATAATCGCGTGCGGATCATGCGGTTATGAGGCTTTCAACACGGATGTACTGCCGAACGACACCCTCGTCGATTGGGTCGCTTCCCACGGACAGGCAATGAGGTGTTGGAATTCAACTGTCCCGTCTGCGGATCTCCATATCTAGAAGTGGTTTTCAGAGCGAACAGGTCCGTGAGGACGGTGTATGAGACCTCGGATAATGAGGACGCGGAAATTCCCGCGCAGGCGGCACTGCCCTACGAACAGGTCAGAGAATACGTAAACCAATCCGATATTGCTGTTCCAAAGGTCATGGGCTCTCCAATGAGGATGGCAGTCCCATGGAGACCCTCGATGAACTGGTCGAGTGGTTGAAAGCTCACGAGACTCCTAACAACGGATGATCGGGTCAACCTTTCGGGCCAAGGCGTCTATAGCCTTTGTCCGAGACCGCATCGTAGGATTCGATTGGCATACCCGGCGACAAGCAAATGAGGGCAAATCTCGACAAAACCCCGGCACGGCCTCTGTGGAGGGCTGAAGACGTAGGTCAGATCCTGGACGTAAGTCCCAAGACCGTCCACAGGCTGGTCAGGGAAGGGAAGCTTTCTTGTGTGCAGGTCACCGGACGGGAACGCCGGTTCACAGAAAAGCATGTGCTTGAATTCATAGAGCGTCAGAGCCGTCCGGTACGCGTTGACAAGAAAGAGGCTAGGCCGGTATCATCACCCCCCAAGAAAGGGGGTGAGAAATCGTCCGGCTTTTCTGGTGTAGATCTCCGAAAGGAGATGAAGCAATGGCGATGAAGAAGCGTGGGAAGACTTGGCACCTGCGCATTCGCCCATTCGGTGGCAAGGAGATATGGGTGTCCACGGGGACATCTCTTAAGTCAACGGCCGAGAGCGTGGAGCAGCAGATTATAGTTGCCTGCCGGTCCCGAGATTACGGATTCCTCGAACCATTGGCACGGTCTATCTGCCTTCAGATGTTCAGGAATCAGGGATGGGAGATCCCTTCCGATCTTTCAGCAGAGGAACGCCCCACCGGCGAACTAACGCTGTGGCAGGGAATCAAATACTGCCTCACAGACCCGGAAGTCAGTCATTCGGCTAATCGGGAGAGGATGGAGCACGCTTTCGTTCACGTAGTTCGCAAGTGGGGCAAAGAGCAGCCCGTGAATGAAATCCGGGTCTCCGACATCAAACGGTACCAGCAGGATCGTCTCAGAGAAGGCGCGGCCAGTTCAACGGTAAACAAGGAACGGGCTGCGCTCTCCAGGATGTTTCAGGTTCTCATGGAGATGGAACTTGTTGACCAAAATCCGGTGAAGGAAGTGAAAAGGCCTTCTGAACGCGATGGAGAACGAGAAGTCTACATCAGTTTTGAGGATTTCAGCCGTTTGGTCGGTTATCTACCGGCTTGGCTTCGGCCGATCATCCAAACTCTGTACTTCACGGGCATGAGACGAGGCGAGGCTTTGGAAATGACGTGGACCAACGTTGACCTGGAAGCGCGAATAATCGGCCTTTTCTCCGACCAGACCAAGGAGGGAAGAAGGAAGCGAATCCCAGTGCACAGGGTGCTGGTGCCGATTCTGGCAAGATCCGGGAAGCTTCGTTCCATTCACTGTGAACGGGTATTCATGACGGCCAGGGGCAAGCCTCCCTGCGAGGATTCGCTTCGGAAACCGTGGAAGCAAGCTCTTGAGTCCGCCGGGCTCGACACAGGCATCACGATTCATGATCTTCGCCACGTGTGGAGCACGAACGCTATGCGGAGCGGGATGGATCCTCGCATCAGTGAGACGATCATGGGGCATGCGCTGAAGCAGAAAGATGTGCCTGGTCGGTACATCGTTTTCAGCGATGCGGATCTGGTGCGAGCCATTAACGGGATGAGTTTCGATCACGGAAAGACAGAGATCTGGTTGGCAAGAAGGACAAAACAAAACCCGGCAGGGAAGACTGCCGGGAATGATGCGAGCAAAACGCGAGCAAAATCGGTTGTGCTCAGAAAACAGGATGTCAGCCAAAATCGCTAACACCACTGATTTATTGGCTTTTAGTGGCGGGAGCGACGAGACTCGAACTCGCGACCTCCGGCGTGACAGGCCGGCGTTCTAACCATACTGAACTACGCCCCCGCAGAGTCTACGGCTGGCTCCGGGTAGACCTGGTAGGCGGAACAGGATTTGAACCTGTGACCCCCGGCTTGTAAGGCCGGTGCTCTCCCGCTGAGCTACCCGCCCCCTTCTTGACTCTCGGTACCCGATCATGCCGAGCCGTAACCCTTGTACCATAGCTACGGCCCTTTGCACTGTCAAGGAAAATAGACACAGGCTGGGCGAGTCTGTTCCCCGGATTCTCGCACGGCCGAGCAAAGAGTCCAGAACCTGTATCATCGCCTCCAATGCTTGTTGGTGATGGCTCCTTTCGATCGTCAACCCTGATCTGTCATGCCGTCGTCTTCCTTCGATTCCAACCGTGCAATCGCCTGTAACTCGTGCAGGACTTCGTTGACGAGGACGTACAGGACAGCGTCTCCCTTAGACGCTATGCCGGGCTTGTCCAGCAGGCCCCTCCGAAGGATGTTCGACACGATGAGCTCGACGCCCTCTCGGTGCAGACCGGTGAGTTCCACGGTCGTGATTTCTTGCGAGTTCTCGATCCGATCGGGAGCGATCGTCTGGAGCTCTTCTTTGGAGCCTTCGGGAAAAGCCAGGAGTCCGAAGGGAGTCTCGGCCCACGAGCTGCAAACTCCGGTTGTCTCGTCGGCGGTGACAACATCCTTGCAGAATCGGACAAAGAGGGATGGCTCTATCAATTTCCGGCATCCGGTCCCGCCTGTTCCCTTCAGGGCCGACTGGGCGGTTGATAAAGGCGTTCGGACAGGTTTGCGGGCCTGGTTCCCATGGCGTTCAGTTGGCCGCAAGTCTTTGCGCGATATCGGTTGCCTCGATCATGATGCGATCGAGCAGTTCTCGAACCGTGGGAATGTCACGAGCCATCCCGACTCCCTGTCCGCACGAGATTATGCCGAGGGCAACATCGCCCTCGTTGTACATCTTCCGGGCCTTTTCGCCGGCGGCGATCCTGATAAGCTCCTGCAGGTCGGCCTGTCCAGCTTCAAGCTCGGCACATCGTCTCGCGGCAGGATTAGCCCAGACCCTGTGGGTTGCGCCCACGGATCGCATGACGAGCATGGTGTCCAGTTCGGTTGCATTGATCAGAGCCTGTTTCAACGTGTCGTGTATGGGCGCTTCTTTGGTGAGCAGCAGTCGTGTACCCATGATGACCCCATCCGCTCCGAGTGCCAGCAGTGCTACGAGACCGCGGCCGTCGGAGACGCCTCCCCCTCCGATCACCGGAACGTTGAGGGCTTCAACGGCCCGCGGCACCAGGACGAGGGTTCCGATGTCCAATTTGCCGGTGGCACCTCCATTCTCGTACCCGACCACGGTTACGATGTCCGCGCCCATGTCCTGGACCTTGAGCGCGTATCTCAACCCGACGCACTTGTGAATCCACGTCATACCGGCCTGCTTGAAGCGCTCGCAAAGGTCTGCCGGAGCTGAATGACCTGAGGTTTCAACGATCTTGACACCCTTCTCGATGAGCACGTCGAGGTAAACGTTGTTGTCCACCGGTCGCATCATGGGAAACAGGTTGAGGTTCACGGCAAATGGCTTGTCTGTGAGTTCCTGAAGCCTCTCGACTGCCGCGGAGAACTCCTCCCGCGAGGAGAACATGGCTGAGCAGAGGATTCCGAGGCCTCCCGCGTTGGACACGGACGCGGTGAACTCGGCGTCGCTGATCCACATCATGGTACCCCCGACGATCGGGTACTTGATGCCAAGAATGTCCGTGATCTTCGTCCTGAACATGAGTTTTCTCCTGGAATTCCGGAGCACGTGGTCAGATGACGCACGACGTACACGGGACGACTCCGGGGCCTCGTGGTCGCGCCCTTGAACACGCACGATTTCCCTGGACCATTCGATCCCGCGGTTGGCAGAGGCGTCTTTGTTTCCTGCGGTACCGGATTCGCGTGCAGACTCAATCTCCGGCCGAGCCCCGGACGCAGGGTAAACACTCTGTGCCTGATTGTCAAAGCCTAGAATGCAAGTCTCCTGATTCAATCCGGAAGTATGGAAACGAGTCTAGGGGTCCGTTGACGAGGGATGGGATTTCAGGTAGGCTGGGAGCGACGGTATTGTTTTCGGCCGCTTCAACTGATGTCCTATGACAAAAAGACTGATGAGCGGCCCATGCGAATGGGAGTCCATGCCACGGGCCGTAGGTCGGACCGGTCTGACGGTCCTGTGAAGGCCGAGGACGGGCCGCAGTTCCCGGAGAAAGGTCGTTATCGTGCCCATATATGAGTATCAGGCCGTTGAGTCATCCGCGGCCTGCCCAAAATGCCGGAACAGTTTCGAGGTCATCCAAGGGCTCCAGGAGCAGCCTCTTTCCGAATGTCCCGTTTGCCACCATAAGGTCCGTAGGGTCATCTCGCTGTGTCGCGCGGTCGTGATCGAGGATTCGGAATTAAGCACGGGTGTGGAACGCAGGATCGGCGAATACGAAAAGCAGGGTATGTGGAGCCACGCTGCCGAGCTCGCTGACAAGCACTCGGAACGAATCTCGGATCCCGGCCTGAAGACGAGAGCCTTGGAAAACTACAAGAAGGCGGGGTACGACACGGACTCCCTGGCAAAGAGCGTCAAGGCAACCGACGACTGAGAGCTCTTGCCGCCCGGGGCCAGTGGTTTTCAATGACGGAACTTTCAGCCCTGAAGTATGCTCAGAAATCTCCTAGAACAGTATTTCTGGACGGATTTCCTGGGGCCGCGGCCTGAGTCGGCGACTGAGGACGGGGCTCTTCGCGCACTGCATCGATCTCAACCTCACTCCTCAAGGCGACCCCCACTGCGTGGTTCAAGGCTGGGGCGGCAACGTAATGGCCCGGATAGTCTGTCCCAAGACACGACCTCAGGTTGCGACCGTCATGCCGGGCGTCTTTGGGATGCCCCAGCGGCAGCAAGTTGGCGGGCGTATCATCCGCCTGGATACCCAAGTCAGACCGGAAGACGGCACGTACCGGATTGTGGAGGAAAGAGAGGAAGAAGTCGCAGCGAGTGGCATCGAGAGCGCAGATGTGAGTGTGGCCGGCGGATGGGGCGTAGGATCGAAGGCGGACTGGAACCAGGTCGAGGAACTCGTGTCGGTTCTTGGTGGCGCAGTCGGTGCGACTAGGCTGCCGGTGGACGAGGGATGGGCCGAAAAAGGCCAAATGATCGGGTAAAGCGGCCGAACCGTGCGCCCGAGACTCTACATCGACGTCGGCATCTCAGGACACACGCACCATCTGGTCGGTCTGAAGAATGTCGACTTGACGGTTGCAATCAATTCCGATCCAGACGCGGCGGTCGTGTATTACTGTGATCTGGGATTGGCCGGTGAGTGTAAGGAGGTCGTGCCGGCACTCATGAAGGTAATACAAGCATACTCAACAGAGGAGTATCCGAAAGGCTCAGCAGTGATCACTGAGAGGAAATCGCGGTCGGAATATATCACCACAAAGAGATCAAGAAGCCAAGAGATTATTGTCATAAAGGCACGAGGGCACAGAGACGAATGAATCGAGAAGGATTTCCTGTGAACGCTGACTTTTCGACCTGCGGTGCCGGGTAAGAAGTCCGTCCGAGGAGGAGATCTTACGTGGTAAGGAGGAAGGCATGAAGAGCTACAGGAAGGAGTTATGGTTCGACGTTCCCAAGCGTCGCGAGTTCATCAACATCACCCGGGACGTGATGCAGGCTGTTTCCGAGAGCGGAGTAACCGAAGGCCTCGTCCTGGTCAACGCCATGCACATCACCGCGTCGGTCTTCATCAACGACGATGAATCGGGCCTCCACCAAGACTACGAGGAGTGGCTCGAGCGCCTAGCCCCCCATGCGCCGGTCAGCCAGTATCGGCACAACCGAACCGGGGAAGATAATGGCGATGCCCACCTCAAGCGTCAGGTCATGGGGCGGGAGGTCGTCGTCGCGATTACCGACGGGCGACTCGACTTCGGTCCGTGGGAACAGATCTTCTACGGAGAATTTGATGGCCGCCGACGTAAACGGGTACTGGTGAAGATCATTGGAGAGTGAGAGAGCAGGGGAGGGGGGTAGTGGAGTGCAGACGGTGCGTGGGAGCTCTTTTGAAAAGGCGCCCCCTTCATGGTGAACGGTATTGCAGTCGGTTTTCGTAGGGGCACGGTTCACCGTGCGTTCTATGCCGGAGCTGGGCGAAGCTCTGGAGAATTCGAGCAGGAACCCAGGAGCTTCGGAGTGCCGTCAAGTCAGAAGGACACCGAAGCCTCCACTCTCGGGCAATCGGCCACGTTGTTGGGCTCGGGCGATAGAGCTCCGTCTCGGCGACTTGATCCAGAAAAAAAGGCCGGGCTACATGGATGCCCGGCCGGAGGAGGTAAGGAGGTATAGGTTTAGAGATTGGTTAGTTGATCCTTTACTTAACCATCTTGGTATAACATATCAGAAGAAGGGGTTGTTTGTCAACAACTAATTTTCACCGGCTTCCCGCGGGCCGGGACGGGCGAGGCCCGATAAGTTCGGGCCGGCAACGTACTGACCCTCCCATTGCACTGTCACTCTCGGATTTCTGCCGGAGACCATCGGAAGACTCGGGCGGTGTCAGGCAATACCATGGTCAAGCGCGTGGGAGCAGATTAAGGTGAAGGAGAATACGGCCCGTTGAATGCGCTACGGCGTCAAAGGGGTTCATCCAAAGCGTACAACGCGGCCCCGAGGGCTCCTGTTATCTGTGCATGGGGGGTAATTGCGACCGGTCGGTCGGTGTGTTCACGGACGAGTTCCGCAATGACGGGGTTGTGCTCAATGACGCCTCCGGTGAGCACGACGGTGTCGGTCAAGGTGTCCATTTCGAGGGCCCGTTTGACGACTGAATGGAAGACCCCACGGACGATTCGAGGGACCGGATGACCGGCCTTGATCTTCTCGAGCACCTCGGTTGCTGAGAATACGGTGCAGTAGCTTCCCAGGGTGACCTCTCCGTCCGCGGACTCTGCGAGCGCGTTGAGATCCTCGATGGGAAGCCTCAACCTGAGCGCCATCTCTTCGATGAACGCGCCGGTGCCGGCCGCGCATTTTCTGTTCATCTTGAAGCTGACCCGTCGACCCTCTGCGTCGAGTTTGATGACCTTGTTGTCCTGGCCTCCGATGTCAATGACCGTGATGGGTCCCGCAAAGAAATGGAGACACCCGCGACCGTGACAGGAGATCTCGGTGAGAACGCGTGAGGCAAACGGAACGCTCTTGCGACCGTAACCTGTCGAAACCACCGCGGCCACGTCATTGGGCTTCGCTCCGGCCTGTTTCAGAGCCTCTTCCCATGCGGTTCGCGAGGCGGCCAAGAAGTCGGTGCCCGAATAGAGCACGTGCCGGCCAAGTATGTCGTACTCGTCATTGACCACAACGGCTTTTGTGGTGCAGGAGCCCACGTCGACTCCGCCACCCAGTCTCGATCCTGTTGCCATTGGCTTACCCTGGTCTTTTCATCAGTCTTGTTGTGTAAGTTGTTCGAGCCCCTC
Organism: uncultured Syntrophaceae bacterium; assembly: GCA_964497585.1. Classification (GTDB taxonomy): domain Bacteria; phylum Desulfobacterota; class Desulfomonilia; order Desulfomonilales; family Desulfomonilaceae; genus CAZCDS01. The sequence continues at coordinate 13,661 of CAZCDS010000063.1, forward strand.
CTACGAACCGGCCATAGACCGCCTCGTGGCACGATCGAGGTGGCAGCCGGAGCCCGGCGAATCGGATCCCTGCGGCTGGCTCCCATAAGAACGGAGGGTCATCATCTACCGGCGATCTGGTGAGGAGGTGGGATGATTCACTCTTCTTCCTCGCCTACGGTCCTTCCTCTTTCTTTCATGAGCCGCTTGAGATCATAGGCTTTCACCTGGCTTTTCGATCTGAGAAAGGAGAGCCAATCGGTCTTCTTGCGTTCCAGCGTCACCAGTCGGAGGCCGGGCAGTCCGGGAATTGAGGTGACTGTAAAATCAGCGATCGTACCCTGGATTTTGGGCGTGGACCATACCTGTTCGAGCGCGTCGCCGTTCCATAGCAGGCCCTTGACTCGACCGTTGCCCAGCATCTTGCTTCGGCTGAACATGCGCCTGGTCTTTGAGGTGTGCGTGATTGCCAGGATCTCGTAGATCCCATTGTGATTCAGGTCCAGGGCCATGATCCTCGGACGGAAGTATTCTTTTTGGGGCTCTCCGTGCATGACGTCTCCGGTGCGCTTATCCTCCGGGCCTGCCATTCGCAGGAGGACGTCGCTACCGCCGTAGTATTCCCTTGATATGAAGAGCCTTTTTCCCGAGGGACGGTAGAGCCGGAGGTGCTCATCCCTGTCGTAGACCGCAATCATCGGCTTGCGATTGCCTTCGAAGTCGCCGATGGCAAAACCGAAGATAGGGATTTTCAATGGTACACCGAAGCGAGGTCCCACGACCAGCTCATCGCCCTTGTCCTCGATTGTATGGATGGGCCCTTCGTAGTACTTGTTCAGTCCCTTCTGTTGGCCGAGAAGCATAGGTCCGCGAGTGGGATAGACAATGACACGAAGATAGTACGAAAAGTCCCGCACTACCGGGACCAGCTTTCCTTCCCTGAATTCCAGGACGAATGAGGCGATGGCTCCGCGGTTTTGGGCCGACACGTAGATCCTGCAAGGGCCGCGCTTACGGATTCGAGCAACATCTACGCTCTTGCACTCCAGGGGACTGACCCCGTATTCCGTGACCAACGTCAACATCCCACCTTCGAATCGGTACAGGTAGACGGTGCTGGGGGCGAGTACCACCACGTCGTTCTTCCCGTCCCCGGTTACGTCGCCCACTCCCATGCCAATGGCGAGAACGTTGAGTTCCTTGCTTTTCCAATAGCCTCTCCGTTGAGCCAGCGCTTGTGCTTTGGCGGCAGCCTTGGTCCGCTGAGCCGTATTGCGCTCCGCTTTTCCAGCGGCTGCGAGGATGGGTCCTGCCGTGACTCCTGTCCGCTCCCGGCCGTTCACGGTTTGCGCAGCGTTCCTAGAGGATCTGACCTCCTCAGCAATCCCATGGTCCCGGTCAGTCCCCGCCTGCGCGGACGCGAATCTCACATATCCATTCTCCCGTGCAGGTGGTTCGCCGTAAGACGTACCCGTTGCAAGAAGAATGGCCAGAAAAACAAGATTGACGATCTTTTCCATCCTACTCCTCCGGACTCCCAAAGCCGGTTTTGTCCGGTTCCCGCTGGATACTCAGCGCATACCACGTCCCGGCGAAAAAGTGAACCCGATAACGAGGATAACGTCCGCACGAGGGGACGGGCTTGACATCTCCCCACAGTCGGAGCTGCCCTCTCATAGCGTTTCGCGGGCGGAAGACCTGAGGCACCGAGAAGAGAGAAGATAAGAAACGTGGACTTCAGGGACACGAAAGCACAACGAGGACATGAAATTCCCTCTCGCGTCCAGGCATGGGAATGCGTACCGAGAGGACCTCCGGCCGATCGCGATTCGTCGTATCTTAGGGCATCTCCGGAAGGACGGTCAGCAATCCTCTGCACCGGCCAACGTCTTTTTCTATTTGCGCAACGAGTTCATCAGGACCGTTGAATTTCATCTCACCTCGGAGCCTTTGAACGAGATAAACTTTGATGACCTCGCCGTACAGGTTGGCGTCAACGTCTAAGATATGGACTTCGTACGAAACCTTACGGTCCTTGAAAGTCGGGTTGCGTCCGATGTTCATGACGGCCGGAAGGGTTTCCCCACCGAACCGGCAGTACGCCGCGTATACTCCATCAGGTGGGTGCAATTTCGGATCGGGCTTTATGTTCGCTGTGGGAAAACCGAGTTTCTTGCCCCGGTGATGTCCGTGCACCACCTTTCCCTCCACGGTGAAGAGGCGGCCGAGCAATTCATTTGCCTCACGGATATCACCCTGAAGCAACCGTTCACGTATCCGACTCGACGAGACCCGGCTGTCTCCGCTCATTACCGAGGAAACCACGTGCACACGGAACCCCAATTCAGGCGCCATGCGTTTGAGTGTTTCCGGGGTTCCGGCCCTGCCTTTGCCAAACCGGTAGTTCTCTCCGATGAACAGGTCGGAGGCACCGAGTTCCTCCACAAGGATGTTGCGCACAAAGTCCTCAGCCGTTTGAGCGGCGAACTGAGGGGTGAACTCAGCCAGCACGAGCACGTCTATTCCCAGGTGTTCCAGAATCTCGGCCCGTTCCCTGAAGGTGGTTATGCGCGGAATCTCAGGAGCCTTGTTGAGCACCACGCGCGGATGGGGATCGAAGGTGTATACGACGGCATCGCCTCCATTGCTCCGCGCGGTTTCAACGGTGTTGGTCAGGATCTTCTGATGGCCCAGGTGGACTCCGTCGAAGTTCCCGAGGGCCACCGAAGGGCGGTCAAAGCTCTGGTAGATCTTCTCGCGAACGCGAATGATTTCCATATTGTGTTCTTTGATACGGCCTAGGCTTTCAGGCTTTTGTCGCATCTTCCGTGGGTTCTGATTCGACCGCTTCATCGGTCGCGGACGCGGCAATCGCGGTTGGAGCCTTTTCGAGCTGCGAACTGAGGGCATCCCTTTCCATCCGGGCGGATTCAAGTTCGGCCGTCTTTTCCTCGAGAGCCTTGGTGATCCCGGACACTTCCGATTGGAGGTCTTCGATCCGCTGGTTGAGTCCATCAACGACCTTGGTGTGCTCTTTGTCAGTTTTCAGCAGGCGCCGTCGTTCACCAACCCATTTCAGTTGGGTGATAAAATCCCCCACCGCGGCGATGATTATGCCAAGAGAGACGCATAATGTGACCAGCTCCCAGAAGGCAACGTCGACGGGCTGGGATAGACCGTAGTAATTGATTTTCATGACGAGATCTTTGTTCTCCATGAAGAGCGAGAGGACAAAAATGACGAAGGCCACCTCGAGCAATCTCTTGATTAGTCGCATTTTTCCACCTTTCGTGCCGTCTCGGGAAACAGACGGCTAAAGCCGGCCCGCAGCTTGCGGCTCGTGCTCAGGAAATGTTCCGGGATAACCTTAACGTCGGCCAGCACCGGCATGATGTTCGTGTCACCCCGCCACCGAGGGACCACATGGTAATGCAAGTGCTCATCGATTCCCGCTCCCGCGTCCACGCCGAGGTTGAGCCCCACATTGAGTCCCGTGGGCCGCATCACATCCCGGAGCACCGCGATCGAGCGCAAAACTTCTTCAAGGAGCAGAACGTTTTCCCCGGAGTCGAGTTCGGAGATATCCGAAACGTGCTTGTACGGACAGACGAGCACATGGCCGTTAGTATAGGGGAACTTATTCATAATGGTGAACGCTCCCTCGGCCCTGTGCACGATAAGGTGCTTCTCATCCTCCGAGGATTTGGCTCTGTTGCAGAAGACGCAGCCAGGCTCCTTCTCCTTGTCCAGAATATATTCTATTCTCCAGGGAGCGTAGATTCTTTCCGTCATCTTCTCAACCGAAAAGGGCGTACATGTTCCTCCGTGCCGATCGTCGCAGGCTGGTCCCGGCTCACCGAACGATCGGGATGAAACGGCCTTCTATCTTGTCTCCGATGATTTCGATGATGCCGACAGACGCGCCGCGGGCTCTAGGGTTCGAAGATCCGGGGTTAAACATGGGTATCCCGTCAACCTTGCCCCAAAAGGGAACATGGGAATGCCCGTACACAACGACATCGGGCACGTTACCAGCGACGCGTCCCAGGATCCTTTGTTCCAGACCGTGCCTGGAACCCCATCCGTGAATCAGCACGATTCGCTTTCCTCCTGCGGACAACTCTCTCACATTGGGAATCGAGCCGGCAACCTCGTAATCATCCATGTTCCCGCAGACGGCTATCACTCCGTGGTCTTCGAGACGGTCAAGCACGGCCCTACCGACAATGTCCCCCGCGTGGAGAATCATGTCGGTTCCGGCCAACAGCTCTTCGATGAGGTAGTCCAGCGTCGCGTCGGGTGACCGCATGTGGGTGTCGGAGAGAACTCCAACTCTCATGGCAACGGAGCCTCCCGTGCGGAACGGCTCCCACTTCCGTTCGCTGACCTGAGGACCAGCTCCCCTCCGACGAAGAGCTTCTCACCGGCGATGAGCACCACACCGCCCACGCCCTCGTATCCTTGGACCCGGTCGAAAACGGATGCCGGCAATTCTCCCCGTGTGAGCCGGACTCCGATGTCCATGGCAATCGCCGAAGCCCAACAAGCTGATCGGGAGAGCACCGTAACCGCATGGATCCCCTTTCCCGGAACGAAGGTGGAAATCCCAAAGGGCCTCTTGAACGCGGGCAGGGCAAGAATCAGCTTTTCGTGCAGCGGCGAGCCCTGGGCATAAAGGTAGACCTGCAACGGAAAAGCGCACCGGATGAAGGTGTCCCCGCCACTGGAGACCACCAGATCGGGGGAATCGGGCGAAAGATCCCTACCCACAAAGTCCGCGATCGCGCCGCTCATGCACGACATGGGCGCCACTCCCGTGCTCCTGCTGGAAAGGTCGCTGTACCGAACGATCTCCGGCGCGGAGGCGTAGATCTGAATGGGAGCACTCGCTTCTCGAAACGCGGGATGCTGCCTGAGATATTCTTCCACCTGATACCGGTACCGGAATACGGAGTCCTTGGCCTTCGCGCTCAGATCCTCGTCAGCCTGCACGTGGAGGTGCGTTTCCCGAACATCCACTACAAAGCCCGTAGCCTTGTCCAGACGGATTCGATTGCTGTAATTCTTTCGCTCGTAGATGTCATGGATCGAAGCCATGGGGCAACCCTACTCTAACCGCAGACGCTCACTGCTTTTTCTTAGTCCTCCGGATCACTTGTGAGGGATTATTCATCGAGCCCCGCGACCCTGTCAAGGATATTTTCCCATGTGACGGCCAGTTTGGGCTTTCCGGAGCGTACCCAGTGGGAAAAGGACATTCCATGTCGAGTGCGAAATGGGTGGCAACTGGCCAGAATATAACGGAGTTTCCTTAGGTCTCTGGCTCTGTCCCGACGAAGCCAAGAGTTGGGAAAGGACGAAAAGAGCGCCGTACAGGTTTGCACGTCGGCAAGCGTCAGCGCGTGTTCAAGCTCGGCGTTCTCCGATTCTCCAAAAAGTTCTTTTTAGTTGTGGAGAAACTATAACATGCTATCTTATCCTAACCAGGTGAGTGCATGTTCTGTACGGTTTCGTCCAGGAGGCCGGTAGTGTCTTCCGAGGATGCTCTCGTCAACCTCAGGTGTCAGAAATCCGCGCATATAAGGGGGAGGATGAAATGCCCGACATCAGTGAAGAGGCTCTGGCGTTGAAAGACTATGTGCCGTCCGCAGAGAGCTGCGTAGAGCACATGAAGAAATACTATTTCAACGCGATGCCGGAAATGTGCGCCGAACGGCCTCGATGGATCACTGCGTATCACAAGGACCGCGGGCTCTTCCAGAAGGACCGGATCTCCATCCTGGACAAGGCCTGCGCTTACCGCTACGTCCTTCAGCGTCGCAAGGAAGTGGTGCGTCACGTGCGCGGTTATCGGACAGTCGGCCAAGGCCGGTTGCGGAGGAACGAGTCCTTCACAATTATGGACAAGTCGCCCTTTGCAGGCTCCACCACGAGCAAGTTCAAAGGGGTGCCTCTCTATCCGGAACTGGTAGGACTGATCATGTGGCCGGAACTGCTTACCGTCGCGACCCGGGAACAGAACCCCTTTCAAATCAATCGTTCCGAGATCGATGAGTTGAATTTCAGGATCTTTCCCTTTTGGCTCAACAGGAACATCCTGGAACTGACCAGAGCAAACCACTACAACGATCCGGTTCCGCTCGACGACATACAGGTCCTCTATCAGACGGTCTTCTACCTTACTGCTAAACCGGTTTGCATATCTCACACGATCCCGGATTTTTCCCGAGCGGTGTACGAGGGTCTTGCCGCGATAATCGAAGATGCCGCAGGACGGCTTGCGGGGACTGCTCACGGATCGGAAGAATGGTTGTTCTACTCAGCCCTCATGGAGGTTCTGGAGGGTATCATCGAGTACGCGGAGAGACTTGCAGCGGAGGCTGAACGACTGGCCGGGAATGAACCCGACCAAAAGGAACGGGAGCGACTCCAGGAGATCGCTTCGATTTACCGGAGAGTCCCCCGAAACAAGGCCGAGACTCTCAGGGAAGGGCTGACGACCGTGTGGCTCTGTTGGATTGCTCTGCTGCTGGAGAATCCAAATGTCGGGCTCAGCCTGGGGCGGCTGGATCAGCTTCTCTATCCGCTGTACGAGCAAGACCCCCGGTCGACCGAAGAGAAAGCCCAAGAGGCCGTTGATCTGTTCTGTCATCTCTGGCTGAAGATCGGTGACCATGTGCCCACCATGAACGAGACCGGGGAAAAACTCTTCGGCGGAACGGGCGCAAACCAGGCCATCACGATCGGTGGAGTGGACAAGAACGGACACGATGCGGTCAATGATCTCACGCACGTGATCCTCAGGGCCACCGAACTGATGGAATTGAGGGACCCGAACCTCAATGCACGGTATCATCCCGTTGCCAATGCCGATTCTCCCGGGTACCTGAGAAGGCTCTGCCAGGTCAATCTGAAAACCAAGGCCACGCCCGCGATCCACAACGATATACCCATCATAAAGGCTCTCACGGGAAAAGGAGACTCTTCGGAACAGGCCAACCATTACGGTATCGTCGGCTGTGTCGAGCCGGTCAGCGCGGGATTTACATACGGACACAATGCCGCCGTTCTCTTGAACTTGACCTCCGCAGTGGAACTGGCCCTGTACAACGGCAAGCACCGCCGATGCGGATTGGAAGCCGGGGATCTTCAGATAGGGCCCAAAACGGGCAATCCCGAGACGTTTCCGACCTTCGGGGTATTCAAGGAGAAGGTCAAAGGGCAGATACACGCTCTACTCGACCGGGCGCTCCGATTGAACGACCATCTGGGAAGGATCCACCAGCGCTACTATCCCACGCCGATCATGTCGGCATTGTTCAAGGGGCCCATGGATCAGGGCAGGGATGTGGTACAGGGCGGAGCGAAGATCAACGCGTCAGGCGTCGCGCTTATCGGTCTCGCGGATGCCGCGGACTGCCTGAGCGCCATCGAGAAGCACGTGTATCAAGATCCAACTATCACGTTTGGGGAACTGCTCCAGGCGCTGAAAGAAAACTTCCAAGGATCGCACGCGCAGAAGCAACTTCATGCGCTGCTGAACAATCCCGCAAAGACCCCAAAGTACGGGAATGACGATCCGGCCGCGGACGGGAATCTCAAATGGCTTCTGCAAGTGGTCAACGAACGCCTGGAGGGCAGGGAGAACTATCGTGGCGGCGGGTACCGGGTGGGATGCTGGACCATGACGATTCACGCGGGAGTAGGTCGACTCACCAAAGCGCTGCCGAACGGTCGGATGGACGGAGACAACTTTGCCAGCGGGATCACTCCGGTTTCTCGCATGGCCCCCTCTCTGTCATCGGTTCTCAACTCCGCGGCCAGGCTTCCGTCCGAATGGCTTTCCAGCGGGGTGGCGCTGAACCTGAGGTTCACACCGGACCCGGAACACGAAGCGGCCATGCTCGACCTTTTCGAAGCCAGAATCAAGGCCGCTTTCGACGATATGAACGGCGCAAGGGACGGAGCCATTGAGGTTCAGTTCAACATCACCAAGCAGGAGGACTTTCTCAAGGCGGCGGATCCCGAATATGTCGCCGATCATCCTGAACTGCGACGCCTGCTTGTACGGGTTTCCGGGTACACCGCCTATTTTGTGGACCTCAACAAGACCATGCAAGAGGAGATCATCAATCGATCGGAATACCAGCTCTCTTCGGGAGCCATGCAAAAGTACGCCCTTGTCGACCTGGACGGCTCCCGGCAATGAAGGGACAACGCAACATTTTGCTCTCATGTCCCGTAGGGGGTGAATCATGGACTGGGACCTGCTTTCGAGCATTTCGGACGCACTGGAATCCGCGCTGGCAGACCGTTTCCTCGATGGTCTTCTCTCGGCAATGGATTTCGCATTCGCGGCTTCCACGAGCGGGCTCTTGGGAGACTTTCACAAAAACATAGAGAATTTCGAGGGGAGGTACCTCTTCGAGGCCAAGCACAGCTCCGCGTGCTCCGCGGCGGTCTTCGAAGGCGGTGACATGAGGGTGCTGCCGGACGGAACGGATCAATGGGACGTAAAGGTTGTGTTCAAGGATGACCACGCGTTGATGAAATTCATGCTCAAGGGCGTCAGATCGGACGCGCTCGACGCGATGATGGATAACGACGTGCAGGTCTACGGGAACATCAACTACCTGTTGAAGTTCGGGTACATGGCGAGGGATCTGCTTGACAGGTTCGGCCTTGTGTAACACCAAGAAGATCAAGATGCTAAGAAATTTCAATCTCAGAGACATAAAGGCACGAAGAAGATTGAACCGACCGGTCTAACTTCCCAAATGAAATTAAGTTCTTAGCATGGGCCCGGGAAATGTCCTCTTGCAGAAAGGCTCTCCCTGGAACGCTGTCCTGGAGCATCTTGCGATTATGGCCCATCGACCGCTCATCGTTGACGTCAAGAGAGACAGTTCCGAAGACGGCCCCGGGATACGGAGCGTGGTTTTCTTCAAGGGATGCCCGCTCAGGTGCATATTCTGCCACAATCCGGAGACGCAGAACGCTCGACAGGAGATCTCGTTTTCACCCCTTGCATGTATCGACTGTCGGGAATGCGAAAAAGTCTGCCCGGCCGCAGCAATCGATCCGGAACTGCCGGGACGCATCGTCCGAGAGAAGTGTGACCGATGCGGGTTATGTGCGGACCGGTGCCCGGCTTCCGCGCTCAGAAGAGTTGGGGTCTTCTATCCCGTCGAAGAGCTGACGGAACTGCTCCTCCGGGACGAGCCGTTCTATCGTCACTCAGGCGGAGGCGTGACGCTTTCCGGAGGGGAATGCACGATGTTCCCGAGCTATGCCCGTCGACTTATGGAGGGACTCAAGGCGCACGGCATCCACATCCTGGTGGAGACGAGCGGATACTTCAACTACAGGACCTTTCGCCGGACGATTCTGCCGCACACGGACATGATCTACTTCGACCTGAAGCTCATTGACAACGAGGCTCACCGGCGATACACAGGCCGCCCCAACAGGGCCATTCTGCGGAATCTGCGCGACCTGATCCGGGACGGAACGGTTCCCGTGATCCCGCGCATCCCTCTGGTCCCCGGAATCACCGCAACCCGTGAGAATCTCTCGGCCGCGGCGGATTTCCTCCGGGAATGCGGTGCTCCACGGGTTAAGCTCCTTCCCTATAATCCCCTCGGACTTGCCAAGTATGAACAGATTGGCAGGCCCGCTCCAGCGCTCCCGGAGACCTTCATGGGACGAGACGAGATGGATGCGGCGTGCGAGGCGCTGGGCCGGCCCCCAAAGAGAAAAGCTCGCGGCCGGGGGACGAGGAGGGGAAGAAGATCCGAAATATCAACCACCAACGCACAAAGGCACCAAGAAGATTGAGAAGAAGAAAGAAGAAAGATGGGAGATTTCCACCACAGAGGCACAGAGAAGACATCGTCGTGGAATTTCTTCACGGACGCGCGAGATAATCCTCCAGGATGGCCCTGAGTGCTGCTCCAAAGACCGCACCCCGCGCGGACGGTCCGCCCTTGCGCCGGGGGCTCAGCAGGCCACGCGTGTGGCAAGGACAACCCTCAGCAAAGGGACTGTAATGGATACGCGTTCTGAGACGTGGCCGAATATCGATTGCCCGTACGTGAATCCTGTGTTCCGATTGGACTGGCCTGGTACGCACGGCGTGCCCCCAATGTGGAGTTCGGACCGCAATCCGGCACTCCATCTCAAACGGCAACCGCGCCCTGAACAGCCACCCCGTATGAGGCTGCGCCAGGCTACCTGAGCGTATCCAAATCGAGTAGTCTTCTCAGGATCATGTAATCGATACCGGGAAAACGAACCTTTTTGAGGCGTTGTTCATCGGCTACGTCTCCATCTTGCTGGGCGCGATTGCGCATCCAAACGTAGTCGATTTTTGCCCACTGGTTAACATCATGGCTCTCAGTTAGTCGGCTTGCGTCCGGCCAATCCTTGAGAACATCCCGAATCTCATCGTCGGAACATCGAAGGGTGAGCCATTCTATCAGAAGCATGTTGTTTTCGGTTCCGATCTTGTTGGCCAACGCCTTGGCCGCCTCTTTAAGCATCTTCGTATCGAGCGTGTTGGGTCTGCATTCGTACATCAGATGAATTTCCCAATAGAGATACGCCCATGCAAAGTAGTCGATTGAGCCGTAAGCTGCGACCGCGAGTCGAATGCATGTGGCGAACAACATTCCAAGAAGCATATCAAGAATCTCCCCGGGGATCAGGTATGTAAACACCAAATCCTTTGCAAGGTCAACTATCGCCCCCAGGCCGACTCCCGTTGGCAAACCCAGTCCTCGGAAGAGTCGTTCGGCTTCATCCCTGACCGCCGCCCACAGCCGCTCGGGATCAAGCAGGAACCCCACGAGATCGACTCGGGCCTTGAGGAAATTTATCAGCAAGTCAACAAAACCGTCGCGAAACGTATTGAGTCCTATCGTGACGGTGTGGCTCCAGAAACCTAAATCGATTCTTATGTCAATTGACCAGTCTTGGCCTTTCCAATGCCTTCGAAGATCTTCAAGAAATCTGTCCTTGATCTCTTCCTGCGCTAATGTCCAAATCTCGTTTTGTACTAACGAATACAGAGGATTGAGGACGTCAACCGAGATCCCGACCTTCTTGGCCACCTGACGCAATGGAATGAGGGTCCAGGGGTAAATGAGCGCGCGATCATGAAACTGCAAGAACAGGCCGTTTCTTATCAGGGTGTGAATCAACCTGTTCAATAGTCTCCTGGCTCGGCCTCGGGCTGATGTTGCATTGACACACGCATAATAGATGGCCGCCAATTTGTGAGGAAAGGCATCTCGTGAATAGCGGCCATGCCCCTCAACATTGTAGTCTGGTGGTAGATTGGGGTGTCTTGTCGGCCCGACCGCGTCCCAGCAATGTTCCAGCGATTCGAAGAAACTATCAAGGTTCTTGTTGTCCTTTTCAATGGCGGCGCAAATGGCAGCGGCCGCCGTGTAGTAGGCCGATTCACCTTGTTGATGCCACTGCCAGCGTGAGTTTTTATACTGCTTCGATGCTATCACGCGATAATTGTCGGAATCCCTGAACTGCTCCAGGAGCAGACCCTTGAAAACAGAGTAGCGGAGAAAGATCCATTCGTCTCTGTTGAAAGACAAATGCGGAGCGGTGGAATCGACCGTGGCGTCGAACTCCGCCAACCCCTCGCCAAGTTTCGTGAACTGCCGAGGCAGCGGTGGCAGTGATTGGCGCAGGGTTAGGAGGTCACGATGAAAAGTGGCTATCCTGGCGTCCGCGTCGGAATAGTTCCGGTCAATCTCCTCCAACAGTGAATCGAAAAGGTTTTCAGGCATTTCACTCGCCTCCGCTGGTTTGAATGATCCTGTGCAGCTCTTCGATCTTCTTGGCCAGGCCGTCAAGCTTGTCCTTGTGTGTGGCGAAGGCGGTATTCGCTTTGGCGAATTCAAGCTTTATTGACTCTACATGACCAGCGATTGCGTCGAGTTCGGTTTGCAGGGGGTCCAGTTTGTCGGAAATCTGTTTCAGGTAATCTGCTACTTTCTTTGCGAGCGCTTCCAGATCCTGTCTCAATTGCGTTACCAGACCCTGAAGTCCCTGCACATCCTCGGCGAGATCCGCTACAGTTTGGGCTAGGCTGTCCAGATCCTCTCTCAATTCTTGTACTATGCGCTGGAGTTCGGCTACTGCATCGTCCAATGGATTATGGTAGTGCAATTCGATGCGATAAGAAAGAGTCCCCTCCACCGGTGAGTAGCTCGGGTCTTCTTCGTCCGAAAGTGGCTTGTACAGTCCAGGAGGTTCCCAGAAGTCGTTACCAAGCCTTCTCTCGCCGATTGCAAACATGAGACGGGCCGAACCGGTGGCCTGCCAGGTTTCGGGAGTATTCGGCGGGAGGTCGGGAGTGTTTTGACGGTAATGCTGCCAGATTCTGTTAAGGGACAACGGAGGGAGGGACAGGTATCCGTAGACAAAGTTGAAGATGTGTAGATTACCGTTCCAGCCGGTCGAGCTGTGTCCCAAGCTATTGAGATTTTGAGACAGGACATCGGCTGCAAGAAGTCTTTCCATCACCTCTTCTTCCTTTTCGATGGTCGTCTCACCGCCGCTATAGTAATTATGTAGACTGCCCCTGTGGGTGAATATCAGACTCCGCGCCAGGTGTAGCCACTCAGCCATGGCTGCCTCGTATTCTCCCCGGACTGTGCCCATCCTGTCAGCTTCATCGAGGTCAGCCCCGAGGCAGGAAATCACTGCACCTGTCAGGTCGTGTTCATTGAGGTAAACGTGCAATTGTTCAACGCACTTATTCGGGCCGGGATTCCCGTGAAGTGTCAGGTGTATGTCCCCTTTGGCCAAGTGTTCCCACTGGAAACCGGAAAGCTCGACGACCAGATCGTAGTCCAAGTGTCCGAACTTGTGTGTGCCGCTCACAACCGTAACTTGATCCATTTTTCTCTCCTTGGAATGAGTTGGATTGATATTCGGTCAAGCTGTGTACTGCGAATGCCTGATTCCAGTTGCCCCTGGAACGGTAGGTTCAGTGGTCGCGTAGTGTCCGACATGTCTTTGTAGGAGCGTACCATCATGCGGAGGCCACTCAGGGCGGTGTGCCGTACGCACTCCGAATCTCGCCCTCCTTTGGACGAGGGCTGCCCCGAATGCACCGATACTCAATGTTTCGAACGGTTGCTGCACGGCGCGTAGCTCCCTCGACATCCCCAATCGGTGTGTCAGGAGGCCACCCCCTGAGCCTCTGGTACCCTTATGCAGTGGTGGTATATTACCTTAATTTAAAACCCTAGCATCCGCTCGGCTGTACTGTCAAGCAGAATCATGCCAGGAGTTTCCCAGAAAACTCGGGCCGAAAAGAGCGAGAACTGGTGGGACTGGCCGCTTCTTCTCTCACTTCAGTTCCCCCGTGCTCACGTCACCGAGGGAGAGGCCATCTGCGGACATCTCTTCGCCTCGTGCTTTTCGTGTTTTGGCGGTTTCCTCCATGTATCGCTTCTTGAGGTCCGCCACATCCAACGGCGGATCGATGATCTCGCCGCGTCGCTGCAGAGAGAGCGATTCTGTAGGACAGGCGTACGCACAAACTCCGCAGCCGATGCACAGGCCGGCTTTGATTGCGCTCGTCTTTCCCTTCTTGTTTTTCGTGTCCCGATCCGGTTTGAGATACAAAGCGTCCATTGGGCAGCGCTTGACGCACAGACCGCAACCGCTGCACGTTTCAGGATTGGTCTCCACATGGTAGTTGGAGGGACTCATGCTCCCCGCATGCTTCAAGCTATGGAACGCCTGAAAATAGACGCAACAACATTGGCAACAATTGCAGATCGTATCCACACCCTCTTGCCAATTGGAAACCGCGTGGACCAGTCCGGCCTCTGCCGATCGGGCAAGGATTTCTTCCGCTTCGTCGCGACTGATCTTCCGGCCGAGGCCGTTGTCGATAATGTAGTCCGCGAGTTTCCCGAAATGGAGGCAGGTCTCCGTTTCGTGCTTACAATCCGGGCTGTTGGAATCCATGTTGTATCTGTGCCGGCAAGCACAGGAGGCGACCGCGAATCGATCCTGTTTTTGCAGCACGTGTCGGACATCCTCGTACGGGAGTACACGTCGGGGATCTTCAATGGTCTTTCCGATGGGAAGCGCCCGCAACCCCTTTGTCTGCACGTCCTTCCAATGATTGCCAAAGCCGTCCTTATAGTAGCGGGTCACGCCCGATGCCACGTCCTTTGTGTAGTCGTCTTCGCGTCCGGGCCAAAAGAAGCTCCGCAAGAACACGAAACGGGGTGGATTGAGCCGATATCGCAGACGGCCTCCTTGCCGGGAACGAAAGATGAGCCCCAGGCCGGCCAGTTCATCGAGCTTTGACATGAGTTCGGACTCGTCCATTTCCTTGAGAACCGCCAGGTGTTCAAGGTCACTGAGCGAGAGCGGTATCCCCGTAAGGAATTCGGCTTCCTCCTCTGTGTAGCAGGCCTCGATAAGAGGAGCCAATTCTTCGGATTCGGGCACGTATGCTCCATTTTGTCTGAACCATGCAATAAGCTTTTCGTATGGGTTCCGATGATCCATGTATGTTATCCTTCAGATACGTGTCGCGTCATGGCCTGCGTCAGAGCTGAATATTGCGATTGCGTGAATATCCCTTCAGCTAGGCAACCTATGTTATCCGCTACTCCTTCGCAGGTTGTTCCAGTTCGAAGCTCACGGTGACTTTCGCTCTCACCGCGATCTGTCCGGCTGAGAGCGCTCCTTCGCTAGTTACCGATGGTGCGGCCGCGGTTTGAATCACATTCTGGGTGGCCCGGCTGCGGGAGGCGCCCCAGTATGCCTGGTACGAAGAGAGCCACCAGGTCGGCGTCTCCTTGATGGAATACGGTTTTCCGACCTTTTGGTTCAAGGCCGAGGCCATGTCCTGCGCCTTTTCCCGCGCGGCTTCGAGCGCAAGCTGTCGGGCTCGGTCACGGTGCTTTCTCAGCTCCGTCGTACGGAATTGTATGCCGTGCACATAGTTCGCGCCGGCTTCAATGGAATCCGAGAGCACCTTCTCGAATCGAGAGATCTCCTTCAGCGTTACCACAACGGTCTTCCTGACGAAGTATCCTATGAAGCCCTGCTGGAAATAGCCGTACTTATACCTGGGCTGGATGTGCATGAAGTTCGTAGTGATATAGTTCGCAGGCACACCATCCTTCTTAATCGAGGCTATGAGCCTTTTCACGATCTGATCGTTTTTCTTTTTGGCATTCTCGATCTTCTTGTCAGACGTTTCCACGCCGAGGCTGATGATCACCTCGTCCGCGTTCACTCTGACCTCGGCCTCGCCGGTGACGGTAATGAGGCTCTGATCCGCTGCTTGACAAGGCATTCCCGAAGCCAGTCCGAGGAAGATCAATGCAACGATAACCACGACTCCATGTGTACGATACATTTCCGTGCTCCCAAGGGACATTGATAGAGGTGCCGGTTGCCTGAAAGACCGCCCACAAGCGACACCCGCGGTAGTGCCCCGGTGAAGAGTGACCGTCTACAGGGTGGTAATCTTGATCTCGATACGTCGATTGCGCCTTCTGGCCTCTCGGGAGTCTCCCTTGGCAACAGGGTGGAATTCCCCGAGGGAAGCGGCCGCGACATGCTCGGGAGGAACACCGGCCGCGATGAGGTACCGTACGACCTCCATGGCGCGGGCTGACGCCAGTTCCCAATTGGACTTGAAGCGACCCGATCTGACGGGCACGTTGTCGGTATACCCTTGCACGAGGATTATGATGTCCAGATCGGGAGGGATCTTCGATTCCATCTCCTTGTAGATTCGTGCAAACTTGTCCAGTTCCAGCTTGCCCGTGTCATTGATGTCGGCCCGACCGGAAGCGAAGAGGATCTCCGACTGGAAGACGAACCGGTCTCCGACCACCTTGATGTCCGGCACGCCCTTGAAGACCTGCTCGAGTTTGGCGAGGAATTCGCTCCGATAGGCTGCGAGCTTCCTCAGCCGCTCGATCTCCTTATCCTTTTCGCCGAGAAGCCCGACGAGCTGAGACATCCTGAATTGTTTCTTTTTCGCCGCTTTCGCCTCCTTCAATTTCCGTGAGAGCTCGTCAAGCTGTGAGGTCATGGTGACGATTTCCTTCTGGAGGCTCGCCGCCTTCGTCTTGCCGGTTTTTTCGGCCTGCTTGGCCTCCGAGAGCAGGCTATTGAGCCGCTCGACCTGATCGACGTACCCGGCGATTCTCTTATTGAGCGTTGCGACAGTGTTCCCCAGCTTCTTGAGTTCGGACCTCAACTCCCCGATGGTCGCCGTTCTTTCGGCGAGTTTCTTTTGCGCTCGGTCAAGATCCTCGCCTGTAGCGCTGATTTTCGATTGCAGGTCCGCGGCGTTCTTTTCCTTCTCCTTGATCAGCGCGGTTTTCTGGCTGATATCGTTGAGCAGGCGAGTGATACGCTGCCGCAACGATTCGAGTGACTTGTCACGTTCGCTGAGCGAGCGGGTCTTGTCCGCGAGTGCGGCCTGCGCGGAATCCAGTTCCTTTTTCCTCGACGCGAGGAGTTTATCCTTCTTAAGTATGGACGCGGCCTGATTCTTCAGTCTCATGCGCAGCTCGTCGAGTTTGCTGTTCAGTTCGGCGAGCAGCTTCGTCTTGGCCGCCAACGATCGGGATTTGTCCATGAGGTCGGCACGGACGGCTCCCAGTTCCTTTTCCTTTGAGGTGAGGAGCTTCTCTTTGGCGCTTAACTGTTCTGAGGTCTCATGCAGTGTGGCCTGGATGGATGCAAGCTCTTTTCCCCGAGCGGCAAGGAGCCGCTCCTTTTCCGACAGCACATCCGTGGTCTTCGCGAACCTCGAACGGAGCTGGGAAAGATCGGTTTCCCGTGCCGTGAGGAGTTCGGTCTTGTCGCCGAGTTCCCGGGTCCTCGTCACGAGTTCGCCCCGAGTCGAGGCAAGTTCCTGTTCTCTTGACGCGAGCAGGCGCTCTTTTTGGGCCAGGAGCGCGGCTTTGTTGCTTATTTGTGCCTGGGCCGATTCAAGCTCTTTGCGCAGGGAGGCGAGGAGCTTTTCCAGGCCGCCGGATTTCTCGGTCTCCGCGTCGAAAAGTTTCTGAAGACGGGCAACACTCGTGCTCAACTGGTCTATGATGTTGCTCTTGAGCGACAGTTCCTTTTCCAGGTGTTCCACCTGGTTTTCTTTCCTGGTCAGTGATCGGGACAGAATCGTTTCCGTAATCGTAAAGAGGGTGACAACAAAGACGAAGATGAGGAGCAGGGCCACCATGATGTCGGTGAAGCCCGGCCAGACGTCTATTCTATCGCTGGAGGACCTTGTCCCCGCCCTGCTGCGCATCATTCACCTCCCTTGTCGGGTTCGCGATGCCTCGATGCGCTCTTGAGGACGGCATCCAATTTTTCGGCGAGCTCTGAAAAGCCGCCTGATATCGTCGAACCGGCAATCTTGGCTTCCGTGCTGAGGCGGTCCTGGATAGCCTTGGCGGAATCTCCCGCGGACTCCCGTGTCTTGCGCATTTCGGTGAGGAGTCGCTCGGTATGGCGTGCCTGGCTCTCCATGCGGTCGAGCAAATCTCTGCGGACCTGATTCGCAGTGAGCATGGCGTCCCGGGTCTGGATCTCCTCTTCCCTGAGCAGCTCCAGCAGGCTCTTCATCTCGACCAGCGAGCCGACCAACTTCTCGTCCCGGGAAGATTGCCGCTCAATCACGCTTACAAGCCGCCGAAGGTTTTCGCCAAAGGTCTCCTGGATCGCCAGGTGGTGGAAGCGCTCGCTCTCAGGCCCCAGCGCTGGAGCGGCCGGCCCTCCTGCGCTTTCGGGAACGGTCTCGCGGTAGACTCTCGGCATCCAGTCCGAGACCACGAATCGATCAAGGTCCGCGAGGAATCGTGACCGGGCCTGCCTCGTCTTTACCTCCACGAATCCAAGAAGCACCGAGCCGGACAGACCGAACAGAGACGTGCTGAACGCGGTTGACATGCCTCCGAGAAGCCCGCCGATAGAGGTCTTCAGCTCTGCGATAAAGGCCGTGGGATTGTCCACCCGGGCGGGTTCGAGCGCCTGAAGGACCTCCTTGACGCCGCCGACAGTGATGAGAAGACCCCAGAATGTCCCGATCAGTCCCAGGAATATCATCACACCGATGAGATAACGAACGAACGCTGCACGGCCTTCTTCGGACTCCACGTCCGCGTCCGAGAGGACCCCCGTTGCCTCGGAGCCGCTCGCAGCGGCACGCTTCATCACGGTAAGCACGTTCAGACACCTGTCTCGAACGAGCCCGCCCCCAAGCCCCTCCAGGGCCGACTCTGGGGGAACCTCGTACTCGGGGTCGGCCAGCGTATCGGTCAGGGAGTCCATTCTTCGCGCCTCGATGACGAGGCGACCCAGCTCCCGGAACGACAAAGCGAGACCGAGGAGCATGATAGCCACGATAGACCCGTTGAGCCATGGGCGGGTCATGAAGAACGGGATAAGGTTGCCCCGCGCCAAAATGACGCCGCACACCGTGAGTGCAAGAAAGATGAAGATGAGCGACAGAGTCCGGTACACATGCCCGGATGACTGGATATGGATCATCAAAATGCCTCCTTGCGAAAGAACCTGGTTGGGTGAACGACGTCAAAAGCCACTGGGAATTTCTTGAATTCTAAACCACTCACACCGAGGATGCAAATGGGATGCCTGATTTCGGAACAGAGGGATGGGAGCGTCGTTCCGGCAGTGGGTAGAGGAGCCGGCGACGGTTGAGTATCCGGACCCGGATTACCGACCGCACCGGTCAGTGTGGCTTATCGGCAGCAGGACGGGCGTTCATACTATTCTTCGTGCTCTCTTTTCCAATTCGGTCAGTTATTCGTTACAATTTCGTGCGACGCCGCCAGGTTGGCTGACGACCTCCGAACTTAGGGTCAGTTCAGGCTCGCCGGAATGACCCTGCAAAACACACCAGCCCCATTGAGTTAACGTCTATGGGGTGGGCCGATGCCGGATCTACGCTTCCGACGTCTGGAAACGCGAAACGGGCCTCCTAAGCCAGAATCAAGGGATCGGTGTACTAATTGATCGGTCTTTGCGCGGCACTCGTGGTCCCCTCAAGGTCGGTTCGGCCGTGTGAGAATCACCGGTAGATTTCTCCGTTATCTGCAGATCCTTCGGTCTGTTGGTTGATGGTCCTTAAGTCTACACTCACTTCGCTCCGTGTTGTTTGAGTAGTTCTACAGTATCGGCGTCCCCATTCTTGTACGCCACCGTCAACGCCGTATCGCCATCTCTGTCTTTGAGCGAGACGTCAGCTCCCTTTTTCAACAGCAGCTTCACTAGGTCGAGATGATGTTTCTGGACAGCCCACATCAATGCAGTCTCGCCATTGTCATTCTGAGCATTGATATGAGCGCCGTTTTCCAGAAGCAACTGCACCACCTCCGGGTGATCTTTCTCAGAAGCCCATATCACGGGGGTATCGCCCGCACGATTCCGGACGTTGACGTCAGCTCCCATCTTCAGAAGCAATCTCACCACGTCGGTCCGACCTTCCCCGGAAGCCGTCATCAGAGCTGTCGTGCCTGACCTGTCCTTAGCATTTACATCAGCCCCTTGTTCAATAAGCCGCCTGACGCGGTCGGGCGGATAGTCGCGGGCACTGACTATGAGTGACATCGTTTGATAGCCGCGACCCAGTTCCTTACCGCCGAAGCGCTTGAGCAATCCTGCCGTTTCACTGTGACCCAGTACCGACGCCATACCCAGTGCCGTAACCCCGTCAGCGTCCACTGCATTGAGACGGGCCTCTTTTTCGATCAACAGCTTGACGATTTCCGCATTGTCTGCCCGCGCAGCAAAGATGAGAGGTGTCTCACCATCTGCAGTCCTGGCATTCGCCTCAGCTCCTTTTTCGATGAAGAACTTTACGATGTCCGGCGCGCGTTGGTCTCCTTCCGCAGCATACATCAGTGGCGTCTTACCGTGGGATGTCCGAGCGTTGATGTCGGCCCCCTTGTCAACGAGAAAACGCACTACTTGGGGGGAACCCCGCCCCTCGAAGAAGTCCGCGGCAAACATCAGAGGAGTTTTCCCGTCCTTGTTCGCCGCGTTGACATTGGCTCCGTTTGCGATGAGCAGTCTTACCATGGCCGGGCCGCGCCATTCCGCGGCATCCATCAGAGCGGTTGCACCGGTATTGGTTCTCGTGTTCACGTCAGCGCCCTTTTCGATGAGCAACTTCGCGCCTGCGACATTGCCGGCGGCGGCAGCGGTCATAAGGGCGGTTGAGCCCCAGTTGGATTTGGCATTGACGTCCGCTCCCTTGTCGATGAGGAGCTTGAGCAACGCCGGATTGGCGCTCAATGCAGCCTGCATGAGGACGGTCTGGCCGTCCGACTCCCGGGCCTTGACGTCGGCCCCCTTTTTGATAAGGAACTTGGCCACTTCCAGATTGCCCACTCGCGCCGCTTTGATGAGAGGCGTCCTGCCGCCGGCGTCCGCAGCGTTGACGTCAGCACCGTGAGCGACGAGCAGCCTGACCATTTCGATGTTACCGTTTGGCATGTGGCTTGCGAACCACAATGCAGGCCTGACATACTGCGCTTTGATATTGACGTCGGCCCCCTTTTCGATGAGGAGCTTGGCCATGTCAAGATGATTACGATCAGCCGCCTCCATAAGGGCTGTCTTTCCCCAGGAGCCTTCTTGGTGATTGACGTTCGCCCCCCGGTTCAGGAGGAGCTTTGCCACTTCGAGTTTGCCCCCGGAGGCGGCATGTATTAGAGCGGTGGCTCCGTTACTGTCTTTCGTATCGACAGGGATGCCGCTGTCGAGAAGGGCTCGTACCAGCGCCAAATCCCCGTGGGCTGCCGCCCGTATGAATAGCAGCTCCCGTGACAATGGTTTGAATAACTGTCTGACATCTGACCTGTCGCCTGGCCACACGAGTGACGGTACCAGGACAAAAAGAAGGCACAGTGCAAGGACCCACGCCCCGATAAGTTGAATGCGTTTAAGCTTCATGGGAAATCTCCTAACAACCTAGCACGTACCGAGGGGGGTGAGATGGCGAAGCTTAAGCGTTGAGGCCGACAAGCTCCCTTTGCAAGGGCCCTGCTACCGAAAACCTATTGACAGGAGAGCTACGCAGCCAGAAGGGGACGCTCCAAGACGATTGAGTACTCAAACAACTTGTACCACTGAGGCAGTAAGAGGCCAAGAAGAAAAAATCTCAAGGTTTGACCATGAGCCACAAGTGCAAAAGTATCTCTTATTCCATCCAGGGATGGCTCGCAAGGCAAGCTCGTGCAAGCAGCTGAACGAATGCTCTATGAGGCCAACGAGGCGGTGCGCAATCAGGTCAAGAGCTTGTCCCTGCAGTGCCGAGCGACAACGCATGGGAATTGTTCGTGGCCGTAACATTGGGGGAGGAAAGGAATTCTGCGCTCCACCATTATGGCGAGCCGAATGGAGCATTCTCGAGGGCGGTGCGTACTCGGAGCGCTTCATGGCCTCTCTACTCACGATGACCTTGTTAGAGAGAGTCTACACCTTGCGTCGCTGAAGGCTCACAACTCTCGGTGTAAGCTGTTGACAAGGATGCCGCAAGCCGGTAGGATACAGAGCCGTTACCTCCCCTGCATTCCGCCGTACATAGTGGAGTCCGTTCCTATTGTGGCCCTCCAGGTCCCAGTGCCGATGGAGAGGGTTGGAGAACGCCTGACACGGTGGCGGAGTCGCGCTTGAAGGATAGACTCTGAGAAAGAAGGAAAATGCCAGCATGACACCACTTGATCTCCGCAGCAAAGAGGAATGGGAGGATATCCTGGACCGTCTCGCCAGAGAGGCAAACATGACGGCCTGCCTGATGGATGAGGCGGGAGGGCTGCTCTTCTGTCGGTACGACAGGTACCCTCTCTGCGCAGCCATTCGGGACAATCAGGACGCGACTACTTTTATCTGCAGCCAAACCAACACGGTCATGCTCGCGACGGTCGAGAAGACTCGGCAGCCTGTTGTTGATTTCTGTGAAGCCGGTTTGCTCCGTCTTGTCGTGCCTATTCTGCAGGGCGATCAAATGGTGGGCCAAGTTACGGCCTGTGGGGTGGCCGTGAAAGACGAGGAACCGGATGCGTTTCTCGTGGCCAAGCAGCTCGCCGTCTCGGAAGAAGAAGTGCTGCGCCTGGCGGAGTCCACGCCTTTCGGCTCAGAGGACGAGGTCCGTCAATTGTGCACTCGATTGTTCGATGAACTGAATTCCGCATAGCTCCGGAAATGGAGGACGGCAATGAAAAAGGTCGCAATCGTGGGATGTGGCGCATACATGGAGAGCGGTTATGGCTGCCCCGGCGAGTGGCGTTGCCTGAAGGCCGCGGCTCTGGGAGAGGGTAGCTTTGAGGAACCGCACGCTGTTGTCTCCTTTGTTTCTTGCGAATGCCCGGGCCGTACGGTTGTCCCGAACTTGGGTATGGCCGCCAAACTGTCTAAGATAAAGCCCGATATCATACATTTCAGCACCTGTCTGGCAGCGGCCAAGCCCGATTGCCCCTATGCGCCGCCGGAGGATCTGGCCAAGTTGGTTGAGGAAAAGACAGGCATCAAGGTGGTGTTGGGTACCCACGATTACCACTAGTACGTTGTTTCTGTAGCTCCTCTGCAATGAGCGGATGAGGATCTGGACCGGTGTGGCTGCCGGTTTGGGGGGCAGAGCTTCGTACTGTGCAGGAAGCACGGGTAAAGAAGTGTTGTTGAATCGTGCAACATGGCCCCACAAAGGCTCTTTGTCCAACCGCTAGCCAGGCCAAACTGCGCTGAAGATCGCATTCTGTTGCCGGCCCAGCCGCAGTGAGCCAGTTGAAGAACCGGAATGGATTGCGCTTCCACGGCCTCCCGGGCGTGCACTTCGCCGCTCTCTTTTTCTTGATACGATACAAGCCGATTGAGTAGGCTCGTGGAGAAGAATCCTGCTCCCCGAGCATTAATTCCCGTCCATGATGGCTCTCGGCTGCGGAGGCCGATATGAAAGAGCATGAGAAACCCGATCAAAGGCTCCTGGGGGAGTCGGTCGGGACATCTGAGAGAACCGGTCGGACCGAACAGAATGTCGAAGCTCATGAAGCGCCGCAGGCGGGACCGGACGCGGGCGGATCCGACGAGAGATACCGCACAATTATCGAGAGTATCGAAGAGGGCTACTACGAAGTCGATCTCAAAGGGAATTTCGTTCTCATCAACGATTCCCTGTGCCGGATTCTGGGCTACCCAAAGGCGGATCTGCTCAGTATGAATTATCGTCAGGTCATGGACGAGAGCAATGCACAGAGGACCTTCGCAGCATTCAATCTGGTCTACGAGACGGGTGAGCCGGGAAAAGGAGCCAACTAGGAAGTGAAGGCTCCACCGCCTGCAAGGCGGTGGCTTCAACGTGTCGACTGCAAGTC
>CAZCDS010000064.1:0-37029 GCA_964497585.1 uncultured Syntrophaceae bacterium
AGAAGCGTCCTGGCCTCGTTCGCTTAGGACTCAGTCTCATCGCGCAGCACTATAGGAAAGGGCACTCTTGGCGATAGAAGCTCCGGAAAACACCGTGGATAAATCGGAACTCCTCGAAGAGTTGGAGGCGCGGTTCGGCAAAGAAGGTCTTGTCGTGCAACCCAATCGTCCGGAGGAGACCATTCTGTGGGTCGACAAGCGTAAGGTCCGGGAACTGCTGCGCTACCTGAAACTGGAGTCGGAACGGCCCTTCAGCACACTCTACGATCTTTACGCCATCGACGAGAGGAGCCGCGTCCATCGGGAAGGTCAACCGGCCGGTGATTTCACGCTTGTGTATCATTTGCTGAGTTACGATCGTAATGAAGATATTCGTCTCAAAGTGGCGCTCCTGGGCGAATCGCCCTCAATGGAGACCAGCGTTGACATTTGGCCCTCCGCCAATTGGTACGAGCGGGAAGTATGGGATATGATGGGGATAAAATTTAACGGTCATCCACATCTCAGACGTATCCTCATGCCTCCATCCTGGATTGGTCACCCGCTGCGTAAGGAGCACCCCGCAAGAGCCACTGAAATGGGGCCCTTCCAATTGCCTGAAGAAAAGGCCGAAGCGGAAGACAGGCTGGCGGAATTTGTGCCGGAAGAATGGGGCATGAAACGCGGCGATGACGGGACGGACTTCATGTTTCTCAACTTTGGTCCGCAACATCCGTCAACACACGGTATATTCAGAATTGTTCTCCAGCTTGACGGAGAAGAGGTGGTCGACGCCGCCCTCGACATCGGGTACCACCACCGCGGTGCGGAAAAAATGGGCGAACGCCAATCGTGGCACACGTTCATCCCGTACACCGACAGGATCGATTACCTGGGCGGCGTCATGAACAACTTTCCCTATGTGCTCGCAGTGGAAAAACTGGCAGGGATCGAAGTTCCCCCGCGGGCTCAAATGATTCGGATCATGATGGCTGAATTCTTTCGAATCGCGAGCCATCTGGTTTTTTACGGGACCTTTGTGCAGGACGTTGGCGCCATATCACCGGTATTTTTTATGTTCACGGATCGGGAACGTGTCTTTAGCATCGTCGAGGCCATATGCGGCGGTCGTATGCATCCCATGTGGTTCCGTATCGGTGGAGTGGCCCAGGACTTGCCGAGGGGATGGGACAAGCTGGTAAGAGAATATTTGGATTACTTACCCCCAAGGCTTGATGAGTACGACAAACTCGCGCTCCGCAACCCCATTCTGAAGGCCAGGACTAAAGGGGTAGGTGCGTACACGACTGAAGAGGCCCTGGATTGGGGCGTGACGGGCCCCGGCCTGCGAGCGTGCGGCTTTGAATGGGATTTCAGGAAGAAGCGTCCCTACTCGGGATACGATCAATTGGAATTCGATGTCCCCACCGGAACCAACGGCGACTGCTACGACCGTTGCGTGGTGCGCGTGGAAGAAATGCGACAAAGCCTCAGGATAATTGAACAGTGCCTCGGGAACATGCCGTCGGGTCCGTACCAATCGGATCATCCGCTTTCCGTGCCGCCGAGGAAAGATCGCACAATGCATGACATCGAGACACTGATCAATCATTTCCTGTCCGTGAGCTGGGGTCCGGTCGTACCGCCGGGGGAAGCCTTCTGCGGCATTGAAGCCACGAAAGGGAACAACGGGTACACGCTCGTCAGTGACGGAGGAACGATGGCTTACCGAGTGAGAATCAGAACTCCGTCGTTCCCGCATCTGCAGATGATCCCTCTGATCAGCAGAGGACACATGCTCGCAGACGTACCGGCCATCCTGGGCAGCATCGACTACGTAATGGCCGATGTGGACCGATGAACGAACAGCGTGATTGCATGGCGACGAACGGAAAATTGAGCGAAGAACTTGAACGGGAAATTCGCGCGGAATCGGCGAAAGTGCCGGATCCGCGTGCCGCGTGCCTGGAGGCGCTCAGGACCGTGGAACGCCATCACGGCTGGGTCTCGGACGATCACCTGCGCGAGGTGGCGCGGGTGCTTGGGATGACGGCCGAGGAGGTTGAATCCAACGCAAGTTATTATAATCACATCTACCGTGAGTCCACGGGCCGGCACATAATCCTGGTGTGCGAGAGCGTTAGCTGCTGGATCATGGGCTATGAGGAGATCCTCGATCGCCTGTTGGGGAAACTGGAAGTCGACCTGGGAGGCACAACGTCGGACGGACGGTTCACGGTGCTTCCGATCCAGTGCCTTGGCGCCTGCGACCGCGCGCCGGCTATCACGATAGACGAGGATCTGCACTGCGACCTTACCGTAGACAAACTCGACGCAATCCTGGAGAAATACAGATAGGGACCGCACGTGGAAAGACCGCTCACGCAAAACATGAGACCGAACGAAGAGCCGCTGAACATCGATCAGTACGAGCGGGCAGGCGGATATCAAGCACTCCGGAAAGCGCTCCAGGAGTTGGGTCCCGAAGGCGTCAAGAATGTGGTGCTGGCAGCCAATCTGCTGGGTCGCGGCGGGGCCGGTTTTCCCACGGGAAAAAAATGGGATGCAGTTCGCACCGGAGACGACTGGCCGACGGAGCGGTACGTCGTCGTGGATGCCGATGAAATGGAGCCGGGGACCTTCAAGGACCGCATGTTGCTTGAAGGCGATCCGCATCAGTTGATTGAGGGCATCATCATCGGATCGTACGCAGTCATGGCGCAGACCGCGTATATTTTTCTGCGGTGGGAATACAAACTCGCGGAAAAAAGACTCAGAAAAGCCATCGGTGAAGCATACGAGAAAGGATATCTCGGGGATCACATCTTGGGCACGGACTTCAGCCTGAACTTGCGCCTCCACGTAAGCGTGGGGCGTTACATGTGCGGAGAGGCGTCGGCCATGCTGAACGCTCTCGAAGGCGGAAGGGCGGTTCCTCGTGCGAAACCTCCAAGAGAAGTGGAATGCGGACTCTGGGGAAAACCTACCGTTGTGAACAATGTTGAAACCCTGTGCAATGTGCCTCACATTGTGAAGAACGGCGCGGAGTGGTTCGAAGGACTTAGCCTCTCCGACGAGGGCGGTACCAAACTGTTCGGGGTGAGCGGCAAGGTGAAGACCCCGGGTTTGTGGGAACTGCCTATGGGCACCAACCTTCGAGACATTCTTGAAAATTACGCCGGCGGCATGCGGGACGGTCTCGAACTCAGGGCCGTAATTCCTGGCGGGGCTTCCACGGAATTTCTGTTGGCCGATCGACTCGATATTGCCATGGACTACAAGTCAGTTCAAAAGGCGGGCAGTCGGTTCGGGACGGCAAACATTATTGTCTTGGACGACCAAACTTGTCCTGTAGGCCTTGTGCGCAATCTGATCAGGTTCTTCGCTCGGGAATCGTGCGGATGGTGTACCCCGTGCAGGGAAGGGCTTCCGTGGTTGGCGCAAATCCTGGATGATCTGGAGCAGGGCAGCGGTCGGTACGAGGATTTGGAGATCCTCCAGTCCCACACAAGGCTGCTATGGCTTGGTCACACCTTTTGCGCATTGGCTCCCGGAGCGATGGAACCACTCAAGAGTGCTCTCAGGTACTTTAAGGAAGACTTCGAACGACATGTGAGAGAAGGGCGATGCCCCTGGAGATAATGGATGGTAACCATCTACATTGACGGCGCGCCATATGAAGTCCAAGAGGGACAGGTCTTGCTCAGCGCATGTCTCGCCCTCGGGTTCAACATTCCGTACTTTTGTTGGCATCCGGCGCTGCATTCGGTAGGATCCTGTCGGTTGTGCGCGGTCAAGGAGTTCAGGGATGAGAATGATACGTGGGGCCGCATAACCATGTCTTGTATGACGCCGGTAGCGGAGGGCCTCCGTATATCTATCGATGATCCGGAAGTAAAGGAGTTTCGCGCGTCCGTCCTCGAATGGCTGATGATCAACCATCCCCATGATTGTCCCGTGTGTGATGAAGGAGGAGAATGTCATCTCCAGGACATGACGGTAATGACGGGTCATGTCTATCGCAGGTACCGGTACAAGAAAAACACATATCACTCGCAATACCTTGGACCTTTTATCCACCACGAACCCAACCGGTGTATTCAGTGCTACCGATGTGTCAGATTCTACCGGGACTATGCCGGAGGACGAGATTTCAATGTGTACGGACTGCACAATAAACTCTATTTCGGTCGATTCGAGCCAGGCACTTTGGAGAATGAATTCAGCGGGAATCTCGTTGAGATTTGTCCCACAGGCGTTTTCACTGACAAGACACAGAGGAGACACTTCACTCGCAAATGGGATCTGCAGACTGCGCCGTCGGTATGCGTCCACTGCAGTCTCGGCTGCAACACGATTCCGGGTGAGCGCTATGGGGCCCTGCGCAGAATCCGAAACCGGTACAATGGTCAGGTGAACGGCTATTTCCTCTGTGACCGAGGACGGTATGGTTATGAGTTTGTTAATGGTAACCACCGCATCAAAAAGCCACTGATCAGGAATGAGCAAGGAGAGTTGGAGCCTTGCTCCACTGAGAGGGCGCGCGATTACTTCACCGCGCTCCTCGGGGAAAGCGCTGAGATACTTGCTGTGGGTTCCCCTCGGGCCTCACTGGAATCGAACTATAGCCTGAAAGAACTGGTTGGGAGCGGGCGTTATTCTACAGGATGCGCGGAACGTGAGATGGGCCTGGTGAACCTTGTTCTGGACATCCTGAGGAACGGCGCCGTGCCGTCAGCTTCATTGCGTGACGTGGAAACCTCCGACGCCGTGCTCGTACTGGGCGAAGACCTCACAAATACTGCGCCTCGGATGGCTCTTGCCGTGCGACAGTCTGTGTTCCAGGCTCCGGTGGGGATCGCGGAGAGGCACGATGTCCCGCGCTGGAATGATAAATCGTTCAGGCTTCTGGCGGAAGGCGAGAAGGGACCTGTTTTGATTGCCACACCCCACGCCACCGGATTGGATGACATCGCTTCGGACACTTTTCGGGGGGCTCCGCCGGATATCGCTCGGATAGGATTTGCCGTTGCTCGAGCGTTGCACGCGGAATTGCCCGAAGTTGCCGATCTTGAAGATCATCTGAAGTCCTGGGCCGTCCGTGCGGCGGAATCCTTGAAGAATGCCAAGCGACCACTCGTGGTATCGGGCACAAGCAGCGGTGACCCCGCCATTCTCCAAGCAAGCTCCAATGTGGCCAAGGCCCTCAGGGAAATCGGCCTCGATTGCCGGATCGCCTTTGTGACCCCGGAGTGCAACACAATGGGGGTCGGGCTGCTGGGAGGCGCCCCTCTGGAGACTGTTTTTCAAATGGCCGGCTCCCAACGCCAGGATCTCCTCATCGTTGTCGAGAATGACCTGTAC
Source organism: uncultured Syntrophaceae bacterium (assembly GCA_964497585.1). Lineage (GTDB taxonomy): Bacteria > Desulfobacterota > Desulfomonilia > Desulfomonilales > Desulfomonilaceae > CAZCDS01. The sequence goes on from CAZCDS010000064.1 coordinate 5,344, forward strand.
CGTAGAGCGTCACAGGACGCCGCGGACGAATTTCTGGGAAACTGCCACAGCGTTGTTGTTATCGATCACATATTCAACGAAACGGTTCACCGGGCGGATCTGGTCCTGCCTGCGGCATCCTTCGCAGAAGGAACAGGCTCGCTGGTGAACAACGAAGGACGGGCGCAAAGATTCTACCGAGTTCTCAACCCATCGGACACGGTCCGGGATAGCTGGAAGTATGTTTACGAGGCCAAGCGCCCGCAGGATGGGGCTGAGGTCGATAGCTCCGCGGCTTTCGGTGCCCTTGTCGCCTCGTTGGCCTCAGACTATCCCGAACTGAGGCAGTTGAAAGAGTTGGCGCCGGGAGCAGATTTCCGTATCGTCCACCAGAAGGTCCCCCGGCAGCCGCACCGGTACAGCGGGCGAACTGCCATGGTCGCCCACATGAATATCCATGAACCAAAACCGCCCGAGGACCCCGATGCGCCGCTTGCCTTTTCCATGGAAGGATATCAAGGCATTCCCCCGTCATCGTTGACGCCGCGTTTCTGGGCTCCCGGCTGGAATTCCGTCCAGGCCCTGAACAAGTTTCAGAGTGAAGTGGGCGGATCGCTGATCGGAGGAGATCCGGGAATCAGGCTCATTGCGCCCTCGGAAGATACATCTCTCGACTATTTCTCAGAAGCGCCCACGAGCTTCAAACCTCATGACGGCCAATGGATGGTAGTACCCGTGCATCACGTATTCGGTTCCGATGAGCTGAGTGTCCTCAGTCCTGGAGTCCTGGAGCGTACGCCGGAGCCGTACCTCGGATTGAACTTTCTCGACACGGAAATGCTTGGGGTTAGGGCTGGCGATCTTGTCGCGATCGAAATGGGCGACAAGATCGTGCGATTCCCTGTCCGGGTTCTCCGCGACCTCCCGCAATCACTGGTAGCATGGCCCGTAGGGCTCCCCGGCATGGAATCGGTCCACCCTCCACAATGGGTAACGGTGAAGCGTGTTCCTGCCCGCAGCTCGGAAGGCGGTGGAACAGATGGCTGAGGTCGTGAGATCGTTTTTGGTGCCGATCGGTGTACTAGTCGTGCTCCTCGCGCTTGCGGCCGGACTTGTATGGGTGGAACGTCGACTGCTTGGGCTTTGGCAGGACCGCTACGGGCCGAATCGAGTCGGACCGTTCGGTGCGCTTCAAGTACTTGCGGACATGATCAAGATGCTGTTCAAAGAGGACTGGATACCCCCGCTTGCCGACAAAGCGGTTTTTGTCATTGCTCCAGCCATCATCGTCGTAACAGTGCTTTTTTCTTTTGCAGTGATACCGTTCACACCGACAATAGAGATAGCGGACCTGAATATTGGCCTGCTCTTCGTCCTCGGAATGTCCTCGTGCGGTGTCTACAGCATCGCACTCGGCGGATGGGCTGCCCACAACAAGTATGCGCTCCTCGGCGGCCTGCGGGCTGCCTCGCAGATGCTGGCATATGAAGTGTTCATGGGCTTGTCACTCATGGGCGTGGTGATGCTGACGGGCTCGTTTAGTCTCCGTGCAATTGTGGAGGCGCAGAAGGACATGTGGTTCTGCATCCCCCAGTTTCCGGGCCTGGTTCTCTTTCTTATCGCGGGGTTTGCCGAGGCTCGACGCATCCCGTTCGACATTCCTGAAGCTGAAACGGAACTTGTGGCGGGCTTTCATACGGAGTATTCCGGTATGAAATTCGGCCTGTTCTTTGTGGGCGAGTACCTCGGTATCATTCTCATATCAGCGTTGATCGCCACGCTTTTCTTCGGCGGCTGGCAAGGTCCCTTCCTGCCTCCCATTCTGTGGTTCATTGTGAAGACGTCGGCTTTTATTGTTTTGTTCATCCTCGTTCGAGCCACGTATCCGAGGCTTCGATACGATCAGTTGCTTTCGTTCGGCTGGAAGGTGATGTTGCCCATAGCATTGTTGAACGTAGCCATTACCGGCGGGATCGTACTGGCCGGCAGCGCGTGAGGAGAGTCATGCTCAGTTTGCTCAAAGGATTGTGGATCATGTTCACCCACACGTTCAGGCGGCGAGAGACCATCCTTTATCCCGAGGAAAAACCTCGGATTCCCCCGCGCTGGAGAGGAAGGATCGTCTTGACCCAGGACCCTTCCGGCGAGGAACGATGTGTGGCCTGCTATCTCTGCTCGGCAGCCTGTCCCGTTGATTGCATTGCGCTGCAGGCTACGGAAGACGAGTATGGAAGACGCCGTCCCGAGTTCTTCCGCATCAATTTTTCACGTTGCATTTTTTGCGGCTTCTGTGAAGAAGCGTGTCCCACGTACGCGATCCAACTTACCAATGACTTTGAGATGTGCGAGTACGACCGGTCGAACCTTGTGTACGAGAAGGAAGACCTGATGATATCCGGACCGGGCAAGCATCCGGATTACAGTTTTTACCACGTTGCAGGCGTTCCCATACGAGACAAGAAGAGAGGGGAGGCTGAGAACGAGAAACCACCTGCAGACATGAAATCGCTTACCCTCTAAAAGGGAGCCAAGGCAGAGACGATACCATGAGCACCATATTTTACCTGTCTTCGGTTGTCGCGATCGCAAGCACGATCATGGTAGTCACACGGCTTAATGTGGCGCACGCGCTCCTGTACTTGCTGGTATCATTTTTTGCCGTCGCCATCATCTTTTTTGCCCTTGGGGCCCCTTTCGCCGGCGCCCTGGAAATCGTCATTTACGCTGGCGCAATCATGGTGCTTTTCGTTTTCATCATTATGATGCTCAATGTGGGCAGAGTACCGGACAGTGCTGCACGGGAATTGCTGCGCCCGGCCACATGGGTGGGGCCGTCTGCACTGGCGTTGGTATTGGCAGCGGAGATGGTCTACGTTATCGCGAGTGGTGAATGGGCTGCTCGTACCGTCATAGAAACAACACCCAAGCAGGTCGGAGCGGCCCTCTTCGGGCCGTACCTCATTGCTGTGGAACTGGCCTCCGTGCTTCTCCTCGCCGGCCTTGTGGCGGCATACCATCTGGGCCGGCCGGGAGAACGAAAGCCGTCGAGAGGAGACAGGGACTGATGCCGGCCTCAATCCTGGAACATGGCTTGATCGTTGCTGCGATGCTCTTCGCGCTTGGGCTCCTGGGAGTTGTGATTCGCCGCAATCTGATTATCGTCCTGATGTGCGTGGAAATCATGCTGAATGCGGCCGGCCTCGCGTTGGTCGTTGCCGGAGCCCGATGGGGCGGGGTTGATGGCCAGGTCATGTTCATTTTCATACTCACCATGGCGGCTGCCGAAGTCTCTGTTGGTCTGGCCCTGGCTTTCCAGTTCCACCGGCGTTTCAGATCGTTGGATCTGGATACCGGTCGAACCATGAAGGGTTAAAATGATTAACCTCCTTTGGCTTATACCTGCGGCTCCTCTTGTGGGATTCATCATTCTGAGTCTCTTTGGCTCGCGTATTCCGCGGGCTCTGGTCGCCGCGCTTGGCGTCGGTTCCGTGGGTGTTTCGGCCATCACAGCAGTCCTCGTGGGCGCGGATTTTGTCCGGACGCCGCCTGCAGGGAACGCCGTCTCTCTGACCCTGTGGCAGTGGATGAACGTTGGGGGGTTCTCTTCCGGCATAACGCTGCATCTTGATGCGCTATCCGTTGTGATGATCCTGGTGGTCACCATCGTCGGTTTCCTCATTCATCTCTATTCCGCGGAATACATGAGGGGGGACGAAGGTTACGCCCGATTCTTCGCGTACATGAACCTCTTTGTCTCGTCCATGCTGATCCTGGTGCTGGCGGGCGACCTGTTGTTCCTATACCTCGGCTGGGAAGGCGTGGGCCTGTGCAGTTACCTGCTCATTGGATTCTGGAGCGGAAAAACCGAAAATGTAGTGGCAGCCAACAAAGCCTTCATCATCACGCGGCTCGGCGACACTGCCATGGCCATCGGTTTATTTGTGCTCTTCTACAACTTTCACACACTGAACCTCCAAGCGATCATGGATGCCGCGCCCCGGCAGTGGCAACCAGGAACGACCATGGCGCTGCTTGCCGCAGGGCTGCTTCTCGGGGGTGCCCTTGGCAAGTCGTCACAGCTTCCGTTACAGACGTGGCTCCCTGACGCAATGGCCGGTCCCACACCGGTGAGCGCGCTGATCCACGCGGCTACCATGGTAACCGCGGGAGTGTACCTGATAGCCCGCACCAATGTGCTCTTTGCACTGGCTCCACAAGTTCAGTGTGCGGTTGCGGTTATCGGAATGGTAACCCTGGTCGTGGCCGGGTGCAGCGCACTTGTTCAATCGGACATAAAACGCGTGTTGGCCTATTCCACCATCAGCCAGATCGGCTACATGTTCCTCGCACTGGGAGTCGGGGCCTGGTCGGCCGCGATCTTTCACTTCGTCACACACGCGTGTTTCAAGTCGCTGCTCTTCCTTGGGGCCGGCGCAGTAATGCTCTCCAACTACCACGAGCAGAACATGTTCAAGCTAGGCGGGCTGAGATCCCAGATGCCGGTGACCTTCGTCACCTTTCTCATCGGCGCGCTGTCACTTGCGGCTCTGCCGCTGGTAACAAGCGGTTTCTATAGCAAAGACCTGATCATCTGGTATTCGTGGGCTTCTCCTAAAGGCACATGGTGGCTTTGGGCGGGAGGCGTTACGGGCGCTCTGATAACCGGGATCTACGCACTCCGCATGGTCATTCTGACCTTTTTCGGTGAGGCCGCGAACCCAATCACTCACCGGCCCGGTCTCACAGTTCGCATTCCTCTGATCGTCCTTGCCGCGTTCTCTGTGCTGATCGGATTCCTGCAAACCCCGCGCATGCTGGGAGGCATCGATGTGTTCAGCCGGTTTGTGGGGAAGGCGTTACCTGTTTCAGCAGTCGTCCCCGCCGCACGGAACATGGAGCCGGCCCTGGAGATAATAGCCGGCATCGCGTGCCTGGTAGGCATTGTGATTGCGTTCATCTTTTTCGTGCTCAGGCCACGGTATTCGTCCGCAATCGCCGATCATCCCTACGGTGCGTTCGTGCACAGAGCCTGGTTCGCAGGTTGGGGGTTTGATTGGATCTACGACCGCGCCCTGGTAAAGCCGTTCGTTTGGATTGCGCGCATTAACAGGGAAGACTTTATCGACGCGATCTATACGGCAGCGGCGGTCACGACCGAGGCCTTTCACCGTGGGTTGAGTCTCAGCCAAACAGGTAGAATACGACATTATGCAATCGGAATCGCGATCGGTGCGATTGTCACCGTCGGAATTGTGGTACTGCGATGATACTCAACTGGCTCATAGGAATTCCGCTGGCAGCGGCCCTGGTAAACCTCCTCTTCACAAGGGGGAGCGGCCGCTGGTCCCGATGGATCTCTCTCGGAGCGCTCGGCGTGGATCTGGTCCTGCTGATTTGGATCGGTGCCGGCTGCCGTACGGTTGAGGAGGAACAAGGCCTGTGGATTATCAGTTCCAATGTCCAATGGATTCCACAACTGGGTATCAGCCTCCGGTTCGCCATGGACGGGTTGAGCCTGGTCATGGCGCTGCTTACGGTCATACTCGGCATGGCCTCGGTGGTATGCTCGTGGAGTGAGATCACGGAGCGGGTCGCTTTCTTTCATTTCAATCTCATGGCCACATTGACCGGGATCCTCGGCGTGTTTCTCAGTCTGGACCTTTTCCTATTCTACTTCTTCTGGGAACTGATGCTGGTTCCCATGTATTTCCTTATCGCCATATGGGGGCACGAGAATCGGCGGTACGCCTCGATCAAGTTCCTGCTGTTCACACAAGCGGGCGGACTACTCATGCTGATGGGTATTGTTGCGCTATACTTTATCCATGGTACTGCTACAGGGAACTACACATTTGATTACTTCGAACTTCTCAAAGTGCAACCAACCGGGGTTATCGGACTCCTGATCATGTTGGCCTTTTTTGCGGGATTCGCGGTGAAACTGCCCGCGGTTCCCGTGCACAACTGGCTGCCGGACGCTCATACGGAGGCTCCCACTGCCGGCAGCGTCATATTGGCGGGCCTTTTGCTCAAGACAGGTGCATATGGTCTCATTCGCTTCGTATTGCCGTTGTTTGCTTCCTCTGCTGCAGCAATCTCGTGGACTGCATGCCTGATTGGAGTGGTGGGAATTCTGTACGGCGGGATACTGGCATTCGCGCAAAGCGACATGAAAAGACTTGTCGCGTACACGAGCGTAAGCCACATGGGATTCGTGCTCCTCGGTGTGTTCGGGCGTAGTGAAGTGGCCATGTACGGCGCGGTTTTACAGATGCTCTGTCATGGAATCAGCACCGGGGCCCTGTTTATTCTCGTGGGAATGGTACAGGAGCGCACGGGCACGCGCGACATGGGACAGCTCGGGGGACTCTGGTCCTCAGCCCCACGGCTGAGCGGTGTGGCGCTCGTGTTTGCTCTCGCGTCGCTGGGATTGCCCGGATTGGGCAATTTCGTCGCGGAGTTCCTGGTGCTCGTAGGAGCATATGGGGCCTATCCTTGGCTGGTGGTGCCTGCTGTGATCGGATTGGTGGTAGCCACGATCTACGCAGTGGAACTCATGAGGAGGGTCTTCTTCGGACCGGCCGGGCCCGTCTCATTAACCAGCGATCTCTCACTCAGAGAAGCCGCGGTTTTGTCTCCTCTCGTCGTTTTGATCGTACTTCTAGGCGTGTACCCGCAACCGGTATTCAAGACTATACAACCAACAATTGCCTTTGTTGAGAAAGTCACTTCCGTGGACCGCACGGCAGTGACTCGACCCGACATGAAACAACGAACAGCGTCACGTGTGGGGAAAACGCGCATAGCGTGGCGAAGAAGCGAATGGAGATCACCATGACGCTGGCCGATTTGGGCTCACTCGGGCCGCTCATCATACTCTTTGTCGCTCCTGTTCTCCTCCTCATGATCATTGCCTTCTATCGGCGGCATGGCGTCGCGGTAGCAGTCACCCTGGCTTCTTTTGCCGCGTCTTTCATCGTTCTGATCTTGCAGGCAGGCGGTTCGCCTGCGCGAGTGACCGACCTGTTGATCATCGACGGCTATTCGCGGTTTTTTGTTGGACTGATTCTGATTACAGCTATTGCGGTGGTTGCGTTGAGCCACTCCTATCTGGAGTCCATCAAGCTCAGAAGAGAAGAGTATTATGTGTTGCTGATGACGGCGACCCTTGGGGCCGCAGTCCTCGTGGAAAGCCGTCACTTTGCATCGTTGTTCCTCGGGTTGGAGATTCTCGGGGTCTCACTTTACGGATTGATCGGCTATCAGTACGATCGGGATTTTAGTGTGGAAGCGGCAATGAAGTACCTTGTGCTGGCCGCGGTTTCCAGTGCGTTCTTGCTTTTCGGGATGGCGCTCCTCTATGGGGTGACGGGTTCCCTGGAATTCTCAGGCGCTGTGCGCTGGGCACATTCTGCGCAGCCGATGCTTCTCGTGGGGATCTGTGCACTCATTGTAGGTTTTGGATTCAAACTCGCACTCGTCCCCTTTCACATGTGGACCCCTGACGTGTATCAGGGCGCGCCTGCACCCGTAACCGCATTCGTCGCATCAGTCTCCAAAGGAGCGGTATTTGCACTCCTGCTCCGGTATTTCACGGACATAAACCTCTCCGGATATTATGCTCTTGTGACGGTCTTTAGTGTTATTGCCTTGCTCTCCATGTGGGTAGGAAACCTCCTGGCACTCATGCAAAGTAATGTGAAGCGGCTCCTGGCTTATTCGTCCATCGCGCATCTCGGCTACCTGCTCGTGGCGTTTCTGGCAACCGGCCCTCTCGCTTACGTTGCGGTCGGTTATTATCTTGTCGCGTATTTTGTGACCATCGTTGGGGCCTTTGGAGTCGTATCGGTCATTTCCGGCCCCACCGGAGTCGCGGAAGATATCAGTGACTATCGAGGACTGGGGTGGCGGCGCCCGTGGGTGGCGGCAGTCTTTACCGCAACGCTGCTCTCCTTGGCCGGTCTGCCTCTGACAGCCGGCTTCATCGGCAAATTCTATCTCGTCACCGCGGGCCTTGGTTCGGCCCTGTGGGTGCTTGTAACGAATCTTGTCGTTACCAGCGTGATAGGGCTCTATTACTATATCCGGGTGATCTACGTTCTTTATGATACGTCTGATGTGAAAGCCGGAACAGCGCATACAATACAGCGAATTCCCATCCTTGCCGGGGTTACCTTGGCGGCTCTCGCCGTGGTCCTGGTGATCGCAGGCTTATACCCGAGCCCCCTAATCAACATCATTGGAAATGCGGCCGCGGCCATGCGGTGAATGTCGCCGCCGCGCGAACGACGAAAAAAGAGCGCACGCAACCTCACTGAACACCGTGTTTGCGCTCACGCCGCCTCCCACCTTTCCGGTGTTTCCCTCTCTCCCTGGATTTGTACAACGGTGTTTTCGAGGAAGTGACTTTGACCGACCCGGCTATCTCCGTGCAAAATCCTCTTCAACATTCTCTGTCAAAGGGGTGCGCCTGGCTCCCCCTTTACTCATTTTCCGCCCTCGCAAATGAGTGGGTGTCCACCGGAGAGAGCCTTCTCGCAAGAGAGCCCTCTCCGGATTCCTCCCCAGAAAGTCTAAAATCCCGGGCCGGTGGACCATCTCCTATTGTCAAGGATCCGTGGCGATCGGCAGGGCCTGCTGCATACGAAGCGGAAGCCCGAAAGCCTTTGATCCGGCGAAGACCGGCTTCCATAAAAGCGGCATGGGCGCTCCAAAGAACCTGGCTGGAAGGGCCCTCGGCTTGCCCCAGCGCACGGTTGCGGTCGATTCAAACTTTTCAGGATCTCGGCGCACTCCTTTCTCATGCAGTTTGATCCGGAGGTGGTGTGCCCGGCGGAGTGGGCAGTGTCAACGGCCACCTCAACCAGAAGGCGTTGTGCGGGATGAGGGCCGGAGCGACAATACAGAGGTTAAGATAGATGATCAGGATATTCACGTCAGCAGGTAATTTGGCCGCCGCTATCTGCGCGCCCGCGGGCCCGAGAATCGCTCTCATCAAAACAATCCAGATGGCCACGAGGATGCACACGATAATGAATGCCGATATTGCTCTCTTGAAATGGGTGAATTGGGTGATTCCCCAGAACTGCAGGTGCCACGAATAGATCAATGTCCAGAATATGATGGATGAGGCCACCGCTGCAAATGAGAACGTCGGACTCAGACCCAGGGCCAAACTGCCGTTCCAGCAGATGTAAGCCAGGATGTGAGCCAGCACTGTCTGACCGATCGCCATACCTGGGTGTCCCCATGAGCCGAAAGGCCATCCCTGGGTCGTGAAGACAGGATTGAATACGAAAAACCAGGCAATGGCCCAGACCAGGTAGCCCGTCAGCCAGTTAACATTCCAGGGTCCCTTGTGATTCATGGGCGTATTCGCGAAAGGTGTTCCATCCAGATTGGTCAGCAGATTCCAGATGATGATGGTGAGACCCATGATGATGATGAATCCTACGGCCATCGTTCCCCAGGGATGGAGCCGCCCCTTGAAAGGCCAACCGTTCCAGTTGACCCCGTAGAGTAGGGTGAGCCAGAACGCAATCACACCGAACCAGAGATACAATGGTCCCATAGGCCATCGCGGATAGACGAACCTCATAAAGAGTAAGATGGCAAAGGTGAAGATTACCCATAAAATGGTCATTCCGATTCCCGCTACAACGCGCGACTTGGCAGGGTTCCACCACTGTCCTCCCGGTGGGGCGAGAGGGAAATTGTCCCCAAGAAGAACAAGACAGCCGAGTGCGACAAGCATCATGAGCGTTGCGGGGATGATCTTCAGGACAATGAGCCCCACAGGGATTGCGTACACGAAGATGACGACTCCCACAATCGTGCAAACGATGAACTGGATCAGCCCGGCAACCGGACCACTTGGCCCGATCCCCACTTTCTGGTTTTCCATGACGAGTACCTCCCTACTTTGATATGGCCGCACGTGCCGCGGCAATGAAAGCAAGTTGGAGAGACTTCCGTGGCAGAGTTGTGGCGAAAACACTCCTTCCCTATGTCCAAGTCATCCGGTGGAGTCTGGACCATCCGAACAATCTTGACTCCCGTTGCCTCCGGGCTGATAGTGATTTGCTGGTGAATGAGGAGAATTGCTGTCTCCAATCTCGGACCCCTTACCCGGCTCCCAGGTAAACGGCGCCCTAACGGTTCGCTTGACCACGGCATCGAGGTGCCACGGAAATGCGAGAGTGGGTCCGTCCTGTCTTCGAGAACGTTCATCTTTGACCGCGACTGCGGATGATTCATCCGCGCCGGCCTCAAGTGGTGAACTCAAGAATGTTGAATCCCCTTTCTTCCAGGGCCTTACGAATGGCGTCAGGGTTAGAGCATTCCGCGCGAAAGACGACTCTGACCTTACCGTTTGCGGCCTCGGGAACGGTGAAGATCGCTCTCGCTATGCCCCCGGTCCTATCAACGATGTTCAGTATCTCCGAGAGGGTTCCCTTTTCGAGGGTCACATCGGCAAGGGTGACGCGGACCCGGTCAGCACCGGCTTCCAGGAGCTTGAACAAGGTAACGAAAATCTCCCGGTCTGAAACAACCCCAACGACCTGCTCCCCGTCTATAACAGGAAAGGTGCTCATGGTCAGTTCTCTGCCCTTGACGAGGGTTTCTTCCACTGAATCGTTCACGTCGACAGTCATCGGCATGCGGACCATGAGATCCTTTACCTTGAGCTTGTTACAGAAATAGTTCACCTCGCACGCGTCGCCGCTTCCACTCACACACATGGCGGCCTCGCTAAGATCCCTGCGATGCACTATTCCTCGTAAGCGGCCTTCATCGACCACAGGGAGCATTTTGAGATTGTGGTTGTGGATCAGCATCGCAGCCTCGGTAGCCAGGGCGTCGCTTGATATCGAATATTGGTGCGGTAGCATCCAGTTTCTTACGATCATGATCGCCTCCGTACAGTCCCACGGCCTTTTGTCTCCTACGCGGACACGAGGAGAATGACGGGCTCCCTCAGGCTTTTCCCCCAGCCGCTAGGATTCCCTCGATCTGTTGCTTCAGCACCTTCTTATCGATCTTGCCCGAATCTCCTACCGTGGGCATCGCGTCGATGATCTCGAGCCGCTCAGGGAGTTTGTACATGGCCAGCTTTTTATCCTTGAGGAAGGAGACCATCTCGTCGAATGTGAAGGTCTCCCCCGGCTTCTGAACAACGTATGCGCAGCACTTCTCGCCGAATTCCCGATCAGGCATGGCGACGATCGCTATTGCGGAAACCTTGGGATGTTCGTTGAGCAAGCCCTCAATCTCTGCAGGATAGATATTCTGCCCGCCACGTATGATGACGTCCTTCTGGCGGCCCATTATCCAGATCCGACCTTCTTCCAGAGCCACGATGTCACCCGTCGTGGTCCAGTTGTCGTCGTCAAAGACATCTTTGGTGGTCTCGGGATCGCGCCAGTATCCGGCAGGAGAATGAGGACCTCTGAGATAGAGTATTCCCGGCTCACCCTCAGGCACTTCGTTGCCGTGCTCATCCAGCAGTCTTATCTTGTTACCCCGCAGCGGCTTCCCAACCGTTCGGCGCCGGACGTCCGCGAGATCGTCTATGAAGCAGCCTGATACCGAACCGACATCTTGCGTTCCCAGGTCCGACGTGATGCGGCCGCCCAACCTTTCTTCCGCTTCCATTGCCACCTGAGGAGGCAGGTATCCTCCTGCAGAGCGGATGAACCTGAGCGAAGAAAGATCGTACTTGGACAAGTCCGCCTCCAGCATCCGGATAATGTGAGTCGGCACAACGCCAATACACGTCACCTTTTCCTTCTCAATCATCGCCAGTGCGCCCTCCGGCGTGAATTCCTCGAGAAGAACTATCTTCGCTCCGACCAGTGGTGCGGCAAAGTAGGTAAGCGTTCCGGCGGCCCCGCCGGCAAACGGAGCCACAGCCATAGCGGTGTCGTCCCCTGATAGATTCCAGATCTCAACGCGGCACTTGGAGGTCATCAAGCGGGGTGCAAGGGGCCATTCCACGATCTTGGGGAGGCCGGTGGTCCCGCTGGTGCTGGTGAGCGCGCCCACATCACCGGTAGGGTCGAATCTCCTCTGTTCCAATACTGCAGGATCTTTCTTTTCTTCCCATGCAACCTTGGCTATCTGCGTCAACGAGTACGTGTTTTGCGGGTACGGTTCTGCAATGGTCTCGTCGAGAAGGAAGGTGTACTGCAGGTTGGGGTGGTCTCTTTTGAGATCTTCCACCATATCCAGGTAATTGAATTTCCTGTAGACGCCCGGAACAATAATCGCTTTCGGATCAATCTTGCCGATGATGTGGGTAAGTTCTTTGAGGCGCAAATAGGGCATCACGGTGACATTTATGAGTCCTGCCCGCTCAGACGCGATCCTCGCCAGGAATCCGAACGCACAGTTTGGGGACTGGAGGATCACTCGATCGTCCTTCTCCAGCCCCAGGTCTATCCATGCGAGGGCAAAACGGTCCATGAGCCTTGCCGCCTCCGCCCACGTTATCCGCATGGACGAATCCACCAGTGCTTCCTTATCGGGCCTTTGCTTGGCGTTCTTCAGCCAGAAATCGGAAAATGTCTCGTCAGTCCAGTATCCTGCAGACTTGAATTCCTCTATTATCTTGTCTGTGTACCGAATTGGTTTCATGGGTTGACACACCTCCCAGGTCTCATGTCTCAGGCGAATGAGAAAATGCCGGACAAGGAAATTCGAGGAGGCCCCCCCTTGCCCGTCTGAGTCGGCGGTTCCCTCCCCGATCTTCAACGTGGTTTTCCAGTCAGTACACCTTCACGAGTATCCGTGGACCGTTGGGCGCTATTCTTCGAAGCCATACTCCTTCCATTGAGACAGAACCTTGTTTTTCGTCTCCTCATCGAGAAAGATCTCGATGGGCTTTCTTTCCCACTCGTATGGCGTGCAGGCATCCATGATGATTCTTGAGGTGATATGTCGTGCGTTAATGGGGAGCGCAGGATCGAGCGGCGTGGAGCGTCCTCGATTGATGATTTGGGCGTCACGCTTTGGATCGAACCTGACTGAAAGCGCCCACATGACCCTTTCCCAGTCATCCGCCGGAATATCGTGATCAACGACGATCACTCCCTTGACACCGTAATGGCCGGTAGTCGTTGCAATGGCCGCGTTGCCGGCATGATTGGAATGACCCGGGTACTTCTGCTCTACCGAAACCACGCACCAGTAACGGCCTGTAGATTCCGGAAGGAAGTAAACGGATTTGATTCCCGGTACCCTCATGGCCTCCAGGTCCGTCCACAAGGTGGCGGTACGGTTAAGAGACTGAATCATGTGGGTGTCGGTGATCGGCTTCCCGACGGTAGTCCCCCAGAAGATCGGCTTCTTGCGTCGGAGTATGCGCTGGACATGGAGCACCTGCTTTGGCCATTCTTCGCCTTTGGCGCCGGAGTAGTACCCCGTATACTCCCCGAAAGGACCCTCCTCGCGCATATCGTCGGGATCAACGTATCCCTCGAGGATGATTTCAGCGTGCGCAGGGAGCCTGAGACCGGTAAGGTCACTCTTGAATACCTCACAGGGTTCCTGCCGGAGCGTGCTGATAATGTCGTACTCATCGGTCTGTGCGGACACCAGAGTCGATGACACGAGAAAATGAACCGCGTCCGCACCAATGACCGCGGCTGCGGGCATTTTTGTGCCGTCTTTCTTGTGCTGGTTGAAGTGGAAATCCGCGTGCTTGCCTCTGATGATCTGTATACCTGCGTGATTGCGATCGTGGATCTGCATCCGGTAGGTTCCACAGTTGGTCCATCCGGTTTCCTTGTCTTCGGTTACGAGGTAATGGGCAGTCCCGATATATCGGCCGCCGTCCAGAGGATTGTAGTGCGGCGCGGGCAATGCCTCGATGTCGACATCGTCACCTTCCACAATCATCTCGCAGACCGGGCCGGAGTCCACGAGCTTCGCCTGCACGGGCTTCTTCATGGTGAGCTGCATCCATTCCTTGGCCATGTCGCATATGGAAGAGTCAAGCGGCATATCAAGTGCGATGGCAAAACGCCTGGTAGTAGTAAACGCACTTGTCAAGACAGGAATGTCGTGGCCCTTCACGTTCTCGAAGAGGAGCGCGGGCCCCCTTCGCTCTTCGCTCAGCTTTGCTATGGTGCCGAGCTCCAAGTACCAGTCCACCTCCTTCTTAATCCGGAGCAATTCCCCTTCTTGTTCACACCTGTTGATGAAATCTCTCAACTCTTTCATGCTCTCATCTCCCTTATGTGGTAATAGTTCGAGCGGTCTCGCAGTCCGCTATTCATGGGGCCAAACAATATCGTTGAGATTCCGAAGCATTATGGGCCTCCGCAATCAGATCCGTTTCGCTGATAACCCTGGTGTGGTCGACGCCACAACCTCCGTCTCCGCCGGGGCGTCACGGCAAATCTTCTTGCTGGGCCCAGCGGAGGTCGACCATGTCAATTGTGACGTCCACCTGCTCAATCCGGCGCGGACCCCGCGATACGGTTGTCTTACTTCAGCTTCCTCCCCTTGATGAGGCCGGCAACGATGTGTTCCAATGCGCTGGCCTTTGGTTCCACAATGGGTTTGGCCTCTTTCTGGCTCCATACTGTTTCGGGACGGCTCTGGACTATGTAGATCTCACCTTTGTACGGGAGGGACTTCTCGGTCGCCCACTCGATGTCCATTTGTTTTCCGTAATACTTCTCTATTCTCCTGCCCAGTTCCGCCAGCTCGAGTATCTCCCGGTCCAGGAGGCTCTGGGACATGCGACGCTCATCATCCACTTTCAGTTTCTTGACCTCGTCGGTCTCCGGATTGGTGGTATAGTAAATCTCCTTGTCGGAGACGGTCTTCTTGGTGACTTCGTTGGTGACCTTGTTGACATGGAACTGGTCGGGGGTCACCTCTCCTGAAACCACGCTCTCGCCGTATCCCCAGTTTGAATCGATGACGATGGTTGTGGGATCGCCTGTAGCGGGATTCAATGTGAACATGACCCCGGCTGCAAAGGAGCGCACCATTTTCTGTACGGCGACGCTGATCAGTACCTGGGAATGCTCGAATCCCATCTTTATCCTGTAGGCAATGGCTCTGGGGGTGAAAAGACTGGACCAACATCGTTTTAGTCGGTCCAGAAGATCGTCCACCCCCCTGATCCACAGGAAAGTGTCCTGCTGACCTGCAAAGCTCGCATCCGGAAGGTCTTCGGCCGTGGCGGACGAGCGCACCGCAACGGGGAGCCCCGGACAGCGAGTCCTGCGTGAGAGGAGTCGGTAGTCTTCAGCGATGAAGTCCTCAAGCATTTCACTGATGGATCCGTTCTCGATCCATTTGCGAATCTCCTTGGACGCCTGCTCGGTTTCCTCGATCATGGAATCGTCAAGGCCATCGAGCCGGGAGAGCACCTTGTCGGCAAGGCCATTGTCGTTCAAGAATTCCTCGTACGCGTCGGTTGTCACGGCAAAGCCCGGCGGAACTGGTATCCTTGCCTTCAACAACTCGCCAAGACTGGCGCATTTGCCGCCGACCCGATTGACCATGCTCAGATCACACTGCTCAAAAGGAACGACATATTTTGTTCTGTCCATGTGAGAATCCTTGCGCCTGTGGGCCTCGCTGTGAGGCTGACAATTGCCCCGACCCTCTCATGCGAAGGGGATTTGGGGCCGAAGAGCGAATCGGAGCTTGTCAGCCCCACAGGAGTCTCGGTACTCGGGTCACACTCGCGAATCCTCGCCCTCTGAGGATTGTGCGCCGGCAAATCGATTGATCTCTAGAGGATGTCGATCTCCCCGGAGGTGCCGTTCACTCTGATCATCTGGCCGGTCGTGATCCGCGAAGTTGCCGAACCGGTGCCAACCACCGCGGGAAGGCCGTACTCTCGACATACGATCGCGGCATGACACATGACTCCGCCCACATCGGTGACCGCGGCCTTGATCTTCTGAAAGGCAGGAGCCCAGCTTGGCGAGGTCGTGGTGGACACGAGGATCTCGCCTTCCTTCAGCTCCGTGATCTCGCCCACGGTGCGGCAGACACGGGCCCGTCCTTCGACAGTTCCCGGAGATCCGGCAAATCCTACGATCTTGGAGACATCGCCTTCGGCTATCGCCTTGAGCTTCGCCCAATTGGCCATGGATTCGGAGGTGATGCCCCAGAGGAGAATGGTAAACGGTTCGTTGATCGTCTCGGGGACCGTCCCCATGGCTGAAGGCGCGGACCACTGTCGGAACTTTTCCATGCACTGTTTGCGCCAGGCGACTTCCTTCGGCCATACAAGAGGCCCGCGCGGCTTGCACCCTGTGGCCCAGGATGTGACGACATCCCATAATGCATCCTTGATCTCGGCTCGGGTCATATACCAGACGTCCTCGATGTCCCCGATAAACTTGAAGTCAACAAGAATTTTCGCCACGTCTCGCATCTTGTTCCAAAAGATGCTGTGAAACCAGTGCTCAACGTAGAACAGATGGTTCTCAACGTACGGGAAAACGGTTCTTGCTTGACCCAACATTTGATCGAAGGTACCCTTGTCCTCGTCGGTCTTGAGCAGGGCCCGGTACCCCTCGGCCAGCCTGTCACGCTCTTTGATAATGTCTTCCGTAGGACGATCGATGTTTTCTCCAGCCTTGAGTTTCTCGATGTAGATGTTCATGAAGGAGAGGGGGAGGCGAAAATCGTCGTTCCAGGAACAATCGGTGTGGTACCAGCCGGTGCCGGAAGACACATAGAACCACGGATCGCGAGCTGCATTTAGCGATTCCAGCCATTTCTTACCGTTTTCAGATGTCTCCATTTCCTTGAGCACCGCCTCGTCCGTTCCCTTCAGGCAGATGTCGTCCACTCCCAGTTCGACCGCCAGTTTGGCGAGCTTCTTCAGCTCATCGTCCGGCTTGTACATGATGACGTCGATGCCGCTGACCATCTGCGTGATCTGCTGGGGCGTCGCGTCCGGGAACGCCTTCTGGCAGAAGTCCATAAAGAAAACGTACGCCGCATACCCCAAGTTCAGAAACTCAAAATGATACTGCCAGCAGAGAATGCCGAGGTCTATGAGCTTGTCGTAGGCATTGAGAAGCCTGTACCCGCTGGACATTCCCTTTCCTTCAAAGACGACCGATTCGTCTTCCATTTCCGGCAACGTGGGAATTTCGGTCTCGTCAAGTTGCTTGATGACGTCCCGCATCTTGCCTTCCCAGACTTTCTCGAGATCCGTCCAGTTCTGATAGTAGTGACCCGCCCGTTTCATGAAGTTTTCCGCTCGCTTGGGGATGTCGTCCGGGTCGGTCACGGGTAGCGGTGTTATATAGATATACCCGTTGCAAATACGGTGATCGATGCCCATGGCCGGGGGAACAATGAAGATGCGGTTGTTGTACTGAGATAATGACAGAAACCAGGCCTCATCCCAGATGATGTCAAAGGGATACATCGGTTCCGGGTAGTGCAGGCCGTCGTAGAACCAAAACATGCCCTTTTCGTACTTGGCCCGGTCGGGATCTTCATCGCTGAACTCGTAGTGATAGGGATACATCCTTTCCCATCCCTCGGTTCCTGGGATAGTCTCCACCTCGTGCGGATCGGGGAACTTCAAATCGACCATCTCTCAACCTCCTGAGTGAATTGGTTGTTGCCCCGCCGGTATCCCACCGACGCCTCTCACCTCTCACGTATCTGCAACTGACGCGGGCTCACACCATAACGGCGTAAGCCCACTCTCAGTACTACGAAAGTAAATAGGTGAAGTTTAGCGGTCTCACGACCTTGCACGCGGATGATAGGATAGTGTTTCCTTCCCCCGTGCCGCGCGCGCACGGATTTAACTTCAGCGCTTCCGCTGAAAAGATTTTGTGAGAGACTTCGACCTAAGTCGTTCGTAGCGAAAAGCAACATGTGTGCCAAGAAACACTCGCTTTCGAAAAACATCCAATCATCAAGAATTATTAAAGATATCTTGATCGGATCGTTGCGCGGAAGACCCCCTTGAGATAAGGTGGTGTGGCATATCGCACTTGGTGTGACATATCACACTCAATGGACCGGCCTGATTCCAAGCCTGCGCATCCGGGAGAAGAGCGTGGATGGATTGATGCGTAGGATTTGGGCGGCGCCGCCATTGCCTTTCACTCTTCCGCCGGTGGTTGCCAGGACCTTGAGGATGTGGTTCTTCTCCATTTCCTCCAAAGGAATTGCCTCAGAGTCCTGACATTGCGACTCTGAGTCTGCCGGGGCGACAATGTTCAGTGTGGGCCCCGTGACTGTGAGCATTGCCCGTTCTATCGTATTCCTCAGTTCTCTAATGTTTCCAGGCCAATGGTAATCCTGGAGATCCTTCATGACCGACGAAGGAATCCGTTCCACTCGCTTGACCAGTTTCTGCTCCAATTCTCTGACGAATGACCAAACCAGTTCCGGAATGTCTTCCTTGCGGTAGCGCAGGGGCGGCAAGACAATGGGAAAGACGTTCAGTCGGTAATAGAGATCCTTCCGAAACGTGCCGGCTTTTGCTGCTCCCGCGAGGTCCTTATTTGTGGCAGCTATTATCCTGGTATCGACCCGGACGGTTTTTGGGCTTCCCACTCTTTCAAATCTACCGTCCTGGATTACTCTGAGCAACCGCGGCTGTGCTTCAATCGCGAGGTCGCCGATCTCGTCGAGAAAGAGTGTGGAACCATGCCCCAGTTCAAAGCGACCGATCTCTTTGGAACATGCTCCCGTAAACGCGCCCCTCTCACGCCCGAACAATTCACTTTCAATCAGGTTTGAAGGGAGAGCTGAACAATTGACGGTTACCATCGTCCGATTCCTTCGCGAACTCATATCGTGGATCGCGTGGGCCAATAGCTCCTTTCCCGTACCAGTCTCGCCAATGATAAGGACTGTCGAGTCAGTCCCCGCCACCTGCTCGGCAAGGTCCAGGACCTTCTTGATCGCTTGGCTTCTGCCGATGATCTGCTTTGTATGGCTCCTCAGGCGGACTTCGCGGGAAAGACGGGCATTCCTGACATGCAGTCTTTCTCTTGGAGTTCGCCCCGTCCCGGAGGATTTGCCGAACTCTTGTTCGGTGCCCCTCCAGGCGATTGCGTTGGCGACGACCTCCCCGAAGAGCGCGAGTCGTCGAATAAGCGGATGAGGCCAATTTCGTTCGGCCGTAAAGCTGCTGAAGGTCATCCCACCAATCACCGTTCCTCCCAAGCGTAATGGGATAGCCAAGGCCGACTTCTGGCCCGAGGTCTCAAACCCTTTCCTGTCTAAACGTGCTTCCTTGGGCAAATCTTCAAGTGTGGAGAAAACGAACACTTTGCCAGACCTCAAGGTTCGAGTGAGGTACGGGAACTTGTCGTTCGGGAGGACCTTTGGAGGAAAATCAATCCCTTCCGCCGCCCACCAATGGGTCGCGAGAAGCTCCGATTCTTCCTCCACGTATCGACGCAAACTGGTCCTGTCGTGGCCCAGCAATTTGGCAAGGCGCATCAGCGAATACTCGATCTTGCTGTCCACTTCTTCCACCGGCAAATTGACCACTTCGGTGCACAGCTCGGTAAGCAGCTCCTGGATCCTCAGTTGTTCCGTCAGACTCTGCTGCCTTTGTCTGAGTTCCGCTGTGGTCTTCTCCAAAACAGCTATTTCTTCGCGTTGGGCTTGAAGTTCCCTGATCAGTTGCTCGGTGGTCTTGTCTTGGTCCTTCATGAGGGCCTCCCACAAGCGAGGAATTCCAAGGGACGGAGGACGGCACCGTTCCTTACGATTCGAGGTGAACGAATTCCATCCGTTCACATGGCGTCAGACAGACGAGGAGCTCTGAGACGATACTGAAGTCGGATTCCTTTCTTTTGTCGTTCTTCGTTTCTAACCCTCAACCGAACATGCAAAACCATGGGGCCAATCCCCCAGTCTGGTGACTTCTCCGCCTTCTGGGCATTTCTTGCCGACGCGATCGTTGCGTTTTCTCAACATAGCAGGCCTATCCTTTGCTGGGCCGGACCAAGGCCCCGGGGTGGGCCCGGCCGAAAAGCCCACCCCGGAGCATCCGCTCCCATTAGGAGACGGCCGCTTGTCACGGGTGAAATCGGTTCCCAGGTTCGCGAGCGCTTTGACCTTGCGACCCGGCCCTGCTGAAAATACCATCGTACGTATCTGACATCTGGTTCCTTCTTCCGTGAACGAGATCGGAGACTTGGTTCGGACCTGTGAAAGAGTCTCTCTCAATCGTGAGACGCGTATCCGCGGCTCTTTTCAGAGAGATCTGATCCACAGGAATCATGTTGTCGCCTTCGCGACCGCCTCGGCAGCAACTCTGTCCAACATGCTCTTTGAATCACCCCAGAATATGCAGCCGGTGCTGCAAACCGCAACGCAGGCAGGGCCCTGGTTGTTCTTGAGTCGTTCAACACAGAGATCACATTTCACGGCAATATCCTGATCGTCGTCGAACTGCATGGCTCCGAAGGGGCAAGCCTCCACACATTCCCTGCAGCCGATACACTCATCACCGTCAATGAGTACAATACCCAGCTCATTTCTGCTTATGGCATCCACAGGGCATGACTCAGCACACGGCGCATCTGCACAATGATGACAGTAAATGGGGATGAAATTGGGCGCCTGTTCGATAACGCGAACGAGCCTGGGCCCTACCCCGAGACCATGCTCCTGTTTGCACGCGACTTCACAGGCATGGCATCCCATGCAATTCCTCCTGTAAAACATCAACGAGAGTTTCCCCATATCTCTCCCTCCTACTCGTCCACGCAGGGTGCTACGGTGCACAGGCACACCCTCAAGTTTGTGGAACTCATTACCGGATCCACGGTTTCGGGTCTGTTGTCCGTCAAGAGATTTATGTTTGAAACATCCCATCCGTGGCCATGTTCCTTGATCTCGGGGAACCACCAACCATGTTCGGCAACTATCACCGAGGGATCGATCCCGTCATTGAGCTTCGCCTTCTGTTTGACGCGACCTCTTGGGGATTCAATGTAGACCCACTGTCCGTTGTCGATACCGTGTTTCGCAGCGGTTTCCGGGTGAATTTCCACTATGGGGTCAGGCCTGATTTCCCGCGACCAGGGCAGCATCCTGTTTGCAGAGTGGAAAAAGGACGGTGTTCTCAACCCTGCATTGAGGATGTAGGGATATTTGTCGAGGAGTTCAGGAGTGGATACAGGACTTTCGGGCATTTCCCTGTACTTCGGCAACGGATCGTGCCCCCACTTCTCCAGTACGGTTGAATACAACTCCACTTTGCGAGTGGGAGTGGAAAAACCCTTTTCGCGGTACTTATGGTATCGCATTTCACCTTGGAGGTACCTCTTTTCTTTGAACTGCTCCCAGGTAAGTCCCGAAGGTTCGAGGAGGTAGTCCAAAGCGTCCTCGACCGTGTCCCACCATTCCTGGCCCATTCGCTTACCCAGTTCCATGAAAATCTTGTGATCTTGCCAGGCTTCACCGATTTCCACGCATTTCTCCCTTGCCAGTACGAAGCCATGCCGCTTCCAGTTGTCCGCGACATGGTTCTGTTCGAGCCAGGTGCCACCGGGGAGGAAGATGTCCGCCAGGTCTGCCGTGGGTGTCATGAAAAAATCGATGACCGCGAGAAATTCCAGTTTCTTGAGAGCTTCGTAAGCTTCCTTCGCGTTTGCCCTCGTCATGACCGGATTACTGCCGCAGAGCAGTCCTGCTTTCAGCGGATAGGGCTTTTCGGTGAGGATGGCGTCCCAGGCCGCCTTCGGGCTGATGAGGGCTACCCGCGACGCAAGTTTGTACTGATCGCCGCCGAGACGCTTCTTGACCTGCTCTTTGGGCAGATCCCGGTGTCGTGAGAATTCCGCTACCGTTCGAACCTTCGGGGGCACGAAGAAAACATTTCCCCCTGGAGCGTCAAGGTTACCCGTGGCAGCCATGAGACCGACTACTGTCCGAGTGTAATCCGTGCAGTTCCATGTCTGTTCAGTAGGAACGCCCCACTGGATGGCGGCAGGCTTGGTTGTGGCATACAGTCTGGCAGCCTTCTTGATCAGCTCCCTGTCGACCCAGGTGATCTCTTCTACCTTCTCAAGGGGATACTCGTTCACCCTTTCCACAAACTGCGGCCATCCATTGACGTACTGGTCCACGAATTCCTGGTCGTGAAGCCCCTCGTCGATGATCACCTTCAGGAATCCCATGGCTAACGCGCCGTCTGTTCCCGGACGGAGCTGCAGCCATATGTCGGCCTTTTGCGCGAGGAATCCCTTCCGGGGATCAATGACGATGAGCTTCGCGCCCTTTCTGTACGCCCGCCAGAACGTGACTCCCTTATGCTCGTCCGGATTGGTCCACTGCGGGTTGCAGGCCCACATGACAATGCATTTGGTCCCGTTCTCCCAGTCAGTGACCGGCAGATTGCCGCAGGTAATGAGTGTTGCGCCGATCCGGGAGATGTAACACATGTGTCCTGCCGTGAGCACATTCGGCGTACCCAAAAGATTGGCAAATCGATAGAGATGACTCTCGTAGTCGCGCCCTGTCCCCTGTCCGATCACGATGGACTCGGGCCCGTACTCGTCGATCACTTCCTTGAACTTGGTAGCGACCGTATCAAGGGCCTCGTCCCATGCGATCCGCGCCCAATCTCCGTTGGTCTTCTTCATGGGGTAGATGATCCGATCGGGATGATAGGCCATTTGGGTAACAGCCAGGCCCTTGCTGCACAGGGTTCCGTAACTGATCGGAGATTGCGGATCCCCTTCCACTTTGATCACCTTGCCGTCCTTCACGTGTGCGATGACCCCACAGCCACCGTGGCAGTTGCGGCACGCTGTTCGTATCTTCTTTACCTCGCTCATTCCGTGCCTCCTCGAGCGTTCCGGATGTCAACAATATCGGAAATGCCAAGCTTCAAAAGATAGACTGAGCTCAGTATGTTTTCCGCGTTCTTCTCCACCGCAGGGACTGCCTCGCCCAGACTCCTCAGATGCAGTGCATGCTCTTCTATCCTTTCGATCGTTTCCTTCATCTCTTCCAGTGTGTTTGGGTCTTCTTCAACCATAGGGGGCACCTCCTTCTCTTACCTGAGATCCTTGAACCGCTTTGACTTGAGGCTGTACCTGGGCAGTTTGCCTGGTGACACGGGCTGGATGAGGAATCTCAGGTTGGTCTTGGTTTTCAACCTCTCGGAGAGCCTGCCCACCATTTCTGTGCATGTTTTTTCAGCCATTTCCCGGCCGGGCTCAACCTTCAAGGAGATCTCATCCATGATCCCCTTCTTCTGAACGATGATTTCATACTCAACTATTTCGGGAAACTCTGCCCTCACGAGCTCTTCCACAGAGACCGGGGAGAAGAGCACCCCTCGAATCTTCGTCAGGTGGTCCGCCCTGCCGGTGACTTCCTCAATCATCATAGAGGTCCTCCCGCACGCGCAACCATCACTCCCTTTCCTAACCACAACCTGTGTATTGAACCTGACCAGGGGGAATGAACGTCTCCCCAGTGGCGTCACCACTGCAATCCCCAGTTCTCCGGCGTCGACCTCCCTACTCAAGGTCTCCATGTCGAGGAATTCTACCAGAAAGAAGGGTTCCATGACATGTAGCCCTCGTCGCTCGGCGCACATGGCGGCCCAGCCGCAGGGCTCGGTGCCTCCTATGTGATCATAGACTTCCGCTCCCCAAGTATCCTCGAGCTTGTGCCGGGTGGCTTGGGGCAACGGTTCTCCGGCACAGACCATCCTCCTGATGCCCAGATCCCGTGGGTCGATGCCCATCTTTTGTGCTTCTTCGGCCAAGTGAAGACCGTACGTGGGAGTATTGAGAAGGGCCGTGGCCTTTACTTCTCGGATCTTGTTGATTCGCCCCTTGGTATCGAGGGCACCGCCGGGCACAACCATGCATCCAACCTTTTCTGCGGCAAAATGCCCTTCCCAGAAAGCGACATACACGTTGTAACCAAAAGGGATAAATACCCGATCGGTCTCTCGGAAGCCGGCCATCCACAGAATGTGGCACCACACCTCAACTCGCCACTGCCAGCTCTCCCAGCTCTCCGGCACGTAAACAGGCTTCCCGGTGGTTCCAGAGGTCTGCCGAAACGTCGAAACCTCCTCCGGAGAAACGCCCAGCATCTCCCCGAAGGGAAAAGGTTCTTTGTCGTCGTGAGCCCTTCTCAGATCCTCCTTGTCGATGAGTGGAAGCCTCCTTACGTCCGCAAGCGCCTGGATGTCCTCCGGGTAGATATCGTTGTACCGGTGCTGATAGAAGGCAGAATGAGTTTTCGCGTACGCGAGGAGCTCTCTGAAGCGGTTGATCTGGATACCCACCAATTGCTGCCTCGGTAGCGTCTCCAAGGAGGCATTCCAGTAATGAGTCGTGCCCCTCGCCATGTGCCGTACCCCATTAACCCCTGGCCGAATGTCAGAATTGAAGCCTTCACGGAGGGTCTACCGCCCTCACCACCACGCGAGAGGCTCCATTGAGTCGCCCCTGCCTATCTTCATGGTACTCACGTTAGAAATCCCCGCTCCGGATCCGTTGGGGTGCGCGAGCGTCAAACGCTGCCAAACCGGATGTCCAGCTCGGCCGCAATCCGCTTCAAACGCTCACAAAGCACGGTCAGCTCGGCCTCTAAATCCACGCGTTTCAATCCCACAGCCCAGATGGCTGCTTGGAGGCCGTCTCTATGGGTCTTTATGGGAACTGCCGCGGCAATGATCCCTTCAAGGTACTCCTCTATGTCTATGGCTACGCCCTTCTCACGAACCTCCAGGACGGCTTGCTCGAATTTTGCTCGATCCACACATGTGTGCGGAGTGAACCTTCGCAGCCCGTTGGAAGCCAGGATCTCGTGGAGCTTCGAATCCGAAAGTTGCGACAGTAGCGCTTTTCCACCGGCGCCTGCAATGAGCGGTAACCTCATGCCCACTTCTGAGGAGACCTTGATGCCCGCGGCAGCCTCCACTTTGTCGACGATGACAGCTTTCATTCCCAAACGAACGCCCAGAAAGGCTGAGAAATGAGTCTCTCCGGCGATTTCTTCCAGGTAGGGATGCGCGGTGCGGATCAGTTCAGCCTTACTGCCGGCAGCTCTGCCCAAAACATAGAGGCGCGTACCGAAGGCAAACCTGCCATTCGGCCGATGCTCGAGCACTTGCAGGTCAGCAAGCGTGTAGACCATGTTGAAGACGGTGCTCTTATTCAGCCCAAGTTGCTCGGAGATGTCTTGGATACGGAGCGGGCCTTTGGATCGTGCAAAAAGGTCCAAAACGGCCACGCACTTGTCGAGGGCGGGAACTCTTTTGAATCCGGGATTTGTTTTACTGGACATGGTACGGGGTTCTCTATAGCAAACTGGGAGTCTCTATCATGAACCGTTCGATGAGAGGTGTCAAGCGAAATTCTCGCCGGAAGAGAGAATTTGGAAGCCG
This sequence comes from uncultured Syntrophaceae bacterium, assembly GCA_964497585.1. GTDB lineage: Bacteria > Desulfobacterota > Desulfomonilia > Desulfomonilales > Desulfomonilaceae > CAZCDS01. The sequence goes on from CAZCDS010000064.1 coordinate 30,707, forward strand.
AGCCCGGGGAATCATGCTATTATTCCAATTAAATAACGCTGTCTTAGCAGCCGCTTATGCCAGGTGACCAAGAGACTGAATCAGATTCGGGTTCTCTTCAGGCAGGTTCGGGAGCTTGAGGGCGCTTACGTCGTAGGCTTGACTTGTCGGTCGGCGTCGCTCATATGATGAGGACGAAAAGGATATCTCTGAGGCGATACCGAATAAGATGACGCCGGTTCCACGTGCAAATCGGACAAGGTTTGCCTCTTCAGATTGATCGTGTCCGGAAAGGTCGTCGACCTGTCCCGGTCAACTGTCGCGAAAAGCGATTGAAAGGAGGAGAACGGACCGTGAAGCCACTGACATTGGCATTGATTGGCGCTCTCGCTTTGGTTACCGCCAACAGCAATCTCCAGGCATCGGAAACGCCCGAGAATGATCAGGCACTGGGAGAAAGAATCGTGCGTCAAGTGTGGGCGGACGTGAAAGCGCCAAATATGAAGGCGCTCGAGACATGGCTTGCACCTGGTTACCAATCTGTTCAGAGGGACAGAGTCCGGAACCGCGAAGAGCAGATAGAGACGATCAAAAAATTGAATCTCGGCAAGTATGAGCTCAGCAAATTCAAGGTGACCAGAAATGGGCCTGTCTTGGTGGTTACCTATATTGCCACAGCCCCGCAGACGATCAAAGGCAAACGTATTTCGGGCGTGCCCGCCCGGAGGCTCAGCGTCTTCTTGAAAACCAAGGAGGGATGGCGGTGGATTGCTCACGCAAACCTTATGCCCATGAAATAGCTAAAACAACGGTATGACCGTGGCCTTGCAGCGGCGACCTGCAAAAGATTGACCTGCGCTGCGGTAGCACTCGGAGCCGGGGGAGCCATGACCAAGTCAGAAGGCACATGCTGGCTCAAGGAGAACGTGCCTGCCCAAGCCGTCACCTCGGCGAACCCCGGATGGGGCTCTTGGGCAGGCGTCGGGCTCCACACACCCGACGGCCTGGCCTACTGTTGAACCATCACTGTCTCAGTACGCTTCTTCCGATTCCAAATCCTCTACCGTCACTTTCTCCTTGAACAAGTAATGACTCCAGATCTGATAGACGATCACTATCGGGACAAAAGTGAGCGCCACGCCCAGCATGATCTTCAAAGTGAGCGGGCTGGAGGAAGAGTTGAAGACCGTCAGGCTGTAGGCCGGGTCCAGGCTCGAGGGGAAGAGATTGGGAAAAAGCCCTGCCACCCCGAACAAGGTGGCGCCAACGATGGTCACACTGGACGCAAACCAGGCGCTCCACCATGCCTTCTTGGCGATGAACGCTCGGGTGGCAAGGAGCGCGGCAACGGTGATAAGCGGAATGAGCCACAGCGCGGGGTGGGTCAGGTAGTTTGTGTACAGCGAAGTGGCGAACCAGCTCGCACCGAGGAATACTACAGCGACTACCAATAAGGCCCACCAAAGGGTGCCAGCCAGGTTTCCGGCCCTGGCTTCCAGAGGGCCTTCGGCCTTGATGGCCACCCATAAGGCTCCGTGGACAACGAACAGGAGAACAAAGAGAACGCCTCCCAGGAGTCCGTAAAAATTGAGCAGGGTGAACAGGTTCCCATGGAAAATCCCCTCTGCATCAATGGGTATTCCCTGAAAAATGTTGGCGAACGCGACCCCAAAGAGGAGAGCCGGAACGAGACTCCCGATGAACTGGAGGACGTCCCAGGTCCGTCGCCAGCTTCCGGATTCTTCCTTACTCCTGTATTCGAGTGCAACCGCGCGCAGGATAAGTGCGAACAGCAGCAAGAGAAGCGGTGTGTACAGGGCGCTAAACATCACCGCATAGGTCGTGGGAAACGCGGCGAACGTGACCCCTCCCGCGGTGATGAGCCACACTTCGTTGGCATCCCAAAAGGGCCCTATGGAATTATAGATGACTCGTCGGTCGGTCTCGCTGCGCGCCACGAAGGGAGCGAGGATCCCCGCCCCAAGATCGTACCCGTCAAGCATGAAGTAGACCGCCCAAAGGACTCCCCACAAAATGAACCATATGGTTTCCAACATCGTCATGTCTCCCGTATTCCGATTATCGTGCAGGCAATGATTTTTGCCCGATTGACGTGTTTGATCGCGGATCCGGTCTCCATTTTGCTCCTATATCCCAGAGTAGATGTGGTTTTGCCACGATGACGCAGAATCCTTCTCCATCCTCACCTCGGCACCTCTGCATCGTCTCCGGGATCCGAGAGGGCTCCGGCTTACGCGGGCTCAGGTCCCCTGCGAGCGTACTTGGCGATAAGATAGAAACAGACCAGGCCCAGCACCGTATAAACGATCACGAAGGCGCCGAGGGACATACCCACTTGGATTCCGGCCAACGGCGAGGCAGCATCGGTCGTCTTCATCATGCCGTAGACAATCCAGGGTTGCCGACCCATCTCGGTCACTGTCCACCCCAATTGCAGAGCAACGTACGGAATTGGAATACACCAGACGAGTACGCGAAGGAACCCCGGATTTGCCTCCAGTTTATCCCGTTTCAGCCACGCAATGACACTTATGACGGCCAGGAACAGCCCAAGGGCCACCATAAGCCTGAACGACCAGAAAGTCAGAGCCACCGGCGGTCTCTCTTCCTTCGGCCATTCTTTGAGACCCTTGTAGGTCCCGTCAAAATCCCCTGTGGCGACCCAACTGAGCAACTTCGGTATCCCGAGGATCTCCACACTGTTTCGCTCATTCGTCTCGTCAGGGATGGAAAACAGGTACAATGGGGCTCCCTTGGTCGTGTCCCACACTGCCTCGGCTGCTGCGGCCTTTGCCGGTTGCGCCTTTATCATCTCCTTACCGTGGAAGTCACCGATGACGATTTCCGCAAGAGCGAAGATGACAGCAAAGGTGGCGGCCACTTTGAAGGACCGTGTGAAGAAGCCGACGTCCCTGCGTCGGAGAATATGATACGCGCTGATCCCCATCACGAAGAATCCAGCAAGAATATACGCTCCGGCGATCACGTGAAGAAACATCCAGAATGCATAGGACTGTGTAACTACGGCCCAAAAGTCGGTCAACTCGGCGCGGCCGTTTCGGATTACATAGCCGACCGGGTGCTGCATCCACGAGTTCGCCACAAGTATCCAATAGGCCGATATGTTCGACGCTGCGGCCACCAGCCAGATGCAGGCCGCGTGAGCCTTCGGCGAGAGCTTCTTCCATCCGAACAGCCATATGCCGATGAAGGTGGATTCCAGGAAAAAGGCGACCGAAGCCTCTATGGCTAGCAGGGAACCGAAGATGTCCCCCACGTACTTGGAATAGCGAGACCAGTTGGTTCCGAACTGGAACTCGAGGGTTATTCCGGTAACCACTCCCAGGGCGAAGTTGATGACGAACAACTTGCCCCAGAACTTCGCCATCCGCTTGTACTCCTCATCTCCGCTCCGGACGTACTGGGTTTCCATGATCGCGATGAGAATGGAAAGCCCCAGCGTCAGCGGGACGAACAAGAAGTGGAAGTACGTCGCGACCGCAAACTGCATCCGAGAAAGTGTAACGGGATCCATCGTGCATCTGCTCCCTAGCTAAACAGAGATAGAACCTCGCTTCATCATGATGATCACGCAGCCTGTTCAAGGCTGCCGGTGCAGTTGCCTGCCTGCGCATGATCAGCTCTTGAGACCCAAGTGACGCGGTATCCGGGCGTCGTTGCAGCCGCGGGGTCTGTCTCATGCGCTGTGCCTGGGACGCCCAAGTGGGGACTGAGCCCTCAGAACCCGATGCCGAGCGCTGCCCTTTTCCACACCACGGCCTTTAGTATGCCCCTGCAGTCATGATGAGTGAAGCCCGGAGGGTGAAACGCTCGAGCCGTCACCCCCGTTGGAACGGTTCTAAGCACGATCTGTGCCAGGGAGAGGTGTAGTGAAAAGGAAGGAATTATGCGCAATGAAGTCGGTAGGTTGAGAGTTTGGTTGGGAATCGATTCGGGTGTGCGTAGGGGGGATGTGATCCTGCTGGATGTGCGGACGCGCACACGTATTCTTGGTGGATGACCGGAAAGCACGGTGATAGTAGGAAGACACTCACCCCGGATGTGCGATTCCGCCCATTGGAGGGATATTTATGTGCGATCTCGCCCACCCCCTTTCTGCAGTAGCCGCCTCAGACTATACCGAGATATGCCCAACAGACGCGAAGCCTCCTGCTTGTTCCCGCTTGCTATACGCAGACCCTCCGCCACCATCTCATCCTTCAAGTTCCGGACCACCGTATCCAGCGAAGGAATCGGCGGAAACGTTAACGTCCAACATCGTTCGGCCGGGCATGCTTCCGCGGAGTCCAGGTACGCGCTGTCTATCCGTTTCCCCCTCGTCATGATAATCGAGCGCTCGAGGAAATTGCGCAGCTCCCTTACGTTGCCAGGCCATGAATACCTGCACAGTCTGTCGAGAGTCTTCTTGTCGAGCACCGGCAGGGTTTGAAGGTGCATTTCCACCTTGAGCAGGGCGAGAATCTGATCCACCAAAACCGGGATATCCTCCGCTCGTTCACGGAGGGGAGGCACTTTGACCCAGACGACGTTCAGGCGATGGAACAGGTCCAGCCGGAAACGGCCGGCCGACACCTCCGCCTGGAGGTCCGTGTTTGTGGCAGCAAGAATTCGAGCGTTTACCTTGATTGGCTTTCGGCCACCGAGGCGCGTAAAGGTCTTTCTTTCGAGAAAGGTTAAAAGCTTGGCCTGGACAGGCAGTGAGAGCTCTCCAATCTCATTGAGAAGCACCGTGCCTCCTTCCGCGAGCTCCACGAGGCCCCGCGCACGTACACTCGCGCCGGTAAAAGCTCCCGGTTCGTGCCCGAAGAGCTCGGACTCGGCCAGCTCCAGGGGAACCCCCGCGCAATTGAGGGAGAAGAATGGCCCCGCAGCTCTCTCAGAGTGATCGTGAATGTAGCGTGCCAGATAGTCTTTGCCTGTGCCGCTTTCACCGGTTAACAGCACGAGGCTGTCTGTGGTCGCTGCCAATTGGGCCGCTTCACGTGTCTTTCGCATGGACTCCGAGGAATAATCCGGATAAGAGGGAATAGACGGCTCAATCACGTGCTTCCGATCGGTGATGTCCCGCGACATGCCGCAGAGGCCGACGATGGCTCCTGTTGCGTCTCTCAGAGGGACCCGGATGTCGTGAAAAGTGAACTGAACCCCATTGACGGGCCTGGAATGCTCCTCTTCGACCGAGTCTCCCGCGAGAACCCGGAGCTCCACCTCCCTGATGTGTTTGCCGGCCCGCTCGCCGTAGAGATCTTCTGCGCTGAATCCTACGATTCCGGACGACGGCCGTGCAATGAGGTGTTCCATTGCGGGGTTCACGTGCGTGTAGCGATGTTCCAAGTCTTTCAAGAAGATCACATCGCGGGCGCTCTCAAAGATGGCTCGAAAACGCTCTTCGCTGCACCGCAACTCCTCCTGCGCGACTTCCCGCTCTTTGATTTCGAGGCGGAGCCGGTCACTTGCCGCTTTCAGTTCGACGGTGCGCTCTTCTACGCGTTTCTCGAGTTCTCTCCCTGCTTGTCGGAGGTCCTCTTCGGCCTTTTTCAGGGCCGTGATGTCGCGAGCAACGTGGACACAACCGGTCACGCTGCCGGCCGCATCACGAATGGGGGATACGCTCACCGCAAAGATCCTGTCGATCCGCGGCTCGTAAACCTCAGCGAAGTGTTCCCGACCGTCATTCAAGAGCTGTGAATGCGGGCAACACAAAATTGGCGCGGTGGTACCGTGAAGGACTTCAAAACACGGCCTTCCAATGACATCAGCAGGCGCCGATCCCACAACCTCTGCCATGGCATTGTTGAGCCGCACGACACGGTGGCGCGTGTCCAGAATCATAATAGGATCCGGAATGGCATTGAAGGTGTGCTCCCATTCGTTCCGAACCTGGCTGAATTCCGGGGCCATCTCCTGGAATCGATCTGCGTTACTCTCCGGCTCCGGGACCTTCGATCGCAGGAGCCCCAGCTCATCAAGGAACTCCTCGTTATGGCGTGCTTCGTCCGTCATAGCTAGGGTCTCCGCTTCGGCGCCAATAATGGAACAAATCCTCGCATCGTCTCACCTGAATATGATGATCTCTTAAACGCGGACCACCGGCTGCACAGATTGTGACCATGAGAAACGAGACGCGCTATTGCCAGGCATTCCCTGAATAGCATATCCGCACAGCCCTCATTGGGTCAACCCCCGAACCGGGCCGATGCATTGGGGATACCTTGGAAACGATGCCCTGTTCTTCGTCAGGAGCAGCCTCATACCATCTCGCGTTCCAATGATGAATGTGATAGGGATCTCCCCGGACGTAT
>CAZCDS010000065.1:0-36642 GCA_964497585.1 uncultured Syntrophaceae bacterium
CCCCCCCCCCCCCCCCCCCCCCCCCCCCCCCCCCCCCCCCCCCCCCCCCAAAACTCTTGCCGGAAATCGCCCGTTTCCTGCTGCTAACGGCTACGGCACCGGCAGGAGGGATCCGGTTCCACCGGGGTAACGCGGAAGGTGTCCTTCCAGAGGTCCATGACGAGTAATCCGGCGAGGATCTCATCCTCCTTCCCGACGAGAATCTTGAGTGCTTCGGTCACTTCCACCGACGCGACCATCGTGGCTGTGGCAGAGAGAACCCCGAGTTCGGCCGCGGTCGGGTGCCCTTCGACAGCGCTGGGATCCGGCCACAGGCATCTGAGGCAGGCAGTCTTTCCTGGAATGATCGTCATGACGTTCCCGGACGTCTCAATTGCTCCGCCGAACACGTACGGAATTCCCTTGGCCACAATGGTGTCATTGATGAAGTAGCGGGTCCGAATATTGTCCAGCGCGTCAACAACGAGGTCAACGCCCTCGGTGAGCCTATCGATATTGTCGGGTCCGACGGCCGCGGTCAGGGCTTCGACCTCGATTTCGGAGTTGGCCTTCCTCAAGCGCTCCTCAGCCAGCACGGCTTTGGAAAGGCCCTGTTCAAGGTCAGTCTCGTTGTAGAGCAACTGGCGGTGAAGATTGTGGAGTTCCGGTTCGTCCAGGTCGGCAATCCGCAGGAAGCCAACCCCCGCGCGAGCGAGTAGTATCGCGATCAGCGATCCGAGCGCGCCGAGACCCGCGATAAACACACGGGCATTCTCGATCCTCTTTTGACCTTCGGGACCGATCACCTTGAGGAGCATGTGCCTGCTGTAACGGGGAATCTGTGATTCCATGGGAGCTACCGTGTATCAAAAGGTACGATCCCGCTTCCCGCGGGACGTGAAGGGCTCCCTCATCCTAAACCTCGCCCCCAAAACGGGGGCGAGGAGCTGGGAAGGAAGCGTCTCGGACATGTGAAAACACTTCGGTAGAATTACGGTCAGCTTTCGGAAGAGGCAACTGCGCGGGACCCCTTCTACAAGAATGGTTCCCCGCTCCTTCATTTTTCGCGAGAGACTTTTCTCAGATCTCGCAGGCAAGATCGAATCCTGCGGTGATCGCGTCACCGATCTTGCCGACCTTTGCTGCGTCACCAATGACGCGAACCTCGACTTCGGAATCTTCGAGAGCCTTTGCCAGAGAGTTCTCAGGTCGCGAGCCCATCGCCAGGACAACGGTATCGGCCGGTATCCTGACGTCCCGGCCCTCCGCATCGGTGTACACCACGTCGACCGGGGAGATTTCCTTCATGGTCGCGCCGGTGATCAACTCTATCCCTCTCGAATGGAGATCCTTCATCAGGACCCACCTCGTGGATGGACCGATGTCCTGGCCCATTCTGGGGGCCATCTCGATGACGGTCACCTTGTTGACACCCTTGGTTATCAGTTTCCGAAGCACCTCGGGAGTCTCGGCCTGGTGCAGCGTGAGGAAGTAGAGCTGCTGCGGGGAGATAGTCCCCTTGGAAGCCAGAAAAACAGCGGCCTCTAATCCGACGGATCCTCCGCCGACCACGACGATATTCTTTCCCGTGGCCGCGGTCCCTTTGAGCACGTCCCAGGCCTGGACAACATAGGGTTCGTCTACGGCTTCGATGGGAGGCTTGAAAGGCGCTGCCCCCGTTGCTACGACGACAACATCGGGTTTTTCCCGGGAGACGAGTTCAGGAGTCACCTCAACGCCCGTCCGCACTTCGACGCCATACTTGGCAAGCATGGCGCCATAGTAGCGGAACATGTTCATGAATTCGGGCTTGTGGGTTGCTTCCGCAGACCAACGGACCTGCCCGCCGACGGTATCTTCCCTATCGAAGATCGTAACCTTGTGGCCTCGTTGAGCCGCGGTCGAGGCGAATTCGCATCCCGCAGGACCTGCACCCACAACGAGTACCTTCTTCGGCGCATCCGTGGGGACGATCTCGGTGTCGGCTTCTCGGCCGGCTCTCGGGTTAACCATGCAGCCCACCGGCCGGAGCATGAAGACATGGTCGAAACACCGCTGATTGCAGGCTACGCACCTTCGGATCTCGTCGTACGTGCCGGCCTTGGCTTTGGTACCGAACTCCGGATCTGCGATGAATCCCCGTGCAACACCCACCATATCTGCGATGCCTTCTCTGAGAAGATCCTCCGCCAGGATGGGGTCGTTTATTCTGTTGCACCCCACCACGGGAACGTCCACCGCTTCCTTGATCCCCCGTGCGAGGTACATGAAGCCTGCTTGAGGCAGATCCATCGTGATCTGCGGAACCCGACTCTCGTGCCAGCCGCCGGTGACATTGATGAGGTCCGCTCCCGCATCCTGGCAGACTCTGGCGAAGACCTTCGCCTCTTCGTTTGTGTGGCTTCCAGGAACGAAATCATTGCCCGCTACCCTCACTGCCAGTGCCATGTCAGGCCCTACAGTCGCACGGACCTTCTCCACCACCTCCCGTCCGAAGCGTACGCGATTCTCCAAAGGTCCTCCGTACTCGTCGTCACGCTTGTTGGTCTTGGGAGAGAGGAACTGGCTGATCAGGTACCCCGCAGACGCGAGCACTTCCACCGCGTCGAACCCGGCTTCCTTTGCCCTGCGGGCCGCCTGGACATAGTCGTCCTGAACGCGCTCGATGTCTTCCATGGTCATGGAGGTCGTCTGCTGACGGCTGAAGCCGCTGACATACGCGGACGGAGCGAGTACGGGAAGTCCCTTCATGCTGCAAAAGGAGTACGCACCGGCCATGTAGAGTTGGACGACACTCATGACCCCATCCTCGCGGATCGCGTCCGCGAACCGCTTGAGACCGGTGACGTCGCCGTCGTTCATGATGGAAAGGAAATTGTCCATGCCCGACGCCTGTTCATCGATCGCGGCTCCACCGACAATGATCAGTCCTGCTCCCCCTCTCGCCCGCGCACGGTAGAAGTCGATAAGCTGGTCCGTGACCTGCCCGACGGGTGTGTAGTTGAGGTGCATCGCGGTCATGACGATGCGGTTGGGAACGGTAATCGGACCTATGGATATGGTTTCGAAAAGCTTCTCAATCAAAAGGACCTCCTCTGGGGTTCTGTCATAGAGACAACGACCGCCACCACTGCAAAACCACGGAACGTATCCGCGCGTATCCGATTACGCGCCTTTGAATTCTCCCTTTCTCTTCTGCATGAACGCGGCAAAGGCTTCCATGAGATCCTCGGAAGGTACGATCATGCTGCTCCGGGCGGCGTTGTAATCAAGGGATTCCCCGAGGGACGCGTCCTGATCGAACAGAAAGACCTCCTTTGCCCCCTGGACCGCGAGGGGAGGATTGTCCGCGATCTCCTGAGCCAGTTCCAAGGCTTTGGCTTGAAGGGTCTCCTCATCGGGGTACACGTCATTAACCAGGTTGATCTCCTTTGCTTTCTCCGCGCCGAATCGATGACCCCGGTACGCGATCTCTCTCGCGTGACCCGGCCCGACTATCCGCGGAAGGCGTTGCAGACCGCCCACATCGGTGATCAGCGCTAGCGTGGCCTCGGGAAGCGCAAAGACGGCATCCGCGGAACAGAGTCGAATGTCGCAGCAGCAGATCAGTTCCAGTCCCGCGCCGAGACAATACTTCTGAACGACCGCGATCGTCGGCTTGAGCAAACGCTCCAATCGCGTGTGGACCGCCTGGGCCTTCCTCACGATCCGGTAGAATTCGATCTTCTGTGTGGCGCCGGTCTTTCCGGTCACGAGGGAAATTATCTCGTTGTCAGGTCCCAGATCGAGCCCCGCGCAAAAGGATGGGCCCTCGCCTCGCAAAAGCACGACCCTGGCTTCGGAGTCCCCCTCGGCCTCCGCGATAGCCTCGTCAAGCGCGTTCCAGACCTCGACGTTCAGAGCGTTCCGCTTCTCCGGCCTGTTGAGTATGATGAATCCGACCCGGCCGTCTCTCCGATAGGTGACCGAGCCTTCCCGTGCCGACTCCTTTTCGCTCATGGGCTGAATCTCCTTGTCATACCCAGGAAAATGCGCGTCATTCGATCACGTAAGACTCTTCCCTCACCCCGACCTTCTCTAAAAGGAAGAAGGGCTCGAAGGAAGTGGCTTCTCGTCAGGAGAGAATGAGGGGACATCCGAACCGAGCTCATGCGCCTGATCGTCGAATGTCCAGGGGCATTAATCATCCTCCCGCGAGCCGTGTACGAGAGGCCCGATTCCTCCGGCGCCCACTCTCATCACGGCTTCTCTCTCCACCGCTGCCTGAACTCGTAGGTCGAGCACGTGGTGCGAGAGTGACGGAATGCGCTGTGACTCAGGCCTTGCCCTCTTGAGGCACTCGAGCAACGTCTGCTGGAACTCCAGATCCGTCCGTTCCGGAACCGATTCAAGAACCCCCAACGCGCTTGCCGCTTCGTTCATGTTGAGCAAACACCGGGCCTTCCTGGTCACCACGTAGGGACCCCCGTTTGCGACGGCTTCGTAATAGGGAATAGCCCAGGCGCACTTGCCCGCGGTGGCAAGCGTGTCAGCCAGCGCGGCCATGGCCGCAGGCTTGTCTTGCACCATACGCGCGAGCCTCTGCACATCCTCGTGGCGGCCGAGCTTGGCCAACCTGTGCACGAGCATAAGAAAGTGAGAAGGGGTCCTCAACAGCTTCGCGGGATCCGCGTCTCTCAGAGCGAAATAATAGAGAATCTCGTTCTGCTCCTTGAGGAGATCGAGATCCTCAAAATCGTACCTGTTGTGGATCTCGAGATTCCTGACATCCTCCAATGTCTCCGCAGGCACATGCTTGAATACCTTGCGAATTTGCGCGTGGACCTCGACCTTCTGGTCGCGAAGCTCCTCCTGCACGTAATCCTCAGGGAAGACGAATTCGAAGGAAACCTCTTCTTCGGCGCGAGCGCCGATGAAGCCTTTTTCGAAGGACTCGAGCAGTAGACCTCTACCGAGGAGAACGTCCCAGTATTTTCCCGAAATCCCCGTGAATGGTATCCCGTCCATGAAGCTGCGAGAGTCGAAGATCACTCGGTCGGTAGGGCCGACCGGCTCGTCGGATTCCCGGAAAAAACTCAGTGCGGAGAGGAGTTCCAGAACTGGTTGAGTATCGTCGCCTAATAGTTGCACGTATCCCTCGAGGAATCGGACAAGAAGTCCGAACTCCTCGAGCGCCGAACTTGCCAGAGCCCCGTACGCATAGTAGGCCGCTTCACCGCCCAGGTCATCCTGGTTCTCCAGGAGAAAGTCGATGACCTCAAAAAGCCGCTGCTTGTAGTAGACGTCCTGTTCCATCTGCTCGTTGGCCAGGGCCCACCGGTTGCGGACAATCCTGATTCCCTCCGGAGACATGGCGTCGGTCTCGTATTCATCCCCGATCGAGTAATAGAGGGGTCGGTAGTAGGGCAGGGGTCTGAAGCCGTACCGGGAGGGGTTCTTCGAGTAGACGGACCCGAAATAGAGCTGCATCTGCTGAGAGCCCGAGTTGGATAAAATGGGGACCCCGAGGGATCGGACGAAATCAATGGTCTCGGTCGCGCGCTCCACGGTTTCGCCAGGCAACCCGAAAATTGAGAAAAGTTCCGTATCCATGCCCAATTCCTGGGCCGCCTCGATATTCGTTCCCAACTGGTCCAACTCGATTCTCTTGTTGGTGGCCGCAAGGACCGCTGAACTCCCCGATTCCAACCCGAAGGCCACCGTGTCCGCACCGGCCTCGCGCAGCTTTACCAGCAGCTCAACGTCCAGAAGATCGCTGCGAGTCTGGAACCAGAACGGCGTCTCGATTCCGCGTTTGACCTTCTCGGCCAGGAACCTTTCCGTTCGCTCCCTCTCTTCCGTAAAGTTGGGGTCCGCGAACCAGAAGCGGCGAATACCCTGTGCGGTCAGCAATTCCATCTCGTCGAGGACTCTCTCCACGGAATGGAACCGGACCTTTCCTCTGCAAATCCCGGGGGTGATGCAGAAGAGGCACCGGTGGCTGCACCCCCTCGATGAAAGTAGTATCGCGGTGTCTTTACCCTCCAGGTTCAGGTGCCCGCTTAGGTACGGTGACGCGTACCGGTCCAGATCGTCGGGGAGTTCGGATAGGGGCTCCGTCTCCACAATGCCGCCACCGCACTTGCACGCAATGCCTTCGACGGATTCCAGCAGGTCCCCTGCATAAAGGGCCCTCGCCAGGCCGCTCATTACCAACTCACCTTCGCCGCGGACGAGGATGTCCACATCTTCCAGCTCGGTCAAAGCCTCAGAGGGCATCTGAATCACTTGAGGCCCGCCGAGCGCGATCTTGATCCTGCGATGCCTGGATCTAATGTACCGACAGAGGAATCGTACGCGGTCCATGGTGCTCTGATAAGTGGTAAACCCCACCAGGAGTGGATCCATGCGCATGATCCACCGGTCGAGATCTTTTAGGGTCAGTGGTCTGTCACGCAGATCGTCGAGAATGAGCCCGTCCCATCCTTCTGCCTTGAGCGTGGCCAGAACATATCCGAGAGAAATAGGGATGCTCTCGGAGGATTCATAACCCACGTCATGGTTGACATTTATGAAGAGAAACGACACGTTCCGCCCTTCCGGCAATGGAGTATTCCTGCGAATTTTTTACCATAACACTAAATGTCTGAACGTCACAACCGGAGAAGTTGACCCAAACCGGGCCGACCTGATAAATCTCATCCTATGAAGAAGATAAAGAGCCCTTGGTACGGACTCTTCTGGGTCCTGCTTTGGACGGCGGCACTGTTGTGGTTCCTGAGGTCTGGCATCTTTACGTTCCGCGAGTGCGTCGGGCTCGTCCTCGTGTGGATCATATTCGTGGGAATTACGGTGTACCTCATCGTGCAGAACCTTCGCGTTCAACTCGCGGCCGGTCGGAAACGCCCTCCGACGGAATCCCAAACCCCGGCGCTGAACGCGCCCTGCCCCTGCGGATCGGGCAAGAAGTTCAAACGATGTTGCGGAGCTTCCGGGCCCCGAGGAACAACCGGGTGACCATCCTTCCCCATGCAATCTCCTTGGTGCCCTCGGAAGGCTGAATCGTACGAGCTGTCCATTTGATCAGCATGAAGCGCCCCGCCCGATCAAAACGAGTACCCCCCAGTTGACCGGAAGTTTTGCGCGGGAGGGGGGCTTGACGTGAATGTCCGCGCGGGTTCGCGAGATCAGCACGCGTTTGAACCGCGCGTCAGGTTCAATCTAATATCCGGTCTCAGGTAATGAACATCCGGCCATTTTTAGCCCGCGACACACATGTTCGCAAGCTCTCCAGTGAGGGGGAGACAAATAGACAGAAGTTACTAAAATCAGGATGTTGGAATGCCATGCCGACATCCCGGAGATTGTTTAGTTTTTTTCGCGAGAGCATGAATTGACAGGTCCAGATATACCAATTGAGTTAATTATGGGTGAATATTTCCTTGGTTAAAATCGCTTGGTCGAAATTCCTGAAGCACTTTTTTTGTATTGACAACCACAACATGTTGTGGTACGGACGCCACGTGAACTGTGTGCTGTCGGTATGGTTTCGGGAGTTTTAAGTGTTCGATAATGTAATTGATTTAGAAAAATATGCCTCTATGTCGGAACGGGGGGCTGACCTTCCTGAGAAGATAAGTAGTCAGTTTAATTCGGAAGTTCTCGAAAAAGGTCGTCGACTGGCAGAAGACTCGCGAATTTTACACATTAACTTTGGAAGAGAATCCTACTTCGGACTTGTCACGGATCCAGCAGTGCCCAAGGGAGTCAACGTCCACATAACCCTTGATCCTGAGACCAAACTGCTTACCAAAGCCAATTGCGGCTGCTTTCGATCCAGCACGAGGACCTATTGCCATCACATTGTCTCCTTTGTCCGGTACATTCTCCGGCCTGACCCGGATACGATGCGATTACGGACTCTTGGTGAGGATTTTCAAGAAAGTTTCTGGTACGATATGAGTTGGTTTGGGTACAAGCATTTCGGTGACTCTCCGCTCGGTTTCAAAGCCCAGGTGAATCACGGCGGCGAGGGACTCAGGATCAGCTTCAGCGACAAGAACCGAGAGATCCTTGCGTTCATGCCCGGAGAGCGGCTGGTGGAAGAATTTCTCCCGGAATTCTTCGACATCGTGCGCCGTGACATCGATGCAACCCTGTTCAAGCGCATGTATGGCCGAAAGCTCAAGGATCCCAACGTCCCGTCACCGAGACGCCGTCCCTGGAGCCAAACGGAAAACGAAGAGGAACTCAACAAGCGAGGGATCAAATCGGTCCTCCAGCACTATGAAGAGAGTGTCTGGCACAAGATAGCAAAGGCGGGATTCCTTCTATCGGGCCGATCCGGGGGGAGCTTTCATTTCAGCTTTCTCGAACACAAGAAGGAACTCTTTGTTGAAGGCCACGATGAAGATGAGAATGTCATTTTTCGTCTGGTCCCGCCCCGGGCACACATTGGTACGATCATCGAACTGGCTGAAAAACGGGACATCATCGGGCACGATCTGCTCATTCACCCGAAGCCGCTGAAGACCGGTTACCGGGTGGATCTTACTGAATCCTCGGCACTCGCGATCGTCCCTGTTGTGGAGAATCCCGATCCTGACGCAGATTCCAGTGATGCCTATCTCGATCGCACGTTGCTCGACAAGCAGCTCTTCGGCAGCTACTACTTCTTTCCCGATTGGGGATTTCTCAAGATAGCCGTCAACACCGGAGGTCTGCCCGCGGAGTATTTTTCGTCCCAGAAAAGGACGATCATCCCGCCGGAGAAGATCACTGCGTTCCTCGACGAGCACGGCGAAACGATCAGGCAGGAGCCCGGAATATTCGCAGACGAGAGCCTGTTCACACGGGAAACTCTCGAGGCATATGAGAAAGCGACGGTTGAGCACAAAGATTTCTCGGACGAGGGAGTGGCGCTGGACGTGTACTACGATTTCGGCGACTTCCGCTTGTCCTTCCGTGAGATCTTCGAGGCGCGCAAGAACAACAAGCGGTTCCTCGTTCAGGGCGACAAGTGGGTCGACACGCGCTCTTCCGTTTTCGACTGGATGGACGGAATCGACGAACAGCTCCTCACCGAGGGAGAGACCCTGCGGATGGGTCGCACCGAGTATCTCCGTTTTCTGGCCCTGCACGACAACGTGGAGAAGCGTTTCACCTCCGGGCGGCTCCGGGAGTGGTTCGGGCGACTCGAGCAGCTCAAGCCACCCGGACGGCTACCTTCCATCAAAGTGATGAAGGGCAAGTTGCGTAAATATCAAAAGAACGGGTACGGCTGGCTCTGGTTCCTTTATGAGAACGGATTTTCCGGCCTGCTCTGCGACGACATGGGGCTCGGAAAGACGCATCAGGTCATGGCCCTCATGACAGGGCTTCTCCATCGATTCGAGACCAAGCCAGCGGGGATTCGGTATTTGGTGGTCTGTCCGACGACAGTGCTCAGCCATTGGAAGGACAAGGTGATGGAGTTTGCTCCTCACCTGGATCCGTACGTTTATCACGGCACGGATCGCTCCTTCGAAGAGGGTTTTGCAGCCCACCGCTTGATCATCACGTCGTACGGAATTGCCCTGCGGGATATCGAGATGCTTGCCGATTACCGGTTCGACCTTATCGTGTTCGACGAGATTCAGGCGGTCAAGAACAAGTCGACCAAGACCTATGCCGCGGTCAAGGCCCTTGACGCGGTCTGCATGCTGGGTCTGACCGGAACGCCGATCGAGAACAGCCTGACGGACCTCAAATCCCTCTTTGACGTTATTCTTCCCGGGTACCTCATGACGGATTCCGTCTTTGAGCAGCACTTTCGGTTCCCCATAGAAGAAGCCCTGGACCGCAAAGCGGAAGGCAAGCTCTCCCGTGTCATTCAACCCTTTACCCTCCGCCGGACCAAGAATCAGGTACTCAAGGAGCTTCCACCGAAGATCGAAGACCACCGGCGCTGTGAGCTGAGTGACGACCAGATCCGCTTCTACCGGGACATCACGGACAACCAGGGCAGAGACCTGGTCCAGGCCCTCAAGGACCCCGATGAAAAGGTACCGTACATGCACATCTTCGCGGTACTCAACTACCTCAAGCAAATCTGCAACCACCCCGTGCTTCTCGAGGGCGATTCCGAGGACTACCGGAAGTACGCGTCGGGAAAATGGGATCTTTTTCTGGAACTGCTCGAGGAGAGCCTCGGGTCCGGGCAGAAGGTTGTGGTCTTCAGTCAGTACGTAAAGATGCTCAATCTCATCGAGTCGTTCCTCAAGGACGAGGGTATCGAGTTCGCAACCATCAAAGGCCATACGAGGAAACGGGCCGACGCGGTCCGCAGGTTCAACAACGACCCCGATTGCATGGTGTTCACCGCGTCTTTGCGTGCCTCTGGGCTCGGAATCGACCTCACCGGCGGCTCGATAGTGATCCACTACGATCGCTGGTGGAATTCGGCCCGGGAAGAGCAGGCCACCGACCGCGTTCACAGAATCGGCCAGAGGAGGGGGGTCCACGTATTCAAACTCATTACGCAGAGAACCCTCGAAGAGAAAATCGACTCGATCATTTCACGGAAACGCCAGCTCATGGACTCCATTGTCAAAGAAGACGACCAATCCCTCCTCAAACACTTCTCCCGAGACGATCTCATTGAGCTTATCTCTTTCTGACGGATAACCCCGCTGGCCCGCCGTTCAGATGTAATCCTGCTTGCCCCCTTTTTCACAGGAGAGAATACGAGGATTTTGAACATGGTTAGCCGGGTCGCAGAGTATCATTTTTTTGACAGCGTACCCGCAAAGAACGGTGTCCATCGGATTCGAGGACGCTTTCGGTGTGGTATTGCTTGCGGTTCGAGGCACAATCCATTAGTCTTTTTATGACATTGAATGTCGCATGAACGGACGCGGACCGTGGAAGTCAAAGAACTTATCCAGCAAGTAAACCTCGAGGAGCCGCTCAATCCGTACCAGGTGGCAGGGATGGCTTCGGTCATCCTCAATTCCGGGGCGCGGTACTCCGAGGCTACGAGACTGCGCGTTGAGGCCCTCAAGACGGTCTTGATGGTGCTCGACCGGACCGGGGAAGAAGCGTCTCCCTATCTCATCAATCTGCGGCAGACGGACTCGGAGATCACCATCTTTCCCAGATTCCCCCGGGAATCGCTCGAAGAGCTTGTCTACCTCACGCCGTTCAAGGGTCGGCAGGAAGCGATCAGGGAAAACCTTGTGCCGGTGCTGTACGAGATCCCCAACTGGCTCGATCTCGTCAGGACCATGCCCCGTTACTACCTCGAAAGGGACGATGAGTCCCTCGGAGAGCACCTGCCACGGGTAATGGAGATCCTCGTGGCCTTTCTCTTCGCCGCGACTCGACAACCCTTTGACAAGGACGCGAGATCCGAGGGTGAGTATGCCATTGCGCGGCTTGTGGAGAGCATCCTCAAGAACACCACAGACATCGTCCTGCCCTCTTACGTCCCCTTCGTTGAGAGCTGCCTGGAGTTTCTCGCAGGTGAACTCTTTGCCACCTCGTTGAACCCTTTCGAGCGTCGCATTCTTGTCGTTTTCAGTATTCGTTCGGCGCTGAAGAAGCGTTCCGAAGAGATTCGGGCTCGGCTCTCACCACTGCTGGACAGGATGGCCGCGCAGGCGCTTATCACCGCGCTCGGAGAGATCCGCCCCTGCCCTGTCGATCCTGTCAGAAAGCTGCGCGAATTGATCCGTGAAGATCAATTCCCGGAACGGGAGCGCTTTGAAAAAGAGATCCTCGAAAGAATCGAACGGCACTCCGAAGCGGAAGTCCAACGTCGATCGGAAGTGTACCGCAAGATTCTCGAGCGTGAAATCCCGGCCGATGACGCGGAGATCCGTCAAGGTATAGATTTTATAAGGGGTTTCGGTGATGAGTGGCGCGATATCCTGGCATCCTTTCAGGATATGGTCGAATCGCTCTCCCCTTCCGTTCAGGACACTTTTTCCAATGTACTTGCCCGGCAGATCCTCGCGGTGAGCAAGCCGGAAGTAAAGGAACTTCTTATTAAAGGTGTCTGTGAGATCGTCGTGCGCCTGGAAAAGAATCGCAAAAAGGCATCCCGAGACCTCGTGGAGCGGTTTGCCGGTCTTTTCCTCGACAGCGCGTACGAGTCCGATGACGCGGCCGAAGTGATCTCCTCGCTCAAGGCTCTGGAATCTCTCGGTGTCACCCTCGGGACGCACGGGTACCACCTGATGGCCCAGGAGCTTATCAACCATATCGTTGCGCGGCCGCTGATCTGTCCCGAAGCAAAGAAGTATACCATTGAGGACGACGACACGGGTGAACCGCTCGTCATTGCCGAGGATGCCGCTGCGAGCAGGGCTCACGTTCAGCACATCAAGAGCCTGCTGTCGATCATCGTGTCCAACCCTCGCATTATGCGCCGTCTGATGCCGTACCTCATCATTCAGATGGAACTGGGGGGAGCATTCCTGTGCGACGAGGATCTCGTGCAGTTCCAGATTTCTGCACTTCTCAGGGCCAATTCGCCGATTACCCACTTTATGGTGCGGACCCTGATCAAGGCGATCCCCTATTCCTTCAAAGACATTGGACCATTGGATACGCTTCGGCTCACCGCGGCCGGGCTGGCCAAAGAGCTGGCAAATCGAGGGGTAAGGCCCATAGGAAACTTCCTCGGCAAGCTGCGCGGGGACATCCACTGGCGCGGGAGTATCGAGAATTTCTATTTCTGCGAGGGGATCTTCCGGTATCTTTCCACCGGTCTGCCCGAAGCGATAGCAGAATGGATGCCCGAGGAATCGCTCCCGTACCTGAAGATGGACCAGTGGTGCACGAAGCAGGAGGCGGAGGGCATTCAGACCCTTCTCGGCCGAATCTTCGCGGACCATGGGATCGACCCTTCGGTGAAGAACGGTCTCCAACCTCTGCTCTTCGTCGACACGGCCCCCTATGGAAACGATGAGTCCGTGCCCGAATTCTCCAGGCGCCTCGTTACGGATCTGGTGGACTTGCTCAGGGGACTCCACGAAAAGTACTTTATCGTCACCCGTCCCACATCCGGCGCAACGGTGAAGGACGATCTCGACAGGCTCGAGAAGATTATCCGGGAACGACGAGAGCTGGTGGATAATTTTCTCACGCCGGACATCTCAGACCCGATGCCAGCCCCGGTAACGCTGACCGAGGGTTCGGAAGATTATATCCGTGAGGAGGAGCGGATAAGCCGGGAAGAACCCGGAACGCCGATTGTGTTACGGGCCAAAAAGGCGGGGCACGCGTACGCGCAGAAGGCCACGTACAAAGAGGAACGTTTCGAAGCATTTAACAAGGACCTCCGGCTGGAGGCAATCCACGAGACCATTGCCGCGAGCATAAGCAATACGCGTTTCGAGGTGATTACGCTCGACAATCTCTCCCAGGCGTTGCGGTTCCTGGATCTCCTGGTTGAAGGACTGGCGGTGAACGGGCATTCAAGCTACTACCTGGATCAGGCGGGAAAGGATTTGCGAGATGCCGGTGCGCTTGCCCTGACCTTCGACAAGGTCCGCGATCTTCTCAAGGTTCTTAAGAAAGAGCTTGACGACGTCTACGACGTGTACCGGTACTGGTTCGAGGAGCCCTTCGACCGGCGCCTCACCTTCTGCGACGTTAACCAACTCCCGAGGAAGCTGAGAGATCTGACGACACTCAGGGAGATCCCGGACACCGACTTTTTCACCAGCTATCTGAAAACGCTTTACATATCAGATCTTCAGGCAAGGGACGGAAACCTGCGCGTCCTCGAAGGATTCGTAGACAAGGTGGAACTGTTCTTGAATCGGCGCCTGGCCGAGTCCGGCAGGAAGGTGGTTCGGGCTGTCAGCGAGGTTTCTGACGGCGATCCGATCTACTTCCCCGAACAAGGGGAGGTCTCAGCCTGCAAGATCGGGCTGAAAGCGTGCCTGTTGCGATTCGCAGAGAAGACTCCACCCTATTTCGTCATCACCACGGTCCTGTCGGTTCAGGACAGAGATACCACGCTCTCGGACCCGGTCTTCCGTGAACGTCTGGCCGGGTCGGTTCAGGAGCTGGAGACTCGTTGCCGGAGATCCTTCGGGGACCCGTCCAATCCCGCGCTCTTTTCCGTGAGATCAGGCGCGCGTATGAGCATGCCGGGGATGATGACCACCATTACCAACGTCGGGATAAATGACGAGATTGCAGCTCGCCTGGCCGATTTGGTAAGTCCCTGGTTTGCTTACGATTGCTATCGGAGATTCCTCCAGGAATTCGGCCAATCAGTGTTCGGCGTGGCACGGGAAGAGTTCCAGGACATCATCGACGAGCGCAAGACCCGATGGCGGGTCCAGTTCAAGGCGAACATGTCCGGCGATCAGATGAAACAATTGGCCTTCGACTACAAGAACCGGCTCGGGGAACTGGCACCCGACGCAACACGGCTTCTCGACGAGGCTCGATTCCTTGACATCCTGGCCCATTGCGTCACAGCGGTACTTCATTCCTACGAGGGTCGAGCCGCGCAGAAGTTCAGAGCAGCCGCCGGTATAGACGGAAATTGGCGGACCCCGGCGATTGTGCAGGCCATGGTGTACGGGAACATTGATTTTGAATCGTCCGGCACCGGGGTCGTGTCATACAATCCCTTCACCATGGAACTGAGAGGCGATTTCGCACACGGCGATCAAGGCACCGACGTTGTCGGCGGGAAGGTTGCCACCATTCCGACATACGATCTCTGGAAACGGACCGAAACCCTGGCCTCGCGGATGCCTGAAAGCTGGAAGCAGTTATCCTCGCGGCTCATTCGCGCGGCAGAGCGCCTGCACCTCCACGTGAATATGGAGTACACCATCGAAAGGGGAAAGGTCTACATCCTTCAGATCCGCAAGAACAGAGAGCGCAGGGAGTTCGTTCCCAGCTTGGAATCCTCGGGATACCGGGTGATCGCCCGGGGAACCGGCATTTCAGGCAAGATCTTTCGGGGCATCATGGTGACGAACCGCAATCAAATCGCGCCCTTCAAACATATCACCAAGGCGCAGTCGATCATCGAAGCGATGAACCGGAGTCTTCGGGAGGGTGAAAAGCTTGATGGATTCATTTTCGTCGTGAACGATCCCATTCCGGAGGAGATCATGGAGGAGATCTTTTCCCTCCCCGTTGAGACCGCGCTCGTCAGTCGTCTCGGCGGTCGAGGTGCCCACGCTGCGGATATCGCCAAGTCTCTGGAAAAGGTCTACGTGGGGCAAGTCAGGCCTTTGGTCCGCTTCTCCGGTAGCGCGGAATCCGTACGATTCAACGATGTGGACGTCATCGTCGGAAGCAAAATGATCATCCACGGGCAAACGGGTGAAATAGCGCTTTACGGCAAGAGTACCGACGCGGGCAGAGGCACGCGATAAACACCTATCGACATGGCTTCAGTGGTGCTTCGGCCGGGTTTCAAGGGCCGGGAAGGGGGGACGAGCGTTGATTGACCACCATTCCATAGGGCGCCTTCTGCTGGAAACGGGAAGCATTACAAACGAGGATTACGCGGCCTGTTCGCGAGAGGCGAAGGCCGCGGGGAAGTCACCGCACGAGATCCTGTTGAAAAACGGCAAGGTGACCGTGGACGAACTCGTCGAAGCGATAACGATCCACCTGGACATCACGCTCCTCAAGGAAGCCCTCGGCATGGAGAGCGGCGCGGATCAGTTCAAGGGGACCGGCCGTCCCTTGGGATCCTACCTGGAACGTATCTCCCTGCTGTTCAAAACGGGCGTTCTGATGACGGGCCAGAAGACAGTGAGTTCGCTCCTGGAGCTGCTGCTCCGCGAAGCACCCTCGGTGATGAATGCCGAGCGTGCAACCATCTTCCTTCCCGACTACGGGCGCAAAGAACTCTACTCCCATGTGGGGGTCGGCGTCGAACACGGCCAGATTCGCATTCCCTGGGCCTCGGGCATTGCCGGATGGGTCTTCACCAGCGGAGAGTCCCTTCGGATCCCGGATCCGTACAATGACAGCCGATTCAACAGAGACGTCGATCTTCAGACCGGGTACACGACCCGGAACCTCCTCTGCGTTCCGCTGCGGTCGCCGGGTGGGACGGTCAGCGGGGTTTTCGAGGTCCTCAACAAGCGAGCCGGGGTCTTCACGTCGACCGATCTTGAGATACTTGAGATACTTGCGTCACAGGCATCTCGATCGATAGAGAACGCGCTGGAATGGGACGATCTGTGGAAGAGAGCCTCGAGGAGCGGCTCGGATAACAGGGGAGCCGGGGCAGGAGCGGAACGCTCAGACCCCATGGACGCAATTATTGGGAACTCGCCGGCCATTCAGAAGATAGGCAGCCTCATTAGACAGGTGGCTCCCACGGAGACCACCGTCCTTATCCAGGGCGAGTCGGGAACCGGAAAGGAGCTCGTTGCGGAGGCGATTCATCGGTTCAGTCGTCGGTCCACCGGTCCCATGATCACCCTCAATTGCGCGGCGGTTCCCGCCGAACTCATAGAAAGTGAACTGTTCGGGCATAAGAAGGGCGCGTTCACCGGAGCGGTGCGCGACCACCAGGGGGTCTTCAGAGCGGCCCATATGGGGACACTCTTTCTCGACGAGATCGAGGCTACCTCGCCCGCCATGCAGGTCAAACTGCTCAGGGCCTTACAGCTCGGCGAAATCAAACCTGTGGGCGAGAACGTCTCCCGAACCGTTGACGTGCGGCTGATCACCGCGACAAACCAGGACCTTGACTCTTTAATGAATCAAGGGAGTTTCCGTGAGGATCTCTTCTACCGGATCAATGTCTTCCCTATCCGCCTTCCGCCGTTGAGGGACCGGGCGGAGGATGTTCCCATTCTTGTCCACCACTTCCTCGACAAGTTGTCCCACACCACAGGAAAGCCGGTGCGAGGCATGGATCCGGCTGCAATGGATCTCCTCGTCAGGTATCCATGGCCGGGCAACGTTCGTGAGCTGGAGAACGAAACCGAGCGAGCCCACGTGCTTACCGGTGAAGGCATGAATATTTCGGTCGGTTGCCTCTCGCGCCGGATCACCCGATCTCTGGGGGCGATGATAGAGGTCGGGTTTCCCACCGAGCCCAAGAGCCTCAAGGAGGCAGTGGCGCAGCTCGAGCTACGAATGATTCGAGACGCGCTGGAAGGCTGCGGTGGAAACCGAACCGCGGCTGCAAGGCATCTGGGACTCTCCAGACAAGGACTCCTGAACAAAATGTACAAGTTCGAACTCATCTGAGGAGGCCGCTTCATTTTTTCCTTGCCAGCGCCAGGGGTCAGTAGGGACGTAGTCCCGAGGAGACACAGGACCGCTACCTTACCGATATGACACTGTTATGCGGACGCGAGACTGTGCCTTCACCGGGGTCTTTCCTACGAATGCGTCTCTGAACGAATAAGACTCGCCCTGAACTCCAACCCGCTCCCATTGGGAGAGGGCGTCGGCCACAGACGCAAGAGGACGTACACGGGCTGTCTTTCCTCGGTGACTTCGGCAGTTCGGGGATGGTCTTTTCTTTGGGAGTATGATATAAAGATTTTTACGGAGGTATGGAGTCTTACTGCATGATAAAAGCGATTAATTTCCTCACTCTCCTGACATCCATCGGCTTTGTGGGCGCGCTGGTCGTTCCGGAAGCCTTTTCCCAAGATTTTCCCTATCTGGTCCCCCAGGCCCCGGAGTTCAGCTCTTCCGGACGCATGGTAAAGAGCGGCAATTCCGCTTTCAGACCCAAGCCTGAGTCACACCCGGCCGAGCCGGCGGTCCGACTGGAGAGCGAAAACGCGTCCCCGGAACCTGCACCTGCTTCAACAGGAGTCCGCATCAGCAGACGGGCTCCGAAAGCTCCCACATTCGGCCGACACTCGTCCCGGCGGGTTTCGCGTAAACGCAGTCAACCAAAGACTCAGTATCCCCCTCAGACGCAGGTTCGGCTTCGATCTCGGCCGCATGGGCCGACGGCCCAGCGCCGCTCCGTTGTTGCTTCCGCACAAAAACCCGCTTCAGCGCAAATTCAGCGCCGGCCGGACTGCTCGCAGTATCCCCTGGCAATCGCCAATGCGCGGTCGCAACCTGAAATGCGTTTGGCCGCGAGAAGGTATCTCACCTGTTTGATTCAGAACGGCTGGTCTCAGGATGCCGCAAGGAAGCACGTTATCTCAGTGATCGAAACGTCCCGGTTGACTCGTTGAAGATAAGATTCGGGGGTTCCATCATCGGGGCGTGAGCAGATCCGCTCTCGTGGGTGAGGTGTCACCGGTCGTACCGATGCGCAAGCAAGAAAATACTACTGATTGATAACTCTGCGTTTCCCTAGAAGTGACTGTGACCGGCCTGGCCGGCCGCCTGCAAAATCCCCTTTTTGCGCCACTTCTTAACCGAAGGTACGTTCCGTGCCCCCCTTAGCAAAGGAAGGAGAGGGGGATTTCATGCCCGGGAGGACGGGGAAAGCCTTCTTGCAAAAGGCTTTCCCTGGTGGATTTCCATTACGCAACGAAGCCCCCTCGAAGAGGCGAACGTACGTGAGAAGATTGACGAATTTTTCGAACACCCCTAACCCAAGTAGTGTTACCAGGGCTCGTCTCCACGCATATCAGTTTCCGGTTTGGATCATCGAGCGATTGGGTCGCTTGTCATCTTTGGCTTTGTTGTAGGCTGCTTCGGCCTCCAAATAGAACTTGGGGATTATGAAGGCATCCTTGAGTTCCTGTTCGGCTTTTTTTTCCGCGGCCTGCACCGCTCTGGCATCCTTCTGCGCGCGAACGGAACTCGATTTCTTGGCTATCGCCGCGTGAAAAGACAGTATGATCAAGAACAGCATAGCAATCCAGACGATCTTCTTCATTGTCGGCTCCTTTCCCCCACTCGAGACCTGACGTACGGTCACGAGGCTTTTTCAAGCTGTCGTCCGCGACCAACCGGGCTTGGTCGGCACGGAGAATATGTTTCAGGAGTACAATGGTAAGAAATCACATCAGGAGCACATCTGAGCGAGGGCCGGCCGAACGGGCCTCACCCCGATCAGCAGAAAGGGACGAGAAACTCAGGAGGTGGGACGGCAGACGAGGAATCGATGCCGGAAGGACCAGGATTCGCCCCGGCCGCGGAATCTCACACGTTGATTGAGCACGGCGGAGAGCGAGTATACTTGTGGAGTGCGCCGGCTCGTGGCAACCGAGTCCAGTGCAACAATGAGGGATAAAAGACGGTACGCTGGTTGACGGCTCAGAGGTCCCTGATCGATGGGGCTTCGACTGACAGCAGCACTGACTCGCGGAGTGGTGAGGCTTTTCGGTCTCCTGGTGAAGATAGGCGATACAGCACGCCGAGTCCACCGTGACGACCCACGCGCTCAGCGCGAGGTACGCGAACAGCGTCACCCCAGCAGTCGTATGTTGCACCCTAGGCACTGGAGGGGCTAGCCCCCTTTCTCAAAGGACGATCCACTTCAGTCGTCAATCCTACGCCATGCGTGAGGTAACATAGGGGTGGTCTGTCCGTCAAGGCCTTTGTTGAGCGATCTTGTCAGGATCATGCTCCCAAGGCGAGCTCATGGCATCCAACCGCTGCACGGCGCGCGGAAGTAACCATCCAAGGCTGAGAGAAACAACTTCTCCGGAAACCATCATTGCCATGGCAGCGAAGCAATCTCCGCGACGGCGGGAATGGAACATGCTCGGTCGTCTCATTCCTGCAATGAAAAAGTTGCATTGAGCCCTCGTCCCGCGCTACTGACACGTTAGAAGGAGAGCGCTTTTGCCATTGACATGAGGTGGTTCTGCCTCCTATGGTGGAGTGCCTACCGCCGCCTACTCAAAGAGGGGAGGAAGACTTATGAATGGCATACTCATATCGATACTGGGAGTCGTGCTGCTTGTTATAGGAGTTGTCAACACGGTTTTGATGTTTGAGGTGCTGGGTGGACCAAAAGGCGCGAAGCGCCTGCGTGAGATCCATCGGTGGGTTGGCTGGATCTTCGTAGTCGCGTTCGTGCTCTTCTTCGTTTTTATGTTGCCGAGAGCAGCCCATCTGGGGAGCTTTCCCCTTTTCGCTGTTCTCCACGCCTTTGTTGGGATGACGCTGCTTCCCATCGTCATTGCCAAAACGCTCGTCGCCCGAAGATACAAGTCGTACATGGGCTACATGCCTCAACTGGGCTTTATCATTCTCGTCGGAACGTTTGTGATCATAATGCTCTCCGGCGGGCATATGTTGATCGAAGCGTTGGTGAAGTAGGAGCCGGAATGAGGCACGATAGTAACCGGCTCAGAGACCAGCGTTTAAGCGAAGTGCGGGACGATTGGTCTGAGCGCCCTGGTGTTTCCCAGCAGGCGGTTGAATCTTCGAAAGAGGCTCTGCTTGAGGTCTTTGACGGTGGCGAGATTCCCTCCGCCCCCTCGACAAGATTCACCGGAGGCACACGGCCCGGAGCAACCAGCCCGTCGCGGACTTCACCGCGTACGTTTATGCCAGTTACTATAGCTATCGAACTGGCCACATCTGATTTTTACGAGGGCTCCGTCGTCACCCTCTCGCAATCCTTCTGAGAGAGGTGGTGTTCATATCTCGTGGGAGTCGAGATTGTTTCTTTCAATACATGGCAGTTTGTATGTAAGGAATACAAGAGGGATCCGTTTTCCGGAAAGGCCGGCCTCCGAGAAGTCTTCGCAGAAATCGCCGTGTGTCTCTTGTTACAAACGTCGCACACGTGCAGGTATATTCCATTGTTTCAAGAGGGCTACCGCCCTGGGCGGGACCAACTCTTCCCAGTTCTCGCCGCGCTTCATACGCTCCCTGACTTCACGGCCGGTAATACCTTTCTCTGAGGGCGGCTTGTCCCACATTACATCAGTCCGGAGCCCCAAAGACCGGAACATCTCGAGCTTCCGCCGGCCCCATTCGTCATAGATCGTGAGAAAGAACAGAGCGTTCAGAGGCACGTAGTATCCGTACAGTTCCGGGAAATTAATCGGCAAGGGTACGATCGAGAAATTCGGTTCCTCCAGACCGGCTTCCGGTAGTGCGGCCCTGATAAGACGATAACGCTCGAAGTACGTAAGCGGATTGGCCTGCGGAGTGCTCCTGGCCTCGTCTGCCGAGTCCTTTTTCGACAGGCCGGGGTCAGGGTTCGTTATGGCAACCACCAGATGATCGCACCGCTCCCACCCTGCGAGCAGGTACTTCATGTGGTCCTTGTGCAGCGGTTGAAACCGCCCGTGGATAACGCCCGTTCGAGTCATTGCGTCAATTGGAGGGGAAGGGCCTTCCTGCACAAGAATCCTCTCCGGTGAAGTCAGGCCCCTAATCCTGCGTCGGCCATGCCATGATCTTCTCGATATAATCCTCGGGCAGGCCGAATTCCTGGACCGCGTCCACAATGATCTTCTTGTATGCCCTGGACGGCAGGATGTCGCGCATATCGCCTCTGTTCGGCTTCGCGAGGTAGAGCCAGGCCTCTACGGTCTCGTTGTTATCAAGGCGTCTTACTGGGACGCGCTTCTCTCCCCTGGAGTAGAATAGCGGATGTCCTTCTTTGCGATCAAAGGCTTTGAGTAACGGCACCTCGAACTCAATGAGCAGGCCGATGACGCGGGAGTTCTCTTTGCGCTCAAGGTTGGCGGCGCCTCCGCCTCTCGCCCGGGAAAAGTAGTTCCAGACGAAGTCATATCCCTCCAGTACGGCAGGCCATCTGTTCACAATCAGGGCGGAATTGTACCCGTTGCGTTCTAGCCATGACCTCAGATCGGAACTGTTCATATTCGAGCCATATGCAAAGGTGAAATCAGTGCCCATCGGAAATAACCTCGTCCGCGAGTAGGGGACCTGGGTCACCTACTATACCGATAAGTCAGAGAATCCCATAGAAAAAAACTGGCGGGATGTGGGGTGATACCTAATCCCGTGGGTCGAAAGGCAGAACACGCAAAGGCAATCCTCCTCACCATTCTCCTCGCCGGGAGAGGCGCCACTCGCGCCGCCGCGGGCCATGCGGGAGAGCATACTGTCGCCTTTCGCAGAGTTCTTACTCCCGGTTGTCAAAGACTCGTTTGGTCTTTCGTTCGCTTCGTGGGAGCGTGCCGTAGTCGGTGATCTCGATTTCAGGTGTGGCCAGGATCTTCTTCTTCAGAGCGTCTTTGACCGCTGCCGCTGTCGGTAGGTCATCGGTCGGATTCGCGTCCACATCCCGCTCGATTCTGACGGTCATGGTATCTTTCCCGTCGCTTCCCCTCTTCAGGACGACTTGGTATTCGCTGCCGATACCCGGCGTGACGCTGAGGACGCTGTCGATCTGGCCCGGATAGATGTTGACGGCCCGGAAGATGAACATGTCGTCGGAACGGCCGAGGATGCGGTCGTGCCGGGGGATGAGCCGTCCGCAATCGCACGGGCCGGGGATCATGGCGGTGAGGTCCCGGGTGCGATAGCGGATCAACGGTACCGCCTCCTTCTTCAGCGTCGTGACGACCATTTCTCCGGTTTCGCCGTCGGGGACCGGCTCGAGGGTTTCCGGGTCGAGGATTTCGAGGATGTAGTAGTCGGCCCAGTAGTGCATACCGTTATGAGCGGAGCATTCCATACCTGTGCCTGGCCCGTACAGTTCGGTCATGCCCGGGATGTCGTACATATCGGTCAAGCCAAGACTTTCCCTTATTCTGTCTCTCATCGCGTCGGACGAACGCTCGGAGCCGTAGATAATCTTCTTCAGTGCAATCTTGTCACGGAGTCCGCGTCGTTGAACCTCCTCAGCGAGGAGCAGACCCATGGACGCGGTGCAGCACATTACCGTGCTTTGGAAGTCTATGAGGAACTCCATCTGCATCTCGAGGTTTCCCGGTCCTGCCGGAACCGTGAGCGCGCCGAACTTCTCACAGCCGAGTTGAAACCCCGCGCCGGCCGTCCAGACGCCGTAGCCGACGCAGATCTGGACCCGATCTTCATGCGTCAGATCCGCGGTCTCGTAACAGCGGGCAAAAAAGTGGATCCAGTCGTCGATGTCCTTTTGCGTGTAGCACAGGACCTTCCTCTTTCCGGTAGTCCCTGATGACGCGTGCAGCCGCACGACTTTCTCCATTGGCACGCTCACCAGGGGGAAGGGATAGCCCTCTGCCAGGTCCTGCGCTGTCGTGAAGGGAAGCCTTTTCAGATCATCGAGGCTCTTGATGTCGTCGGGCTTGACACCTGCTTCGTCAAGCTTGTTCCGATAGGCGCTTGACCCATGGTAAGCGTGGTTGACCGTCCATTGCAGGCCCTCGAGCTGAAGCCCGGCAAGCTCATCGTACGATCGGTACGTCGGCATGAAAGATTCCATCAGAGACCTCCAGGGAAATAGAAGGGCTTCGCGGCGTGTCTACCGGCAACGCCGGCATGCATACTGCATATTGCGCGTCCCGTTACCCCAGCCGTCGCCCCTCGGCAAATAGGTGTGTGACTCTCTTTGTCGTGAACGAGTCGAGGCCCGTCGTTTCCAATGTATCCCGGTTCGAACCCGGGTAAGAAGGAAGGACCAACAGCAGTTTTTGAAGCGACGGCCTTTTTTGTCAAGCAAAAAACGGGGCACGCCGGTCTGCACGTGCCCGCTTCATGTCGCGTGCATCGGTAGGAGCTACCGTATGCCATGCAACCGTTATTGAAATCAGCTTCTTACGAGGAGGTCCGCGGCCATCCGTGCGAAGACCTTGAGGGTGTCCGTCAAAGCGCGGACGATCACTAGGACGGTAAGAATCAGGATGAAGGCAGTAAAACTATAGTCGTGCGACAAGACCCGATGAGCGATGTGAGCCTGAATTTGCTTGACATCATGCCGGCTTTGCGGTTTCCCTCGTTCCCAAGCTTTACCCGGGAACCCGAGGAAGAAGCTCTGACTCGAACAGGCGAGGCTGGGGCCTGGGAACGTGGAGGCACAGCGGGCACGTCAGGCCACGTCAAGCCGGTGCCGTGGAATTCGCTTGACATCATCCTTACTTTAGTGTTTAATACCGCATAACCTTTGGTTTTTTTATCTTTATTGACGACTGGGAGATGATTCCCGGCCAAATGCCGGGGAATGTCGGGGATTCCCAGCGTCTTGTCGCGAAAGTTTGAGGGATAGCTTATGGGGCATCGGAGTCGCCGACGAACTCGTAACGCAATTCTCGGGGCACTCCTTCTGATCGCCGCCATCGCAATGCCTACGTGGGGCCAAGGGCTCGAGCTGGCTCCGTCCAATCCCTTGGGCATGCCCGGCACAACCGGGGGGCTGCCGCAAGGGTCCAATTCCCTCCATCTCAACAGCGGAATGTTCAGGGGTCTCATCCCGCTGATCTCCAACCTGGAATTCGGATACATCTACAACTTCGGAGATAGAGTCAGTACCGGCCGGCTCAGCGTCGACTACGTCGCTCCCCTCGGTCTCGGCCCCAACGGGTCAGCTTTTGGGGAGGTGCACGGAGAGTTCACGAATTTTTGGAAGACGTTTCAGCGGTTCATTCGCTCGGTGACTACGGTGACGACCGAAACTCCTATGTACGACAGAATAGACCTCTCTTTCGGAGGCGGCTATCGGAGATTGTTCAACGAGAGGCTCCTGGTGGGATTCAACGCCTTCTATGACGCGTCCCAACTTGGCGGGGGAACGTGGTACGGGTCGGGTGGCGTCGGCCTGGAGATGATCTCGCTCCTGCCCGGAGGTGATGCCCTTGACCTGAACTTCAATTACTACGGGGACCTGTTCCAGGGCCGAAACAGTATCGTCAATGCCTTCAGGAACGGAGCGGGGAACTATGACGTAGAGATGGGCTACTCCCACGAACTCGGCGAAGGCGGGCCCGATCTCAGGCTCAAGCTCACCGGATATCAGTTCGACGTCGGAACCAAAATCTACGGATGGGACGCGGGAGCGGAAGTCACCACCCGGAACGGGGTGTTCCGCGTCAAAGCCGAGGCGGGACGAGACGAAATCAACGGGGAGTATTACACGATCGGTGGCTTCGTGAACATCGGAATCCAGCTCTCGAACCTCGCGACGGGCGAGAGTCCCTTCACCGCGCCGGAGCCAATCTTCAAGAGTCCGAGGAATCTCAGGAGGTTGCTCACACGGAAGGTCAAGCGGGGCTACTCGCAAGCCGCTTCCGTCGTAGTGGCACGCTCAACAGAACTTCCGTCTGGGCCTGGTGGCTGTGGTACTATCACGTACACCGGGACGGGAGGGCCGCTAATTGATCTCGTAGCCGGTGGTTATCACGGAGTAGCTCTACCTGTGCCTGCAAACTTCTGGCAGAGCCTGAACGCCGCTGGACCCTGTTCCACGCTCTATGTAACAGTCAACCTTACCATCGCCACCAACTCCCCTCAGAACATATATGTCGGTATTGGTGATGGAGTCTGGCCCGCGGGGACTACCTGGATCTGGGTAAATCCGGGATTTCCGGCATGGGTAACCCTTCCAAATACAGGCGGGGCTCCGCAGGCCTGGAGCGGCGGGCCATGGGGACATGCCACCGCACAGAGCACGTTTATCGCTAATAACGTAGACCCCTCGTTTGTCCTTATTTACAGCAACCCAGGCGGAATCCCGGGCGACCGAATCGTAGGGGGATGGACGGCAACGGTACACTTTAACGCCCCTTAGCAAATGCCTCGGTTTCACCAATTTTCAGCGGTTTCTTCCAGTCCGTGACGCAGATTCGGTTTTTCAAAACTCCATGGATGGTAACGTTTCTTCGCCATTGACAAATCCGGTACGATCATCCTTTCGCAGACGTGAACGGCGACCGGGTTGTGGGCGAACCCGTTGGCCATAGAGCGACAACCATTCTTATGCGTACATGCGCCCCAATTATTCTCACCTCTATGTTGTTGGATTGTTCGTTTTTTCCGGAGATACCGGCCTTGACGTGACTCAAGCTACACGGGCGCGTGCCCTCCTACCTTCTAGACCTCAGGTAATAGCGACACGGCGCTGTCGGAATCCGACCGGTTCTTAGCAAAGACCTCGATGAAGGCATAGCCTGGGCTCCCAAGTAACAGTGTCATTGCGGCAAGGTAGGGGCGTAGCAGGGAAGGTGTATCAAAACTCTCAACGGACCTGATATCGTGTTACCATCGGGGGGTTTCAGCGGCCAGGAGCGGGAATGGGTGGACCGTATGTGCGAAAAAACACTGACCTGGTTCCCGGGTCAGTGGCACCCCAGGCCTGTGGCACGTGCGGAGGTGGGGCGCCACGGTCCTGGACGAAGGCCAGGTCCGTGTCTTCATGCAGTGATCTCGAGCCCGGTTTCCGCGGACACGAGTTTCTGCGTGGCACGATTACCCTTATTTTCCGAGTTCTGATACGGCTTCCAGGCTACGCCCCTACTGGCGCCTGCCCTGACAGGCGCGCATTGGGCTTTCATGGTTCGTTGTGCCTTTCAATGCAGGGGAGCTGGTATGCGTATTGGCATGAGATATTTGATGCTGGACACCGGATAAGTGACTCGGCTATGCTTTCCCTCACGGCCTGTAGGTGATCCAGAGAATTCATATTATTATGATATTGTAGCCAATTTCTCGCACGCCAGAGGTGCTTGCCCGTGGCTGATCGAAAACAGACCGCTCCGACCGTAACGCCGATGATGCGCCAGTATCAGGAGCACAAGAAACGTCAGGAACAAGATGATTGCAGGAATTTGGAACAGAACGGCCCCGACCAGCCCGTACGTCAGGGGGATCTCTGCCAGAATCGATTGCAGAAACACGAGGACAACCAGCCCAATGGCCGCCAGTACGAAGAAGACTGCTGCAGTAACATCGAGCCACAGCGAGTATCGAGCGGTCCGGGCGAGTCCCTCCCGAAACTTAGTTGTGTCCTCCACGCGCGGCGAGCGCTCCGGAATCCCAAGGAGTTCTCGGACTCGCTCCGCGGGCACACCCCGGCCGGTCGGGCTTTCTCCCCGGCTTCAGTGGACTTTTCTGTCTGCGGAGGACGAGTGCGTGTCATAGCCGATGGGGGACCTGCGGCAGGCTTGGGAGGTGGTTCCGTCTTTGGCAACGGCCCTTTTTTCACTGATTTCTTTTTCATAAAGGCCGGAGGGGTGAATCCGCAACTGGCGCACACCTCAAATTCCGAGGCCTCAACATGGCCGCACGCGGAACAGACTGCCAGGCCCAGTTCAATGGTCCGCTCCTGTGGCGGTACTCGCTCATCCAACTCAGCCTGGCTAACAACTCCGGCAGTCACCATTTTCGTGAAGAGGCTCTGGAGATCGCGTGCGGAAAGACGATGCTTCTCCATGAGGTCAGTATAGAGACGACTCCACTCATATCCATTTATCCTCCCCAAAATTATTCTCACCTCGATAGTGTGAGATTTCTCTGTCAGGGTCCACAAACCGGTCATCTGACCAGTGTCATGCAGAACCCCTCTGTGATAGATTCACGTTCAATTTCCCTGAGTTTGCTCTACGTTCGCTTCCCAGGGACACCAAGTCGTTACAGTTCGAGCATAGTTTGAGCCCTTCCGGTTGCCATAGGCCATCGAGCACACAATTTCCTCAGACCGAACAGAATGGTTATGTAAGGGTATGGGTTTTCCTTGACTTCACCTCCGTAACGTGCTTCAATTCATATGAAATCATTGTAGATTTTTCCGAGTGCTGCCCTTCACAAATTTGGTCACGTATTCAGCCAGCCTATTGTGAGCACTGCCCGCTAAGCCAGCAGCGCCACCCAGGGAAGAGGTCCCAACTCTCTCGGAAGATCGTATGCTAACGAATTTGTGAAACGTAGCACTGAGATCGTGCTCTGAGCGCCGGGAAACCATCGCGGAGTAGCGAGGGCCTCGTTAGGTTCAGAATCGCGGACCTCGAGCTGGTTCCTCGTACCCACAAGCGCCTCGGGGCATTGCTGGTTTGTTGTTGGAGGGTGGTATGAGTGGGCTCCGTCGTTGTCGCTCAGCGGTGCTTTCCTGGATACTTCCGTTGTTATTGGTAATCAGCCTGGCGGATATGGTCAGGGCACAAGGTGACCCAGGCCGAGGGAGAGGGCTCGAAGCCTCCGAGGGAACGGGAAGTAGCTCTCAAGTCTCGGAGTTACTCGCGAAGCTTGCCGCGGAACGGCAGAAGCGCATTGAGGTAGAGCGCGAACTTGCGGAGATGCGAGAGCTGGTCGCCCGGGTCCTGGATGAGAACAGATCGCTCAGAGAAACGGTCTTCTCCCCCAAAGACGTGGTGGCCGAGAAACGGGCGAAATTCTCAGATGCGTCACCGCTGTCGACCGTACTCAAACCAGCCTCTGCGGGCTCTGCACCGGCCGCCCAAGTGGGGGAGCAATCCTGGCCCAGTGCTCCCCGTGGACTCGATCTCGTTCCATCCAATCCGACGGGGAGGCCGGGCACCACTGCTGGATTGCCTCAGGGATCATCGATAGTCCCGCTTTCTAGTGAGATGTTTCGGGATTTCCTGCCGCTTTTTCCCAATTTCGATGTTGGGTTCCTTTACGAATTCGGTGATTCAGGTGTGCGTAACACCTTCTTCTTCAGCGATTTGTTGGTACCCATCAGTGCGGGAGCCAAGAGCGCAGGCTTTGCTGATTTGCATTTCGGATATCACGGGTATCCCACGCGGAAAGGAACTACCACGGTACCGACCCAATTCGGTCTTAGTGCCGTAAACATCAATTATGAGACAGAGCGGTATGCAAGCCACAGGATAAATCTCTCCGTGGGCGGTGGGTACAGAACCATTCTGGGCGATCGTACGATGCTCGGCGTGAACGCCTATTATGACGCGCCCAGAATATTCGGTACCTGGTTCGGAACGTGGGGATGGGGTATTGAAGTAGCCTCGCTGATCGGCGGCGGAGGGCTGGCCGACCTGACCTTCAATTCATACGGGAACCCGGCTTCGATCTATGGCACAGCGGAACTCTGGAAAGAGGGCGTATTCAGCTACGATGTGGAGATTGGCTACTCGCAACCGCTACTCAATGGCGAGTTAGACCTCCGGGTGAAGGGCATTGGCTATCAGTGGACCGCCGGCACGTTGACCAAGATTTACGGATACCGGGGCGGCATGGAATTAGGCAGCGGCAACGGGTTGGTGCGGGCGGCTATAGATTATGGCTATGATGGAGCACGTGGTCGGTACGGCACGGTGATGGCGTACCTGAACCTCGGGTTTCAGGCGGAACGTATTCTCAGAGGGGAAAGTCCCTTCACCCTGCCGGAACCCGTCTTCAACAGCCCGAGCCGAAATCTGCGAAGGCTGCTGACGCACAGGGTTCATAGAAATCGCAATATCTCTGGTCAAGTGGTCTCCACAACAGGGATCGCAATTGCCAGCGGCTCCCCCGTCCTGATCGCCACGCTCAATCCTCCTCTACGGTCATTTGCTAGTGGGTCTTTCTCCAACGGGTCTTTCACTCAAGCACAGGTTTCGAACAGCACGGTGATCGTCAGCATAACCGACAACGGCAATGGGAACGGTCCTCGTTGGTCGGGGTATAATCTCCGGTTGGGCGGCGACACAAGCTCACTGTCTTTTCCCATAACCGTCAACATTACAGGTATTCCGGTTGTTCCCCCGCTAGTCTACCTGCGGGTTGATGCGGGAGCCGTCGACACGACGACGAGGCAGTTCGTCAGCCCTGGGCAGGTTATAACAATTGGAGGATCTACCCCAGACAATAATCTCCGTCCAATGCTATACGGCCTAAAGGATGGCGAATTTGACAGCGCTCCTCCTGGCTTCGTTTTTGGCCGAATAGAAATCACGGCTCCCGGGACCTCTATTCCCATGCTGACGGTGTTCTTCGTGAAGGGATGACCTCGTACTGTTCTGTGAAAAAGGAGCGGCAACAGGGGGCAGGTTGGCTCTCAGCTCAGGCTTGGCCCTCACAAGCCTGCAACGGCATCAGAAGCTTCAACGGCGTCAGTGAACTTCCTCTGAAAGACTCCGGCCGTCGACTCCGCTCCAGAAAGAACCTGCGGCCGGTATAGAGGCGACGCGACTCATATCCATATCCTCCCCCCAATATTCCTCACGTGGATATTGGGGGATTTTTTTTTGTTCTCTCGACCAGTCCTATTGGAGACGCCGCATGGAGGCGCCCCCTATTCGAGGTGCTCTGAAATAGTTTTTTTTGGGCTTTCGACTGCAGGAGACCTCGCAGAGCTTTCCCTTGACAGTGACTCTATTGTATGGTACCAGGAAAATAGATAAGTGTTTAGAATTAGCTATTTTATTTAATTTGTCCGGCCCGAAATCCCGCGTGGCGTCGGAGTGCGGGGAGGTATGGATCATGGAGTTGAAGAGAGGGGTTGGATTATTTCTTTTTCTCATTTTGTTGCTGCCCGTTGCCGCATACCCCCAGAGAACCCTTTGGCCCGCTTCTGTAGCGACTCCTTTCTCTCAAACAAGTTCCTACCGACTGCCCAAATTGGGTGAAGTCTCTTTGCATGTGGGATGGGCTTTTGCAGGGCATATCAAAGTCCCAGTGGAAGGATGGGCTGAGGCACTGAGGCTGAGCGGATATGTCGAAAATGGAGACACGAATTTCGCGCAGGATTATCACTCGGCGTACGGACAAGCAGCGCTCCGTTTCGAAGCAACGGGGCTGTGGTTGGGCGCTTCATTGCCGTATGGATTTGGCAACGGTATTTCGCTGAGGGCCCGCGCGGAGTATTTCTTCCCCTTCCGGGACCGAATTTTCGCCTCTGGGGCCGGGAGTTCTGCTAATTCGACCGTGTACACGACTTTTTTCGCAGGAGGCGGATCTAGTCAAGACGTTGAATTTGGGCGGCCGACCGGAGCTTCTAGCTCACAGGACCTCCACTCGACAACGAAGTGGTTTTTCGTAGACCTCGAAGCTGCCTATGAAGTATCAGACATGCTCTGGATAACGGGCGGGCTCCGGTACGACCGCCTGCAAGTTGAGTCCGGGCCCCTAGTAATGGACGTTTCTCTGAGTGCCGAACTGAATAGCGTGGTTCCTTTTGTCGGGCTAAAGACGGGAGTTGGCTCAGGTGGCAGCCGGGTCACCGCTGAAATCAAGGGTTTTCCAACCCTGTTCTTTCCGACGACGGGGCTGCATGATCAAAAAGGCTATTTTGGCGAGTTCATGTTCGAGTACCGTAACACCTTCTCTCCCGACTGGTCGCTCTCGGTATTTTTGCGGGGCGATTTGCTCCATGCCTCTTTTCAGGACCGGAGTGCAATTCTGGGGATATTTTCTCTCGCAGGTCTGGTAGGTGGCGCGGGGAGACTGGACCCAGGATACAGTCTCATTAGCCAGTCGGTCCAAGAAGGGAACTGGAGCTTCGGCTTCGATTGGCAGCAACTTACTGTGGGAGCTTCCCTAACCGCGGTCTTTCAACTGCCTATTTGACGCATCCAGTTGTCTTTCCGGGCTCGGACCTCATCTTTCGTTCCCGGTGAATGCTGCGCCCGCTTTCCCATGATAGGAGGAATGTTCAAAGGGCGTTATGCGTAGGAACTTCGAGGGGATTCGCTGCATGCAACGTTAGGCCGTGAAAAGTAAGGGTGGTTTCTCGGAAAATAGCGGAGATCCCAAACCACTGAACGCTGATTCGCGGTTCTCGACCGGCATCTCCGCTTTAGGACGGGCCGGAGGGCGACAGAGGTGACTCAACTCATATCCATATCCTCCCCCCAATATTCCTCACGTGGATATTGGGGGATTTTTTTGTTCTCTCGACTGATCACAATGCACGACAATACCCTTTGAATGAAGTGCTCCGGGATTAGCTTGACATCATGCTGGATCTCCGGTTTAATACGTGGTAATTAAGCGATTTTTTTGTCTTTATTGGTGCCTGGGAGCATCACTCTTAGCCGAGGCAGGGTTGAAGAGTGTTGTTTGTCAAGGTGTTGCGTTGAATTTGTGAGGTATAGGTTATGGGTTCTCAGAGTCGTGCACGCAAGTTTGTCCTGGGCCTCCTCGTATTCTTTCTCATAGCCGTCTTCGCTCTTCCAGTCCGGAGCCAGGGGCTCGATCTCGCTCCGACGAACCCCTTCGGTATGCCCGGAACCACTGCGGGGTTACCCCAGGGTTCGAATTCCCTGTATCTGAACAGCGGGATGTTCAAGGACCTGCTCCCGCCCATCTCCAACCTGGAGATCGGGTATCTGTACCAGTTCGGTAATGTCATCAGTACCGGCCGTTTGACCTTCGATTATGTCCTCCCCGCATACCCCGGTTATGACAGCGCTGCCTTTGGCGAGGCGCACGCAGAGTTCACGAACTTCGGGAAGACCCTTCAGCGTATCTTCAGCTCAGGGAACACCACCACGACCGAGCGGGGGTACCCTGACAGGATAGACTTCTCCTTTGGCGGCGGGTACCGCAAGATATTCGGTGACAACCTGCTCCTCGGAGTGAATGGTTTTGGCGACACGACCAAGCTGGCCGATCAGTGGTACGGCTCAGGTGGAGTCGGTCTTGAGATGGCCGCACTGGGTGTGGGAAACGATCTGGTCGAGCTGAACTTCAACTTCTACGGCAATCTCTTCCAGGGACGGAACAGCATTGTGAACGCCTTTCGGAACGGTCCCGGCAACTACGACGCATCAGTGGCCTACTCCGTGCAGTTGGGAGCCGACGGGCCGGATCTGAGACTGAAGCTGACGGGATACCGATTCGACATCGGCACGAGTCAATACGGCGGCAATGCGGATGCAGAATTGAAATCGAAGAACGGGGTATTCAGTCTCCGGGGCGGGGTTGGCCATGATCCGGTGAACGGCTGGTATCATACAGTTGGTGGCTTCGTGAACGTGGGCGTCCAGTTTTCCAAGATATTCAGCGGAGAGAGCCCCTTCACTGCGCCGGAGCCGATCTTCAAGAGCCCGCGTAACCTTAGGCGCCTGCTGAGCAGAAAGGTCGATCGGAATTACATCAGTCCACCGGCAAACGTCGCCAGAGCGTTAGGTGACGGCGGTATATCGCCGTGCCCCAACGAATGCGACGTATCCGGGTATGATGTCCTTGCGATTACCTCGATCCACACCCTCGACCTCATTACATCACGACAATGTTTTCCGCTAACTCATCCAGTACCAGCATCCTCCCGGTACCGTATTAGCGTCACTAGATCAGGCTCCGAAGGCACGTTAGCGATATACCTATCACCTAGACGCAACTGCAGCGTAACGCTTTTAGCAGTTGTTTTATCTGCCGGAACCACCAGCACTTGTTTAGATGGGCCTCATGTTGCACTGCCAGACCGCGATTCATCCCACGTGAGCCTCTTCCCGGTCTACGGCGCAACATCTGTTGGATGTATCACCGTCATTCTATCCGCCGAACCGGATTGATCGTCCGCTCCCACTAATGCGCCGGCCGATCCGAGCATCTTACTGCATTTTTCGCGTGTACATCTGCTTAATCTTACCATCAGCGTCATACCCTCCAAGCTGCTGCATTGTATCATTGGAGCGGCTCTTGCTCATAAAGAACGTCATTCCTCCGAACTCAGGAACCGGAGGTTTGGAGTCTGAGTGAGACATCAGGAACATTTTTCGTGCCCTCAGTTGACCCCTGATGAGTGCTGCATTCTCTCCCGTTGGGCAAAGGAACCAATCCGCCGTATGCCCAGCAGCACCATCTCTTGATGTAATATGATAGCGATGCGCTTTCGAATCAATGAGATTCAGGTGTCTCGGCCCCTCGCCTGAGAAATGAAATCCCCCCTGTCCCCCCTTTCGTAAAGGGGGGACAGGGGGGATTTTGGAAGCAACCGGCGGGATCGCCCATGTCACTTCTTTGATAGCGCATCGGTATGAGGCCACCAACCCCGGTCGGCTCGGAGGGGACTTCCACGCTGCATCGTGCCGTGCAATGCATAGGAGCTGGTGTGGGTATCGGCATGAGACATTTGATGCTGGACACTGGATGAGTGACTCGGTTATTCTTTCTCTCATGGCCTGAACATGATTTCGGGAAACCATAATCAATCGGTATTGCAGCTTATTTCATGCACGTCTGAGGTTCTCTTCCGTGGCTGATCGAAAACAGACCGCTCCGACCGTAACGCCGATGATGCGCCAGTATCGGGAGCACAAGAAACGCCATCCCGACGCGATCCTGCTCTTTCGCATGGGTGACTTCTACGAGATGTTCTTCGAAGACGCGCAAAAGGCATCCAAGATCCTTGAGATCGCGCTCACCTCCCGGGACAAGGACAAGGATGGCGGTGTTCCCATGTGCGGATTCCCTCATCATTCCGCGTCCGCGTACATATCTCGTCTTCTTGCCGCGGGCGAACGGGTTGCGGTCTGCGACCAGATGGAAGATCCCAAGAAGGCCAAGGGCCTCGTGCGCCGGGACGTGACCCGAGTGCTCACCCCCGGTCTCACGGAAGAGCCCGGCACGCTCAACGCGGACACGAATCATTTCGTCGTGGCTCTGGCCGCCGCGGGAAGGGATGTGGGCCTCGCCGCGTTCGACCTCTCCACGGGAGATTTCCTCGTGACCGGCACATCCGAGCCCGCGCTTGCGGCCCAGGAGCTGCGGAGGCTTGAACCGCGGGAAGTCCTCATCTCCGAGCGGCTGCCGGAAGATCATATCCTCCGCAATCTCGTGGACGGGTCATTGTATGTTCACGAGGTTGACGAGTGGATGTCCGATGCCCGGGGATGCTCGGACGCACTCAAGGACCAGTACCAGGTCAGCAATCTCGAGGGATTCGGGCTTTCGGACCGCTCTCCCCTGACCCTGGCCGCGGGCACGATCATCCATTACGTCCGGCAGATGCGCACGGAAGCGCCCGCACACATCAAACCGCTCCGCGTCTATCATCTCGGCAACTATATGATCCTGGACCAGTCCACCCTGAGAAACCTCGAGATCTTCAAGAACATCAAGGACGGAACCGCGACGGGAACACTCCTGGGGCTCCTTGACCGTGCCTGCACCCCCATGGGCGGTCGTCTGCTCAGGCGGTGGATCTCGTACCCGCTGCTGGACGCGGAGGAGATTAAAAGGCGAAGCGAAACAGTCGAAGCATTCGTTGAGGATACCATCTGTAGAGGGAACCTCAGGGAGGAACTTAAAGAGTTCGGCGATCTCGATCGCATTGCAGGGAAGATCTCACTAAAAAACGCAACACCCAGAGACCTCGTCCAGTTGCGATTTTCCGCCGAACGAATCCCGACGCTTCTCTCGCTCCTCGAAGGAATCGACAGTGACCTGGCACAGGAAATGCGGGCAATGGATGACCTGTCCTATGTAGCCCATGCTGTCGAAGCGGTACTCGTCGATGCTCCTCCCGCCGGGATCAAGGACGGAGGCGTGATCAGAGCCGGATACAACGATGAATTGGATGAGTTGAGAACCATCAGCACCGACAGCAAAAAGTGGATCGCGGGCATCGAAGCCCGGGAACGAGAAAAGACCGGCATTCCCAATCTCAAGGTCGGTTACAACAAGGTTTTCGGATACTACATCGAAATCACCAGGACGCATCAGGAAAGGGTTCCTCAGGACTACATCCGCAAACAGACCCTCGTGAACGCGGAACGATACATTACCGAGGAGCTGAAGGAATGTGAGCTGAAGGTGTTGAACGCACAGGAGCGTATCGTCGAACTGGAGGAAGAGATTTTCCAGACGCTCCGAAGTCGCCTGCAGGAAGTGATCCCGAGAATCCAGGAGACTTCCCGACAAATTGCCTCGTTAGACGTCCTGCTTGCGCTTGCGGAAACCGCTGCGCTTAACGGATACGTTCGTCCGCACGTCCACGAAGGAGACGAGATCCGCATTGTCGAAGGTCGGCATCCGGTCGTGGAACGCTTCGAGACTTCTGAAGGGTACGTTCCGAACGACGTTTACATGAACCGATCGTCCGATCAGATACTCATCATCACCGGTCCGAACATGGCCGGAAAATCGACGTACATGCGGCAAACCGCACTTATCGTGCTCATGGCTCAGATGGGGAGCTTCGTCCCGGCCCAGGACACGTCCATCGGTATCGTGGATCGCATCTTTACCCGTATCGGAGCCGCGGATTATCTTGCCTTCGGCCAGTCCACCTTCATGGTGGAGATGAACGAGACCGCAGACATTCTGCATAACGCGTCGGACCGCTCCCTGGTGCTGCTCGATGAGGTCGGCCGCGGGACGAGTACCTTTGATGGGCTTTCCATTGCGTGGGCCGTGACCGAATACCTCCACGACCGGCCCGACGGAGGTCCGAGGACGCTCTTCGCAACCCATTACCACGAGCTGG
Organism: uncultured Syntrophaceae bacterium; assembly: GCA_964497585.1. Lineage (GTDB taxonomy): Bacteria > Desulfobacterota > Desulfomonilia > Desulfomonilales > Desulfomonilaceae > CAZCDS01. The sequence goes on from CAZCDS010000065.1 coordinate 36,155, forward strand.
TCGATCTGGGACTCGAGAAGGAGCGTGTCAAGATCTACAACATCTCCGTCAAGGAATGGGGCGACAAGATCGTCTTCCTGCGCAAGATCGTGCCCGGCGGAACGAGCCGCTCGTACGGCATTCAGGTTGCCCGCCTCGCGGGGATTCCGGACGGGGTTATCAGCAGAGCCGGAGAGATACTCGTCAATCTGGAAAAGGAAGAGATCGACCCCCAGGGACGCCCGCGCCTCTCCCGAAAGGCCCAGGACGAGCACAGGTCCCAAGCCCCGAGACAGGCAGAACTCTTCGGGTACCCCGGCGACGATCTTATCAAGGAACTCGACAGCGTTAACCCCAACGATATGACTCCCATCGAAGCCCTCAATCTCCTCGCTGATTGGAAAAAGAAGTTCTCATAGAGGTGCTCAGGCCCTTGCAGACTTCTTCTGGGGGTTCTTTCTTGCAACCTAAATTGAGCGATTCTATCGGAGGGCAGCTCTTTCAAGTGG